>JAAVZR010000021.1 GCA_022791755.1 Lachnospiraceae bacterium
ATGCATTTATACCAACACGGCATGGATTAAACTTTAATCTCGCAATGGCTTGGACACAAACAGCTTGAAACCACGCTGATTTACGCACACGCAGATACAGAAGCGAAAAGAAAAGCAATCACGGAGGCAATGGCTTCTGATCCTTTCCTTGAAGCGGAGCCTGTTAATTATACCGTCAGTGATGATGAAATCCTCAAACGTCTTTACGGTCTATGATGCACCTAAAATTATCCCGAATTATTCTCCCTAAACGAGAGATTTAGGAAAGCTGACCGTGTAAATGGCTAAAAAGTTATCCCGAATATTTCTCTAAGAAATGCCGCGGTTACTGGCTTTCTTTGAAGTATTCGGGATAATCTGCCTTTCGGTATAACCATTTTTACCCCGAATTCGGGACAAAAACGGCAAGCAATTCGGGTGTGGCCACACTCCGAAATTTTTGCTGGGCCGGGCCACCTTGTAGCCGTCAAACACGGGCCGGGCCCTGGCATAGTCCACCACGGCCCCCATCAGCCCAGAGACTTTGGAGAGGGCAGCCTCGGTGGTCTGGAGCTCCCCGGCCAGAGTGTGCCCGGTCAACCGTCGCCGTGGTCTTTGCCGCCAGTGCGTCATAGTCGGTCAGATTGTTCACCAGCAGAAACTCAGCGGCGGCTGTGGCTGGGTCGCAAAGGTGGGAGGACACGGCCCCCAGCTTTTGGGGTTGAGTCCGTAGGCAAACCGCTCCTCCATCGTCTGGACGGCGCTCAGTCCCGCCGCCTGCTTGTAGGGCCGGATATAGGTCGTGGCCGTGGTAGCACCTCCTCTCTCCATGAAAAAAAACAACAGGCAAAGCGCCCGCTGCCTTTTTGTCCTATTAAAATCATTCGCTCCATTCCACATAATACTCGATAGGGATATAGCCTTTATCATACCGCCCATGAAAAACGGCCACTTTCTTATAAGCCCTTTTTTGTTCAGATAATTCCACTATACGAAGATAGTCCGCTTTATCTTCTAAAGAGTAATAACTATCAAGAGGTCTTTCATTTTGGACTGTATCACACCATCTATTCCAATCCCGGAGTAGTACATTTAAGGCATCTTCTTCTATTGGAGTTAGATAATATTTATCACTCCACTCATCTCTAATTTCATCAAATATTCTTTCGTAGATACAAATAGAGCCTTTATAGCTTGCAAGCCCACACAGAGGGCCATCCCACCAATCAAAAATTGTTATCACATTTTCCATCTGGACCATGCCTCCCAATTAACCAATCTGGACATTAGGTAAAATTAAGTATAGAGCTGTTTCAGCAAATCGAACAGAGGGCCCCACAAGGCGGAGTAGTCCCGCTGGAGGGCCGATATTTCCTCGGGATAGATGCCCCCGTAGATGTTGGCATGGATAGCCACTTGATTGAGGTTGTTTGAGCACCGCCGCTGGAGGGACACCAGCTCCCGGACGGGGGCAAGGTCGATCTGGAGCACATAGCCGCACAGAGCCATCCTCCGCATATACGCGCCCATGTTGCGAATGCCCGCCTGGGCCATGCGTTCCCGGATAAGCTCCTGCTCTTCCTCGGATACCATCACATGGAGATGGACGAGGCGGCGGCGCTTTTTTCCGGCCATGTCTACCTATCGCCCCGGTCGGGCGTGTTCCGTTTGGGCGCGGCGGAGACCTGCCGTTCCCCGGCCAGTTTCCCGGCTTCCCGCAGTTGGGCGGCAATCGGGGCCTTTTCCCGCCGGGCCCGTTTACGGCCAGCGGCCTCCTGCCGGAGCTCCACCCCACGGGCACACTCGGCCAGCCGCTCCGGGGAAACAAATTCTTTCACCACATAGCTCCCATTCAAACCGCTTTCTTTGGCAGATGAATTTAATTTGATACCTGTTTGGCAATTACCTATTTGTTTTATAAATATCACAAATCCTTCCCACTCCACCGCCGGCCGCCTGCCCACAGAGCCGCCGTCCCCATGAGAAGCCAGATCAGCCAGGGCAGCGCCGGGATCACGCTGCCTCTTCCCATGCTCCACAGAAGCTCCGCCGAAGCCGCCGGGACCACCGGTGAAATCCATTTCAGGGCCTCTGCGCCGAAAGCAAGCAAAAACCCCGGCACACTCAGCACACTCAGGCACAAGGCATAAGCCGAAGGCAGTCCCCCCGCCAGCCCGCTGAAAAAAAGCGTTACCCAGGCTGTGGCCATGAGCATGAAAAGCCGCAGGCCGTAAAGCAGCAGGAAATACTGCCGGAACGTGATGGACCACGGGAAATCCGCCAGCAGGTCCACATTCCCCACCGGGGCATCCAGAGTAAGCGGACCCGCATAGTCAACGAAAGTCCGCCACTCCCTGAGCCAGACCATGCCAAAGACCAGGACCGCCATGAGCGTGGCCATGACAGCTTTTCTCACATACAGAGGACGTCTCCCCCTTTTCTGCGCCCGTAGCAGGCACACCATCCCGGCCTGCTTCTCTCCTGCCGTCAGCCCCGCGCAGCCAAAGACTACAAAAGCAACGGCGATGGCTGCGTTGAGCCGCTGGCGCAGGATACTGTCATGGCTGTAATAGGCCTTATATTTATACAGGCTGGCATCCATCATCCATGGCTCATAGCCTTTTTCCGCCGCTCGTTCCCGGAGCTCATCGACCCGGGCCTCCAGCCGGTCCAGGGCCCCATGCAGCTCACCGGCGTCTATGGCATCCGCAGCATACCCCCGGGCTATGTCCAGATATGCGTCCGTATCGCCCAGTGGCCCTTCTATATCCCCAGCATAGGCCTGATACCAGGTATCCGTATGTCCGATAAAAACGGTATATTCCAGCTTCTGCGACAGCGCCATCATAACTGGCAGCATCAGCGCACCGAACTGGAAGACAAACGTCTTATAGAACTCCCAGCCTCCTAAAGACAGCCGGCAGCGCACCAGATCCGCCGCCCTGTTCCCATACACGGACAGGCTCCCCAGCAGATCCCGGTTACCCTCCGGCCGCCTGAGGCAGCCCACTGAGAGCGCCCAGAGCAGAAAACTGACGGCAAAGACCGGCAGAGCTGCCAAAAGGAGTTCTCCCGCTCCTACCGGATATCCAAAAAGATTCATATTGACATACCGGGTGTCTAACACAGACGTGTGGATGTAGGAAAAAAGGTTAAAAAATTTAAGTGGACTCAGCGCGCTCTGCGTAGGAATCAGCTCACTGAAGGCATACTCTCCCGCCAGCACCGCCCCCAGCACCCCCAGAGAAAACTGGATATTGGCCAGGGAGCCTAAGAGCGCCCAGAAAAACAGGCCGATGACCCATCCCACCGCCACCTTGATGAGAAAATACCGCCCCAGCCATTCCGCAATGGTCACGCGCAGAGTACAGGTGCGAAAGCTCATAAGCGACTGGACCGGCCGTCCCATATCCTGCCATCCCCCGCTTAAGCACAGCGAAACGAAAAGCGGCAGCCCGCAGAACAGAAGAGTGCACAGCGCCGCAGCCACAGCCAGGATACCGGCCCGCGTCAAAGCAAGCGGCAGCCGTCCCTGCCCGCAGGCCCGGACGATACTCCAGAGCCCCTTCTTTCGCTCCTCCAAAAGAGCCAGCACAAAGATCACCATACCTGCCAGCTGAAAATAATCCCCCAGCTCAAAGGCCATCCAGGCCTCTATCCCTCTGTTATTTCCTATCTGAGCTTCCACATCCCCTATGGCCGCAAAATCCTCTGCCGTCTTTCGCAGATTCCGGCGGGAATAACTGTTCTCTGCGCCGAAAATGCTGGTCTGGGACTGCTGACTGGCCTGGATCTGTATCTTTTCCAGGTAAGCCGGATAGCTGTCCACATAGTCTACCTGCTCTCCCAGATCCAGGAGAACATCCCAGAAAGCTGCATAGGTATATTCAAAGCGGTGCAGCCCCAGCCCGGAAGCCTGGACAGCGCTGGGCTGATCGGCGATTAAATCCCTGGCCGCTCTCTCCTCCTCATTGTAATCCATTCCCGGATCATGATCCTCATAGTAGGACGCATACCACTCCTCAAACTCAATCAGGCGGTTTTCCTTGTCATCCAGAATCCGGCGCATCTCCTCGCAGGTTCTGCCTTGCAGATCCCTGACCAGCTCCATATGATATCCGGCCATGTCCACCGTGCGCTGAATGGCTCCCTCCCCGGCGATCCACACCAGGGATACGCCGAACAGGACCAGGGAAAGCAAGGTCAGAACTGCCAGAGACCCCATCCTCTGTCCGTTTCCAAATACCCGTTTCCACTCGCTCATATTCATTCTCCCAAAAAGTACAGATAGACATCCTCCAGACTCAGATGGTAAGCCACCGGCGTCCAGCTGTCCGGGATCGCTTCCATGAGAGCCTGGGGCGTATCCATTTTAAGCAGCTCTCCCTTCTTCATCAGAATCACCTGACCGGCGATGGATTCGACATCGGTGACAATGTGGGTGGCCAGAAGAACGATCCGATCCCTGGCCAGCTCTTTAATAAAACTACGGATACGCACCCGTTCTCTGGGATCCAGCCCTGCCGTGGGCTCGTCCAAAAGCAGGATCTTCGGATCCCCCAGAAGCGCCTGGGCTAAGAGCACCCTCTGCTTCATACCGCCCGAGAAACTGCGTATTGCCTTATTGCGGACATCAAAGAGATTGGTCAGCCTCAGGATCTCCTCCACCTGACGGTGCATTTGCCGGCCTCTCATTCCCTTTAACCGGGCTATGTAGCTCACAAAGCCCTGGGCCGTCATCCGCTCATAAAACCCCTGCTGCTGCGGCATATAGCCCAACACAGCCCGGAATTCATTACCCATCTGCAGGATATCGCGGTTGTCCAGGGTGATGGAACCGCCGTCGCGCCGGATGTTATCGGTGATCAGGTTCATCATAGTGGATTTTCCTGCTCCATTGGCCCCCAAAAGCCCGTAGATGCCGGGGGTAAAGGTCACGGAAAAATCCTTTAACGCCACATTATCGCCATATCGCTTGGTCAGCTCAGACAGTTTTAGTTCCATCGTTTCGATCCTTTCTTTATATCCCGTATAACGTCTACCTGCATTATTTGATTGAACCCGATGCATTTTCCTGCATAGACCACAATTCCCTCATTGTTCCTTCCCCGTTCAGCAAAACCTCCACAAGTATACTTTTTCCCCGGAGTATCGGAAAAAATAATATAACGCTCCATCTGTCACTCCCAAAAATGAACCCCGTATCCTGATTTCGCCCACTCTTTCACATCCAGCGTTTTATAAAATATCTCGTTTCCATCAAAATCAGTCACACGAACAACCGGCATACGGTTATCATTTAACACCCAGCCGATTACCTTATTTTCTGCAAAATACAGCTTACTATAATGCCCTCCTTCCGTTAAAGAGATCATTGTCTATTCCTGTTCTCTCCTGTCGCCAATACAATATTACAGATCGTTGCGCCAGGTCAATAACCGTACTCTGACATCGGTCTCTCCTGTAATAGGAAGCAATACCATTACACCAGCCAAATATGTAGGAATTATAATCTTCACACGTATGAAGGCATTCTGGTTTTCCACATAAAGGACTACCGATACCGTTCTCCAAGTCTATATACATGAGACGGTTTTCACCTCCGGCAGGAGGTATAAAACAGAATGCATTATCAATTATACAGGCTGCGCCCAGCTCCCGGAACCAGCCGTTATCATGATCGTACTGCTCCAGGTATTCGTCTGTGTCAAACTAAGGAGCGGCCAGGTAATTTAAGGTATCAGCATCTCCTGTCATATCTCTACTTTGACATGAACCGAGAAGTATCATCAACAAAACACAAACTATAATACATGTTCCCTGTCGCCTCATCTCCAAGCGCCTCTCTCTGGTCATTCACTTATTGGAATATCTGAAATATCATTGCCTATTCCTTTTTATTATGACGACCCCGTTATTCACTATATCCATACCATAATTCCTGTACTTCTCCTCCTCCGTCAAATGGGATCTTCACAACGGCACGCTTTCCTCCTGAATATATCCAGTAAAAGTAAATTGCGCTGTCCGATGCCCCCAAAAAATGAACGGCTTCTCCAAATTTTATATATTCTTTCGCATTAAGATCAGAATTAAAGAGTTCATTTCCTTCAAAATCATTTATCTGGATTGCCGGTATATGGTTCTCGTCCAGATACCAGCCGATCATCTGATTCTCAGCAAAGAAAAAGGTTCCACCAATGCTTCCCTTCTCATTAAAATCAAAGAGGAGAGCTAACTGTTCCGCAGCGAAATCATATTGGTATATGACGCTGTTACCACTGCTGCTGAATAATATTCCCGTATCGGTTACCCACGCTTTGAAAACCCAAAATGAAATATCTTCGTCATAAAGTTCATGCAATTCCCGCGTTTTGGAGTCCCAGCGATAAAGAGAAAGATGATCTACAGAATCCTTCCAGGTATATAAGACAATATATATATCGTTCCGCCAGGCCAACATCTGAACCCGAACCTCCGTCTCGGCGGGAAAGTCTTTATCCAGGATTATAATCTCTTCCTCATCTCTGTTTAGAGAAACGGTATAAACCAAAGCTCCGCAATAAGGCTGCCCCTCCGACACTTCACTGACTCCACCGCCTACATAAATATATCCTCTGTGAAAAAACATATCATAATTCACATTTACATGCTGATTCAGGTTATAATCTAATTCTTTTACTTTTTGCCGGTTGGTTCCGTCATATTCCATACTGTAAATTTCCACAGGCTGAAAAATACGACGTTCTCCCCAGTACAGATGATTATCATATGATGTCATTCCCTCTGCATAACCATATACGTAAGCACTGCAACTTTCATCCATATGGAAGCATTCCGGTTTCCCACATAAAGGACCGGATATTCCACTGGCCAAATCCGCATACAAGATATAGTTCCCATAGATGGGGGGCATAAAATAAAGAGTATTATTCGTAATGCAGGCAACATTCCCACTTCGTGCCCAGCCGTTATCATGATCGTACCGCTCCAGGTATTCGTCTGTGTCAAACTGAGGATCTGCCAAATGTTTTATTTCATTTGAGGTTTTATTACTATCTAAACATTTATTAAGGTCCGCATTCTGGCAACTCACCAATAATATCATCATAGCAAATATAGCAAGGTCTGTCATCACGATTCGCTTTTTCAAATCAAAATCCTCTCTATATAAAAAAGGACACCTCATTTAGATTCTCTTTGAAGTGCCCCTTTTCATTATTTATTGTGCATAATTCATTAACAACATCTTCTTCAATTTGTAGTTGCGGAACCAATTAATTTGCCTGAAAACTTATATTCCGCCTTTGCGCTTGCCACTGTTGCTCCACACGATTTAGATGCTGAACAAGATGTAACACCACTTCCTGAAGTACGCCCCACTTCTGTACCTCCTGCATTATAACCGTAAACTATCACTTCTACACCAGGATCTGCCACATGTGGCTCGCCAGGGATTGCTGTGGCTGTAAGGCTTCCGCTTACCGTATTGCCAGAGCGATTAACCGTCCCGGAACAGTTATATCCCTGCGTTTTCGTGTGAAACGTATTGCTCCCTGCTAAAGCCACCAACGACGTGCTTAGGACAATCGCCAGCATGATAGCCCACGTTGACATTTTTTTGATTCTCTTCATTCAATATACCTCCTGCCTTTTTTGTTGCAGCGCTTCAACTATCCTGATCTTACCATAATTCCCGCTTTACCTCTACAGCTTGTCCGCAAAAGGCCCTTTTCTGTCTGTGAAATTATTTTCCCACTCCACCATAACCCATTTCCCCAGTTCTTCCACCCCGACCAAAGCACCGCAGCCGATTCCGGCCAGCCCACCCATCAATCCGTAATTCTCGCATTCCTGCATTGGAAGACCATTCTTTATCTTCTCCCCGACCTCACACAACTCCTGAAGAATACGCCTTTCCCATTCTTTCGCTTTCTCCCGCTCTCCCATACGCCACATCAGCGCTACATTGCCCCACTTTCCATGGCACAGACAATATCCATCTCCAGCCGCTTCATAATCCTCTGCCCGGAGCCGTCCCCACCAGTACAATGCCTGTTTACTTTGCAGTGCTGCCCTGAGTCTGTCCCCGGCATAAAAGGCCGCACTTTTCCTGGCCGCCAGGATTCCTCCCCGGCCATGACACCAGGCCAGAGTATATCCTGGTCGTCCCTGATCCTCCTCGCTGTAGCGCAGATCCTCCCAGTCTTCATACTTTTCCAGATAGTAATGCTCTTCATAGCAGAATGCCTGATACGCCGCCTCATCATATTTGGGATCCTTCGTGTAATACCCCAACTTTGCCAGAGCCAGCATCATCCCGCAGGCTCCATGAGCATAACCAGTCAACGCCTTCTGTGAAATGTCATTGACCCAGCCCCAGCCAAAATCATATCGTGTGGCAGCCTGGCACAGACAGTCCCCTGCTGCGATGGCCCATTCCAGATACTCCTGGTCCTTCGTTAGTTCATAGATATTCAGCAGTACCAGCACGGCTCCGGCATTGCCGCCCAGCACATCGTAAGTCCTGTCATCAGGCAAACATCCTGCCAGGCTTCTGGCCTGCTCCTTCATGCGCTCTGTCAGGCTCTCATCTCCCGTGATCTCATACAGGATCCGGTACGCGTACAGGATTGATGCCTCCCCGGTGAAGGCTCCCGTAAGACGGCTCTCCTCAGGACTCTTAGCCTTTAGTGCACATGTATGCTCATACAACATCCCACAGAGGACCTCCCCTGTTTTTCGGTAGTCCTCTTTCTCTGTCTTCTTCCACAGAAAGGTCATAAATAATGCGATTCCGGCAATCCCGTCGTACAGGTAATCGCCTGCGGGACGGATCAGGCAACCCTGCTCTCGATAGCCAGCCACCATCATACTGATCCAACCTGCCTCTGTCCCATCCTCTGACCGGATTGCTTCCTCCCATAAGATCCGGCCCAGTCTCTTTGCCAGCAAGATTCGCATCTCTTCCGTTGAACCGGACACCCCTCCTCCGGCCTCCGGAACGTGCCTCTTTTCCGCCTGCCTGTTTGTACTCACTCTCCTGCCGGGTATCTCCGCCTTTGAACTCATCCGAAGTGCAGAGCATATCAGCCGTTTCTGCCGGATGAGCCCCTTCTCCTCCATGCCCGCCAGGCGTCTGTCGATCTGCCGGAGCACCGGCTCCGAAAAATACCCGTCACACACCTCTCCTGTTGCACTATACAGCCTGGTCTCACCGGGATAATACCAGAAATACGGGATATCCCACTCCTCCAGCTGGATTGTCTCCTGCTCTCCTGCCCAGGTATCTTTGTCTTTACCCTCACTGACCACCTGGCCCAGGATCTTCTCTCTGTCCCCGTCTCCGACCAGATATCCTGGATAAGAAGACAGCATCAGCATCATGGAATACGACATAGTATCGCGAATCAGAAAACGCACCGGCGCGCGAGCCATGGATGCGATCCGCCGTCCGGCCTCTTCCCTGTGGACTATAAGGAAATTCCAGCCTTTCTCAAACCCCTCCTCCATCTCTGTCATATACCTGAAGGGATCATGAAATTCCCCATTCAAGAGGGCCAGATTCCGGCTTTCTTTCGTTATTGTCCTGCGATACTCCACACCCATTTCCACTGTCCCGGCATTTACCACCACAGGGATATGCACAGGAATCAGTTGTCCACTCTCACCACTGATCGCGCTTACATTCACTCCCTCGCCCTGTTCATTCCACTGGTAGAGGGGCAGCAGCCCTGTATGCAGCACTGACTCCCGGTAAATGCGCTCTGTTTCCGATACCTTCTCCCCTTTTGCAGGCAGTCCACGAGACGTAAGTCCCATCTCCAGATCGATAGCCACCGGATACTCTCCGTGGGCTATCAGATTTTCATAATGCATGTCTCCGGACCCCAGTACATAGCCTGCACACATCAGTATGCCGTTTCTCCGGTAATATCGCTTTAGCTGCCCATGATCTGTGCAGGATCGGTGATTCACCCAGCCACACCAGCCATATTCTCCCCGATTCCATACGGTATTCCATCGGTAATCGATCCCTACCCCCAACGCTATCCATCTCACAAAATCCTGATATGCTTCATCCAGGGCCAGACTTCTGGGTTTATAGACCAGCCGTTCTTTATTATCAAAAAGAAAAACCAGCACTCTTCGACCTCCCCAGTGGCTGTCCGAATTCCCACCGGATA
The DNA here is from genome assembly GCA_022791755.1 of Lachnospiraceae bacterium. GTDB lineage: Bacteria > Bacillota > Clostridia > Lachnospirales > Lachnospiraceae > RGIG7193. The sequence goes on from JAAVZR010000021.1 coordinate 10,167, forward strand.
TCTCCTCTATTGTCTTACATGATTGCCCTCCGAAAAATCTGTCGCTGATCTCTCTCCGATCCGCCTCCCATCGTTCCAATGCCTCCAGTAAATTTCTCTGATTCCGTTCCAGGCATAAAAATATCGCTTCATACATCACTGGATAGATCTGATACAGCTCCTTAAGGTACTCTTTATCCTCCAGATACTCCCGAACAAAGCATTCATAATGTGCCTTTTTGTCATTGCCCTTCAACTCACCGACCCGATTGCAGAGCTCCATCTCGAGAATCAGTGTGCGCAGGCTAATCTGCCTGAGCTGCCCGGCCATCCCATCCTGCCAATCTGAAGACAGAGCAGGCAATCTCCATCCCCGTTTTTGACACTCCTCTTCCAATGAATAGCGAAAGATCCTCCCAAGATCCTGATAATACCCGTCGAAGGCGCCTTCGTCATCCCTCCAATAGTCTTTTTTGCCAGCCCAAAAGGCAGTTTTCATTTCTTCTTTTGTCATCGTAATCCTCTCGCAATAGCTGCTGTCCGACCCGTGGCCTGAATAAGCAAGCCGCTTGCCGACAATTACCTGTTTATATGTGAAGATATGGAAAAGAGCAGGCTGGTGGTCTACCATTCTGCTCTCTTCCTCTTTTTTCCGTTTAGCAACAAATTATCGTCATAAATCCATCACATGCCCGGGTTAATGTAACGATCTCTTCCCTTAACTCCTCTCCAATCTTTCTCAATTCTTCCCGCTCTCTTTCCACATCACCTGCTGCTGATCGATGGTTCCACATCTCTCTTCGTATTTCACTTTTGTTCATATGACACCTCCTGTCTTAAATTATTTTATTTTATCATTTTCTTGTCCATTTTCAATTCTTTGTCTGCGAAAACCCTTTTTTTGTCCGTGAAACCATGCCCTTTCAGGTACTCCTCACCCCATTTTCCTTCGGGCCAGACGAACCTCGTCCGACAAAGTATAGTGTTTCTCTCCATCCAAACCATTTAGAAAGAAATCCAGAAAAAATACCCCCTGTTCCTCTTTCAGTTCCATATATCCGTCATATTTTTTCAAAGTTTCGCGGATACTGGTAAGACCGAAGCCATGAATTCTTCTGTTCTTCTTTGTTGTCTCCGGCCAATCTCCCCGCCATATTAGTTTTTCCGCCATTGGATTACGCTCCCTTACCATCAGCATATTGCCACGCCATTTGCAACTAAGCCGGATCCATCGTTCCTCCTTTTTCAGTTTTTTATTCGCCTCGATGGCATTATCCAGCAAGTTTGCAAATATGGCACAGATATCCGGGTCTTGTATGGCAAGCGCCGACATGTCATCACAGGAAATTTCTACGGAAATTCCCGCTATCTCCGCCTCACCCTTCTTCACATTCAGTACCATATCAAGTATGAAATGATTTGTCATAATTCTATCATCGCCCTGATGCCCTCTTCCCAGCAACTTTTCCATATACTCCATCACTGGCTGGCATGCTTCTTTTCGTGCCAGTTGATAGATCATCTCCATATGCTTGCGTTCATCGTGTCGCCTTAACTGGTCCTCCTGATACAGTCTCCAGATTTGTTCATAATCCCGACTGGCCATCTCCAGCCGGAATTCCTGCAAACGTTCCCGCTCCAATATATTGCGTCTGGCCACATCCCAGGAAAAAATCAGTATACATAATGTAATTCCTAAAACAAACATTCCCCAGGATTCCCAATACTGGTTCGATACCATCAGCAGATATATTCTCTGAAAGTACACAATCGTAAAAACGGATCCTATACATAACATTCCCCACAGCAAGCGATATCGTTTCAATATGTTAAAATTTCTTCCCATCCATCCGCACACACGTTTTCTGAGCTCTGACACTCCCACCAAATAAAGCAGAAGATATATAGCCCGCTCATATGTCAAAGTCATCAAAAGATCTCGTCTCCATCCTATCCTTTCCAGGCAGAAATATCCCGCTGACTGAATCAAGAAATCTGTCAGCGTAAATCCAACACAGGTAAGAAACGTCAGCAGAAAGCAGTCCCGCCATTTCATCTGATACATGGCTGCCCCAGCCACTGACATCCAGACAGCCATTAATGCAGGCACCATAGCAGAAAAAACAATCCCCATTATCCATACATTCGCCGTACTTACTACAGAAAATGCTGTGATCCCGATCCCCCAGATAACCCTCACAATTTTCTCATCCCTTTTAGGCGGCGCCACTGACGCAATCATGGATACAATCAGCCAGGCCTTTACGCTCTCATAGCAAAAATTACATATTGCATAAAAATATTCTGTCATCTGTTCCTCCAGTAATTCATCATCCCCATCTGTAAGGTTTCTCTTAGATGAGAACTGACTGGCAGCAGCTCATCATATCCATCCATCCTCACGGTCCCACCCTCTATGTTTGCGATATGTCTTATATTCACGATGATACTCCGGTGGCTCTGGACAAACATCTTCTGATCCAGTTCTCCGTACACTGCCTTAAGCGTCTTGCGTTCCGCATATCTTTCACCATTCTTACAGTGAAAAACCACGTTTTTTCCCTCCACATCCAAATACACAATACGGTCCATCCGTATTCTTATATACCCGTGACCTATGGCATTGATCACATAGTATTTGGATTTTTGCTCTGACCAGTCCGCCCTGATTTCACGCAGCACCCCCTGCAAATGTTTCTGATACCCCTCATCCTTCATGATATAGTGATAGGCCCGGTAATGATAACCCCGCAGCGCGTATCTCTCATGGGCTGTGACAAACACGATGCAGGACTCTCCGTCCCTTTCCCGGATCTCGCCAGCCAGCTTCAGTCCATCCACATCCGGCATCTCCACATCCAGCAGATACAGATCGAAGCGCCCACCGTCTCTTATGGCGGCCCGAGCCGCCCTTCCGCTTCCATAGAGACAGATCTCCACATCATCCATCTCATCTTTCCAGATATTCCTTACGATTCTGTCTATCTCGACCAGAACATCCTCTTCGTCTTCCACTATGGCGATCTTCCATTTTTCTTCCATATTGCAGCTCATTCCCCTCGTCTCATTTGTATGTTATCCCATGACTCCTCTCCGGCTACATATTAAATGAACCTTACCTTTCACAAAACTGTGGTTCTTCTCGCTTTGGATTTGTTTCAAAGTTAAAACCACATCATTCTTTCATACATAAATCCACCCTTCTTAGAACCTCTGATTATAGAATAACAGACATTCATGTGTTTTTCAATGACAGCCTTTTAACACCAGAAAATGCATGATTATATATTCCTTACAAAAATGATACAAACACGGAATACCCAACAAAAATTACCATGGCATACCTGTGTAACACAAAAAACGGAGACCGCCGTGCATTATACACCGCAGCCTCCGCGATCTCGTTTTTTATATTTACTCCCGCTTCTACATCTTCTCCGGGGCCGTGAAGCCTAACAGGTCGATGCCGGTCTCCAACACCTTCTTCGCCAGCCCAATCAGGCTGATATACCCCTCCCGACGCATGGTATCCGGTTCCGTGAGGATCTTCGTCTCATGGTAAAACTGATTTACCGCGTTAGCCAGCTCATAGACATACTGGCAGATCTTGTGGGGGGCCAGCTCCCGGTATGCCAGGTCCATGGTCTCGCCAAACTGGGCCAGGCACAGCTGCAGCTGCTTCTCACTGGCCGTCTCCGCCTCACGGATCGCCGGCCGCCCATTCCCTGCCGCACAGTCTAAAACACTCTCGGACGCATCCCCGGGCACGCCGGTTCTACCCTGAGCTCTGTCATCCTCCGCCGGATCTGTCCTATTCTGCGCCGCGTATTTCTCCAGGATCGACTTGATCCGCACGATGGTGTAGAGGATATAGGGCCCGGTATTTCCCTCGAAGGAAGCGAAGCGTTCGATGTCAAAGATATAATCCTTGGATGCCTGGTTGGACAGGTCTCCGTATTTGAGAGCGGCTAACCCCACTATGGCCGCCACCTCCTTCGCCTCTGCTTCCTCCATGGACCGGTTCTCGCTCTCCATGATCCGGCGATAGACTGCCTCCTCGATCTCACGGATCAGGTATTCCAGACGCATGACACCGCCGGAGCGGGTCTTGAAGGGCTTGCCGTCCTTACCGTTCATGGTGCCGAAGCCGATGTAGGAAAGCTGTATCCCGTCAGCCGCCAGCCCGGTCTTCCGGCTGCACCGGAACACCTGGGTAAAATGCATCTCCTGACGCTTATCAGCCAGATAGATGAGAGCATCGGGATGATACTCTTCTATCCGCTGTACGATGGTGGCCAGATCCGTCGTGGAGTACAGCGTGGCGCCGTCGGACTTCACCAGAATGCAGGGAGGGATCTCCTTGGTATCGCCCTCTTCGGCCACATCCACCACCAGAGCGCCCTGACTCTCATGGGCATGCCCCTCCGCCCTCATCCGCTCCACCATGGCAGGAATAAACGGCTGGGCATCGCTCTCTCCGTACCACACATCGAAATCTACGTTAAGCCTCCTATAATTTTTCCGCAGATCCTGTACCGATACCCCTACGATATGACGCCACAATGCCGTAAGCCCCCTGTCCCCCTGCTGGAATAAGTAGGTAGTGTCATGGGCCTCACGGCAGAACGCCTCATCCTCCTTGGCCCGGGTGCTGGCCACCGGATAGATCTCCTCCAGCTCGCCGATGGTAAAAGGCGCTTCCTTCGGATACTCTCCCGTATAATCCGGGTTAAAATACGGCAGATCCGGATTCTTCTCCTTCACCGCCTGCATAATCAGCCCCATCTGCAATCCCCAGTCTCCCAAATGCACATCCCCGATGACCCGGTTGCCCATAAACCGGCAGATCCGCTTCACGCTCTCGCCAATGATAGCGCTGCGCAGATGACCGATGTGCAGAGGCTTGGCCACGTTGGGTCCGCCGTAATCCACGATGATGGTACGAGAGACCTCTGGCATCTCACAGCCCAGCTTCTCTTCCTCTGTCATACCGCACAGGTACTGTGCCAGAAATACCGGATGCAGCTTCAGATTGATAAAGCCGGGGGCCGCCGCCGTCACCTCCTGCCACACCGGCCTATCCGCTGCCTGAAGACCTTCGCCGTCCGGCCCGGCCTTCAGCTTTTCTTCCACCTCCTTCGCAATGGCGATGGGAGCCTTGTGGTAGGCTTTGGCTCCCGCCATGGCGCCGTTACACTGAAACTCGCACAAATCAGGCCGGTTAGACACCGTTACCTTCCCATAGGATGCCTCATAGCCGCAGCTTGCGAAAGCTTCGCCCACGAGCTTCGATAATACATCCAGTAACCGTTTCATATTGTTCCTCCTCTGTTTTCCATATCAAAGATCCGCCCCCGGCAGTCCGTTTGCATACTCTACTATATAGAAACAAATGCCGGGGAAGACTCCTCTTCCCAGGCATTCATATCTCTCACATCCTGTCCTCTGTATATGGTTACCGGCTTCCCTCAGACACGGGACAGATACTCGCCGGTCCTGGTATCGATCTTGATCTTGTCGCCCTGATCCACAAACAGGGGCACATATACCACCGCCCCGGTCTCCACCGTGGCCGGCTTGGTCGCACCGGTAGCCGTATCGCCCTTGAAGCCGGGCTCGGTTTCCGTGATCTCCAGCTCCACGAACAGAGGAGGCTCGATGGCAAACACATTGCCCTTGTGAGAGCAGATCTTCACCATCTCATTCTCCTTGACAAACTTTAACGTATCGCCGATCTGATCCTGATTTAAAGCAATCTGATCATAGGTATTTACATCCATGAAATAGTATAAATCGCCGTCGGAATACAGGTACTGCATGTCCACACGGTCGATATGGGCGTTCTCAAATTTCTCCGTGGGACGGAAAGTCTTCTCCACCACACCGCCGCTTATAATGTTCTTTAACTTCGTTCTCACAAAGGCCGCACCCTTGCCCGGCTTTACATGCTGAAACTCGATGATCTGAAAAATATTACCCTCAATTTCAATCGTAACGCCGTTTCTGAAATCTCCAGCTGATACCATGAATCGGTTCCTCCTTGTGTTGTTCTGTTTCTTTTCTCTTTTGCCATTCTATACTAAAATGGCACTTTTATCAACCTTTTTTTGAAGATAGGCAAAAAAAGGTCAGAAAAGTCTTTGTTTCCTGCCCTTTTTAAATCTTATCCCACGAAATCTCTCTACTCCGAAGGGGTATGAATCAAGAAGCGCTATTTCGGGCATAGAAAAACAGGACTATTTTCTCCAGATATCGCTTACACACGATCTGAATCTCCTCGTGAGGATCAATGGGATCCACCAGGATACTCTTAAGTCCCGCCCGTCTGGCCCCGAAGATATCGGTAAAGAGCTGGTCTCCCACGAACATCGTATGGGCCCGGTCCGTCCCCATCCGCGCCATGGCCGCCTCATATCCCCTGACCGAAGGCTTGCCTGCCTTGCTGATATAGGGGACATCCACCGCGCAGGCGAAGGGACGAACCCGGGGCTCCTTGTTATTGGAGACCAGACAGGCGGCAAAGCCCAGGGCCTTTAACCGGCGAAACAGCTCCAGGGTCTCCTCTGGCGGCGGCCCGCCGTGCACCGACAGCGTATTGTCGATATCAAAGATCACGCCCCGATATCCCTTCTCATACCAGCCGGCATAGTCGATACTCCAGGCAGAGGCTTCGCGGCAGTCCGGATAAAACATCTCAAGCATGGCTTTCCTCTCCCGACAGCTTCTCCAGCTCATCCATAAAAGTCCGGGTATCCTTAAATTCCCGGTACACCGAAGCAAAGCGCACATAGGCCACCGGATCCAGAGTCTTTAATTTCTCCATGACCAGCTCCCCGATCCGGGCCGTCCTCACCTCGTTCTCGCCGGAATTGAAGAGCATGATCTCCACCTCATCCACCAGGCGGCCGATCTGAGCCCCTGATACCGGTCTCTTATGACAGGCCCTCAGGACACCGGATTCGATCTTTATACGCTCATAGGGAACCCGGGTATTATCTTTTTTCACCACTAAAAGCGGGATCGTCTCCACCTTCTCATAGGTGGTAAAGCGCCGTCCGCAGGCATCGCACAGGCGCCTGCGGCGGATAGAGCTGCCATCCTCCGCGGGGCGGGAATCGATGACACGGGTATTTTCTTCGCCGCAAAAAGGGCACCTCATGGCAGAATACCTCCTGTCGTTAATCCAGCTTCTTGCTGCAGGCCACTGCCAGCGAACCCGGGCCGATATGGCAGGACACGCTCAGCGAAAGCGGTGAAATATGAACCTCCGTATAGCCTGGCAGGGCCGCTAAGAGCTCCTCCTTCAGAGCCAGCGCCTGCTCCTCATTGCGGGTATGAGCGATCTCCAGCCATACACGTTCTCCGTCCAGCCCTCCGAAGCGTTTCTCGATATCGCTCTTTAATGCCGTAATCATGATGCTCTTTGCCTGGGCTATGGTTCTGGCCTTTGAAAAGGTATCCAGACGCTCTCCCTGGATCTGCAGCACCGGCTTCAATCGCAGCAGCATTCCCAGAGCTGCCACAGCCGGGGTGATCCGGCCGCCCTTCTTCAGATATTTCAGAGTATCCACCATAATATAGATGCTGGATTCCATCTTGACCCGCTCCAGGACCTCCCGGATTTCTGCCGCGTCAAGTCCCCGCCCGCGAAGCGTCAGCGCGTCCAGCACGGACTGATATTGCGTCACGGATATTCTCTGGTTATTGACTACCTGCACCCGCCCGTCATACTCTTCGGCCAGCATCACCGCTGTCTGGCAGGAACCGCTTAAACCGCTGGACATGGGGATGTGAACCACCTCGTCCGCATCCTTCAAAAGCCGGTTCCACAGTTCCATCACCGATTCCGGAGAGGGCTGAGAGGTCGATATGGTCGCATCCTTTAAGAGCCTGTCATAAAATTCCTCCTGTGACAGGTTTATTCCCTCAAAATAGGTCTCTCCGTCGATGGAAAAGGGCATGGGTAAGACCGACACGCCCAGTCTTCGTCCTTCTTCCTGTGTGATTCCACTGTTACTGTCTGTGACGATTGCTACTTTCTTCATCTTCCTTAATTACCTCCAGAAGATACTCTACCATATTTCCCCATCATCTGGCAAGGGGATTTTAATGAAAAGCTTTCTCATATACGGCGCAGAAATCTTCGGCGCACTCCGGCACACTGCCGTCAAAGGACAGCTTCCCCCACCCGTCCTGTGCGCGCAGAATCAGCAGATCTCCGGCCAGAAATGTCTCATATTCCCGGTAAAACACCTCCGCCCGCCGCCGCTCCCGGATCACTTCCTTATTGGCCTGCGTCTCCTCCGGCAGCAGATTGCTGACCACACGCACCACATAGAACGCTTCATCGGTCTCGATCAGACTGCTGACCTGACCTGGAGTCAGAGGAAAAACCGCTTCCTCCCAGCTCTCCTCCACATCATAACGACCTACCCGGATGCTGCCTGCCTCCTCATCGGAATAGATTTCCTGCAGATTGCCAAAGGAGTCTCCCTGCGCCGCCCGGGCCGCAACGCCGGCCGCCCGGCTTCTGACCTCCTTCTCCTCCTGATCCGTTAAGGGTACGACCGTTCCGTCCTCCCCCTGCCTGGTCCTCCGAAAAACGATCTGCTGGACCTCGATGATTCTGGCTTCATCGTCGCTGATCTCATCCTGCACCGAGGCTGTCACCTGTTCCACCAGAAGCTCTGCCAGACGATACTCCTCATAAAGTCCAGTCAGCTCCTCCGGTGAAATATTCACATAGGACGACGCCTCGCTGCCTATGGCCGCCAGATAATCCGCCGCTGCCGCCTCTGCCCGGCTCTTCTCCTCTCCGTTCAGAGCAATCCCCCGGTCCCGGGCCATCAGCACCATACATTTGAGCTGAAAGAGAAAATTCTTCAGCTGTTCCTCCATGTACGCAGCCAGATTTTCCTCTCCCACCGGAACATTCCAGATATTCTTTCCATAGGCCGCCTCATAACGGTTCTTCTGGTTCATCAAAAACAGCCTGGCCTCCTGCTCCGTACAGGAGACATCCTCCACCCGAAACAGCTCTCCCGGATTCAGCCCGGTAGTCAGCTTCACATTATCCCCGCAGCCACAAAGAAACATGACGCCGAACAGTACGCCGGCCAGCCACAGTCCCGTCAGCCTCTTTCCACCTGGCCGCTTCCTCCGGTCTCTCATCGGAATGCTTCCTCCCCGGCCAGAACCCTTTTCAGCACCTTAAGAACACCGTCCTCATCACAGCGGCCGGTGACAAAGCGGGCGGCTTCCTTCACCTCGTCCACCGCGTTTTCCACGGCATAGCTGTGATAGGCCTGGCGCATCATCTCCACATCGTTGCGCTGATCGCCGAAAACCATGGTCTCCTCCGGCGTGATCCCCAGGCTCTCCTGCAGATAGGCCACCGCTCTGCCCTTATTCGTATCCTTTCGCTGGACATCCAGCCACATGGCTCCTGCTGTTCCCACCTTATACCGGTCCTGCCATGTTTCCATAAAATCCCTAAAAACTGTAGCCGCCTGATGACCGCTGTGATACATGCTCAGCATCACAATCTGATCCCGCACCCTGGTCAGGTCCTCCACCATCTCTATGTCGGTCCCATAGCCGTTCAAAATCCAGCTCTTAAATTCCTCATTCTTCGTCTCCAGGTAGCTGTGGGCGACGCCGTCCAACTCCAGCTCACAGCCCGGAATCCGCCTGCCCTGGCGTATCATCTCATCCAGATCGTCGCCGGGCATGGCCCACTGAAAAAGCGTACGATGGCAGGTTCCGATCATGGCTCCTCCCAGAGAGATGATGAATATTTTCTCCCGCACCGGCTCAAACAGCCCCAAAATACTGGACTGGGCACGGCCGCTGCAGATGGCGAAGTGGATCCCCCTCTCATGAAGTCTGCCAATCACTTCAAATACCTCCGGGTTGATATTCCTGGATCCATCGGGAACCAGCGTGCCGTCGATATCCGAACAAATCAATCTGATCATCCTTCCATCCTCCCTTTCAGTCTCTGATAAAGCTGTCCGATGGGCAGGCCCATTACATTATAGAAGCTTCCGGATATTCCTTCCACATAAGCGGCAAAAGTGCCCTGGATCCCGTAGGCCCCAGCCTTATCCAGAGGATCCCCTGTCTCCACATACCGACAGATCTCTTCCTGTGTCATCGGATAGATGCGCACATCGGTCTTCTCACAGAATGTGATGGTCTCCTCATTCTCCCCTGTCACAATGACCGTGACTCCGGTATACACCTGATGAGTGCGTCCTGCCAGCAGTGTAAGCATCTCACATGCCTTTTCTTTCGTGCCGGGCTTTCCCAGAATCTGTCCATCCAGCGCCACCACCGTATCCGAACCGATCACGATGGTCCCCGGAGCGACCTGTCCCGCCACCTCCATGGCTTTCTGCCGTGACAGATCCTCCACGATCTGATCCGGGCGGCTGTAACGGATCTCCTCCTCCTTCTTCGCGGGAATCACTTTAAATTCCAGCCCGATCTGAGCCAGCAGTTCTCTTCTTCTGGGCGAACCGGACGCCAGTACGATGGGTTTCATTTTTCTTTCCTCCTGTCGTGCAATAGATATAGGTATTCCTCAAAACAGACACCGTCTGTGGCCGGTATCTCCAGCTCCATGGAACGAAGAATCGAGCGGCGGACAAACTGTGATGCTTTTTTCACGGAACGGGCAAAGGGAACCTGATTCACCGCATCCCCCACCACGATAGAAGCGAAGAGATCTCCTGTCCCGCAGCGCTCCGTTCCCACCCTGTGAGTCCGCAGAAACTGCAGATTCTCTCCCCGGTCATACACAAAATTAGCGATATATTCCCCCTGGCGTATTCCGGTGATCACAATGCGTCCGGGCCCCATGGCATGGAGCTTTTTTGCCAGCTCCTCGATCTCCTTCTTTTTCCATCCAAAGGGCCGGTACGGCGTATCCGTCAGAATACATGCCTCCGTCAGGTTGGGCGTCACGATGTCCGCTTTTTTTACCAGATACTTCATACCGCCGCACAGTTCGGGAGTGCAGGTGGCGTAGGGCCGTCCGTGATCTCCCATGACCGGGTCCACGATGACCTGGGTCCGCCCGGTACGAAAATCATCAATAAAGTCGGACACAATCTCCACCTGTCTTCTGGAACCCAAAAAGCCGGAGTAGATTCCCTCAAACTCCAGCGACAGTTTTTTCCAGTTATCAATATATTCCGGCATACGGTCCGTATAGTCGTCAAAAAAATAGTTGGGAAAGGCAGTGTGATTGGAAAAAATCGAGGTGGGCACGATACAGCACTGTATCTGCATGGCTGAAATCACCGGCATGGCCACTGTCATGGAACAGCGGCCAAAGCCGGATATATCCTGTATCACTGCGATTTTTTTCTGCCTGTTGTGAGAAATCGTCTCTGTCATAATCTCCTCTGTCGCCTCATGACAGGGGGCGCATCCTGTCAGATCTCCGGTAGCATTCCTGTTTTCTTTAATACCGGGCGAAGAGACAGGTAGATCACTGTCGCTGCAATCGCAGATATCACCGCGTTCGTCCCTGTGGTCACAAAATTCCACTTCAGCACCAGCTCCGCCGCCGGCTTCCCGATAATATATAATTTATAGTAATATCCAAAAATCGGATCAAAAATCACATTGAAACCCAGACTGCACACCGAAGCCGCCACCGTCCACATAAGGATCTTCTTCTGTTCTGTCTGCCGGTTAATATGGCCGGCCCGGTGCGCCACCGTCCCGGCAATCAGGCCGATACAGAATTTCAGGATGAACGTCTTGGGCGCTGACGTAATATAAATCGGATCTAACAGATCTCCTATGGTCATGCCGATGGCTCCGCCCATGCCGCCGTAGAAGCTTCCCGCCACCAGCGCGCCCAGCACACAGACGGTATTGCCCAGATGAAACGACGTGGCGTCTCCCCCCGGCAGAGGCACCTTGATCTGTAAAAACGTAAACGCCACATAGGACAGCGCCGCCAGCAGTCCGGTCAATGCGATCCTGTACACTCTTTTGTCCTTCAAGTCACTCATGATAGTCTCCTCTTTTCCCGGACAAATGCCCGTCAGATTTCTTTCTCCTATCATAAACGCTTAATGGATGGTTTGCAATGGCCAGTTTTTATCTTTTTATACAGTCCAGTTCGCTAATCTCTCGATTCTATTGCCAAAAGGAGTCCTTCTCCGAATTCCAGTACGGCTTCCTCCCCCTCCAGCTCATTGCTGACGCACAGACTGCACTCCTTCCCCAGAGTCATATGGTAATCCGTCAGCGGATACCGAAAGCCTGTCAGAGTAATGTGCGTCACCTCTTGCGTCAGCGGAATGAAGGATATATAAGGAAAGGCATTTTCATTCCGGCGAAAGACAGTCCGCCCTCTCACCAGACGGATCCGGTTATGGCTGTCCAGAATCACACAGTCCAGCTTCCGGTCCATGGCCGCCTTCAGCAGATGGATGTTGGACAGCGTATGATCCAGACGGGTGCCTGTCCCCCCCATGAGAATCACGTCTGTGACGCCCTCCTCTGCGGCGATGGAAAAGGCCAGTTCCGTATCGCTCTCATTCTTCTGCGGCCGGTGGCGCTCAAAACGCACGCCCTCACACTGCTCGAATGCTGCCAGCGTCTCCGGCTTCACCGAATCAAAATCGCCCACCGCCACATCCGGCAGCTCTCTTATATCTTCCAGGGCTTCCAGGCCGCGGTCTGCCGCGATCAGAAGTCCGCCTTCCCTGCGCAGCTTTGCAGTCTCCGCCTTCAGTAAGGCAGCCTCTGTCTCTCCCCCGGCTATGATTAATGCGGTCTTCATCTCCGGACTTCCTCTTCTGCCGCGGTCTGTGGATGCTCTGAATTATCTTCCAGGATCGTAAGAAACCTCTTCACATTCTCTTTGATATCCCCCTGAAAAACCGCCGAACCGGCCACAAACACATTGGCCCCTGCCCGGATCAGCTCCTCCGCATTGGAGAGGGTGACCCCTCCATCCACCTGGATATCCACTGTCAGTCCTCTCTTACGGATCCTCTCACGAAGCTCTGTAATCTTCTTCGTCACATAGGGGATATATTTCTGCCCGCCGTAGCCGGGATTCACCGACATTAAGAGCACCATATCCACCTGATCCAGAATATAGTCAAGCGCTGTCAGCGGTGTAGCCGGGTTTAAGACCACCCCGGCCTTTTTCCCGCAGCCTCGTATCTGTCCGATGACGCGGTCCAGATGGGTGCATGCCTCCGCATGTACCGTGATAATATCGGCCCCGGCCTCAGCCACCGCCTCCACATACCGGCCCGGCTCCTCCACCATCATATGAACGTCAAAAATCCGGCCGGTATACGGCCGCAGCGACCGGATCACCGGCATGCCAAAGCTGATGCTGGGGACAAACATGCCGTCCATCACGTCGATATGCACATACTGCGCTCCGGCTTCGTCCAGAAGCTTAAGCTGATGTCCCAAATTGCCGAAATCGGCAGATAAAATCGAAGGAGCCAGAATATTCATCTCAATATCTCCTCTGTCCTTTCAAGTCCTCATACAGTTGCAGATAGCTCTCGTAGCGTTTTACGGAAATCTGTCCGGCCGTCACCGCCGCCTTTACCGCGCAGCCCGGCTCCCGCGCATGGACACAGCCCTGAAAACGGCATTCCCCCTCATACCGGTCAAATTCCGGAAAATACCGTCTAAGCGCTTCCGCCTCCACCGCGGAAGGAAAAATCGAACTAAAGCCCGGCGTGTCCATCACAAAGGTGTCCGGCCCCGCCACAAAAATTTCCGCATGGCGGGTCGTATGACGTCCCCGTCCGATCTTCGCGCTGACATGACCGGTCTCCATATTCGCCTCGGGCACCAGCGCGTTTAAAAGCGTCGATTTCCCGACGCCGGAAGGCCCTGCAAGCACCGTGGTCTTACCCCGAAGCAGACCTCTAAGCTCCGGCAGCCCCCGCCCCTCCTTCACGCTCAGAATCAGCGTCCGGTAGCCGGCCGGTTCATAGCGGGCCAGATCCTCCCGAAGGACCTTCTCCTCCATAAGGTCCGCCTTGCTAAAGCAGATCAGACAAGAGATCTCCCTCTCCCCCATCATCACCAGAAAGCGGTCCAGCAGATGAAAATTCGGCTCCGGCTCCCGGCAGGCAAACACCACCAGCGCCTGGTCCACATTGGCCGCCAGAGGACGGATCAACTCGTTTTTGCGGGGGAGCAGGCGCACGATACTCCCGGCGCCCTCCTCCCCGGCCAGAATCTCAAATTCCACATCATCCCCCACCAGAGGTTTTCTGTTCTGGTTGCGGAAGATTCCCCTGGCCCTGCACTGGTAGATTCCGTCCTTTCCGTCATGAACATAGTAGAAACCGGCGATCCCCTTTATAATCTTTCCCCGCATCCGCGTCAACTGCCGCTGCCGGAGGGTGTACCTCCGGGGTCAGCGGCGGGCGCAGTCGGAGGCTGCGTGGCAGGCGGCTCTGCCGGTTTTGGCCCTTGGCTGATCAACACATCCACCGAAGTCCCCTTCTTTACCCGCGTCCCCGCGGCGGGATCAAATCGGATCACTGACCCGGCAGCCACCGAATCACTGTAGTCTTCCGTGAAGTTCCCCGTCAGTCCGGCCTTCGATAAAGCCGCGCTGGCCTCATCTCTCGTACCATTCAGATTCGGCACGGTAGCCATCTCCGGTCCCAGACTGATCACCACGCGAATCTCCGTACCGGGAGCCACAGCCGTGCCGGTGGAATGGCTCTGGCTGATGATCGTACCCTTATCTCTGTCGTTGTACTCCTCTGTCACCTTGGGCACCAAACCTGCCGCCGTGATCGCGTTTTCCATATCGGTCTTGCTGCCGGTCAGGGACGGCACCAGCACGGTGGAACGCCCCTTGCTCAGCGTCACGGTCACAGAGGATCCCATCTCCACGACCGCATCGGCGTCGATGCTCTGAGCCATAATCCGGCCCGCCTCGATGCTGTCGCTGTAATCCTCGCCATAGTTGCTGTTTAACGACAATCCCCGCTCTTCCAGCGCCTGACTGGCCTCTGTCGGTGTCTTACCCAGAAGATTCGGCATCTGGACCTTATTGCTTCCCTTACTGATGACCACCGTCACCGTGGAGCCGATCTCCACCTCCGTGCCGGCATCAATGCTCTGACGGATCACAAGGCCGTTGGCCACCTCGTCATGGAACTCCTGCTCCACTGCCATCTTTAATCCCAGGCGCTCCAGTGCTGCGGCAGCATCCTGCTCACTCTTCCCGGTCACCGACGGCACTGCCACCGTCACGATCTCCGGTCCCTTGCTGACCACCACATCCACGGTCTGATCCTTCTCCAGGACAGTCCCCTCCTCCGGGTCCACCGACAGGACAATGCCTTCCGCCACCTCCTCGTCGAACTCCTCCAGCCGGTTTACCGCCAGGCCAGCCGTAGTGAGGGCACTGCGTACCGCCTCAAAGCTGGAGCCCACCAGTCCTTCCGGAATCTTGGCGTAGCTGGAATTGTCGCACACGGTCACCTTCACGCGGTAGTGCTTATCCACGCGCTGACCCTCCGGAAATTCCTGATGGATCACCTCTCCATCCTCCACATCCGGCGCTGCCACACGCTCGATCTCAATCCCCAGATCCAGCGTATTTAAGAGATCCTGGGCATCTCCCACCTTCATCCCCACCAGATTCGGCATCCTGGAGGTCTTTCCGTCATCCTCCTCCGTCGTCTCGGTGGCCGGGACAGGCTGGGTCTCTTTTTGACCTCCCCCGAATATGTTAAAGGCACGGCCCAGGATCCAGATCGCCAGAATTACAATCAGTACGGCTATGCCGATGCTGATACCTGTTATGATCTTCTCAAACCGGGGATCCGTCTCCTCCTCATCGTCATCTTCCCCGTCCTCGTCGTAGCCGTCCTCCGTATCGTCGTACTCCTCGTCTTCATAGCCCATCAGATATGCCTCCTCATCCTCATCCACCCCGGAAGAAGCAGCAGAGGAACGGACCTCATTGCGGATCTGCTCCACTTCCTGGGAGCTGATGATCCTGGTGGGATCCTTGCTGCTGACCGGCGGCGTCATCTTGACAAAGTCCTCATCCGGCGTCATCAGTGCCCGGCGCAGATCAGCGATCAGAGCCGCCACGCCGGAGTAGCGGGCTTCCGGTTTTTTCTGGGTACACTTCATGATGATCTTTTCCAGACTCACCGGAATCATCGGTTCGTATTTTCTGGGAGGCACCATCTCGCTCTGAATATGCATCAACGCCACCTGTACCGTGGACTCTCCCTCGAAGGGGACCACGCCGGTGAGCATTTCATACATGACAATACCCATGGAATAGATATCGCTGCGCTCGTCACAATATCCGCCTCTGGCCTGCTCCGGAGAAATGTAGTGAACCGATCCCATGGCATTGGAGCTGATCGTCTGGGAGGATGCCGCCCGGGCAATGCCGAAATCCGTCACCTTCACCTTACCGTCCCGGGAAATAATGATATTCTGAGGCTTGATATCCCGGTGGATGATCTTCTGGTCGTGAGCCGCCTCCATGCCCTGACATACCTGCATCGCAATCCCGATGGATTCCCGGATCTCCAGCTTCCCCTTCTTCTCGATATACTTCTTCAGGGTAATGCCTTCCACCAGTTCCATGACGATGTAATACACGCTCTGGTCGCTGCCCACATCATAGACATTGACGATATTAGGATGAGCCAGACACGCGGCGGACTGCGCCTCTGCCCAGAATTTGCTGACAAAATTCTTATCCGTGCTGTACTCCTGCTTCAGCACTTTGATCGCCACCAGACGGTTCAGCTTATGGCATCTGGCCTTATACACATCGGACATGCCGCCGGAGCCGATCTTTTCCAGGATCTCATATCGGTCCGACAACAGCATTCCTATTCTGATCATGCTTCTACCTCTCTTACCTATCTTTCTATCAAAATAACAGTGATGTTATCGCGGCCGCCGGACAGATTCGCCGCTTCGATCAGCGCTTCTGCCCGCTCCCTCAGAGAAATCTCTCTCTTTACGATTGCATAGATCTCGTCGTCCGTCACCATATTGGTCAGGCCGTCGGAACACAGCAGTACCTTCTCCTCCGACACCAATCTCACCTCAAAGAAATCCGCCGTCACCCGTTCCTCCACGCCGATCGCCCGGGTAATCATATTCTTCTTCGCCTGGTACTCCACGCTGCCCCTCACCAGACTTCCCTGCTCTACCAGTTCCTCCACCAGAGAATGATCCTTCGTCACCTGATGAATCTCCCCGCCGATCACATAGAGACGGCTGTCTCCCACATTGACTACGTACAGCGTATCTCCGGCCAGCACCGCCGCCACCAGAGTGGTGCCCATGCCTGCCAGAGCGCTGTCCGTCATGGAACGGCGCCACAGATATTCGTTCATTTTCTCGATGCAATCTTTCAGAATCACCACCGGATCGTGACTGTCCGTCTCCTGAATCCGCTTAAGCAGTATCTCTACCGCCGTTCGGGAAGCGTAATCACCGGCCTGATGCCCTCCCATTCCATCCGCCACCACGAACAGATTCGGAAGATTTCCCACCGGTTTTTTCGAGCAGAAGATAGAGTCCTGATTGATCTGACGCATTCTTCCCACATCACTGAGCGCACAGGTTTGCATGGCTACCGCCCCCTTTCCTGCCGGCTCCTGCCATAGCTTCTTCGCAGCTGACCGCAGGCGCCTTCGATATCGCGCCCCATTTCTCTTCTAATCGTAACATTTATTCCGTATTTTTCAAGCACTTTTTTAAATGCCTCGATATCCTCCCAGGCTCCCCGGCCATAATCCCGCTCCTTTATGGGATTTACAGGAATCAGATTCACATGGCAGTTACGCCCTCCTAAGAGCATGGCCAGGGCTCTGGCCGCCGCCGGCCTGTCGTTGACGCCGCGGATCAGACTGTACTCAAAACTCACCCGCCGGCCCGTCCGGTCAAAATAGTAATCGCAGGCACCCAGAACCTCTGCCAGGCCATAGGTTCTGGCCACCGGCATCAGCTCCTTTCTGGTCTCATCATCGCTGGCGTGAAGCGACAAAGCCAGGGTGATACCCAGCTTTTCATCCGCCAGACGGTAGATCTGGGGAACCAGTCCGCAGGTGGACACCGTAATCGCGCGGCCGCTCAAATGCTGGCCCTTTTCGCTGGTCAGAAGACGGATAAACCGCAGCAGATTATCATAGTTATCCAGAGGCTCGCCAGTACCCATGACCACCACGCTGTCCACCCGCTCCCCCGTAATTTTCCGAATCTGATACACCTGTTCCAGCATCTCCGAGGCCGTCAGCCCCCGGACCAGTCCGTCCAGGGTGGAAGCGCAGAAACGGCAGCCCATCCGGCAGCCCACCTGAGAAGAAATGCATACGCTGTTGCCGTGATGATATTGCATCCACACACTCTCAATCACATTACCATCCGGCAGCTCAAACAGAAACTTCTTCGTCCCGTCGATCTGCGAGGTCAGCACCTGTACCGCCTTAAGGGTCACCAGCTCAAACTGCCTCTCCAGCACAAGGCGCAGCTTAAGCGATACATTGGTCATCTCATCAAAGCTGTCCGCCATCTGCCGATGGAGCCAGCCATAGATCTGAGCGCCCCGGAACTTCTCCTCCCCCAGAGCCGTCAGCGCTCCTGTCAGCTCATCCTTTGTGAGAGAACGGATATCCGTCATAAATCAGTCTCCTTTCGCCGCAGCACAGCCATAAAAAAGCCGTCGCTGTCATGGATCCCCGGCAGAAGCTGCAGGCCGGTAATAGGGATCTTTCCGGCTGTCTGAGAAAGTACCGGCGGCAGCCATTCGCTTATATCCACCGCCTCATAGGGATATCTCTCCAAAATCCACCTCACATTCTCCTCGTTTTCTTCCGGATTCACCGTACAGGTGCTGTATACCAGATAGCCTCCCGGCTTCACATATCCCTGTCCCACCGACAGAATCTCCCTCTGAAGGCGGACCAGTTCCGCAAGGCTGTCCTTTGTCACATGATATTTGATATCGTTTTTACGCGCCAGAATCCCCAGACCGGAACAAGGCAGGTCGGCAATCAGCACATCCGCCGTCTTTTCTTTCGATATGTCCGGGCAGCGCGCGTCCCACACCTCGGTGTGCATATGGGAAAATCCCATGCGCCGGCGATTCTCCTCCACAAGAGCTGTCTTTTCCTTCGTCAGATCTCTCGAGAGAACCGTGGCAGGAATGCCCAGGCGGGCGATTCCGTCGGCCGCATAGAGGCTCTTCCCACCCGGCGCCGCACAGATATCCATCACACTCTTTTTTTCTCCCTCTCTCTGTGGACATCGGATCAGAGCCTCCAGAGCCAGCCGGCCGGCCAGCTGAGAGCTGATATCCTGCACCTGAATCCACCCTTCTCGAAAAGCCTCCAGCGTTTCCAGCCGGTCGATCCCTGACAGAATCAGGGCTTCCTCGCTAAAAGAATGGCCAACCGGCTCCACGCCCTGATTTTTCAGGCTTGCGATGATAGTCTTATGTGTCTGCCGGGACAGATTCATATGAACGATCACCGGCCGGTCCTCTAACAGGGCATACACCATCGTCTCCGTCTGTTCCCAGCCATAGGCGGCCAGCCACTTCTCCACGATCCAGGACGGCATGGACCCCCGGACCGACAGCCCTTCCTTTGTATGGGCACAGGGATAGGAAAGCCTGTCCTTTTCAGAAGCGATTCGTCTCATAACGCCGTTGACAAAGCCTTTCAGGCCATAAAACCCCCTTGCACCGGCCAGTTTTACGGTCTCATTGCAGGCAGCGCTCTCCGGCACCGAATCCATGTATAAAATCTGATAGATCCCCATGCGAAGCAGTGTGCGGATCACCGGTTTCATCTTCTTCACTGGCACCTTTGAATACTGCTCCAGCACATAGTCCAGCTCCAGGGCCCGCTCCAGCGTCCCTTCCACCAGACGGGTAGTGAAGGCTCTCTGTCTCTTGTCAAAGCCCGGATGTGCCTCCAGACCCCGGCGAAGCGCCAGATGGCTCATCTCCCCCTTCTCGAAGATCTCCAAAAGCATATCGAGGGCCGCCTCCCGGGGCGACGCCTCCTTCCTCACGGCAGCCTCAGTCACGGCGGCTTCTTCCTCCATACAGAAGAATCAGACGCAGAAGCTGCATGACTGACAGAAGCACCGACGCCACATAGGTCAGAGCTGCGGCGCCCAGCACCTTCCTCGTCATCCCCACCTCCTCCTCGTAGAGGATGCCGTTATCCTTAAGCAGACGCAGAGCTCTGCTGCTGGCATTGAATTCCACCGGCAGGGTCACCACCTGAAACAGCACCACCGCACAGAACAGCAGGATACCCGCCTCCACCAGCACCTGCCCCAAAAACAGCCCGGCTATGATTAAAAGCATGGAAAAGCGGGAACCGAAATTCGCCACCGGCACCAGCGCGGAGCGCAGTGTCAGAGGCATATAGTTCTCCTCATGCTGTATGGCATGACCGCACTCGTGAGCCGCCACTCCCACCGCCGCCACCGAAGAGGAGCCATAGGTGCTGTCGGACAGGCGCAGAACCTTATTCCTCGGATCATAGTGATCGGTCAGATTGCCGCTCACCCGCTGGATTGACACATCGTATATTCCCTGGGCCTGTAAAAGCCTTCTGGCAGCTTCCGCACCGGTCATCCCCGAACGGCTTCTCACCTCGTCATACTTGCGAAACGTCCCGTTTACCCTGGCCGAGGCGATCATGGAAATCACCATTCCGATCAGAATAAGAATATAATACGGATCATAATACATTGTATACCTCCATTCCCTGCCCTAAGAGCAGTCCTTTTGTTTCAGAGTATCTCCCACGGTCACATGGGCTCCCCGCAGGAAGGCCGCGGCATCCATCCGTTTCTTTCCCTCCAGCTGCAGCTGTGTGATCCGCAGAATCCCTTCCCCGGTTCTGACACAGATTCCTTCGTCCAGACTTACCACCGTGCCCGGCGCCGCCTCCGCCCGGCCCTTTTCATCCCCGGCCGTCTCCCGCATTATCTCCGCCTGCCACAGCTTCAGCGTCTTTCCCTTCCACTGCGTGTAGGCCGAAGGCCACGGATTCAGTCCCCGGATCAGCCGCTCGATCTCCTCCGCGCTTTTTAGCCAGTCCACATCTCCCATGGCCTTATCCAGCATGGAAGCATACGTGCTCTCGCCGGTCTGGGGAACCGGAACGGCCGTACCGGCGCCGATCTCCTCTAGAACCTCCAAAAGAAGAGGGCCTCCGATCTTCATCAGCTTGTCATGGAGACTGCCGCCGGTCTCACCAGGCTCCACCAAAACCGTCTGTTTCTTTAGCATATCTCCGGTATCCAGCCCGGCATCCATCTGCATGATCGTGACTCCCGTCTCCTTCTCCCCGTTAATCACTGCCCACTGGATCGGAGCGGCTCCCCGGTAAGCGGGTAAAAGAGATGCATGGATATTGATACACCCGTAACGTGGAATGTCCAAAAGCGCCTGGGGCAGAATCTGGCCAAAGGCAATGACCACGATGACATCCGGATTCAGCTCTCTTATCACATCCAGGAATTCCTCCGCCCGCACCCGCCTGGGCTGGTACACCGGCAGAGAGAGACACAGGGCTTTCTCCTTCACCGGCGTATATGTGACGGCGCCGCCCCGGCCTCTGGGCTTATCCGGCTGCGTCACCACGCCGACGATCTCATGGCCCGCCTCATGGATACACTCCAGCGCCGGCACTGAGAATTCCGGTGTTCCCATAAAAACAATCCGCATCCTATTCCTCCTCATACCCGTACTCGTCTTCTTCGTCCACCAGATCGCCCTCCACCAGATCGGTATACAGGATCCCATCCAGGTGGTCGCATTCGTGACAGATGGCTCTGGCCATCAGCTCCGTACCGGTGTAGACGAACTCCTTCATATTCTCATCCAGAGCGCGCACCGTCACCTCATTGGGCCTGGTGACCTGTCCCGATTTGCCCGGCACGCTCAGGCAGCCCTCCATGCCGGTCTGCGAACCGAACCGGTCGATAATCTCCGGATTAATCAGCACACAGGGACCTTCTCCCACGTCGATGACGACGATTCGCTTCAGTATCCCCACCTGAGGCGCCGCCAGGCCCACGCCTGCGCTCTCATACATGGTGTCAAGCATATCCTCCACCAGCTGTCGCAAACGGGGCGTCATGGCCGTTACCTCCTTGCTCTTTTTGCGCAGAATCTCGTCTCCCTCCAGCCTTATGGTGCGTAAACTCATTGTCCTTTTTCCTCCTCTTCTCTCGCTTCCTGTCAGCCGGTGATGTCATACTGTACCAGCACACCGGCCTTCTCATCCTTCCACGGCGCCAGACTTTCCAGTCCGTTCTTTATTGTAACCAGCACATGCCGGTCCATATGTTTAATATACAGGGTTTTTCGATAAATATCACTGATTTTTGAAACAGGCGCGTCGCAGGGACCAATTTTCTCCGGCGCCTGGTCCGCTCCCCGCGCTCTCTGCCATCTGTCGATATACCGGTCAATCAGCGCATCCGCTGCCCGCACCGCCCGCCAGGCCGCCTCCTCATCCTTTGAGGAAAGCATGACCGTCATCATGGCATATACCGGAGGGTAATGGAGCAGCCGGCGATAAGGCAGCTCTTCCCAGTAAAAGCCTTCATAATCCTGGCCGGCCGCCATCCGCACGCTGTAATGCTCAGGGCTGTAGGTCTGAAACACCACCTGCCCGGGCAGCTGCCCCCGACCGGCCCGACCGGCCGCCTGAGTCAGCAGCTGAAAGGTGCGCTCCGTGGCGTCGTAGGAGGCTCCGTGCAGCGACAGATCCGCCGCCAGCACTCCCACCAAGGTCACATTGGGAAAATCATGGCCCTTCACGATCATCTGTGTACCGATCAGGATATCTGCCTGTCCGCCGGCAAACGCCGATAAGATCGCTTCATGACCTCCCTTGCCGGAAGTGGTGTCCGCATCCATGCGCAGGATTCTCGCGCCCGGAAACTGCTTCTCCACCATGGCCTCCACCTTCTGCGTCCCTGCTCCGAAGCCAGCGATATAGCGGGAAGAACAGACCGGACAGACCCGGGGGACCGCCTTCTCATAACCGCAGTAATGACAGATCAGCCGTCCGCCCCGGTGCAGCGTCAGCGACACGTCGCAGTGGGGACATTTCATGGCCGCGCCGCAGGAGCGGCAGGAGAGAAAACCGGTAAAGCCACGGCGGTTCAAAAACAGGATGCTCTGCTCTCCCTTTTCCAGCCTCTCCTTCAAAAGTTCCGCCAGACGCCGGCTCAGAATCGACTTGTTCCCCGCCTCCAGCTCCCGCCTCAGATCCACGATCTCCACCGGCGGCAGCACGGCGTGTTCCACCGCCCGCCGGTCAAGCGTATAAAGCCTGTACTCCCCGGTACCACATCGATAGTAAGAATCCACCGACGGCGTCGCCGAACCTAACACCACGCTGGCTCCGGCCATGGAAGCCCGCTTTCTGGCCGTTCTCACCGCGTGGTAGCGGGGCGCCGTCTCACTTTTATAGGAAGTCTCATGTTCTTCATCTATTATAATAAGCCCTAAATGTGTAAAAGGTGTGAACAAGGCCGAACGGGGCCCCACCATAATCTGAATCTCACCTTTTTTTGCGCGGACAAACTGATCGTAGCGCTCCCCCGCCGACATACGGGAATTCAGTATCGAGACACTGTCGCCAAACCTGCGGTAGAACCGCATGACAGTCTGATAGGTCAGCGCAATCTCCGGAATCAGCACGATGACCTGCCTTCCTGTAGCCAGCATATGGGCGATCAGCCCCATATATACCTCCGTCTTTCCGCTTCCGGTGACGCCCCGGATCAGGTAAGTCCCATGAACCCCTTTTCTGTCATCGCCGCAGATCCCGTCCACGATCCTTCTCTGGTCCTCATTGAGCGCCGGTATGTCCCCGCCCGCTCCTTTCCCTGCCACCGGGTTGCGGTACTGCCGCTTCTCCTCCACCGTGATGATCCCCTTTTCACTGAGAGAACGCAAAGTAGCCGCACTGATGTGCAGCTTATGCGTAACTGTCTCATAGGGCAGGATCTCTTCCTCCATAAGAGCCGTTAAAAGGCGCAGCTGAGCCGCGTTGCGCCCGGGGCTCAGGCTTCCCATGAAGGCCTCCCTCTCCTCTTTTGACAGCCGCCAGCTCACCTGACGGCTGCACACCGGCGTCACTTCCCTTCGCACCGGAAGTACTGTCTTTAAAGCCTGAAGCATGGAAGAGCCATACTCCTCCTTCATCCATCCGGCCAGTTCGATCAGCTGACTTTCCACCGCGATGCCCCGGCGGCTGATATTTTGGATTTCCTTTATCTGCGCCTCGTCGCAGGCACAGGTATCGGACAGCTCCACCACATAGGCATCTGTCTGCCGGTTTCCCCGACCAAAGGGCACCTCCACCTGCATTCCCACCGTGACCTGCCCCTCCAGACGGGGAGGAATCCGATAGGTAAAGACCCGGTCCAGTCTCCCGCCCGATACATCCACGATGACTCCGGCATACCTCATAGGCATTGTCTCTTTCTGTAATCTCATAGACCTGTTTCGGTTTTATCCATAGCCTTCCACTTTTCCACCACCTCGAAAAGCTTCTCCCCGTTGGACCCTTTAAAGAGCACCAGATCTCCCTCCCGGCATTGTCCCATGACCCATTCTCCCGCCAGGAAGCGGTCCTCGAAGCATCTCACCGTAAGATCCGGATTTGTCTCCCGGGCTCCTCTGGCGATCTCTCCGGCCAGCTGTCCCACCGTGGCCAAAAGGCTCACGTCCGTCTCCCCCAGCGCCTTTCCCACCTCATAATGATAGCGTTTGGTCTCCGGTCCCAGCTCCCACATATCGGCCAGCACGGCCATCTTTCTTCCCTGACTCTGCGCCATGGAAAGCGCCGTGAAGGCCGCTTTCATGGAATCCGGGCTGGCGTTATAGGCATCGTCGATAACGGAAATCCCCAGGGCAGGCAGCTTCACCCACTCCTGCCGGTGCGCCACGCCCCGAAAGTTCTCCAGCGCCTTTGCCGCATCCGGTATGGACAGACCCATCACACCGGCACAGGCCAGAGCTGCCAGGGCGTTTCTTACATGATGCAGCCCCACAGCCGGAAGGGACACAGTGAGCTCCCCGCCAGGATACGGCTCCCCCTTTTCGCCGGACCGCTCTGTGGGACAGCAGAGCCGGAATACGGTCCTTCCGTCCTGCACCTTCACCTGAGAGGCCCGATAATCATTGTGTTCCCCCAGCCCGTAGGTACGGATTTCATACCGCCCGACACAGGCGGCCAGTTCATCTGTCCCTATATCTGCCCCCGGCTTAAGCAAAGGATCGTCTCCGTTGAGAATCAGGACTCCGTCCTCCCTCATTCCGTCCATAATATGCAGCTTCTCCCGCAGAATATTGACCTGAGAGCCCAGCTGCTCGATATGGGAAATCCCGATGTTGGTGATCACGGCCACATGGAGACCGGCAATGGAGGCAATGCGCGTCATCTCTCCCGGCTGGCTCATCCCCAGCTCTATGACAGCCGCCTCGTATTCTTCCCCGATGCGGCTCAGCGTGATGGGCACCCCCACCTGACTGTTGGCGTTGCCGGCAGTCTGAAAGGTGTGAAGTCCCGATGAGAGAGCCGTGGCAATCATAGCCCGGGTGCTGGTCTTGCCCACGCTGCCGGTCACCCCCACAAAGGGAATCCCCAGACGGTTCCGGCAGTATTTTCCCAGCTTTTGCAGCGCGCTGATCGTATCCTCCACGCGGATGACCGCCGGATGACGGTCTTTCGTCCTCCCGGTCTCCTTCCACACATCCTCCAGCTCTTCCGCCGTGTCATGTTCGCTGGTAAAGGAGGTCGCCGCCCCGGCCGCAAAGGCTCCCGCCATAAAGCGGTGCCCATCCACCCGCCCGCCCCGCACCGGTACATACAGGTCCCCTGCCTTTATCAGTCTGGAATCCGTACAGATATCCGTCACCGGTATGTCTCCCTCTCCGCACAGAAGCCGGCCTCCCACCGCTTCCGCGATCTGTCCTGCCGTCATACGTTCCATACTATTGCTCCTTTATTTTCTGCCGATAACCAAATTTCTCCAGAGCTGCCTCCACTTCCTCCCGGTCCAGAAAACGGCTCCTCACACCGCAGATCTCCTGATAGTCCTCATGTCCCTTGCCGATCACCGCGATGATATCGCCCTCCCGGGCGTGTTCTATGCTGTAAAATATCGCATCCCGCCGGTCCGGAATCTCCACGAACTTACCGCCGGTCTTATCCATGCCCGTGCGGATATCGGCCATGATGTCTTCCACCTTCTCCCACCGGGAATTGTCCGCCGTGATAATGGACAGATCCGCCTTCTTTCCGCCGATCTCCCCCATCTCATAGCGGCGCAGCTTCGACCGGTTACCGCCGCAGCCAAAGACGCACACAAGACGTCCGGGATCATAGGACCTGAGCGTATCCAGCAGGCTTTCCATACTGACGGCATTGTGAGCATAGTCTACCAGAACCGCCAGCTTCTGTGACGCGTAGACGATCTCCATACGGCCGTCCACCGTGACCGTCCTCAGAGCCCGGAGCATGGGCTCCCGGCCGATTCCCATGGTCTCACACAGCGCAATGGCTGCCATGGCGTTATATACGTTGAAAAGCCCCGGAATATTCACCTCCACCGAAAAACTGTCCCTTCCAGAGAGATGAAAGCCGATGCCCATGAAACCGTGCCGCGTCAGATAGTCCACATGGTCCGCTGTCCAGTCCGCCGGATGATTCATTCCAAAGGTCACCAGGCGGCAGCCGGCGTTTTTAACGACTTCGTCATAATGAGCGTCGTCCTGGTTTACGATCCCCACCAAAGAGCGGCGAAGCAGCTGCGACTTGTACTCCAGGTATTGTGCAAAGTCCTCATGCTCTCCCGGTCCGATATGATCCGGTGAGATATTGGTAAAGATGCCGTAATCAAACCGGAAGCCGTCCACCCGGTGAGTCATAAGTCCCTGGGACGACACCTCCATCACCGCGTACTCACAGCCGCTGTCTGCCATACAGCGAAACAGCCGCTGCACTTCGCAGGATTCCGGCGTCGTATTGACCGTAGGATAATGTTTTCCGTCTATGAAAGCGCCGTTTGTACCGATGAGTCCGGTCTTTTTGCCGGCTGCCTCCAGAATCTGCCTGACCATCGCGGCCGTGGTGGTCTTCCCTTTGGTTCCGGTGATCCCGATCACGGTCAGCTTCTTCGCCGGATCTCCATACCAGGCCGCCGAGATCTTTGCCAGAGCCGCCCGGCTGTCCTCCACCAGTACATAGGTCACCGTATCCGGCGTCTCAGTCATCCGCTCCGCCACGATCACAGCCGCCCCTGCCTTCACCGCCTGGGGAATATACTCGTGGCCGTCCGTGCGGCTGCCCGTCAGCGCCACGAAAAGGCCTCCCTCAGACACCTGTCTTGAATCAATGGCCAGCCCGGTCACCCTGGTCTCTTCGCTGCCCTGCGCCAGCCTGTACTCTGTCCTTCCCAATATATCCGCAAGAATCATATCCGCCTCCTACATAAGCCCCAGTTCCTGTAAAAGCTCCTCATACTGATTAATATCCATCAGGATCTCTCTGGCCTTGGTGCCGGCGTCCTCGCTGACCACACCGGCATCCGCCAGCTGGTCCATGATGCGGGCCGCCCGGTTAAATCCGATCCGAAATACCTGCTGGAGCCTGCCGATGGAAGCCTTCTGCTTCTCTATAATATAGCGGCCGGCTTTTGCGAAATACTCATCCCGCTCCGGTCCGTCTCCCCCGGCGCCGGCTGCCGGCCCCTCGCCGCCAAGCCCCGACAGCCTGGCCTCCACAGCGCTGTCAAAGGCCAGACTCTCATTGTTTTCCTTCAGGAACTCCACCACGGCCCCCACCTCCGTATCCGACACGAAAGCGCCCTGCACGCGTACCGGCTTCGGATAGCCGGAGGGGTAAAACAGCATATCGCCCTTGCCCAGCAGCTTCTCCGCTCCGTTCATATCAATGATCGTCCGGGAATCCACGCCGGAAGACACGGAAAAAGCGATCCGCGAGGGCACATTGGCCTTAATCAGGCCGGTGATGACATTGACCGACGGCCTCTGGGTCGCTATGACCAGATGCAGTCCCGCCGCACGCGCCATCTGGGCCAGACGGCAGATCGCATCCTCCACATCGCCGGGACTCACCATCATCAGATCCGCCAGCTCATCCACGATGATGACAATCTGGGGCACAGGATGAAAGTCCTCTTTATTTTTCTCCGCCTCTTCCTTAAGCTTCTCATTGTAGCCCTTCAGATCCCTTACATTCCATTCCGCAAACCTGCGGTAACGCTCCGTCATCTCCGCCACGGCCCAGCCCAGAGCGCCCGCAGCCTTCTTCGGGTCTGTCACCACCGGAATCATCAGATGGGGAATCCCGTTATAGATGCTCAGCTCCACCACCTTCGGATCCACCATAATCAGGCGCACCTCCTCCGGCTTTGCCTTATATAATACGCTCATAATCAGCGTATTGATACAGACGGACTTACCGGAGCCGGTGGCGCCGGCGATCAGAAGATGAGGCATTTTGGCCAGATCCGTCACCACCACATCCCCTGAAATGTCCTTTCCCACCGCAAAGGCCAGCTTCGACGGATGCTCTGTAAAGGCTTTTGATTCCAGCACCTCCCGGAGAAACACCGTGGAATTTTCCTTGTTGGGCACCTCGATCCCCACGGAAGCTTTATTGGGAATCGGCGCCTCGATCCGGATATCGGCAGCCGCCAGGTTCAGCTTGATATCGTCGGCCAGGCCTACGATCTTGCTGACCCGGACGCCCTGTTCCGGCTGTATCTCATAGCGGGTCACGGAAGGGCCGCAGCTGATATTCGTCACCGTGACGCCCACGCCGAAGTTCTGAAGCGTCGTCTCCAGCTTTCTAGCCGTCTCCCGCAGCTCTCTGTCAGAATTTTTTCGCTGGCCGTTTCCGCTCTTCATCAGATTATAGGGAGGACGGACATAGGGCTTCGGCGGCACAGGCGGCCGCTTTGTCTCCGGCTGTCCCGCCGAAGCCGCCGCTCTGCCGGAAGATATGCCTGCCTGTCCTCCATGCTGCGGCCATTTTTCCGGCTGAAGCGCCGTCTCGTCATAATCGGGCTTTTGGTACTTCTTCGGCGGCTCTTCCGGCTCCATGATTCCCAGCCGTCCGCCTCCCTGTGCTCCGGCCAGATGCACCGTATCTCCCATGGATCCACGGGGACCGTCATCCCCCCCGGCAGGCTCCTGCTTTGCCAGCCACTGCTCCATCCGCTTCCTGGTCAGCGGATCATCGTCAGGGTCGATATCCACCTCCACCACCTTGCCTCCGGCCGTCACCACACGTTTCACATCGTCCGGCTCCGGCATCGCAACAGGAACGGCCGTCTTTGCCGCTTCTTCCCACGGCTTTATCTGCCATTCCTCCGGCTGCTCTCTCGGCTGCGTTTCTTCCTGTCCTTCTTTTCTCTGCTCTTCTTCCGGCTGCTTTGGCGCCTCTGTGCCGTCCCGGAGAAGATCCCGCAGATCCACCTCGTTCCCGGTGACAGGAACAGCGTCCCCGCCTTCGTCCTCTTCCCCCCAGATCACATGCTGTCTGGCGCCGGCGAACACGCTGCTGTGCAGAGAATCCAGCGCCTCCAGCTCAGCCAGAGTTCTCGTATCCTTCCGGGCTATCAGAACATCCTCATCCGAGGATAGCGCCATGGGCGGTTCTTCTTCCTTCTCAAAACCGATCCCTGAGATCCTGATCGGAGGCCGCTTTTCTTCCCGTGTCTCCTGCTCAGGCGCAGACTCTCTGGTATGCTGTTCCGAAGGCATGGCCGGCTCTTCTGGTTCTTCCACCCATACATCCTCCCGCTCTTCTTCATCCGGCTCTGCGCCGGCCTCCGGATCTCCCACCGTGGTATCCCAGGCCACGCCGGATACCTTCTGTTCCAGCCGGTAGCGGCGCTTCTCCTCCTCCCTGGCCGCATGGATCTCACGGCGTCTGGCCACATCCTCTCTGGCGGTGTCATAGACCTTCCTGCCTCCCCGTCCGATGGGCTCCAGCACGGAACGCTCCGTGATAAACACCGCCCCCATCACTGCCAGCAGAATCCCTATGATCCATGCCCCCAGCTTCCCTACAGCCGGACACAGAAGCTTTAAAAAGAGTCCTCCCACTGCGCCTCCGCCCGGCTGCTTCGCCGACTGCGCATAATACTGCGCCACCGTCGCCGCCTGATCGAAATCTTTTGTGGTCATCAGGCCGATCAGACCGCAGGCCACAAAAAACAGCGCCACCGCCACCGCCAGCTTGACCATGGCTTTCGTATGATATCTGTTGGACAGATAAAACAGAACCGCCGTAAACAATCCCACAGGAAACAGATAGCCCAGTATGCCGAACACCCCGCATTGTGCCTCGCGTATCGCCGTACCCGCCGCCCCGCACAGCCCCAGATTGCTCAGAAACAGCAGGAGGCATACGGCAAAAAGAGCCAGAATCAATATTTCTTTACCTACAAAGCTCTCGATCCCCAGCGGCTCCCGTCTCCTGTCGGCGCCTGCCGCCTTCTTTGTGCTCCTCCTGGCCGGCTGTTTCGCTCCCCTGCTCTGCGACGTCCGGCTCTGTGTTGTCCTGCTCTGTGAAGTTTTCTGTGACGATTTGTTCTGCGCCGTCTTCCTCTGCCCTGTTCCCGCAGAGGTTCTCTTAGGCGCCTTCTGACTTGCTCCGGCCACTTGCCTTTCCTCCCGTTTTGTTACGCCGCTAGAGCGGTTTTCTTCAGATTTCATTATATAGCTTTTCCGGGAAACTGTCAAAAAAGAATCTACAGGGCTTCCAACGCCTCCTTCAGCCGATTCAGCCGTTCCTTCGCCTCCTCGTCGGAACCTCCCTTTACTCCGAAATAGTATTTGATCTTGGGCTCCGTCCCGGACGGGCGTACACAGCACCAGGCGCCTCCCTCCAGCTCATAGTACAGTACGTCGGAGGCAGGCAGACCGGTCCCGCCCGTCTGTCCGGTGGAACGCTCTGTGCGTACTCCCGCCTCATAGTCCCGCACGGCCAGCACCCGGCAGCCTCCCAGGCTCTCCGGCGGATTTTTCCGCAGATCCTGCATCCTCTCCCGAATTTCCTTCGCCCCGCTCATCCCTTTTCGCGTCAGGGTAAAGAGGCCCTCCCTGTACCAGCCATAGGTCTCATACATTTCTCTCATCACATCCCAGAGTGTCTTTCCCTGCCTCTTATAAAAGGCCGCCGCCTCGCAGAGCATCATGACTGCCACGCAGGCATCCTTATCCCTGGCATAAGTTCCGGCCAGACAGCCGTAACTCTCTTCCATTCCGAAGACATAGGTCCCGTCTTTTTCCTCTTCCATCAGACGGATCTGCTCGCCGATATATTTGAAGCCGGTCAGCACCTCCCGGATCTCTGCTCCCCAGGCCAGGGCCGCCTCTCTCACCATATCTGTGGTCACGATGGTTTTCACCACCACCGCGTCCGGCGGCAGTGTGCCGGCGAGACTCTTCTCCCGCAGAATATATTCCGCCATCAGCGTCCCAGACATATTGCCGGTAAAGCCGATGTACTCCCCGGTCTTCCTGTCCTTTACATAAACGCCCAGACGGTCCGCGTCCGGATCCGTGGCCAGAACAATGTCCGCATCCTTTTCCTTCGCAAGCGCAAGGGCCAGCGTCCAGGCTTTCTCATCCTCGGGGTTGGGATAAGCCACGGTGGGAAAGGCTCCGTCCGGCAGCTCCTGCTCCTTCACCACATACACCTCTTCAAAGCCCAGCTCCTTTAAGACCCTTCTCACCGGCAGATTGCCTGTCCCGTGGAGAGGGGTATACACGATACGGATATCCTTCGCCGCAGTACCGATCTGATCCCGATGAATGCTCTGCTCTTTCAGCCGCTCCATATAAGCATCGTCGATCTCTCTTCCGATGATCCGGTACAGTCCCGCTTCCTTTGCTTCCTCTTGCGGCATGGTCCTGACCTGCGACAGATCCGTCACCTTCGCCACCTCAGCCAGAATATTCCTGTCATGGGGCGGCGTGATCTGAGCGCCATCTTCCCAGTAAACCTTATATCCGTTATACTCTCCGGGATTGTGACTGGCCGTGATCACGATCCCCGCCATACAATGTAAAAAACGCACTGCAAAGGACAGCTCCGGCGTGGGCCGCAGACTGTCAAACAAAAATGTGCGGATTCCGTTGGCATTCAGGCACAGGGCCGCCTCCTCTGCAAATTCCGGTGACATTCTTCTGGAGTCAAAGGCGATGGCCACGCCCCTGTCCGAGCCTCCCATGGACCGGATATAATTGGCCAGCCCCTGGGTGGCCTGCCGGACCGTATACCGGTTTATCCGGTTTGTCCCGGCGCCGATGACTCCCCGCAGACCTCCGGTCCCAAACTCCAGACGGCGGTAAAACCGGTCCTGTATCTCTGCCTCATCACCGGCTATGGATTTAAGCTCCGCCCGGGTCTCCTCATCAAAAAAAGGATCCGTACACCATTTCTCATAGATTTCCTTATAATGCTCCATCCTTCTGCTGCTCCCTATTCTCTCTGCAACCCTTATATCTGTCTCCCACGGTGGTCACCAGTACCTCACAGGCCCCTTTTATCTCATAGGCATGGCTACCGGCCGGCAGAAAGAAACTGTCTCCTTTGACAAAATCCTGAGCTTCTCCCTCACAGCAGATTTGCCCGCTTCCTTCGGTAATCAGGAAACAGGCAAAGGATGACTCATCCACCGTCCCAGCCATTTTTTCTGCCATCCTGCCGTCCGAACTGATCCGGTCCACCGTAAAATATCCGCAGGATGCCAGATGCGGGCGACAGTTTACTTTCCTACCGGCAGGCCTGCGTTTCACCACATCCAGCGCCTTCTCTATGTGCAGTTCGCGCTGCCTGCCGTCCGCTCCCCGCCGTCCGTAATCATAGACCCGATATGTCACATTGGAATTCTGCTGAATCTCTGCCACCACGATATCTCTGCAGATCGCATGGATCGTACCGGCTTCGATAAAGAGCACGTCGCCCTTTTGCACCGGCGCCGCGTTAAGCACCTCCAAAAGAGTGCCCTCCCCGATCCTTTTTCTCAGCTCTTCCCGGCTGATCTCCTCCCTGAAACCGCAGTACAGAAAAGCATCCTCGCCGCAGTCCAGCACATACCACATCTCCGTCTTACCATTCTGTCCCTCGTGCTCTCTGGCATATCTGTCATCGGGATGAACCTGGATGGACAGATCATCCTTCGCGTCGATCAGCTTAATCAACAGGGGAAACTCCGTCATCCCTGCACAGTTTGTACCCAGGATCTCCCACCCCTCTGCTTCGATATACTCTTTAAGCGTCCGCCCCTTCCAGGGCCCGCCGGCGATACGGGACAGGCCGTCCGGATGGCAGGACAGCTCCCAGCTCTCCGCCAGAACTGCTCCGTCATATTCCTTATGATAGTCATCCACCAGACGATGTCCTCCCCATATATAATCCTTATAGGCAGGTACCAGTTTTAAAAGCGCCATACTTCCTCCTTGGCCTGTGTATCATGCCGCTGTTCCCGGCAAAACATGCCTGTAAATCGTAACAACATTATACCTTATCCGACGTAGTCCGTCTACCCCGAAGGGGTTTAAATTTGTGGAGTGTGATCAATGGCACACCGCAAAAAAACTCCGGAAAGCGTTCGCCGGCGCTTTCCGGGTTTTCCTTTTTTGGTATATTTGTCCGTATAGCTATGGAGATCCCGCTCTGATCTGTCAGGAAACAGCCGAAAAGTGATAAAGCTTTCCTGTATAATCTCCCGCCATCGGAGCTGCCAGGATTCCTCCCTTCATCAGAAGCCTTCCGCTGTATTGCCTGCCAGTCTCCTCAAGAACATAGCAGGTATCCTCCGCAAGTCCCGCCAGACGGATGCGACGACTGTGAAAATTCGCCCTGGCTCTTACCTGAATATATGTGACCAGAGCCTCCCTGCGGTCCTTCGATACCACCATATAGCAATCATATTCATGGTTTTCCCTGGCAGAAGCCAGACGATAGTAATCTCCCTCCCGTACCAGAGACTGATATTTATGATAGAGTTCGATCTGTTGTCGCATCTGGCCTCGCTCCTCCCCGGAAAGTCTCATGATATCCAGTTCATAGCCGAAGGTCCCGCCCAACGCCACATATCCTCTGGTCTCAAAAGGTGTCACCCGCCCCACGATGTGATTGGGACAGATGCTCACATGGGCTCCGATGGTGCTCAGGGGATATAAAAGCGCCGTGCCCTCCTGGATCGCCAGGCGTTCCATGGCATCGGTGTCGTCAGAACACCAGATCTGAGGGCTGTAATACAGCATTCCCGGGTCAAAGCGGCCGCCGCCGCTGGTGCAGTTCTCCAAAAGCAGTTCCGGAAACTCCCTGAGCAAACGGCTCTGCAGCTCGTACACTCCCAGCACATAGCGGTGATACAGTTCTCCCTGGCAGGCGCTGTCCAAACAGGCGCTCCCCACCTCCGTCATCTGACGGTTCATGTCCCATTTTACATAGGAAATATCCGCACTGCGCAGCACTCTGGCCACAGACTCGCTCACATAGTCCACCACCTCCGGTCTGGACAGATCCAGTATGTACTGGCTGCGGCTCAGAGTTCCCTCCCTTCCCGGCACATGGACAGCCCAGTCCGGGTGACTCCGGTACAGATCGGAATCCGGACTCACCATCTCCGGCTCCAGCCAGATGCCGAACCGCATCCCCATCTCCTTCAGCCTCCGGGACAGATATGCCAGTCCTCCCGGCAGCTTTTTCTCATTGACAGACCAGTCGCCCAGAGAACAGGTGTCATCATTTCTTCTGCCAAACCATCCGTCGTCCATGACCAGCATTTCCACGCCGTCCTTCGCCGCCTCCGAGGCGATCTCCAAAAGGCGCTCCGTATCAAAATCAAAGTAGGTGGCCTCCCAGTTATTGATCAGAACCGGCCGTTTCTCATGAAGCCACCGGCTGCGGATCAGATGATTCCGGTACAGATCATGAAAGGTCCGCGTCATCTGCCCCAGCCCGCTGTCCGAATAGACGCAGACCACCTCCGGAGCAGTGAAAGAAGCGCCCGGTTCCAAAACCCACTCAAAGCCGTCCGGATGGATCCCCATGGTCATGCGCACCGTATCAAACTGGCTTAGCTCCACGTCCGCCTTGAAATTGCCCGAATAGACAAAATTCATGGCATAGACCTCTCCGGTCGTCTCCGTGATATTTTCTGTCACCAACGCTATAAATGGATGTTCCTGATGGCTGGATATCCCTCTGGTAGTTCCCACACCCTGGTAGCCCCGGCTTACCTTCTGATATCCCATATGACGCTCTCTGGCCCAGGAGCCGGTCAGCGTCAGCATCTGAAACTCATTGTTATCCATATCCAGGCACGCAGACAGTACCTTCTCCAAGTAAAGCCTCTCCCCGCCCTCATTTACCAGCTCCACACTCCTGATCAGAGCATCGCTGTCCTCAAAAATACTGTAGCGCAGGATAACCTTCAGCTTCAGACAGTCATCCCGGCAGACGATCTCCAGCGTCTGCGCCGACCCGGCCTCTCCGGCAAAGGTGGAGGGAAGCCCCGGCAGCTCCGGTTTCCCATCCAGGATCCGATAGCCGTCAAAAACAAGCTCACAGGCCCGGGCTCCTCCTTCCGTGCGCACCCGCAGACAGCTGTCCCGATAATCTCCCACGCCCCAGGTGGAA
The DNA here is from genome assembly GCA_022791755.1 of Lachnospiraceae bacterium. GTDB lineage: Bacteria > Bacillota > Clostridia > Lachnospirales > Lachnospiraceae > RGIG7193. The sequence continues at coordinate 45,881 of JAAVZR010000021.1, forward strand.
TACTCATAGAAAAAAGAGTCCGCAAAGGCCGCCTTTTCCCGGATGTTCCGGGACGGCGGCTCAGGCCTCTCGTCGGTGCGCAGCAGATAGCCGCATCCGCAATCCTCCATCCTGGCTCCATAGTAGGCATGGCCCACGTATTTTCCGTCTGCGATCCCGATCATGTACGACGTATTCTCTGTCATCAGGCAAAACACGGACCGTTCTTCATCAAAGTAAACAGACATAGCTATTCTCCTCTCCTATATTCCTGCACGATCATCACCCTCAGCGGACAAGGGGACATATGGCACTTGGGGCGTGTGTCCCTTTGTCCACTGAGGGCAGTACGGATTGTATCACAGGACGGACGGCCTGTCCAGCATCATTTTATTAATTCTCGACTTGCCCCTGATCCCTCCCCATGACACGGTATCCGGCGCCGGCAACGGCCTCATGCGGATGACGCGCCTGTCTGAGTACAGAGCACAAGCCTGCGCCATCCGCATGGATTTTGGCAGCATTCATTCCCCTGTGGAACCTCGGTCTGTGAAACCGGCCGGCCGCCGCTTTCGCAGACCTGCCGGCCCGGCATACCCCCGCACGCCTCCCTTCAGAACCCTTCGCACTTCTGCAAAATCTCCTCCACCTTCACCTCCACCAGAATGATATCATTACCGATCTGCCGGACACAGCGAAAAGGAATCACATACTCCGTGTCCCGTCCGAAAATCCCGCAGATATGGCCCGGCCCAGGCACGATAAACGCGATAATATTGCCTCCCGGAAACTCAAACACCACATCGCTGACAAAACCCAGCCGGCGGCAGTCACAGGCATTGATCACTTCCTTATCCTTCAAATCATACAGACGCATAGATATCCTCCGACGAAAACCCTCTTCTGATATTATATGCTTCATCCTAGAAGAGGTGAGCACGGATTTTCCTCTCTACGCCGTCGCCTCCTCAAACTGCGAATTGTACAGCTGTGCATAAAATCCGCCCTTTGAAAGCAGCTCTTCATGATTTCCCTGCTCCACGATATCTCCGTCCTTCATCACCAGAATCAGATCCGCGTCCTTGATCGTGGACAGGCGATGGGCGATCACGAAACTGGTACGCCCCCTCATCAGATTGTTCATGGCCTTCTGGATCCGCTGCTCCGTGCGGGTATCCACCGAGCTGGTGGCCTCGTCAAGAATCAGCACCTTATTATCCGCCAGAATGGCCCGGGCAATCGTTAAGAGCTGTTTCTGCCCCTGGGAGACATTGCTGGCCTCCTCATTGAGTTCCATCTGATACCCGCCGGGCAGCGTCTGGATAAACCGATGGGCGTGAGCCGCCTTCGCCGCCTGGATCACCTCCTCGTCGGTGGCATCCTGCCTTCCGTAGCGGATATTTTCCATGATCGTTCCCTTGAAGAGCCAGGTATCCTGTAAGACCATGCCAAAGGCCTCCCTTAATTCGCTACGGTCAAACTCCCGGATATCATAGCCGTCGATGCGGATGCTGCCTTCGTTAACGTCATAAAAACGCATCAGAAGCTTCACCATGGTCGTTTTTCCTGCTCCGGTAGGTCCTACGATGGCCACGGTCTGACCCGGCTGTACCACGGCGCTGAAGTCCCCGATGATGGTCTTATCCGGGTGATAGCCAAAGCGCACATGGTCAAATGTCACCTGTCCCTGCAGATCCTCTATGGTCACCGGACGGGTCTGTTCCACCCTCTCGCCGCCGTCCCCTGTCCCTATCTCTGTCAGCACCGCATGATTGACTGCTTTCTGATCCTCCTCTTCCTCCTCCAGGAACTCAAAGACCCTCTCCGCAGCTGCCGCCATGGACTGCATCATATTGGTCACCTGAGCGATCTGGATGATAGGCTGGGTGAAGTTCCGGACATACTGGATAAACGCCTGAATACTGCCCACCGTAATTCTTCCTCTGATGGCCAGAAGGCTTCCGGATACCGCGACGCCCACATAGCCCAGATTCCCCACAAACTGCATGATCGGGTGCATCATGCCGGAGAGAAACTGCGACTTCCAGGCCGACTGATACAGCATTTCATTATCTCTGTTAAATTCTTTTAAGACCTGTTCCTCCCGGTTAAAAGCCTTCACCACGTTCAGTCCGCCGTAGACCTCCTCCACCTGTCCGTTCACATGGCCAAGATATTCCTGCTGGCTGCGGAAGAATTTCTGTGATTTCTTCATGACCACCATGATAAGGAGAGAGGAGACGGGCAGAATCACCAGGGCAATCAGCGTCATCAGAGGACTGATCGACAGCATCATGATCAGCACGCCCACCATGGTCGTCACCGACGTAATCAGCGTGGTGATGCTCTGATTCAGGCTCTGGCCCAGGGTATCCACATCGTTGGTGATGCGGGACAGCACTTCTCCGTTGGTGCGGGACTCAAAATAATTCATCGGCATACGGCTGATCTTCTCAGACAGCTGCCGCCGAAATTGGTAGCTGACCTTCTGAGAGACGCCGCTCATGATAAATCCCTGAATAAAGGAAAATATCGAACTCACCGCATACATCCCCAAAAGAAGCAAAAGAATCTGCCCTACCTTCGCAAAATCGATACCGCCTACGCCCTGGACCTTGCGCGTAAGCCCCGTAAACAGTTCGTCGGTGGCCCGGCTTAAGATCTTCGGTCCCAGGATATTAAACACCGTGCTTCCCACGGCAAACACGATCACAAAAAACAGACCGATCCGGTAACTGCCGATGACTCCGGACATTTTCTTAATGGATTTCCTGAAATCCTTCGGTTTCTCTCCCATCATGCCATGTCCCGGTCCATGTCCCATTCCCCGGCCCGGCCGTCTGGGCGCTCTTTGCGTATCACTCATTGCCGCTTCCTCCTTTCTGTGCGTCCATTGCGGAATTTTTCAGTTCTTCCTCGGACAGCTGCGATTTCGCGATCTCCTGATATGCTCCACAGCTTCTCAAAAGCTCTTCATGGGTGCCGATGCCGGCGATTCTTCCGTCGTCCAGAACGATGATCTGATCCGCATGAAGTATGGTGCTGATTCGCTGCGCCACGATAATGACCGCGGCATCCGCCGTCCGTGCCGCCAGCGCCCTTCTGAGCGTCACATCCGTCTTATAGTCGAGAGCCGAGAAGCTGTCGTCAAACAGATACACTCTGGGATCTTTCGCAATGGCCCTGGCAATGGACAGACGCTGTTTCTGTCCGCCGGACACATTGGTGCCTCCCTGAGCGATCGGGCTCTCATAGCCTTCCGGCTTTCCCTCGATAAATTCCACAGCCTGAGCGATTCCGGCCGCCTCCTTCATCTCTTCGTCCGTGATCTCTTCTCCGCCGAATTTCAGGTTTGATTCTATGGTTCCGGAGAAAAGCACTCCCTTCTGAGGCACATAGCCCAGCAGCTCGCGCAGCTCCTTCTGGGGAATCTTGCGGATATCCACACCGTCTATCGTGATGCTGCCCTTTGTCACATCATAGAACCGGGGAATCAGATTTAAAAGCGTGGATTTGCCGCAGCCGGTACTGCCGATGATGGCCGTGGTCTTTCCGGGACTGGCACAGAAGGCGATCTCTTCCAGGGCATTCTCATCTGCCCCGGGATAACGAAAGCTCACATCGTGAAACATCACCTCACCCTTCCAGTCCTCTTTCTTCCTCCTCACCTGCTCTCCGGGGACCGCGTCTTCTATCACCGGCTCCGTATCAAGAATCTCGTCGATACGCCTGGCCGCCACACCGGCCCGGGGCAACATGATGGATACCATGGTCAGCATCAGGAAAGAGCTGACGATCTGCATCGTGTATGTGATAAAGGCTATCATATCGCCGACCTGCAGATTTCCCATATCAATCCTCTGGGCTCCCACCCAGACGATCAGCACCGTGATTCCGTTCATAATCAGCATCATCACCGGATTCATAAAGGTCATGACCCGGTTTGTAAAAAGCTGTGTATCATACAGATCCCGGTTCGCCTTATCAAAACGCTTTTCCTCATACTTCTCCCTGCTGAAAGCCCGGATTACCGGAAGACCTGTCAGGATCTCCCTGGCCACCAGGTTCAGCCGGTCCACCAGCTCCTGCATCTTGCGGAATTTCGGCATGGCCACCTTCATCAGAATCAGTACCAGAGACACCACGGCTCCCACCGCCACGCCGATGATCCAGCCCATACCCGTCTTTGTGTTCATTACCTTCAAAATCCCGCCGATTCCCAGGATAGGAGCATAGGCCACCATACGCAACAGCATGACAGATACCATCTGTACCTGCTGGATATCATTGGTACTGCGGGTAATTAAAGACGCGGTGGAAAAACGATCCAGCTCCGCATGGGAGAAGGATACCACCCGGCCGAAAACCCGCTGCCGCAGACGCATTCCAACGCCTGCCGCTGTCCGGGCCGACAGATAGCCGATCAGAATAGCCGTACCCATAATCAAAATCGAGATCCCCAGCATGGCGGCTCCGGTCTTCATCAGATAGGAGGTCTGGAGCTTTCCCAGATCCATACCGATGGCCTCATACTCTCCCCGGACATACAAAACCGCCCGCTGAGAGATCAGGCTGTCTGTCAGATCTCCCATCTGCTCCCGTACCGGCCGGCGAAGTTCCTCTATCATCTCATCTGGCAGGCTCTCCACCGTTTTCATGGCTTCGTCCATATCGGCCGCCGCCGAAGTAATCAGTATCATGGGAAACGAAAATCCTTCCTCCAGCCGCAAAAGCGTCTCCTCATCTTTCGTATCCAGAAGATACAGAGCCCCCTCGCGCAGGGCCGGATAGGTTTTGCAGTATTTTTCGTATTCCTTCTTTTCCAGAGTATCCTCACTGAGGCGGCGGTAGCAGGCTTTTGTCAGCTCCCGCTCCTCCTCTGTCATTAAAAACATCAGTTTCTCCAGCTCCGCCTCCCGGATCGCCTCCGGCACCGCCCGTTCGATTCCGCCCTGCTGGATTCCCACATCCACAATGACGGAGGTATAGTTGGGCAGCGCCAGATCTCCATACGCCTGCACAATTAACAGCAGTATGATGGCAGCCACCGATGCCTTTGATTCACGCAGATATTTCAGTATTCTCAGCATCTTTATTCTCCTTCCTTTCGATCCTTCTTCCCACAGGCCTTACGCCTCTCTTCCTCCCTCTCGCCTACGCTCTGGATCACATCCATCAGACGATTCAGATGTGACATCAGCTCTCTGAGCCTATCCTCTCCCATCTCCTCCACCACCTCGGCAAACAGACGTTTCATCTGCTCCTTTCCCTCTTCCATGATCCGATGAGCTTCCTTCGTCAGACATATGCAGGCGTTGCGGCGGTCACGTGTGTCGGTCCGGCGTTCCAGGAACCCCTTTCCCTCCAGATTTCTCAGAGTGCGCGACAGCCCCTGGGGCGATGCGTCCACCAGCTTTGCCAGCTTTGCCGCCTGGATCCCTTCCCCCGGATGTTTCTCCTCATAGCGCTCTAAGGATGCCAGAACCCAGAACTCGCCGCGGGACACTTCCATAAAGTGACCCAGATTCATCTTGCCAAACCGGTGCATCGTATGGGCAAACTCCCTTTCAATCTCCCTTAGTTCCATACCTTCTCCTTTTTCTTTTCTAAGCAAGAGCATTATATTTAACAAGGTTAACTTTTAACCATGTGCACTATTCTAGCATCCCCACCCTGCATTGTCAAGGGAGTTCTCAAAAAAAACACAAAAGGACCGCCCTGCATCCACAGACGCTCCTCTATGCCGCCATCCTCTTTTCCTCGGTTCAAAACAAAATTTATTTTATATTGTACTGTCTAATCTGCCCCTTCACAATCGGATTTTTCCATATTCCGTTTTAGCACATGGCGATATTTTCCCAACTGTCTGCTGCTTTTATCGGGCAAAGATGAGCGTTAGTCCCATGTTAGTCATTGCAGAAAAACCGCCCGAAACCCGGACGGCTTTTCTTGTTCATAGAAAGATAAAAACCCCTGATAAACTCAGGGGTTCTCTCACGAGCTGACGAGCAGATTCGAACTGCCGACCTCCTCATTACCAATGAGGTGCGCTACCAACTGTGCCACGTCAGCGTCTCTCATCGCCGGTACATCTCATCACCAGCACGATATACTATACACGAAAGATCGAACCTTGTCAACTGATTTTTATATTTTTCCAAAAAAATTTGCGGGCCGCATTTTTTCTCTTGAATCCCTCCGCAGCAGCCTTTATACTGATAGGGAACTGTTACTTTAATAAAAATGACCATACATAAGGAGACGACCCATGGAATATGGACTGATCGGAGAAAAGCTGGGGCACAGCTACTCCAAAATCATACATGAAAAGCTGGCTTCCTATCGTTATGACCTGACTCCCCTTTCCAGAGAGGAGCTGGCCTCCTTTATGAAAGCCAGAGATTTTAAAGGCATCAACGTCACTATTCCATATAAAAAGGAAGTCATCCCCTGGCTGGATGACATGGACTGCCATGCCCGGTCCATCGGCGCAGTTAATACCATCGTTAACCGCCACGGCCGCCTCTGCGGCTACAATACGGACTGTCCCGGTTTTCTGTATATGATGCGCCGGGCCGGAATCCAGGCACAGAATAAAAAGGTACTGGTGCTGGGGACCGGCGGAGCCTCCCTGGCTGTCCTGGCTGCCCTTGAGCAGGAAAAAGCTGGTTCCGTCATCCGCGTCAGCCGGACGGCCAGAGAAGGAACCGTTACCTATGAAGAATGCGGCCGGCTGCACCGGGATGCCAGGATTATCATTAATACCACACCTGTGGGCATGTTTCCGGATACCGCCGCCAGCCCTCTGGACCTGGCGCCATACCGGGACTGTGAAGCGGTTCTCGATCTCATCTATAATCCGGCCCGCACCCGGCTCACGATCCAGGCCGAAAGCCTCGGCATGAAGACTGCCACCGGCCTGTCCATGCTGGTAGCCCAGGCCAAATACGCCTGCGACCTCTTTCTGGACACCCCGTCAGACGACAGCCTGATCGACACCATCACAAAGGAGCTGACCCATGAATGATTCCTATTCCGTTCCCTGCCTCTTTCCTGCTCTCTCTGGTCAGAAAGCCTGCGAATCTTTCATCAGTCCGGCCTTTTGGTCCCTGTCTCCCCTCCCTCTCACTGTGAGCGTCCCCGGCTCCAAAAGTATCACCAACCGCGCCATGCTCCTGGCTCTCTTAGCTCGTGGCGCCAGCACGCTTAAGAACTGTCTGTTCTCCGACGACTCCAGGCATTTTCTCTCCTGTGTCCGTGAGCTGGGGATCACCGCCACCGCCAGCGAAGAGACGCACCAGGTCACCATCTCCGGCTGCGGAGGATGCATTCCCGCAGGGGAAGCCTCTCTCTATGTGGGAAGCGCCGGGACAGCGGCCCGCTTTCTCACGGCTCTCGCCGGCGTTTCCGAAAGCATCTGCCATATGGACGCCTCCGCCCAGATGCGAAGACGACCCATGGCTCCCCTTCTGCAAACTCTGAGAGAGCTGGGAGCCCAGATTTCTTGTCACGAAAAAGAGGGATATTTCCCCTTCACCATCACCGGTCACGGCTTTCACCGGCAGGAGCTCACCGTGGATATCACCCAGAGCAGCCAGTTTCTCAGCGCACTCCTGATCGCCGCCGCCTGCTCACAGGAAGAGATACGAATCCGGACCACCGGCCGCCATGGCATGGCTTACATCGCCATGACCATCCGGATGATGGAGCAGTTTGGCGTACATACCATCGAGGAGACGGACTCCGAAGCCTTTCGTCTTTTCCGGATCCCCGGCGGCCAGCACTATGAAGCACAGCACTACCAGGTGGAACCGGATGTCTCCGCTGCCTGCTACTTTTATGCCCTGGCGCCTCTTCTGGGCATTGATGTGATGGTAAAGGATGTCCATCCTTCTTCCATGCAGGGAGATATCCGGTTTCTGCAACTCTTAGCCGGTATGGGCTGTACGCTGATCGACACAAAAGAGGGAATCCTGCTAAAAGGGCCGAAGGACGGCTGTTATTCGGGCATCACCGCCGATATGAGCGCCTGCTCCGACCAGGCCATCACTTTGGCCGCCCTGGCTCCCTTTGCCTCCTCTCCCACCACCATCACCAGCATCGGCCATATCCGTTGTCAGGAAAGCGACCGCCTCACAGCCATGGCTACGGAACTGAAACGGATGGGGATTCGCTGTATCGAAAAACCGGACCAGATCACCATCTGGCCCGGCAGCGTCTCCCCGGCCCGTATCCGCACCTATGACGATCACCGGATGGCCATGGGCTTTGCCCTGACCGGGCTCAGAGCCCCCGGTATGGTCATAGAGGATCCCGGCTGCTGCCGGAAGACCTTTGAGCAGTATTTTGATGTGCTGGATAACGTGATCCGCCGTCTCACAGAAGCCACACCCTGACCTGGTCGCCGGGTGCCAGAGCTTTCGTCCCCGGCGCAATATCCACCAGGCAGTTGCAGCCCTTCATGGAGCTTAATACCCCGGACGAGTGAAGGCCGTCAGGCAGGCACACCTTTCCGCCGCCGTATATGGCACGGATGAAACGCCGTCCGCGGCTCTCCTTCGGAAATGAAGATTCCATGATGCCGGATACCACCTGCACTTGCAGGGAGGGATCGTTTGTCAGCCTGGCCAGCATGGGGCGCACTAACAGCTCCAGGTTTGTGATCGCGCCGAAGGGATTTCCCGACAGACTGATTACCGGAATCCCATGATACAGCGAACAGATCGTAGGCGTCCCCGGTTTTAAGCGCACACGCCAGAACAGCTTCACCGCGCCTAAAAGAGGCAGCGCCTCATGCAGGATATCCTTCTTCCCCACGGAGACACCTCCTGTGGTCAGGATCAGATCCGCTCCCCGGTCAGCCGCCCGCTTCACCTGTTCCGCCACCTTCATGGCGTCGTCTCCCGTGCTCTCCACCCACATTGCCTCACAGCCCAGCTCCTTTAACCGGGCCTCCAGAAGAAAACGGTTGCTGTTATAGATCCGGCCGGGAAGCAGCGGTGTCCCCGGCAGCGTGACCTCATCGCCGGTGGTAATCAGAGCGATCCTCGGACGCCGGTACACCGGTACCTTCTCACAGCCCATCCCGGCCAGGTTGCCGGTTTCGATATAACCCAGCTTCTCTCCGGCTTTCATCATCTGTGTCCCGGCCTTAAAATCTTCACCCCGGTCACAGTAATTGTCATGGACGGAGACCTCCTCGTATATCTCTACCGTACTCTCGCCGTAATTGGTGCTCTCCTGGCGCAGACAGCAGTCACAGCCTGCCGGAATGGCAGCGCCCGTCATGATGCGCACTGCCTCTCCCGGCCGGATCTCCCGCTCGGAATACTGGCCGGCGTCGATCTCCTCCACCACCTTTAACAGAACCGGATGATTCCTGTCTGCCCCCTTCGTATCCGCCGCCCGGCACGCATAGCCGTCGACTGGGGAGCGGTCAAAGGGCGGATTATCAAACTGCGCCTCCATATCCTGCGCCAGAATCCGGCCCAGGCAATCCGACAGCTTCACCCATTCCACGTCCCGGACCGGCTCCGTGATATCCGTCACACAGGCTACCGCTTCCTCCAGGGTAAGTCCTTCCCGGTAACTATGTCTCTCTTTCATCTCAGACTCCTTTGCCGAAACCGCAGTTGGGATAATGGCAGACCTCACAGCCCAGACACAGGCCGCCGTTTCCCAGATGGGCCAGCTCCTTCTTCGTCACAGGCACACCGGCCGCTATCCGGGGCAATACCAGATCAAATATGGTGGCCTTGGCATACATGACGCAGCCCGGAAGTCCCATGACCGGCGTACCATCCTCAAAATACCCCAGCAAGAACATGGCTCCCGGCAGTACCGGCGCCCCGTAGGTCACAATCCTGGCTCCGGTATCGCGGATCGCTCCCGGCGTCAGATCATCCGGATCCACACTCATTCCACCGGTACACACAATCATGTCCGCCCCCTGTTCTCTGCATGAGAGGATGGAAGCGGTGATCTTCTCCTTATCGTCATTTACCGTGATATGAGTACAGACCTCGATACCAAAAGCCGCCAGCTTTTCCACGATTACCGGCGTAAACGTATCCTGAATCCGGCCATAGAAGACCTCGCTGCCTGTGGTCACAATCCCGGCTTTCCATTTTTTGAATGGGACCAGGCGGGCCAGAGGCTCCTCTCCTGCTGCCTGCCTTACCTGCTCCAGCTTCTCCTTCCCGATGACCAGCGGAATCACCCGGGTGCCCAGAAGCTTATCGCCCTTTTTTACCGCCGTATTGGTGTGACGGCTGGCAATCATGATCTCATCGATCTCATTGATCGCGTTCAGGCGCCCTGTATCGATCTGAAACAGTCCGTCGCACTGGGCCGACAGCTCGATCTTTCCCTCCTTCACCGGGCTGGCTGTCATATGCTCATTCTGACAGACCTGACGCAAAATCTCCGCTGCCTCGTTCTCATGCAAGGTATTCTCATCCTTCTCCCAGATGTAGAGATGATCCTTGCCCAGGGACAAAAGCACCGGGATGTCCTCCTCCGTCACCACATGCCCCTTGCGAAAAGCCGTGTCCTTGACCACATCTTTTACAATACGAGTGATATCATGACAGAGGACATGGCCCACCGCATCCGTCGTATTGATCCGTTTCATTTTTCTGCTCCTCCTCGCCGCATTTTTATGTCCTGGCACAATTTCCGGTCTGTCCGGTCAGAATCTCCAGCCCGTGTTCCAGCTGCGGAATGATATATTCCAGACACTCCCGCACTGCCTTGGGGCTGCCGGGCAGATTGACAATCAGAGTCGATTTGCGGATTCCCGCCGCCGCCCGGGTCAGCATCGCCCGTTCGGTAAAGCGCATACTGTAAGCTCTCATGGCCTCAGGAATCCCGGGCACCTGGCGCTCCGTCACCGCCAGTGTGGCCTCCGGCATACAGTCCCGCGCAGAAAAACCGGTGCCGCCGGTGGTCAGGATCAGATCAGCCTCCCCCTCGTCGGCGATACGCGCCATTTCTTTGCTCAAAAGTTCCCTGTCATCAGGCAGCAGTATCATGCAGGCGACCTCGTATCCGTTCTCTGTCAGAATATCCCGTATCACAGGACCGCTCTTATCCTCCCGCTCTCCGGCATAGCCGGAATCGCTGGACGTGATGACCGCCGCTCTCATCTTACCCATCTTCAGCCTCCTATCTGGGACATGGCCCGCATCTCTTCTTCGCTGTCTTCCTTTTTCTCCAGAAAATGATGGCTTAAAGGCTTATGTAAAATAGCGTCGCCGATGGCCGCCTTCAGCTCATCCTCTTCACACCCTGAGCGCAGCATGGCCCGCAGGTCATACCCGGTATCGTACTGGAGACAGGTCTTCAAAAATCCCTCCGCCGTCAGCCTTACCCGGTTACACTGTTCGCAGAACTTATGGCTGATGGAGCTGACGAAGCCGATCTTTCCGGCAAATCCCTCCAGCGAATAGTAGTGACTGGGACCGTTGCCCAGTCTGCCCTCATAGGGTGTCATGGGCCCATAGGCCCTCTCTAACACCGCCCGGATCTCATCCTCACTGCAGAAGGTAAACTGCCTTCCATACCCGATCGGCATCATCTCGATGAACCGCACATGAATGGGATGCTCCTTTGCAAAGCCTGCCAGAGCCGTCAGGTTCTCCTCCTGCGTCTTAACCGGCACACAGTTGATCTTCAAAGGAATATGAGGATATTTCAGAGCCTCTGAAATCCCTTCCAGAACCTGCTTCAGCTTATCGCTGCGGGTCACCTCCTGGTACTGCTTCTCATCCAGCGTATCCAGACTGATATTGATGGCGTCCACACCGGCCCCGGCCAGCTTCGCCATCTGATCCTTTAAAAGAATCCCGTTGGTGGTCAGCGTCACCTTCTCGATGCCGGGGATCTCCTTCAGCTTGCCGATTAACACATCATTATCCCGGCGCACCAAAGGCTCTCCCCCGGTCACCTTAATCTTCTTTAATCCCATCTGCGCCATCAGCGTACAGACTGTCACAATCTCATCAAAGGTAAGAATCTCCTCATGGGACAGCGGCCGTAACCCTTCCTCGGGCATACAGTAGACGCAGCGCAGATTACAGCGGTCGGTGATCGATATCCGGATATAGTCGATATCCCGGCCCGTCTGGTCTCTCATGACCTTCCCACCTCCTTCTCCACAGGATTTACGAAATGGCCGCTCTTTCCGCCGGATTTCTCCACCAGACGGATATCCGTGAGCTCCATGGTCTTATCGATGGCCTTACACATATCGTATATGGTCAGAAGCGTCACCGTGACTCCGGTGAGAGCCTCCATCTCCACGCCGGTCTGCCCCTCCGTCTTCACGGTACAGACCGCTGTGATCACACCATTTTCCTCGTCGGTCACAAAATCCACACTGCATTTTCTGACCAAAAGCGTATGGCACATGGGAATCAGCGAGGCGGTCTGCTTGACTCCCATGATTCCCGCCACCCGGGCCACTCCCAGCACGTCCCCTTTCTTTACGCTTCCTTCCAGCACTGCCTTCATAACGGCAGGCCCCACCCGGATGCTCCCTCTGGCCACGGCGGTTCTCACCGTCATGGGCTTACCGGAGACATCCACCATGACGGCATTTCCTTCTCCGTCAAAATGTGTCAATCCATTATCCATTCCGTCTCTTCCTCCCCTTTGCGTTTTGCGCATAAAAAGCCCCCGGCCTGTCAGGCCGGAAAGCTCTGCTTATAATTTATCATTCTGCGGTCGCTATGTCAATGATTCCGGCACACATTATTCGCACAAAAAAATATCGGCGTTGCGGTCAGGACATAAACAGCAGAATATCCCGGGGTGCAATCCCCACAAACAGCCTCTGCCCCTCTCTGAGAGACGCTGCCTCCTCCTTGGAAAGCTCCAGGCGGATCCGGGGCTGTCTGCGGTCCCCGCTTTCCATGATCTCTCCATCCGCCGGCCGTACCATGACGACGGTGGAGAACACATTGTCAATCAGGCGGGTCACCACGCATTCCATCCTGTTCTCCCCCGCCTCCCCGGCCAGATAAAAATAATGGCTGCGCGCCCCCAGATACCGCACATCGTCCGGCACCGGCCGGCCACATTCCAGCACCGTCCCCCAGTCCTTGGCTTCCACCTTTGTCTGCCCTGCCTTCGCCGCCAGAGAATAGTTCTTACATCCGCTCAGAAGTGCCGCTGCCCGGGTGGGCGGCGCCTCAAACAGCTGCCGCACCGCTATACAGGGCTCTGCATGTCCCTCGGAGATCACGCAGACATGGCTGCACAGACGGCTCACCTCATCCCGGCTGTGAGACACCAGAAGGACCGGTCCGCCGAATTCCCTTAATCTCTCCGAAAGCTCCAGCTCCAGCTCCCATCTCAGATAGCCGTCCAGAGCTGAGAAGGGCTCGTCCAGCAGAAGAAGCTTCGGCCTGGATAAGAGGATCCTGGCCAACGCCACCCTCTGCTGCTGCCCGCCGGACAGCTGAGCCGGGCGATGCTTCTCCAGCCCTGTCAGATAAAAACGCCGCAGCATTTCTCCTACGGCCTCCTTCTTCCGGGACCGGTCCTTCTCCCGGCACAGACCCGCCGTCAGATTCTGCTCCACCGTCATGTTGGGAAAGAGCGCATAGCTCTGAAACAGAAGCCCCACCTGTCTCTGCTGGGGAGGCAGGTTAATACGGCGCTTTGAGTCAAACAACGTCACGCCGTTCAATACGATATGTCCCTCGTCCGGCGTCAGCACCCCGGCAATGCAGCGAAGCGTCATGCTCTTGCCGCAGCCGGACGCCCCCAAAAGGCCCGTCACATGATCGCCCGCCTCAAACTCCACATCCAGTGTGAAATTTCCCAGATTCTTCCTTATCCGTACTGACAATGACATGTTATCTGCCCCTCCCGCCGCTTCGCTCCAGCATGTTGACTGCCAAAAGCACCACCGCCGAAATCGCCACATTCACCATAACCCAGCGAAATGCCAGCGCGTCATCCCCCGTGCGCCACAGCTGATATACCGTGGTGGAGATCGTCGCCGTCCTTCCCGGCGTATATCCGGCGATCATGCTGGTAGCTCCGTATTCCCCCAGCGCCCTGGCAAAGGCCAGCACCGTACCGGCCAGGATCCCCTGGCGGCAGGCCGGCATACGGATACGCCAGAAAATATAGCTGCCGGACAGCCCTAAGGTCTTAGCCGAGTCGGCCAGCGTCTCGTCGAAACTCTCAAAGGCTCCTCTGGCCGTTCTGTACATCAGGGGAAAAGCCACCACAGCCGCAGCAAAGACTCCGGAATACCAGGTCATCGCTACCCGGAGCCCCCACGTACCCTCCAGCCAGCTGCCCAGAGGACGCCGCGGCCCCAGCAAAAGCAGCAGAAAATACCCCACCACCGTAGGCGGCAATACCAGAGGAAGCGTCAGCACCACATCCAGGATTCCCTTCACCACACGATTCAGCCGGGCCACATAGTAGGCTGCCAGAATCCCCGCAAAAAACACCAGCACGCAGGCGATGGCAGCGATCCGCAATGAATTGAACAGAGGAAACCAGTCCATGCGCTACTCCTGTCCGGCCATGGAAAAACCGGCCTCTTCAAACACGGCACGGCACGGCGGCGTTTCCAGATATTCCAGAAATGCCCGGGCCTCCTCCAGGCTGGCGCCGGATTTCAACACGGCTGCCGGATAGATGACCGGTCTGCACATACCGGGCGCGGCCTCATCCACCACAGTAAGGCCTGCCGCACAGGCATCGGTGGCATAGATAATCCCGCAGTCCACCACCGCTTCACTCACCTGTGTTGTCACTTCCTTCACATTGGAACCGTATGTAATCTTGCCGTCGGCCTCCAGCCGGTCCAGAATCCCCATCCCGCTCAGCATTTCCGTGGAATACTGTCCCACCGGTACATCGTCGTTGCCCAGGCAGATCCGGGCCGGTCCGTCCCCCGCCAAATCGTCAAAGGAATGAATCTCTGCCGGATTGCCCTCCGGGACTACCAGCACCACCTTATTTTCCAGAAGGTCGATCCGGGATCCTTCCAGAACAAAATCCAGTCCCTGGGGATTTACATCTTTCGCCTTCGCCCCGTCCAGCTGGTCCATCTGCTTCTGAGCCGCTGAGATAAACACATCGCAGAGCGCCCCCTCCTCGATCTGTGTTTTCAGCGTTCCGGACGAGTCAAAATTAAAGACTAGCGTCACATGAGGCGCTGCCTGGCTGTAGAGCTTTTGGATTTCAGTCAGCGTCTCCGTCATCGAAGCCGCCGCGAAGACGATCAGCTCCGTCTCCTGCGCCGTTTCTGTCTGTGCCGGACCGGCGGGCCATGACACTTCCACATCCGCCGTCGTATTCTCCGGTCCCCTCTGACAGCCTGCCAAAAAAACGGTCAAAAATACCAACGCCAGAACTATCGCCGTTCTTTTTATCTTTTCTTCTGTCTTTCTTCCCATCTCTTTTCCGTCACCTTCCTTTTCGTTATTTTTCTCAAAAAATAACGACTATATGATCAGAATATCACAAATCCCCCGGACTGTCAACCAGCCGGGGGATTTTCCATGTCTGTTCTGCCTTTTATAATTCCTTTATATAGACTCCGTCTACCGCCAGAAAGCCCATTTTCTGAAGATAAGCCCTGTGGCCTTCCTCTGCCTTTGTGTACACCAGCCTGCGTATTCCCTTTGCCGGCAGCCGGGCGTACAGATAAGCTCCCACCGAGCAGTCCCGGTATACGGGGGTAGAATAATCAAGGATAATTTCCATCGTATCCGGAGCCGTCTTTTTTCCAATCAGGACACCGGCCGGTACTGCGCCGGCACATACGATGTAGACGGCATCCGCATCTGTCCGGTCCATGGTAAACCCGGGAAAATATTTTCTGATATCATCTTTATAGTGGTCCACGATATAAAGCAAAAACGGCTCATCCGCCCTCCCGTCGATCAGATCATAGCGCCGCTCCGCCTTTAAAAGCCGCGCCAGATTATATCCGTTTATGGCTACGAGGCAGGCATTCATCAACGCCGTCGGATAGGACCGAATGATCAGCGCATACACCGCAAAGATAGCGGAGCCCGTCAGGTTAATCACTCTCAATTTAATCACGGAAGTCATCAGCATCGACACCACCACCAGGGCAGAGCCGAAATAGCCGATCATTTCTATTATCGTCTCAGTACTCACAGATCCGTCATTCCTTTCTCTTACTGTTCTCTCAAAGGCTCTGTGCTTTTTCTGATTCACAGGCTGCGTATCGCTGCCAGGACGAGAAGATGCACCGGATAGAAGAGATAAAACCCCAGCTTGAACCGGTCGCTTCCCCTCTCCCCGCTGTAGAGTCCCATGAGAAGAAAGCTGGCCAGAGCCGTCATCTCCATCTGGCCTACGCCCAAAAGCAGCACGCCAAATCCAAAGGCGGCTCTCTTAAGCGGCTGTTTTTGAAATCGGTACAAAAGGCAGACAAGCGCCACTCCGGCCCACCCATAGTCCGTGCGAAGCCACTCCGCCAGCGCGCCCATCAGCACACACCAGCCAACAGCCCAGGCCCAGGCGCCCCGGTTTTGCAGACGTACAAATCCCGTCAGAGCCAAAAGCCCCAGAAACAGCGTAAAATAGACATTCTGCCCTGTACACAGCAAAGCCGCCGCCTCTCCTGCCCCAAGCACCCTTAAGGACAGCCCCGCCATGACCTGCTCCAAACGCCGGTTCATGATATCAAAGGGAAGTTCCGAGATCAGCGCAAACGCACCCAGCCGTCCCAGATACCGTCTCACATTCCTCGTGTGACAGAAGCCCTCCACCAGCAAAAAAGCATATAAGGGAAAAGCCAGCCTCCCAAAGAGACGCATCCCCCAGTACAGAGGAGTCCAGGGCTTGACCAGCATGTGGCCGGTATGGTCAATGAGCATGGAAACCAGCGCAATCCATTTCAGCTGTGTTCCGCTAAGTCCCGCAAAACCGGCGGACGGCTTTGGGGACGCCGCCTTATCTGTCATACTCTGCGGCCCCTTCCGGATTTCTTTTTTCCGATCTCCTTCGGCTTTTTCTCCGTCAGGATCATCACTGAGCGGGGAGAGACGGACAGCGTTTTTTCTGCCACCGGCTCCTCCTTTTCTGCCTCTGCCCAGACCGGCCTTCCCTCCGTCGCGGCCCCTGTATCCAGCTTCACATGCCACCGGCCGCCTCCGGGCGCTTTGGGCAGATCGAAAAGATGGGCCGTATTATGAAAATTAAAGAGCACGTAAAAGCTGCTTTGCGGCTGTGTTTTTCCGTAGGCTCCATTATATAAGACACCCAGCTGACGGCGAAAATTTTCATACTGCACCAGCCAGGGATGCACTCCGTGAATGGACAAATCCGGCATTCCCACCGAGAGGTAATCGCAGCACTGGGGCTCCGTGGCCTGATGAAACACATCATGCCGCGTCCTGAAGGCAATCAGAGTACGGATAAAATCACACAGTTCCCGGTCCTCCTCCTCCGGAATCTCCCAGTTCAGCCAGTTTGTGCCGTTATCCTGACACCAGGCGTTATTATTGCCTCCCCTGGTATGCCCCCACTCATCCCCCGCCTGCAACAGAGGAACCCCCTGGCTTAAAAATACCAGCAGCAGCGCGTTCATCCTCTGTTTTAACCGCAGCCTCCGGACCGTCTCATCCTTCACAGGGCCTTCCGCCCCGCAGTTATCACTGTAATTATACCAGCTCCCATCCCGGTTATTTTCGCCGTTTGCCTCATTATGCTTCGTCTCATAGGATACCAGATCCTTCAGGGTAAAACCGGCGTATTCCGCAATGCAGTGGACCGGAGGCCATTTAGCCGGATTACTCCTGATATGATACACCAGCGCTTTCAGCTGATCCTCATCACCGCGCACCAGCCGGCGCATGGACTCCTGAAAGCCCCCGTCCACTATGGCTGGCATCGCCGCGCTCTCCTCCATACCCCAGCCGCCGGCCAGAAGCTTCCGCCCGGCCAGGACCGGGTCCTGCAAAACCGCCCGGCCAGGAAAGTCTCCCATGACCCGAAAACCGTCCACATGGTACTCCACAGCCCAGAAGCGCAGCACCTGAATCACCCGGTCCGGCGTCATCTCAGGCACAAAGCAGAACTGCAAGAGTACCTCCAGCCCCGCTTCGTGAAAGGCTTTCACCATATCTTTAAACTGTACGTCGGCAGGTATGGCGCAGGCACGGTCACAGTATTCGCTCTTGGGCGCGAAAAAATAGCCTCCGGTGTATCCCCAGTAATTGACCGGTCCGGCCTCGCCGTTCTCATCAAAATCAAAGACCGGCTGCAGCTCCACCGCCGTAATCCCCAGAGTCAGAAGATAGGGAATCTTCTCTGTCAGACCGCCGAAGGTGCCCGGAGAAGCCACGCCGGAAGAAGAATCGATCGTAAATCCTCTCACATGCAGCTGATACAGAATGGTCTCTGACCAGGGGCGCTGCGGCCTCCTCTCTTCCCCCCAGTCGTATGACTCTGTCAAAAATCCGCTTCGCAGAGGTTCTTCTCTCCGCCTCTCCTCTGCGCCGCTCTCTGTCTTCGCATCCTGCGCCGCCTTCTCCCTCGCCTCCTTCGGCCCCTGATACAGCGTCTGAAGGCGCTTAGGTTTCCCTTTTCCAAAGGCCGGACGGCCGCGCAGAACACGGCTGCAAGGGTCCGCCTGCTCCACGCTGTTCAGACGCAGACAGTATTCCATCCGGCTGCGGTCCACACCGGACAGAGTCAGGCTGCGCACATTTCCCATTCCCTCTTCGGGAAATGCAAACACGGCAGCCGGTTCCTCCTCTTCCATATAATATAATACCAGCTCTGCCTTCTCCCGCTGTCCGGCCACTATGGTAAAATCCGTATATTCTCCTCTGGTCCTCACCCCGGGAAACCAGTCATACATTGCCGCATTCTCCCCGATCACCATCCGCGGTCCGTCCGCTGTCTTTTTTTTCTTCATTTACCTTCTCCTCTTTGGACTTTCCATATCTTCTCTTTCTGTTGTCACTGTTTCTATTATAAAGGATTTTTGCCTTTCTCACAACATACAATTTCCAAAAAGAGTAAAAGAAAAAGACGCACTTTACAGTGCGTCTGCGTCGGAAGTGACCTTATTGATCTGTCTCTTGCGGGCCATCACATCAGCCTCCAGGTATTCGTCATAGGTCGTCATCTTATCGATCAGCCCGTCCGGCGTGATCTCCATAATCCGGTTTGCCGTGGTCTGCACAAACTGATGATCGTGACAGGAGAACAGAATCACGCCCGGAAATTTAATCAGTCCATTATTGAGAGCCGTAATCGACTCCATATCCAGATGGTTGGTGGGCTCGTCAAAAATCAGTACGTTGGTCGCCTGAATCATCATCATTGATAACTGACAGCGCACTTTCTCGCCGCCGGACAGTACTCTCAGCTTTTTGATGCCGTCCTCGCCCGCGAAGAGCATCCGGCCCAGAAAGCCTCTCACATAGGTCATATCCTTGATGGCGGAAAACTGGGTCAGCCAGTCGGTGATGGTCAGGTCCGAATCAAAGATCTTCGTGTTATCCTTGGCGAAATAAGCCTGGGAGGTGGTTACTCCCCACTTATAGCTGCCCTCATCCGGCTCCAGCTCACCGGCCAGAATCTGAAAAAGCGTGGTCTTAGCCAGCTCATCGGATCCCACAAAAGCGATCTTATCATTACGGCCCACGATAAAGGATATGTTGTCCAGCACTTTTACCCCGTCAATGGTCTTGGAAATCCCCTCTACTGTCAGCACCTCATTGCCGATCTCCCGCTCCGGACGGAAATCAATATAGGGGTACTTGCGGCTGGATGGACGGATCTCATCCAGTTCGATCTTCTCCAGAGCCCTCTTGCGGGAGGTGGCCTGCTTGGACTTGGAAGCGTTAGCCGAGAAGCGCTGAATAAATTCCTGCAGCTCCCTGATCTTTTCTTCCTTCTTCTTATTGGCCTCTTTCATCTGCTTTATCATCAGCTGACTGGACTCATACCAGAAATCATAGTTCCCGGCATAGAGCTGGATCTTACCATAGTCAATATCCGCCGTGTGCGTACAGACCTTATTCAGGAAGTAGCGGTCATGGGATACCACAATCACCGTATTGTCAAAATTAATCAGAAATTCCTCCAGCCAGGCAATGGCATCCAGATCCAGATGGTTGGTGGGCTCATCCAGTAAAAGAATATCCGGATTGCCAAAGAGCGCCTGTGCCAAAAGCACCTTCACCTTCTCGTTGCCGTTTAAATCTTTTACAAATGAATCGTGAAGCTCCGTCTCGATGCCCAGTCCGTTTAACAGCACGGCAGCGTCGGATTCCGCCTCCCAGCCGTTCATCTCGGCAAACTCCGCCTCCAGATCCGCCGCATGGATTCCGTCCTCATCGGAAAAATCCTCCTTGGCATAGATGGCGTCCTTCTCCTTCATGACCTCGTAAAGCCTTGCATTTCCCATAATGACCGTATCCAGCACGGTAAACTCATCATACTTAAAATGATCCTGCTGCAAGAAGGAAAGCCTCTGTCCCGGCGTGATGAAAATATCTCCCTTGCTGGGCTCCAGCTGTCCGGACAGGATCTTTAAAAACGTGGACTTGCCCGCGCCGTTGGCGCCGATCAGCCCGTAGCAGTTACCCTCCGTGAATTTGATATTCACATCTTCAAACAGGGCCTTCTTACCAATACGCAGCGTAATATTGTTTGCACTTATCATGTTCTCTTTCTTCTCCTAATGACATGTTAGGGTGTACAATACCTTAGTATATCTCAACCGACTAAAATACACAATAGCTTTTTTGCTTTTCCGAAGCCTTTTCTACAGCTGCTTTATGATACTGATGATATTGGCCATCTCGTCATCCCCGAAAACGATATCAAACTCCTCCTCCAGAGGCTTCAGGATATCCTTTAAGTCGTTATACAGCCGTTTATGGCGCATCAGAATATTCTCACGGTTTATGTTTCCCGGCATATTTTCCCGGGTTATGATCCGATATACCGTACAGGCGATATGCATGTACAGCCCCAGTTCCTGATCCTGCGACAGCCCCTGCACCGTCTTCTTGATCCGGGTGATGGCCCGGGGCAGCAGCCGGTTCAGCGCATCCACGTCAATCCCTTCCAGCTGTTCGGACAGATATGCCGCCATGGCTTCAAAATCCACTGTCCGGGGCTGTTCCAGGCTCTCTAACGTCAGCAGAATATCCAGCTTATCCACCGGCGTCTCAAAAAGCCTTGCGATGGAGATAAAAGCAATCCCGTGCAGCTTGGGATCGTAGGTGCCGATCACATAGAGAATCTCATGATCCTTCTTGATCTTATTGATCTCCTCCAAAAGAAAACGCCGGTCACTGATGGCCAGAGGAATGATATCCACCCCTTCTAAGGACAGATGCCGCTCCAGATAATTCTTCATCTGAACAGCGCCTCCCTTCCCGCTCTGGCACAGGGTAACGATGACCTTATGATTATTCTGCCTCTGATACTCTTCCGTCATCTGCATATAGGAAGTCCGGTAGGTCTCCATCATATTGTCATAGAGCTCGTCGATGGTGGTAAAGCTGCCGGCTTTGCGGGAACAATCCAGCACGATCAGCGTGGCCGGTACCATCATGGTGCGGATATAGATTCCGGTCTCCTTCATGACCGTCTCTGCCATGGTCTTTAAGGAACCCATATCATACAGCATCAAAATACCCTTCCCCTCATCGATCTCCTGGACCATTTTGCGCAGCTCTTCATATACGCTCTGCATATCCTTATCCAGCGACAGATTAAAGGCATAGGTATTACCGCATTTCACCAGAGAATTCACCGTCTCGGCCATGGATGTGGCCGTGGAATTGCCGTGCATGGCTACCAGCACCACCAGCTTGCTCACAGGACGGCCATAAGCCCCGCCGCACAGAAACATCGTGATAAAGACCACCTCGTCGATGGGAAGCTGCACCTCAAATTCCTTTTCCAGCATTGCCGAAAATTTCGTACAGAAAGCATACTCCTCACGGTATTTTTCCACAATCTCCATAATCCGGTCATTGGAAAGGCGCTGAGGCCGGTCAGATCTCTCTAAAGCCGCCGACAGATGGAGACAAAGGCCATAAAACGTAGATTCCGGAAACACCCTCTCAAAGCGCTTCGACGCCTTCTGCATAAACTGTTCCACCATCACCACAATGCGCTGATCCACGATCTTTAAAATGGATTCTTTGTTGATATTTCCCTCACAGAGACGGTTTGTCACCTGCTTTAAATCATATTCCAGATCGGCGTTTATAATTGTGCTGATATCCTCCTCCAGAATCCCCCTCTCCCTCAGCTCGCTCACCTTACGGTCTATGAAATCGTAAATCGTCTCCCCCGGTTCGCCGGCGATGAAATTCTCATCCTCCACTTTTTCCATGTTCTCCCCGGAAAAGGTGTAGGAATAGTTCTGTGGAATCAGGCTCTCCACCTTATCCCGCTCATCCCGGTAATACAGAAATCCCTTTCTCACCTGGGGCGAAAAATCATTCAGATAGATACAGAGCTCTCTGGTTTTCCTGTTAAACTCCCGCACATAGGCGTTGGCGCAGCCCATGCGGACGTCGGAGCGCAGCTGCTTTACATTGCGCTCACACCGGTACAGAAGGATGCAGCGCAAAAGCTCTGCGTTGACCCGGATCGCCTTATTCATCCTGGCCGCTTCCTCGATAAAGAAGCGCTGCACCAGAGCAAAACGTTCTTCCAGCGATCTGGCCTGCAGAGACGGCAGATCAATGCGCACCGAAAATCTGGAGGCCATCGCCTCCATCATATGCTTACGCTCGCTGTCGTCGGCGGCGCAGATTACGATGGTTTCCCTGGCCTCCTTCTTCTCGTTTTCAATCATGTCTAACAGGATATCCCTGGAGTAGGCCGGCAGAAAGTTGATATGGTCGATAAACAGAACGCCGCCCTTCGCCTTCTGAAAAGCTCCTTCCTTCCAGGTCCCGTCTCCGAACAGCTGCTCGTTCAGCTCCTTTTCCATCCCCTCGTAATAGCGGCAGTTAAATTTGGCAAAGGGGGCATCCTGAGCGATTACCCCATTCTCTCTGGCAAATTCCGCCATCAGCGATGCAAAATAGCTCTTGCCTGATCCCTCCGGCCCCATAATCAGCGTATGAAGGCTGTGCTCCGGATACAGAATCGCCGCCTTAGCCAGCTGTACCATATGCTTAAGGCTCCCCTCCTGCCCGATCAGTCTCCCAAAGCACGACCGCTCTCGCCGGATACTTTCCGGCGCCTCGCTCATCCGGTAGAGAACCGGGCGGCCCGCCAGCTTTTCAAGCCTCCCTTCCTTGACCAGCTCATTGAGCAGCGTACTCAGGTTAGAGCGCTGCATCTCCAGCTTCTGCGAAAGCTCCTGGGTGGTAAAGCTTTTTTCTGCCGTCCCTCCCCCGCTGCTCAGCATATATTCATATAAGATCTCTTTTTTTGACTTCATTGCTCTTCTCCGCCATATTCCCGCTTATCGTTGGTCGCATCGCCATTGCCGCTCTCCGGCATGTAACGTATCATCTCCTAGGATTTCCTCCGTAACGGACAGATGGCCCGTCCCGCCAGCCAGATAAATAAAACGGAGAGTGCCAGCTGAAGGAGGCAGCTGGCCCAGACCCACCAGGGTTCCAGCAGACGGTCTGTCATAATGTAGCTATTATACCAGCTCATAAAGTTCATCTCCGTCCCGGCCCCCATCTGCCCGTTAAACAGGCTGTAAAAGGTCATGGCCGGATTTAACAGAAGAAGCAGATTAAACAGATTCATGATCCTGGTATCAAACCGCACCGTAGACGGCGTCATCAGAGATATGATATTGTAAATCAGAACCAACACCAGATAGGTCCCCGCCACCATAAAGATCACCGCCAGATAGGAAAGCACCGTGGCCATCGTAGTCCTCTTCATCCAGGAAGAGAAAAAGATGCTCACGCTGCCGGCAAAGAGCGCTGCCACACCCAGGCAGAAAAAGAGTATCCCCAGATCCCACAGGCCTATGCCGCCATAGATAAACACCAGAGCCAGCACCGGCAGGCTGCTGACCATCAGAACAAACACAGTGCTCAGGCTGGAGAGCAGTTTACCGACTATGATGTCAAGAGGACGCAGCCTGGTACACAGAAGCAAATCCAGCGTCTGCCTCTCCCTCTCCCCGGATATACTGCCCGCCGTCAGAGCCGGTACGATAAACAGAATAAAGGCCGCCTCAAAGGAAGCCACCATCGTATACATTTCAAGAAGAGAGGAATAGCTCATCTCCCCGTAGTAGCTGCTGTTTTTTACCATCAGCTGCAGCTGCACCAGCCCCACCAGCGCCAGCACCAGATTAAAGGCCAGCACGATGACCGTAAGTCTGGCGGTCCGGCTGCTGCTCATGGTCTCCTTCTGATATACAGGCCGGATATTGCGAAGGCCTTTCCTCATCCCTGCGCCACCACCCTTTCTTCTTTTCTGTCGGTCATCTCTAAAAACACGGATTCCAGTCCGCCCTGACGCCGCCCGAAGCTGCCTACCAAAACGCCGGCCTCCACCAGGCTGCGAAGGAGATATGCTTCCTCCATCTGACCCCCGGCAAATCCGGCCACCACCCTGTTTCCGTCTATCACCACATTATTGATCAGAGGATTTTTGCGCAGAAAAGCCACCGCATCCGGCAGGTTCTGATAAATCTGCATTTCCAGGGGGTTGGATGCGTTCACCATGGCAAGGATATCCACCAGACTGCCTCGAAGCACCATCCGCCCTTCCTCTATGATACCGATATCGGTACACATCTCACTGAGCTCCGACAGAATATGAGAACTGATCAGGATCGTTTTCCCGTACTGATTGATCTCTTTTAACATGGTGATAAACTCCTGCCTGGTTCTGGGATCCAGACCCGATGCCGGTTCATCCAGAATCAGCAGCCGGGGATTGTGTACCAGCGCCCTGGCCACGCCCAGCCGCTGCTTCATTCCCCGGGATAAGCTGTCCACATAGAATTCCTCCCGGCCGGAAAGCCCCACCATATCGAGAAGCTCCATGTATCTTCTGCGTGCCACCAGACCGGTGATCCCATAGGCCGCGGCATAGAGTTCCAGGTACTCAAATACCCGCAGATTATCGTACACACCGAAATAATCCGGCACATAACCGATCCTGTCCTTCAGTTCGTCGGCCCCACAGCTCATACACCGGCCGTCGATCTTCACCGTACCGCCGTCAGCCCGCAAAAGCCCCGCCAGGATCTTGATCGTGGTCGTCTTACCGGCGCCGTTAGGGCCCACAAAGCCAAACAGTTCTCCCTCCTCGATCTCCAGTTCCAGATGATTCAGTGCCTGAAACCGGCCATAGGATTTCGTCAGGTCATGGATTTCCAGCATCATCAGCCCTTCCTCCCCACTGCCGCAAAGCCCGGCAAAAAAACTTCATATTCGTAGTCTCCCGCGGCTGCATCCTCATATCGCACGGTGAGGTGGTTATTCTCGTCCAGATAATCCGCCAGCTCCGCCCCACTGTATTCCTCTTTCTGCTCCATACAGACGTAGGTCCGGCTTTTCCAGTTATAAAATTCTATCGTACCGTGAAACGCCCTGGTATAAGCGTCCTCCTCCTGTTCCGAGGGCCAGTTTACCTGAAGGCGTTCCACCTGCAAATCGCCAAAGTCATACTGAATCACATTCATCTGTTCATAGGTGGAATTATTCTCCTCATTGTAGCTCCCCTGCAAAACCTCAGGAGCTTCCTCTGTTCTGGGCAGATACACAAATCCGTCTTTTTCATAGTTTACAAAAAGTGCGGCCGTCACCAGGGTAATCCCCCGCACATCCACATCCGAGTCCTTTAAAAGTTCCACATCCTCCGCCTGAGGAAAAGCCAAAAGCGTCGCCTCCGCCGAATTAACAGCCATCATGGTATCCATATAGTAGGACAAAACCTGATTACGCCACGAGGCCAGAGCGGCTTCCCGGCTTTCATTGGCCGATTGGTACTGATTTCTTCCGGAAATCTCCCCCATGACAGTATAGCTCCGGCAGCCTAAAAGCGGCAGGGTCTCTTTCTCTGACAAATCCACGGTTTCTCCATCCGAAAGATCCCCGATATATACCATGTGACCGCCGGCCAGAAGGCATACTCTCTCAAAATCCTGACCGCAGCGATTGGCAATGCTTCCCTCCATCTGCCCCTCGAACAGCGTGATATCCCCGATAAATCCCTCCCCAAACAGATTTTTTTCATTGCGGGTCAGACGCAGCATCGCGCTGGTAAAGGGAATGTCTTCGTTTATCCGGACCGACGTTCCTCCCTCGCCATAGCGAATATACATCCGACAGTTATCTTCCCCCGGAATCAGGCCGTCTCCCATATAGTCGTAACGCGGCAGCGGTGAAAGAATATAGTCCTGTTTCACCTCAAAGGAATACTCTCTGCCGTATGGAGATCTGGCACTGGTGTACACGGTCTCCATCACCATACCGTCCCGAACCTCCCGGATCGAAACATAATTCACAAAAGGCCGGATAAACCGGGTGGTACTGCCTATGATATAGATGATTCCGGTAAACAAAACAGCGATCCCCACCATCGCCACGCGCAGCATCTGCCGCCGTTCCTTTTTTCGCAGCACATGATACAGTGCCGGTCCCATCAGAATCAGATAGATCGCCAGCACCAGACTGTACAGCCATACCGGCGGGATCCGGTCCGAATCCACATTGGAGGTGACATTGCTGACGCTCCAGTAGTCTCCTGAGAAATTAATCCCGTCTTCATTGATGGCGTTTAAACGTGAGGTTCCCACCGCTTCATTGAGAAACTCACGCAGGTGCGCGTCATCCGGATAGCGGTTTCCCGCTTCTTCCAGGGAAAAGCCGCAGTATACATACTCTCCCCGGCCCCAGTTTTTCTGCCGGATCTCTCCCTCCCCGGTCTCCTCCCACAGATCGCTGTCATTTCCGATAATCAGGACTCCCCCGCTGTGGACCCAGCTGTCCAGAGCCTCTCTCTGTCTCTGACTGATCTGGCTCTCCTTCACGCCATCCAGAAGAAGGATATCATACTGAACCAACGCCTCCCGCTCCTCCGGCAGCGTATCCGCCTTGAAGTCAAACAGCCTTGTGACGGTTCCCCGATATTCATTGAGCATCACCCGGTCAAACACATCCAGCCCTCTCAAAGAGTCGCTGACCGCTCCGATATAAATATCCTGGGGATTATACCCCACGCGAAGAGGCAGAACCTCTAAAGCATACAGAGCGCCGCCCTGATCCCGGAATTCAATCCGGATTGTCCCGGTGGAATAATCCACCGGAATGCAAAAGAGTACCTGCCCGGTCTCTCCTCCCGATACGGACAGGGGCTTTTCCATGGCAAAATACTTCCCGTGGTCCGCCGGAATGTAGGCAATCGCTACGCCGTCGATCTCCGGCCCGCTGCTCTGCACGCGGACCGTCACCGGCATATCTCTCCCGGCCCGCACCAGGCTGCTGTCCCAGATAATCTCCACATCCAGGCCCTTCACCTGCGTAACCGGCTCCTGCGGCAGCTCCTGGGCCTGCGCCGTTTTTCCCACCGCCAGAAAAACAAAAGCCAGCAGGATGCATAATCCGGCAAACCTCTTCCTTTTCATTCTGTCTGCCCTGTCCTTTCCTCAGTCAGGCTGTTGCCAAAATTCTCTTTGTTTATGTCAAAATCCGTGCGCAGCCGCACCTCGAACACCGTACCGTCCCCATCGCTGCGAGCCTCAATGGTCCCTCCGTGAAGCTCCACGATATTCTTGGCTATGGCCAGACCCAGGCCGGTGCCCCCCGTACTGCTGGAGCGCGCCTGGTCCACCCGGTAAAACTTATCAAAGATATGTAAAAGCTCCTGCCGCGGAATCACATATCCGTAATTGACCACGCAGATCGTCACCACCTGATCCTTCAGCCGTACATATACATTGACGGTCTTTCCCTCTTTCCCATATTTGATCGCGTTTCCGATCAGATTTTCAAACAGCCGGGCCAGCAGATTACCGTCGCCGTTTAAGGGAATGCTCTTTTCATTGCTGTGTATCTCATAATGCATGTCATTATCCGCAAAATTCGGATAAAACTCATCCAGCAGCTGCGTCAGAAGCTGTAGCACATCCACCCGGGCCACATTCATGGATATCCTGCCATAATTCAGCTTGGTAAAGCCGAACAGATCCTCGATCAGCTGTTCCAGATGCTTGGCCTTATTATAGGTAATGCAGACATATTCCTGTTTCTTCTGAGCCGGAAGCACGGCATCGTTTTTCAGAAGCTCCAGATATCCGATCACCGACGTCAGAGGCGTGCGCAGATCATGGGCCACATTGGTAATCAGCTCATTCTTCGTACGTTCCGACTCACGTTCCCGTTCCATCAGCTTCTCCACGGCCTCGGCCATCTGATTCAGCCGCTCCGCCATCTGGGAGAATTCATCGTCTCCCTTCACATCCAGGCGGATACTCAGGTTTCCATCTGTGATCTCTCCCATGGCATCCGAAATCTCACCGATGTAGCCGATGGCGTTTTCCTGAAGCAAGAGAAAGCTGATGCAAAATACCGCGATGCCGATCAGCAGATAGACAAAGATATAAGCCGCCATCTCTCCTCCCTGCATGCTGAACGAATAACCGGCATAGCCGGATAATTTGAAAAATCCGGTCATCATCTGGATATTGATGACCAGAAACGCCTCCGCGATACAGGTGATCACCGCGCTGGCCACAATATCATAAAATACTCTTCTGCGGAAACGGCTTCTGGCATCGCTCTTTCTATTTTTCAATTTTATAGCCCACTCCCCATACCGTCGTAATAATTTTGTCCTGCCTCGTATCCTCCCTCATCTTGCTGCGCAGACGGCGGATATGTACCATGACTGTGTTATTGGCCTCGTATACTTTTTCGTTCCACACCTTCTCAAAGATCTCATCGGTGCTGAAAACACGGCCCGGATTGGACGCCAGCAGATAGAGAATGTCAAATTCAATGGGCGTCAGCTTTACCTCCTCGCCGTACACGGTCACCTGATGATTATCCTTATTGATCTCCAGGCCGCGTACGCAAAGACAGCTGTCCTTTTTCGCCCCCTCGGCCCCGGGATTGAGCTCCTGAAACCGGCGCAGCTGCGACTTCACCCGGGCAGTCAGCTCCAGCGGATTAAAGGGCTTGGTCACATAGTCGTCCGCCCCGGTAGACAGGCCCAGTATCTTGTCCAGATCCGAGGACTTGGCGCTGAGCATGATAATCGGGATATTATTGGTGCGGCGGATCCTGCGGCACATCTCCATCCCGTCGATCCCGGGCATCATAATGTCCAAAAGCACCAGCTTGATATCTTCCTTTTTCAGGATATCCAATCCTTCCTGAGCGCTGGCTGCCTTAAAGACCTGGTATCCGTCGCTGACCAGGTAGATTTCCACCAGATCCGCGATCTCTCTTTCATCATCCACTACGAGAATTTTTGTCTGAACCATGGCTTTATCCCCACTTTCCATCCAAAATGCGGGCACCGGCGCCCGTTTTATGGGACCGGATGCTGATAATCAGTTTTATTCTACCACATTTCCGGGAAAATATCTTTAAAAAAGTCTTACGGTTTTAACAGGTCCCCCACACGCAGAAAGGACGGCCGGAGCCTGCGCTCTGACCGTCCTGTGGTTTTATTACCGGTTGTTTTCGGTGGTGCCTGTGATATCGTCCACAGCATCTGTGATACCATCTGCCAGATCGTCCATGGCGCTGGTGATATCGTCCCCCAGACCGTCCATAGTACCGGAGATTCCGTCACTCATATTGTCTGTGGTTCCGGGCAGTCCGTTTCCCATATCATCCATGGTCACACCGGCGCTGCCCTCCATGCCTGCGGACGTGGAGCCCACACCGTTTTCGTATCCTGTGGAAGGATCCGCCGCATTGGAAGAGGGCGCCAGAGAACCGCCTGCGCCGGATGTGCTGCCCGCAGCTTCCGACGTGCTCTCCGGCTGCGACGCATTACTGGGCCGGGTTTCCTCCTGACTGCATCCGCAGCCTGCTCCCAGACATACAGCCGATAATAATGTCAAGCAAAGTAACGTGCATCGGATTCTTTTCATAATCATTTCTCCTTTACATCATCAGACTATTGCTCCGTGATTAGTATGGAGAATTTTCATAAAAATAAATATCCAGTTTATTGCATTTTTATTCGATGATATCCTTCATCGTGCAGAGGCCCGGCCCTCTTTTCGTCAGAGCCTTGGCTGCCTGCAGCGCTCCGTTGGCAAACACAGCGCGGGAATAGGCCACATGGCGAATCTCTATCAGCTCATCCGGCCCGGCAAAGATGACGTCATGTTCTCCCACGATGGTGCCGCCCCGCACGGACTGGATCCCGATCTCCTTCTTCGGCCGGCTCTGCCGCCGCTCATGACGGTCCAGGCAGGTCTCGTAAGTCCCGTCCACCGCACGGCCCACGGCCTCTGCCAGCATGATGGCCGTACCGCTGGGTGCGTCCAGCTTCCGGCGGTGATGCATCTCCACGATCTCCGGATCAAAATCCGCAGCCAGCAGCACGCCGGCGGCCTCCTCCACGAGCCGCAACAGTAAATTAATTCCCAGGGACATATTGCCGGAGCGCAGAATCGGAATTCTTTTCGCCGCCTCATCCACGGCTGCCAGCTGTTCTTCTGACAGGCCGGTCGTACACAGCACCAGCGGCAGTCCCTTCTTCACGCAGCTCTTTAAGAGGCCGTCCACCGCCCCGGCCGTGCTGAAATCCACCACCACATCCGCCTCTCTGTCGCACTCCTCCAGAGAAGAATAGATCGGAAAGGCTCCGCCGGAACCGGTCTCCCTGTCTATTCCTGCCACGATCTTCACTTGCTCGTCCTTCTCTGCCAGCTCTGCCACAGCGCGTCCCATGGCTCCCATGGCTCCATGTATGATAATTCCAGTCATCGTCCGTCCCTTTCTTTTATATTCTCAATACGTTTTACAAAGCCTTCATGGCACGCTCCCGCCTGTACCTCTACAGAATTCCGTATGCCTCCATGGCCTGTCTCAGCCTCTCCTTATTCTCCGGCTCCATCTCGCTCAAAGGCGCCCGCAGCGGTCCGACCTCCCAGCCCATAAGATTCATGGCTGCCTTTACCGGAATCGGGTTCACCTCGCAAAACAGGGCATGACACAGATCCATGGCCGCCAGCTGCAGCTTCGCCGCCTTTCGGTACTCTCCCGCCAGACAGGCTGCAGCGATCTCATGGGTCCGGGCCGGCGCCACATTGGATAAAACGGAGATTACGCCCCGTCCTCCCAAAGACATGACCGGCACGATCTGATCGTCATTACCGGAATAAACGTCGATGCATCCGTCCGCCAGCGCAAAGAGATCCGCGATCTGGGATATATTTCCGCTGGCTTCCTTGATCGCCACAATATTCTCCACCTCTCTTGCCAGCGTCACCGCCGTCTGTGGCATTATGTTGCAGCCGGTCCGGCCCGGAACGTTATAGAGGACCACAGGGAGCGATACCGAATCCGCCACCGCGGTAAAATGGCAAATCAGCCCCTTTTGCGTCGCCTTATTATAATAGGGCGTCACCACCAAAAGAGCATCGGCCCCGGCTTTCTCAGCCTCCCGGGACAGATAAACCGCTGTTTCCGTGCAGTTAGAGCCGGTTCCGGCGATCACCGGCACGCGCCCTCTCACGTCCTGCACGCAGGCCCGGATCACATCCAGATGCTCCTCGTGGGTCAGGGTGGACGCCTCTCCTGTGGTGCCGCAGATGATAATACTGTCCGTACCCTTTTCAATCTGATCCTCAATAATCTCCTGAAGCTTTCCGTAATTTACGCTGCCGTCGGCATGCATGGGGGTAATGATAGCCACACCGGCTCCTTCAAAAATTGCCATCTTTATCTCCTTTCCTCTCTCAATGCAAAAAGAAGCTGCCCCGGACAGGCAGCCTCCTCCACAAAAAACGCTCTTATGGTCCGTAGCTCTCCATCCGATCCGGATGACAGTCACAGTGCTGTTCGCATACTGTGCCCAGACGAATATGTACAGGCATACCCGCCTTCGGCGTCATCCCCTTTCGACAGTTTCCTCTATGCCTGTCATATCCTGCTGCCTACTGATGTCTGACGCGACCTCTACTTGCTTATTTCATTGTATATCCGCCCTCACAGCGGTATTAAAGCCATGATAACATCCCTCCGGACGGTTGTCAACCCCGGATTTCATTTTTCATTCTCCACCCGGGTGATCTCATCCACACAGTCTGTCAGCTCATCCGGAAACACCCGCCCGGTGAGAATCAGATCCATATCCTCGTTCTTCTCCCTCAGAAGGCTCTCGAGTTCCCCGCAGCTCAAAATTCCATGACCCAGAAGCCCCAGCACCTCGTCAAGAATCAGCACGTCGCATTCTCCTGTACACATGACCTTTCTGGCATAGTTCAGACTGTTTTGGATATTGACAGCCTCTTCCTTCTGCTCTCCCGGCATCAGACTCTCATAGCGTTCCTCTTTGCGCTCAAACGAAAAAATCCTGAATTCCGGCTCCAGGCGCTTAAGAAACGCCGAACGCAGAGGCTGATTCCCTTTCAGAAACGGAATCATTATGATATTTCTCTCATGCTCCGATCTGACGATGGCCCGGCCCACCGCCGCGGCCGTCTTACCGTTTCCCTCTCCGCAGATAACCTGTATCGTTCCTCTTCTCATCTTTTGCTCCTTTGCAGGATTCATACCACATGTATATCAGTTTACCATCTTTTGTCTTATCTGGCAACACTTTTATCAAAACCGGAATTGTCTCACGACGCCGCTTCGCCGCACTCCATCTTACTGACAGACACTTCGTAGGCCACCCGCTTTTCGCTTTCCGTCTCTCCCAGTTTTTTCGTATATTCCCGGCTCTGTACCCGTCCCCAGATGCGTACCCGGCTGCCCACCTCAAAGGCCGACGCATAGCGGGCGTTACGTCCCCAGGCAATGCAGGGAATGTAATCCGACTTGCCATAAGGGCGGTTCACGGCAATCAGCAGATCCGCGATCTCCCGGCCCAGGGGAGTCTTTCGGTAAATCGGCTCCTTACAGATATATCCGTCCAGAAAAATCTGATTTGTCTTGGTATAATCGGTGAATTCCTCCATAAAACGCAGTTCCCGCACAAAAACAGACAGCACCAGCCGGTTTTTACTTCCCTCATGACGGTTATAGGACCGAAACTGCCCCTCCGCCTCCAGTGTCTGTCCCTTGTAATCCTGCGTTACATCGATCAGGCGTTCCGATATCATGAGCGGGATGATGTCCTCCTGATCGCTCAGCCGGTTCACCGCCAGATCCACCATATAGAAGCCTTCCCCAAAAACTTCATGGCTGAACACGAAATCGGATATCACCTGCCCGATCACTGTTACCTTGTTGTTTTCCAGATTTTTTTCTGACATGGTATTTCTCCTCCATTTTATAGATAGTATTATACGTCTTGTATTATTTATATGCAGTTTTTTCCAATTTAGACCAAAAATCGTAACAAATTTACCCATTTACATTTTTGCTGTCCTATACTAAAATAAAGAAGATACGGCCTGCGTCTCACCGATTGTATGTGCAGGCCATGTAAGGAGTGTTTATGAAAAAAATTGATATTGTGGTCCCCTGTTACAATGAGCAGGAGGTACTGCATGCTTTCTATACCGAGGCAGCCCGGGTGCTGGATCCGATTTCCCACTATTCGTTCCGCTTCCTCTTCGTCGACGACGGAAGCCATGACAATACCATCGTCATCTTAAAGGAGCTGGCCGCGGCCCACGACAATGTCAAATATCTGTCCTTTTCCCGTAATTTCGGAAAGGAAGCCGCCATGTACGCCGGACTCAAATATTCCTCTGCCGACTATGTCATCGTCATGGACGCCGACTTGCAGCACCCCCCGGCCATGATCCCCGACATGCTGGCCGGCATCGAGGAGGGTTACGACTGCTGTGCCGCCATGCGGGTCAGCCGTGAGGGAGAGTCCCGCATCCGCAGCTTTTTTTCCCAGACCTTTTATAAGCTGAGCAACCGCATGACCGATATCCGTATGCCGCAGAATGCCGTGGATTTCCGTATCATGTCCCGAAACATGGTAAATTCCATTCTCTCCCTGTCGGAGGTGGAACGTTTTTCCAAGGGGATCTTTACCTGGGTCGGCTTCTCCACAAAATGGATTCCCTACGAAAATGTGGAGCGTACCCTGGGAACCACCAAATGGAGCTTCTGGGGATTGTTTAAATATGCCGTCGGCGGTATCACATCCTTTTCCATCGCTCCGCTGCGCCTGGTGTCCGGCATGGGCTTTGTCATCTTTCTGTTTGCCTGCCTGTACATCCTGGCCACCTTAATTCAGACGCTTCTTTTCGGCGTAGATGTGCCCGGCTATGTGACGACGCTGTGCGCCGTTCTGTTTTTGGGCGGCATCGTCGAACTGTCCGTAGGTATTATCGGAGAGTACGTGGCGCATATTTATATGGAGGCAAAGGACCGGCCTATTTTTATCCTGCGCCAGACCAATCTGTCCACACAGGAGGAGGAATCCGCACATGGAAATGATACAGACCCTGTTTGCTAAATTTGTCAACTATGAGACGGTCAGCTACCTGATCGCCGGCATTCTGACCACAATCATCAGCATCGCCGTCTTTGCGGTCTGTCACCGCAAACTCAAATGGGGCACGATCCTCTCAAATATCGTCTCCTGGATTCTGGCCGTGGCCTTTGCCTTTGTGGTCAATAAGATCTTTGTGTTTCGCTCTCCCTCCTGGGAGATCGCCGTCCTGATGAAAGAGCTGGCAGGGTTCGTCTCTGCCAGGCTCCTGACGCTGGGCTTTGATATCGTCTTCGTCTATATCACGGTGGACAGGCTTCACTGGAACGACCTGATCTCCAAAACCGCCTCCAATGTGGTGGTCATGATCCTTAACTATATCGCAAGCAAACTTTTTATCTTTACCTGAATCCGCGTAATATGAACTGCGAGGTGTCTCATGAATAAAGCAAAAACCGGAAGGATGCCGGTATATCTGCTCTCATTCCTGCTGCCTGCCCTGGCACTGGTCCTTATCTTTGCCGTAAAAAGGATCTATCCTTTCGGCGACAACAGCTTCCTGCGCACGGATATGTACCATCAGTATGCGCCCTTTTTCGCTGAATTCGCCGAAAAGCTGCAAAACGGCGGCAGCTTCCTGTATTCCTGGCAGATCGGCGCCGGGTCCAATTTCATCACGCTCTTGGCCTACTATCTGTGCAGCCCTTTTAACCTGCTTTTATTCTTTCTGTCCAAACCGGCCATCATCGAATTCATGACCTATCTGATCGTCTTCAAAACCGGTCTGGCCGGCCTTACCATGGCAGTCTATCTGTGCCGCAAGTTCGACACCCGCGACCTGACGGTGGCGTTATTTGCCATGGGCTACGCTCTGTCGGGGTACATGGCCGCCTACAGCTGGAATATCATGTGGCTGGACTGCATCTGGCTGGCGCCCCTGATTTTTCTGGGACTGGAACAGCTGGTGGAGGAGAACAAGGGGCTTCTCTACTGCATCACGCTGGCCCTGGCCATTCTCACCAATTACTATATCTCCATCATGCTCTGCATGTTTTTAGTCCTCTACTTCCTCTGCCTTCTCATCATGTATCCCTCCGGGAAGACGGTGCCTCAGGTCGGAGAAACGAAAGCAGGATTTTCCACATATCTGGGCAAATGCATACGGTTTGCCGCCTGCTCTCTCTTAGCCGGCGGTCTGGCAGGCATACTGCTCATTCCGGTCATGCTGGCCCTCAAGACGACGGCCTCCTCCAACATCAATTTCCCCTCCTCTCTGTCCTCCTATTTTCCGATGATCGATATGCTGGCCAGACACATGGCAGGGGTGGAGACGGAAATCGGTCTGGAGCACTGGCCCAATATCTACTGCTGCGCCGCCGTGTTTATTCTGACGCCGCTCTATATCATGAACCGGAATATCCCCTGGCGGGAAAAGGCTGTCAAGTGTATGCTCCTCTTCTTTCTGCTGGTCAGCTTTGCCTGGAATATGCCGAATTTTGTCTGGCATGGCTTCCACTACCCCAACAGCCTTCCCTGCCGCCAGTCCTTTCTTTATATCATTGTCCTGCTCACCATGTGCTTTGAAGCGCTGCGAAATCTGAAGTCCGCTTCCAGCAGCCAGATCGCCGGCAGTCTCTGGGGCGCGGTTATTTTCATCTTTCTCTGCGAGAAGGTGGTGGAGGCTGAGGAGTTTCGTTTTTATGTGTTTTACATCAATATCCTTCTGGTAGCGCTGTACGGGCTCTTTCTCTACCTGTTCCGCCGCAGAAAAATAAAGACCTCCACGGTGGCTGTCCTGGCCTTTGTGCTGGTATTTCTGGAGATGGGGCTGAATATGGGCATCACCAGCATTACCACCACCAGCCGCAGCGCTTATCTTCGCTATACCGACGAATTCGGCCGGCTGTCTCAGATGGCCCAGGAGCGGGAGGGCGAGACTTTTTTCCGGATGGAGAAAGCTGTGAAAAAGACCAAAAACGACGGAGCCTGGGCCGGATACCGCTCAGCCTCTATCTTTTCTTCCACCACCAACGCGGCCATCACCACCATCTATAAGCACCTGGGCATGGAGGGCAGCACCAACGCCTACAGCTTTACCGGCGCGACTCCCTTTATCGACGCCCTTCTGTCGGTCCGGTATAAGCTGGTGGAGGATCCCGAAGCTGAGACGCCGCTTACCTCCCTCGTCGCCACTGAGGGAGAGGTTTCGCTGTATCAGAACAATCATGTGCTGCCTCTGGGTTTCATGATCCCGGAAACGGCTCTGCACTGGAACCATCAGGACCCTAACCCCATACAGGTGCAGAATAACTTCGTCTCATCCACCACCTCCGTCGGCTCCATCTTCGCCATGGTGGATACCGCAAGCAGCACCAGCTACACCTTTACGGCGCCTCAGAGCGGCTATTACTACGGTGTTCTGACGGATTTCTCGGTCAAAAACGTCACGGCCGTTTTTTCGGAAGACTCCACGACCTACAGCAATGTGGACCGGGATTTCATCCTGGATCTGGGATATATGGAGAGCGGAGAACAGGTGACCCTCACCGGCAACGATCAGAAGACCGTCAATATCAATATTTACCGCCTGCTGCAAAACGAATTTATCCAGGCTGTCAGCGAGCTGAACGAAGAGCCCCTGATCGTGGATTCTTATACGGACACGCAGATCCAGGCCCACGCCACTGTCTTGCAGGACGGAATCCTCTTCACATCCATCCCCTACGAGGAGGGCTGGACCGTGACGGTGGACGGCGTGACCGCAGAGACTTCCGCCTATGCCGACGCCTTTTTAAGCCTGTCCCTCAGCGCCGGCGATCATACCATTGTCATGACGTATGTACCGGCCGGTCTGAGGGAGGGCGCCATGCTGTCTCTCATAAGTCTGGCGATCCTGTCAGTGGCTGTCATCATCTGCCTGATCCGGTATCGCAAAGAACGACGTCCTTCCCTGGACGAACAGCGCCGTCTTCGCTTCCATAAGGACGAAGCCTCCGCCGGGCAGGCGAAAAACCGCCTTTCCGAGGCCACAAAAAAGGGAATCACCGATGTGATACAAGAAGATATGGTGGAGGCTGAGATCCGCCGCCAGGGGGAGACTCACGGCCGGCAGGAAGATCACGAAAACGATCCCTCCGGCCCTGAAACTTCCGAACCCGAGGCTTCCGGGGCGCAGGAAAGCTCCGGGGAAGAACAGGCCGGACCGGAAGACTTCCCGGACGAACAGGCCGCCACCGACGCAGACCCATCCCGGCTCCAGGCCTTTGAACAGATGATACGAGATTTAGGAGGACATATCGAATGAAATTATGGGGAGGACGCTTCACCAGACCCACCGACGAGGCTGTCAACGCTTTCAACGCTTCTCTTGCCTTTGACAGAAGACTCTATGAACAGGATATCCGCGGCAGCATCGCCCATGTGACCATGCTGGCCCGCCAGGGTATCCTGACCGAAGACGAAGGAAATACGATCACCGATGGCCTCACCTCCATCTTGAATGATCTGCGCTCCGGCGCTCTGGCCTTCGACGAGACCTGCGAGGACATCCACAGCTTTGTGGAAGCGGAGCTGACGAAACGCGTCGGCGACGTAGGAAAAAAGCTGCACACCGGACGCAGCCGCAACGATCAGGTAGCTCTGGATATGCGTCTCTATACCAGAGAACGCCTTATGGAAACCGACGCGCTCCTTAAGGAGCTTCTGGCCACGATTCTCGACGTGATGGAGCGCCATATCCACACCTATATGCCCGGCTTCACGCATTTGCAGAAGGCACAGCCGGTCACCCTGGCTCACCACATGGGCGCGTATTTTGAGATGTTTTCCAGAG
The DNA here is from genome assembly GCA_022791755.1 of Lachnospiraceae bacterium. Classification (GTDB taxonomy): domain Bacteria; phylum Bacillota; class Clostridia; order Lachnospirales; family Lachnospiraceae; genus RGIG7193. The sequence continues at coordinate 84,246 of JAAVZR010000021.1, forward strand.
ACCGTTCCCGTCTTCAGGACTGCTTAAAGCGCATGAACCTCTGCCCTCTGGGCGCCGGAGCTCTGGCCGGCACCACCTATGCGCTGGACCGGGAGCTGACCGCCTCCCTTCTGGGATTCGACGGCCCCACCCGCAATTCCATGGATTCCGTCTCTGACCGCGACTATCTGGTGGAATACCTGAACGGCCTCTCTCTGATCATGATGCATCTAAGCCGGTTCAGCGAGGAATTCATTCTCTGGAATTCCAACGAATACGGTTTTATTGAGCTGGACGATGCTTTCAGTACCGGCTCCAGCATCATGCCCCAGAAGAAAAACCCGGACATCGCCGAGCTGGTCCGTGGAAAGACCGGGCGCGTCTACGGCGCGCTTATGAGCCTTCTCACCGTCATGAAAGGGCTCCCTCTGGCCTATAACAAGGATATGCAGGAGGACAAGGAAATGGCTTTCGACGCCATGGACACTGCCTGCAACTGTATCCGTCTCTTTACCGGAATGCTGGCAACCACTGTTTTTCATGAAGACGTCATGGCAAAAAGCGCTGCCAGAGGCTTTACCAACGCCACCGACGCCGCCGACTATCTGGTGGGCCGGGGAGTCCCTTTCCGCGATGCCCACGGGATCGCCGGTCAGCTGGTTCTTTTGTGCCTGGAGCGGGGCATCTCCCTGGATGAACTGCCTCTGGAGGAATACCGGCGCATCAGTCCCGTGTTCGACGAAACCGTCTACGAAGCCATTTCACTCGCCGCCTGCATCGAAAAAAGAATGACCCCGGGCGCCCCGGGGCCAGAAGCCATGAAACCTGTCATTGAGGAGTACCGCCGGCAGCTAAACGGCTAAAGCCTGCCAGTCCCCCTTGGGGGCTGTCACCGGGAAAAGAGAAGAACATCTTCTCCTGCCTGAGCATAATAGGTCATATCCAGATCCTCTATCACCGTGCGGCCGGCCGTGGCCTCCGTAACCTGTTTCTCAAAGCCCGGTCTGACATCCGCCGGAACCAACACCGTCAGTTCCACGTGATCCGTATATTCACTGGAAAGCGTGACGGCCTCGCCGCCTGCGATCAGGTATTGCAGGCGGCCCACATCAGTGTAGTCACAGATCAGCTTCAGGCGGCTGCCCAGCCTTTTATGAATCCTGACACAGTGACTCAGCCCCTCCCGTACTGCCGAAGAGTAGGCCCGCACCAGTCCTCCTGTGCCCAGGAGCGTGCCGCCGAAATACCGCGTCACCACCGCGCAGACATTGCAGAGTCCCTCTCCTGTCAGTACATCCAGCATGGGGCGTCCCGCCGTGCCTCCCGGCTCTCCGTCGTCACTGCATCGCGTCATCTCTCCTCCCGGTCCGATCACAAAGGCAGAGCAGTTATGACTGGCATCCCAGTATTTTTTCTTCGTCTCTTCTATGAACGCTGCAGCCTCTTCTTCTGATTCCACCGGCCGTATGGTAGCGATAAAACGCGATTTTTTCTCCGTATACTCCCCCTCGCCTCCCCGATAGACCGTGTGGTATTCCTTTCCGTGAAAACCTCTGCCCTCCTCCAAAGGCTCTCTTTCTTTTCTGCCTCCCATAAGACCGTTTCCTCCTCCCGCTCTGCTTCCTTTTCTTCATCATAGCAGAAAAAGGCGGTCTTTTCAATCGGATCTGAAAATCTGTCTCCGGGGACGCTATTTCTTCCCTGCCCAGTCATCTGCCGCCGCCGCTGCCGCCACCGGCGTCACCACTCCTTCCATGAACTGCTTTACCAGTTCCTCCGCCTTCTCCTTAGATTCCGTAAGTCCCGGAAGCCATTCTCTCTCCTCCGGTCCGTTCTCCCGGCACTTTACGACGCCGACGCCGTATACCTCCCGGCCTCCTGCCTCTGTTTTGATATCCTGAATCAGATAGTAGCGCAGCGTAAAAGAAGCGCCCTCGTCCGTCATCACTTCTTTGATTCCCAATAATGTATTAATCCTCATTTTCCCTCCTGTACTCCCTCCTGCGTTTTCTCCAGTATATCCTGAAAGAATGCTCTCCGAAAGAACATCCTGCCGCAGAATTCGCCACCTCCTGTGCTTTTCCCTTTACCGAAGTGATTTGTTACAAAACTTGCCTCGTATTCCCTGATTTGTTACATTTTCTTAAAAAACATTACATGGAAATTTAATATACCTTTCCCAATTCCGCCTTTATTTATGATGAAATTTTTGGTATACTATACCTTATCGGACGTAGTCCGCCAGTCCCGCAGGGACATGAGTTATGGGGTGCCCGAAGGGGCATACCTTATCGGACGTAGTCCGTCAGTCCCGCAGGGACATAAGTTAAGGGTGCCAGACAGGCATCAGGTAAGGGCCGCAGAAATCCGGCTTTCAAGGAGGAAACAATGAATTACAGCAAACGTGGGACAGCAGAGCGGCTGAAGGCCACCAGCTCCACATCAAAAAAACTGAAAACCAAAGCAGGCGTCATCCTGCTGACCATATGTCTTTTTGCCGTATTACTGGCCGGCGCCCTGGGGATCAGCGCCGGTCTCGGCGTCTATCAGAGTATCATCGACAGCGCCCCGGACATTAAGGACATCGATGTCTCCCCCGACGGCTTTGCCACCAATATCTATGACCGCGACGGAAATCTGCTCCAGACGCTGGTACAGGCCGGATCCAACCGGGAGCTGCGCAGCTACTCGGATTTCCCTCAGGATCTGATCGACGCTTTCGTCGCCATAGAAGATCAGCGGTTCTGGGTCCATCAGGGCATTGATATCAAGGGAATTATCCGGGCCGGTATACTGGGCCTGCAAGGCGGTCACTTCGATCAGGGCGCCAGCACGATAACGCAGCAGCTCATCAAAAATAACGTCTTTAACGGCGGTTCCGAGAGCAACCTGGGCGACCGCGTCGTCCGCAAGCTCCAGGAGCAGTATCTGGCCTTGCAGCTGGAACAGAATCTCAGCAAGGAAATCATCCTGGAGTATTATCTGAACACCATCAACTTAGGCAGCAATACTCTGGGCGTGCAGGCCGCCAGCACACGCTATTTCGGCAAGGATGTATCCGATCTGACTCTGTCTGAGTGCGCCACCATCGCCGCCATCACGCAGAGCCCCTATGGTCTTAACCCCATCACACGCCCGGAGAGAAATGCCGAGAGACGTTCTCAGGTACTGCAAAACATGTATGAGCAGGGCATGATCTCAAAGGAGGAGTGGGACGAAGCCCTGGCCGATCCCGTATACGAAAGAATTCAGAATGTTAATACGGCTGTGGTCGAATCCTCCAGCCCCTACTCCTATTTCGTGGATGAGCTGATCCGTCAGGTCCTGTCCGATTTGCAGACCAAATTAGGTTACAGCGAGGCTCAGGCCCGCAATAAGCTTTACAGCGGCGGGCTGAAGATCATCTCCACCCAGGATCCCAAGGTGCAGGCCGTGGTGGACGAGGTGGTCAATAATCCTGAGAATTATAAGAGCACACGGGACGAGTACCTGGATGCCCTGAGCTTTACCTATCAGTTGACCATCACCCACGCCGACGGCAGCACCACCAATTACAGCGAAGGCCATATTAAACAATACTATCACAATGTGAAGAATAACACCGCTTTCCAGCTGGTCTTTGAGACAGAGGAAGAAATCCATGCCTGTATCGACGAATTCAAGGCCTATGTGCTGGAGACCGGCGAAGAGGGCGACACCATCTGGGGAGATAATCTGGATATCACCCATCAGCCCCAGACATCCATGGTAGTCATGGAACAGCATACGGGCTATGTGGCCGCCATCATCGGCGGACGGGGACCCAAGACCGCCAGCCTCAGTCTGAATCGAGCCACCCGCACCACACGCCAGCCCGGTTCCACCTTCAAGGTGCTCTCTGCCTTTGCCCCGGCTCTGGATGCCCGGGGCGCCACCCTGGCCACGACCTACTACGATGAACCCTACAGCTATTACAGCCAGCCCATCAGTAACTGGTGGGGCGACTATTACGGAGGCTACGGCTCGATTCGCGAGGCCATTATCTTCTCCTCCAATATTCTGGCCACCCGCTGCCTGATGGAGACCGTCACCCCGGAGCTGGGAATACAGTATCTGAAGAATTTCGGCTTTACCACGCTGAACGATGAGAACGATACCGGGCTGACTCTGGCTCTGGGCGGAATCTATAACGGCGTCACAAATCTGGAGCTGACCGCCGCCTATGCCGCCATCGCCAACGGAGGCGTGTATACCGAGCCTATATTCTACACCCGGATTCTGGACAATAACGGAAAGGTGATTCTCGATAATCAGCCGGAGACCCATCGCGTCATCAAGGAGACCACCGCCTGGCTGCTGGCCGATGCCATGCGGGATGAAACCTATATCCACCGCCAGGAGTGCTTCACGGAGAGCGGCTCCCACACCGTGGTCTCCAGTGGTCTCGATATGAATTTCGGCGATATGTATGCCGCCGGCAAGAGCGGTACCACCACAGCTACCAAGGATATCTGGTTCACCGGCTTCAGCCCCTATTACACCACCACTATCTGGTGCGGCTATGACAACAGCATCAGTATGGGAGATCTGCACACGGGAAGCTTTCACCGGCGCATGTGGAGGGAAGTCATGGAGCGGATCCATGAGGGAAAGGAAAATATCGGAAACCCCATGCCCTCCTCTATCACAGAAGCCTCCGTGTGCAGTCTCTCCGGTAAGCTGGCCGTGGAAGGAGTCTGTGACAGCGATCCGGACGGCTCCACTGTCATTACCGAATATTTTGCCCCGGGTACCGTCCCCACGGAATACTGCAACTGTCATGTCAAACTGACGATCTGCGACGAAAGCGGTCAGATCGCCGGAGACGGCTGTCCCATGGAACGGCGCTATGAACGCGTATTCCGCGTTCTGCCGGAAGGGTCCACACGTGTCACGGCTGACTCCCGCTACGCGGTACCCCAGGACTTCCTGGAAGGAAACGTATGCCATATCCATTCCGGAGGATACTATCCGGACGGCGCCGATCTGTGGTGGGCCAATACACATCAGCCCGAGCCCGAGCCTGAACCAGATCCTGAGCCCGCGCCCCAGGAAGATATGATATCGGAATAAAAACAGGCATGGCAGGTATATACTTTATAATTAGCCATATCAAAACGGAATCTTTGGAGAATGTTACAATGGATGAAATTGTATTAATAGAGCCTCAAAAGAAGTATGCGGATGATATATGGGAATTCCGTCAGGAAATTATAAAGTATGATGCAGAGAATAAAGACCAATTTGCCGGTTGTCTATCGCTTGATGTAAGTAAATCTGCTGAAGAGTGGATAAAAATATGTAAACTTAGAAAATGTAAAAAAACATGTGGAGAGGTTGGAACAACGGTTCCTTCACATACGTACTTAGCCGTACGCAGGAGAGATGACAGAGTTGTAGGTGTGATAGATTTGCGTCATCATATCAATCATCCTATTCTCGGAACATGGGGAGGACATTGCGGGTATTCGGTGCGTCCTTCGGAACGAGGCAAAGGTTATGCAAAGGAAATGCTTCGTCTAAATATGCAAAACGCAAAATCAATGGGAATAGAAAAACTTCTTATCACTTGCGATGTTAAAAATGAAGCCAGTGAAAAATCAATACTTGCCAATGGCGGCATTTATGAGAAAACCATAGATGTGGATGGGGGCAAGATAAAAAGATATTGGATTACAGTTTAAGAAGCAGATAAATTCCCGCGCAAAAGCCGTCAGGCCGGTGGATGTCCTCATCCGCCGGCCTGACGTTTTTTCTGTTCTTCTCATTTTTTCATTTTGGGATTAAAAATCATTGCCCCCAGATAACTGAATACCAGAGCCGCCCCGATTCCCGCCGACGCACTGGTCAGCCCGCCCTTGAAGACTCCCAGAATTCCCTCTTTCGCCATAGCTTCGCTGACGCCCTTCCACAGAAGATTGCCAAAGCCCAGAAGCGGTACGCTGGCTCCGGCTCCGGCCCACTCGGCAAAGGGAGCATACAAGCCGATACAGCCCAGCACACAGCCGGTACATACCAGAAGCACCATGATCCGGCCGGGCATCAGCTTGGTCTTATCCATCAGAAGCTGTACCAGCGCACAGATGATCCCTCCCACCAGAAATGCTTTCACATAATCCATGATATTCTCCTTGTCTGTCAAAAGATTCTCGTCTGTGCCGTCATTTTTCCTCTGCCTTCACCGATTCCACCACCACGGCATGGGCAATCCCCGGAATGCTGTTGCCTTCGTTGAAGCTGGTGCTTGAAAGAAGAGCTCCTGTGGGGACAAACAGTACCCTTTGCCACTGTCCGGACCGGATCCGGGGCAGAACGAAGGCACAAAATGTCACGGCAGAACAGCCGCAGCCGCTGCCTCCGGCATGGGTGTCCTGACTCTCGGAATCAAAAATTTCGATACCACAGTCCATATGACGATCCGATATATCATATCCCTTATTGCGCATAAAATCCGTCAGAATCTCTGCGCCGATGGTCCCCAGGTCTCCCGTAATAATCTGGTCATAGTCCTCCGGACGGCGCTCAAAATCCTGAAAATGCTGCCAGATGGTGTCGGCTGCCGCCGGAGCCATGGCCGCTCCCATATTCATGGAATCCTTATACCCCATATCCACGATCTTCCCCGGAGTCATGCCGGTGACTGCCGCGACGCCTCCTCTCTTTCCCAGAACCACAGCACCGCAGCCGGTGACGGTCCAGGTGGCCGAGTATGGGCGCTGATTTCCGTATTCCAGCGGAAAACGGAACTGCTTCTCTGCGCTGGCAAAATGGCTGGAGGCCAGCGCCAGCGTATGGTCCGCATTATCACTGTCAATGAACGCTGCCGCCAGTCCCATGGCCTCACCCATGGTGGAGCAGGCGCCGTAAAGCCCCATTACCGGGATATTCAGATCCACCGTTCCAAAAGACGTGGCAATCAGCTGTCCCAGAAGATCTCCTGCAAACAGGTATCTGATCTGGCTGCGCGTAAGGCCCGCCTTTTCCAGGACCCGCTCGGCAGCCCGCTTCTGGGACGCGCTCTCCGCCGCCTCCCAATTCTCAGTGCCAAACATCGGGTCCTTCTCAATCTCATCAAAAAAACGGCCCAGGGGACCCTGGCCTTCCTTCTCTCCCACCACAGACGCCGCCTCCAGAATCTGCGGCGCCTGCTTAAAACATATGCTTTGTTTGCCCTGCTGCATCCTTTCACCTCTTCGCATCATAAAATAAAGCCTTTTTGCTCTTTCGTTACTATGTGCAGAACAGGATGTTTTATGCAGTTTTGCAGCAGGAAATCGTGCGAAACCACTATTGCTTCGATGCTTCCTTCTATCCAAACACACCTTGTTTTGCCATCTCCTCCGCATAGCGCACAGAGGCCATGGCATCGGATCCATAGAAATCCGCACCGATTCTGACCGCATATTCCGGATTCAAAACAGCGCCGCCCACCATAATCTTCACTCCGGGGACCGCGGCTCGCAGCTGTCGGATCGTCTCCTCCATATAAACCACGGTGGTGGTCATCAGTGCGCTCAGACCTACCAGCGCTGCCCCGCTCTCTCTCACCGCATCCACCACTCGCTGCGGCTCCACATCCTTACCCAGATCTAACACCTCATAGCCATAATTTTGCAGAAGGGCTTTCACGATATTCTTGCCGATATCATGAATATCCCCCTTGACTGTGGCAATGACGATTTTTCCTTTTTTCTGCTGTACCTGGCCGGATTTCTCCAGATGCGTGCGAATCACCTCAAAAGCCGCTCCAGCGGCATCAGCGCTCATCAGAAGCTGTGGTAAAAACAGCGTTCCTCTCTCAAAGCGCTTCCCCACCGTATCCAGGGCCGGAATCAGCTGGCCATCTATAATCGACAGCACAGGACATTCTCTTAAAAGCGTTTCGGTCAGCCCTCCGGCCTCTTTCGACAGCCCTTTTTCAATCGCATCCCGCAGCGCCTCCCCTGCCTCCCGGCTGACGGATTTTGACGTGAAAGCTTCCCCTTTCCTGCCGGATTCCGGCGACGGTATTCCCACGGCCGCATCCTGTGCTGCTTTTCCCCCTGTCTTCCTCCCGGCATTGCGTGCGATATAGTCGCCGCAGTTTTTATCAAAGCCGCAGAGCGCCCGATAGGAGTCATAGGAGTCCCGCATGGCCTGACTGGCCGGATTGATGATCCCGCAGCTCAGTCCGTTTTGCAGCGCCATGGCATAGAAGGCGGCATTGATTACCTCTCTGGCAGGCAGGCCGAAGGAGATATTCGATACGCCCAGCACCGTGGCGACTCCCAGCTCTTCCTTCAGCCTCTTAAGAGTCCGCAGCGTCACGGCGGCGCTGCCTGCATCGGCGCTGACCGTCAGAGCCAGGGCGTCGATGACAATATCTTTCTTCTCAATGCCGTAGGAGGCCGCCGTGTCTATGATCTTCCTCGCCACCTGAATGCGGCCTTCATCATCGGCCGGGATCCCGTCCTCATCCAGACACAGCCCCACCACCACACCGCCGTACTTCTTCACGATCGGAAAAATCGCTTCCATGGACTCTCGTTTTCCGTTGACGGAATTGAGCATGGGTTTTCCATTATACAGCCGCACCGCCTGCTCCATGGCGGCCGCATCGCTGGTGTCAATCTGTAAAGGCAGGTTCGTGACGGCCTGAAGAGCCGGAATCAGCTCCTTCAGCTTGTCCGCCTCCGAAAGGCCCGGCAGGCCCGCATTCACATCCAGAATATGGGCTCCGTCCTCCTCCTCCTTCAGCGCTTCCCTCAGAATCCGGTCGGTATCGCCGTTAGTCAGAGCCTCCTTCAGCCATTTCTTACCGGTGGGGTTGATGCGCTCGCCTATGATCACCGGATCCTCTCCGATCTCCACACAGCCGGAACCGGATGTCACCAGAGTGCGCTCCTTCACCTGGCGCTTCACCGGCTTTTTTCCCTTAAGCCGCTCTGCCGTGGCCCGGATATATGAGGCTGTCGTCCCGCAGCAGCCGCCCAGCACCCAGGCTCCCTTTTCCCCGATGCGTTCCATAACTGTGCCGAACTCTTCCGCCCCGATATCATAGACCGTCTTCCCTCCCTCTGTCCTGGGGAGGCCGGCGTTGGGGTTTACGATCACCGGCAAAGAGGTGCTGGACAGAAATATCTCTGCCAGCTTCTCCATCTGATAAGGACCCAGACCGCAGTTCAATCCCACCGCATCAGCCCCCAGCCCCTCCAGGAGAGCTGCTGTCCCGGGGATCTCTCCTCCGGTCAGAAGACGCCCTCCTTCGTCAAATACCATGGTGACAAACACCGGAAGAGACGTATGTTCCTTCACCGCCAGAAGCGCCGCCTTCACCTCGTAGCTGTCGCTCATGGTCTCGATGGTGACCAGATCCACGCCTGCCCTCTCGCCGCAGACAGCCACCTGGCGAAACCACTCACAAGCCTCCTCGAACTCCAGATCTCCGTAGGGCTTCATCAGATGACCGCTGGGACCGATATCCAGAGAGACAAACAGCGGACGTCCGTTACCGTTCTTTTCCTCATAGCGGCGCACCGCCTCCCTGGCATTCTCCACCGCGGCGCTCACCAGCTCCTCCAGATCAAGTCCGGTTCCCTGTAGCTTTCCGGCATTGATCCCAAAGGTATTGGTCAACAAGATATGGCTGCCCGCTTCCAGAAAGCTCTCATGCATCTCGATCATCGTCTCCCGGTGCGTCGTGTTCCAGCTCTCCGGCAGCTCCCCGGGCCGTAGGCCATGGGACTGCAGATAGGTGCCCGTACCGCCGTCATAAAACAGATATTCTTTTCCCAGATATTGTCGGATATCTCTTCTCATCATTCTCCTCTCCTACCGTCGTGCCGCCTCTTCTGACGGCAGCCCGTCCTCTGCCGCTTCTCTCTGAAATCCTACCACCGCCGTCACCGATTTGCACGGGATCATCATCCCCCCTGACGTCAGACTGATACCGGTTCTTTTGGACAGTTGCAGCATTCCGAAAATCAACGGCTGATATTCCAGTGTGAAATCGCCAAACCCAGGGCTGAACCGCGGCCTGGTCGCCATGGACCGGACCATGGCTTCCTTCTTTAAGCCATGGCAGAGCTCGTCACAGACCGCCTCGATCGCTGCCGCCGCACAGGCGTCCGTAATGGCAGCCTCCCCTAAAGCCGTCTTTTCGAGACGGTAGATCAGGCGATCCGCCTCCAGCCCCAGCGTAGCGCCAAAGACAGCCGCCTGGTCGCAGCCTTGCAGGTTTCTGTCCAGATCCCGGCTGTACACTGCCATGGGGCCCAGGTAAAACCGTACGCCGTCTCCGGCCCCTTGGCGCAAAATCGGAAAGATCTCCCAATAGCTGCGGACCCGCGATACCTCCAGAAGCCGGGATAGCTGTCTCTCTATCTCTGCCAGAAAGGATTCGGTGGTATCCTGCTCTCTCATTCCCATATAGCGGCAGATCTCTTTCATCCGGATCCGCCTTTCCCATCCTCCGTGCACTGTCCGATCCATACCCTGTCCTTCTTTCGTCACAGAATATCCGACAGGCTGTCCCGGATCCGGGCCGCCACCTCGGGCCGGTTCATGGTATAGATGTGGATCCCGCTCACACCGGAAGCGATCAGATCTATAATCTGTTCCACCGCGTAGGCGATACCGGCCTGCATCATGGCCTCGGGCCGGTCTCCGAAGCGCTCCACCAGACGCTCAAACCGCTTGGGCAAAAAAGCTCCTGACAGGCTGCAAATCCGCTTAATCTGGGCTTCGTTGGTCACCGGCATGATACCGGCCAGCACCGGCACCAGAATCCCCTTTTCGCGGATGCGGTACAGATAGTCGCGAAACAGGTCGTTGTCAAAAAACATCTGCGTGGTCAGAAAATCACAGCCGGCATCCACCTTTTCTTTTAAGTAACAGATGTCTTCCTCCCTGTCCTTCGCCTCCACATGGCCTTCCGGATAGCAGGCTCCGCCGATACAGAAGTCTCCCAGGGCGCGAAGTTCCTTCACCAGCTCACTGGCATGGGCAAAACGATCCGGAGACGGATAGGCCGCCCCCTCCGGCACATCCCCCCGCAGCGCCAGCACATTTTCGATCCCGGCCTCTCTCATCTCCACCGCGATTGCCTTCACCTGCTCCTTATCCGTGGCCACACAGGTCAGATGGGCGATGGAGGGAATCCCCAGAAATTCCTGCAGACCTGAGGCGATTTTCACCGTATTGGCCTTCGTCCCTCCGGCGGCCCCATAGGTCACGCTCATAAAATCCGGCTTTTGCACGGACATGGCCGCAGCAGCAGACATGACCTGGTTTAGGGACATTCTGGCATTGGGTGGAAAGATCTCAAAGGATATGGAAGGTGTCTTCTGATTCAGGATCTCTTTAATCTTCATTGTGTTTCTCCTCTTTTCCATAAAAAGGAGGCTGTCAGGGAATTTGAAGCGCCCCCACAGCCTCCCCGGATGACAGATTTCTTTTCTGTCATCCAGTATACTCTACTTTATACGGAGATTCAAGAAAAATAGGAACCAAAATACACGGTGATATCTCTCCGGCTGCCGTCGGGAAGCGATTCGTACCGGTAAAGCCGGTATCCGCCGGGATAACATGCCACCCGGATCCGGCTTTCCGTATCAGCTTTTGGCACAATGAGTTCCGATACGGTCCCCTCCTCCAGATCATAGACGCGATACCGGAAGGTGTGGGGAACGGTGTCCTCTTTCAACTCTTACCATATAGAAACGATTCCGCTGCCTCCATCTCCATTCGGTTCAACCGTTCCGGATTCTGCAATGCCCCTGGCGAATACCCGTTCCAGCCGACCGCCCCGCCTGCAATCTTCAAAATGAAATTCAGCAAATCTATGATTTCCCCTCATGGTTTACTCTTGCAAATGGACAGCGTTTTCCAATACATTGATTGTTTTGTGTGAAATGACCGCACACGATTTCCGGCTTATCCATCTCAATCCCAAAGTGTTCCTTTACAAAATCAACGGCCGCCAGGATTGACAAATAGGAATCCCTTTTACAGCAGCGAGGACCGCCCACCGCCCCGATCTCTCCCAAAGCCTTTGAAGTCATCAAATGGGAAAGCCTGAAAGGTTCGACTGCCAGCGGTGTGGATCCGGAGATGATGGACACAAACATACCGGTACTGATACCGGCTCCGCAGGCGCCCCAAAAGCCACACGCTCCTCCGGGAACCTTTTTCCCCCTGCTCATCATCTCAGCCAGCGCTTCTCGCAGCTCAATACTGCCCCCGGCATTTCCGTATGCCGTCAGTAAAGCCGAACCGACCATTACATGATGCTCCGGTCCATGCATATGACAGAAAGGCTGCTCCATCATCTTCTCCAGGATCTCAACCGGATCTTTTGATATTTCTTTCACACACAGCCCAATCATGGCATCCATGCCGGTAGTATGACATTCATTACAGACATAATGCCCCTTCACACATCTGGTTTTACTCGCCTCCTTTTTGCGGCATACGGCACATTCCATAATCTCATCTGTTTTCAGATATTCAAGCGGCGCTTTACATATTAAGCATTCTTCTCTCATGGTACACCCCTTCTCAAATCTAACTTACTCGTCCTATTATACCGGACATCCCGCAAAAAATCACCCGTTTTTTCACTGAAAATCTTTTCCGTGTAAGCCCTCTCCTTAAAAGATGCTTTATCCACCTGCCTTTTGCTCAAACATAGATAAGAACAGCATCTCCGAAGAGATGCTGTCCTCAACCGCCGGCTGATAAATATCATGTCCCTGCCAGGTTCACCAGCCATCGCTCTCTGCGCAACAGCCTCAGCGAAATAGCCAGCTTTATTACCTCGCCCACCTGGCTGCTTATATACAGCAGATAGACTCCGGCCCCGGTACAGTATGCCGTAAAGGCAAAGATGGGAATCTGAATCAGCCAAGTGGCAATGCTGTCCATGATTACGATGGACTTCATATCTCCGCCGGCCTTCAGAATATAGTATCCGTGCATCCCCATCTGATACGGAATGAATCCCAGAGCCTGAAGCTGCGTCAGCCGTCTGGCCATGGCCAGCACCTCCGGCGACATGCCCTGATACACGATTCCGATGAGTCCGCTCTGTCCGAACATGACCGCCGACAGGGCTACGGACACCGCCAGAGACACGCCATATGTCCTTTTTGCAAAATCCCTGGACTCTCCCATGCTGCCGCTTCCCAGCTTCTGGGCCACCAGAATGGAGACAGCACTGCCAAAGCCGCCGTTTATGGTTACAAAGATATCGTGGAGCGTCGCCGTGATGGCAAAGGCATTGTATTCCAGCTCTCCCCTGGCGCCGTAGACCTTCAGCAAAAAAGCATTGCTGGCGGACCACAGAAAATTATTAATGCAAAAAGGAATCGCTTTTACAAAAATGCTCTTCATCAGGTCTTTTGGCACATGGAAGACTTCCGCGACCTTCGTGCAGAAACAATACTTTCTCTTCTTCAGCAGATACAGATACAGCGCCAACTCTCCCAGGCGGGCTGCCACAGTGGCCGCAGCGATTGCCTCTGTCCCCGGAGCTGCCCCTCCGACACCGTTTAAAAGCACCAGATTCATCCCGATTTTGAAGATGACCACGCTGCCGCTGACATACAACGGTATCTTGACATGGCCTGTGGAATACAGGGCATTGCTGATGACCAGAGACAGGCATAAGGGTCCATAGGAAAGCTTGATGATATTCAGATAGCTGGCTCCTGCCGCCACAATAGCCGGACTCCTGTTAAAAAAGCTTACGATCTGGGTGGGAAACATCATGGCGGCTCCGAAAAAGGGTACCGTCACAAGAACGGTCAGGATCAGTCCTGCCCGAAAGGACTGACGTACTTTTTTCCGGTCTCCCGCCCCCATAAACTGGCTGATGTAGATACCGGCCGCACTGACGATACTGTTGGTCGCCGCGCTCATCACCGCATAAAAGCGATTTACCGCCGTCACTCCGCCCACAGCCGCGTCTCCCAGCTTTCCGATGGTCAGGGAATCCACATAGTTAATACTGCCTGTGACAAAAACCTGCAGCATAATGGGGAGGGCAAAGGACAGGATCGTGAAATTCATTTTTCTGTTTCCGGTATATTTGCTTATTGTCATAATCATTCACCACTCTGTCTCTTTTACCGTTCTCCCCTGACGGCATACCGTCTCATCGTCTTTAGCGCATTGCGTCCTGTCAATCTAACGTCTCTCCGCCGGATTTCACCACCCGTTTGTACCATTCATAGCTGTCCTTCAGATAACGCTGTCCTGATCCGTTGTGGTGATTGTCATAATCCACATAGATGAAGCCATATCTCTTTTCCATCTCACTGGAGGAACAGCTGACGATATCAATGGGGCCCCAGGGATAATATCCCAGCACTTCCACACCGTCATGAATGGCTTCTTTTACCTGTTCAATACACTTTTTCAGCATATCGATCCGGTAATCGTCATGAATTTTGCCGTCCTCGCCCAGAGTCTCCCGATATCCCATGCCGTTTTCTGCCACGATGATCGGAAGCTGATAGCGATCGTAATACTCGTTAAGCGCCACCCTCAGGCCCACCGCGTCTGACGACCAGCCCCAGTCGTTTTTCTCCATATCCTCGTCCTTGACGCCTTCGCCCTTCTCATTTACGATTCGCGTTCCATAGTAGGAAAAGCTGATGAAATCCACCGTATTTTTCAGATCCTCCACGTCCTGTTCCGTTATCTCGATATTCAGATGATTATCCTCGTAAAAACGGTACATATAGGCAGGGATCTTTCCTCTGGTCTCCACATCGGAGTAGTAATACTGGAGCTGCCCGTCCTTTAACGCCGTCAGCTGATTTTTCGACGTGGCCCGATGGGCGTAGGGAACCGCATAGGATGACATCTGTCCCACCTTCAAAGAAGGATTTATCTCTCTTGCGATCCGGATAGCCCTGCCGCAGGCTACCAGCTCATTGTGAAGAGCCTGGTATTTGGCCTCCAGGAGGTTCTCCACCCGATCGCTCAGGATTCCCAGATGATTAAAGGACTCCATATCAATGGTGTTGATCTGGTTGACCAGAATCCAGTATTTCACCCGGTCTCCATACCGCTCAAAGAGGGTCCGGCAATATTTCACATACATGTCGATGGTCTGACGGCTGCACCAGCCATTGTATTTCATGCAGATATTTAAGGGCAGCTCATAGTGGGAGATGGTGATTAACGACTCCATATGATATTTCAACAGTTCGTCGATCACACGGTCATAGAAGGCAAGCCCCTCCTCGCTGGGCGTCTCATCGTCGCCGTTGGGAAAAATCCTGGCCCAGTTGATGGAGGTCCTGAAGGAATTGATTCCCAGGCCGGCCAACAGCTTGATGTCCTCCTTGTATGTATGATAAAAATCAATGCCAAAACGCTTGGGAAAGTATTTCTCTGTACTGTCCAGAAGTTCTTTTACCTCGGCGCTGCTCAGCTCCCCGTTCCATCTCTCCGTGGCGGGCAGATCTCCCTTGAACTCATTGATATCCGCCACGCACAGTCCTTTGCCGCCTTCCAGATAAGCGCCCTCCCACTGGTTCGCCGCCGTGGCGCCGCCCCACAGAAAGTTCTCCGGAAATTTGTTTTCGTTATACTTCATATGAGATCTCCTCTCTTTGATTCCGTCCTTTTTTCAGGACGCTATTGATACACCCTGCAATGTTTCCTATGCGACGACACCCTTTTCCTGCTCCAGCATCTGTTTTTCCACAATCCGGTAGAACGGGATGTAGAGGATACCCTGAAGGAGCATATTGACCGCCACCAGCGCCACGCCCTGCCAGCTGGCCGTACACAGGCCGCCTGCAATCAGACCGGGCATATCCCAGATAGCTGCATTGGGGTTGCCCATACCGGGAACCAGACCTGTGGCAAAGGCTCCCCATGTGGTAAACACCGTGAGCACCTGCCCCAACAGCGCCGGGATGATTAACGTGGCATTGAGCACGATGGGAAGACCGAACAGCATGGGCTCATTGATGTTAAAAATACCTGCCGGCAGCGCCAGCTTTGCCAGATCTCTGTGGGTCCTGCTCTTTGATCTCAGCATAATCAGATTCAGCATCAGTGTCCCGCACTGGCCGCCGATGAACACAAAGGTAAAGAAAAAGGGCTTACAGAAAATATAAGGTATGGCCGCTCCCGCCGCAAAGGCTTCCATATTGCTGACAGCCATGATCTCCCAGGCGGGCGTCAGCAGCGTGGCCAGAATCTGGGGATGGATGCCAACAAACCACATGAGGGTGGCCAGAATCACATAGAGAAGGGCGGTGACCAGCGAATTTCCCGCCGCTGTGATAATGGGAGTCAGCACCATGGCCAGGATATTATTCACATCGAAGCCGATCACATAGACCAGCACGATGACCAGCGCCGCCGTAATGCAGTTGGGCACCAGCGCTTCAAATCCGCTGGCAATGTTGCCCGGCACCGTCTTCGGAAGCTTGAAACCGATATTTTTCTTCAGGCACAGACGTAAAATCTCCACCGCCAGGATTCCGGCAATGATGGCCGTAAACATCCCCGTAGCGCCCAGATAGCCGCCGTCTATGCCACCCGCCATAATCAGGAAGGTAAACACGGCGGAACCGCCGCCGATCAGCTTATCCAGATCATAGGCTTTTGCCAGATTGTAGCCGATTCCAAACGCCACATAGAGGGAAATGATTCCCACCGTCAGGTTAAAGGGAATACAGATAATATTTACCAGGTCCGGATGGGCCTCCATGAAACTCACATAACTCTGCGGAAACGGAAAATATGCGATCAGCAGACAGAACGATCCCAGTATGGTCAGCGCCATGGTGGAAATCAGGGCATCCTTGATCGCCGTCAGATAACGGTTGTTATTCATCTTGTTCATAATGGGAACCAGATACTTTTCCAAACCCGTAGAAATCCTCTCCATCAAACTATTCATGCTTTTTCTCCTCTCTCTCCCATCAGTGCAATCGCGTCAGATACCACTTTCTTTCCGTTCATGGTGCCATAGTCCATCATTTCAATGACCTGAACCGGTACGCCCGGACACTTCTGCATGATCTCCGCCTTGCTGAAACGCACCTGCGGCGCCAGCAGAATCACATCGGCATCCTTGCCGCAGCTTCCCGCGCTGGATGTTCCGTAGGCATTGATCTCACAGTCAAGTTTAAGCTCCGCCGCCGTATCACGCATCCGGTTGATCAGCAAACTGGAGGACATACCACCTGCACAAAACACAACGATTTTTTTCATTCTCTGTTTTCCCCCTTACTCTCTCTTACAAACTCCCACAGCATAACGATCTCCTTGGCCAGATCCAGTGTTGTGATCGCTCCCATCAGATGATCCTGGGAATGGTTTAACAGCATTCCTGAAGCGAACTTCTCTCCTCCCGCTTCTCTGGCCATCAGCCCGCTCTGCGCATTGTGCGCCTCATTCAACGCCTCTTCCGCCTGTGCGATTTTTTCTTTCGCTTCCGCCACCTGACCGGCCCTGGCACATTGAATTGCCTCCATTGCCAGACTCTTGGCATCTCCGCTCTTCATCAGCAGATTCATAATCAGAAGCTCCATCGCATTTTCTGTCTCGCCCATTCAGCCCCTCCTTTTTGTATTTTTTTGATACACTGTTCATGGGGAGATCTTATCATTTTTCCGGGACTATGTCAATCAGTGTATCTGTTTGTATATTGTGACCAAATCACACACTATCTACTCTCTTTCTGTCCTCTCCTGCCGCCTTTCAACCTTTTTTGATACAGTCCTGTAATTCTGTTTCGCTTTTCACAAGAAAACAGACCGGAAGCGAAAACTCCCGGCCTTTAAAAAAAGTCACACTGTTTTTTTGTTTTATCCATTGCTGGACTTTTTAATGACGCTGATAATATTGGCAATCTCACTTTTATTGATAGTCACCTTAAATTTCTGCTCCAGCTCTACCAGACGCTTCTCCAGAATCCGGTACAAGCGCATATTTTTCCGGATAATTTCCTCCTCCATGGGATTTTTCTCACTGCAAATTCCCTTCTTGTTTCTGGATATGGCACAGGCCAGATGAACCAGCAAGCCGATTTTCTCATTCATCTGAATTTCATTCTCATAATCCGCCTCCACCCCGGAAATAAACTGTACCAGAGACTGCTTCAGCTCATTTGGATTCACATTATCTAGCTCCCCGGCCAGATGCTCGAACACCACATCCGTATTCTGCAGGAAATTCTTGTGCTCAGACCGTATCTCTTCCAGCAGGTCGTTCAGATCCCTGTTTTCCGGATTAAATACACTGTCAATGGTGATGAAAGGGATTCCGTACACATGGGGATCAAAGGTCCCGATGATACAGAGGATATCCTTTTCC
Source organism: Lachnospiraceae bacterium (assembly GCA_022791755.1). Taxonomy (GTDB): domain Bacteria; phylum Bacillota; class Clostridia; order Lachnospirales; family Lachnospiraceae; genus RGIG7193. Next base: position 102,567 of record JAAVZR010000021.1, read on the forward strand.
CGGCTGATCTGATTCAGCTCCAGAATAAAATCGCTCTGACCGCCCACCTGCATGGTCACCACCTCCACGCCGTCCAGATTGTAATTTTTTTCCAGATATTTTTTGATCTGAACGGCTCCGCCTTCTCCTGTCAGACATACGCTTATGATAATCTTACTTTTATCTTGCTTCCCCGTATTGTCCGATATAAGGCGCGTACCCTCCAGGGTGACGATCAGCTTTTCATAGGCGTCCTCCAGCCCTGTGCTGGCAGTGATCTTCCGGCAGCAATCCAGCAGAATCGCCGTAAAAGGCAGCTCGATCATCCGAAGGGCAATGCCGGTTTCAATGGCCACCATATTAAAAATATCTTTCAGTGATCCCATATCGCAGAGAACCAGAATGCCGTTTTCATAGGGCGTATTCAAAACCGTCTGTTTGATATCGTCGTAGGCATCCAGAGGCTTTTTGCTCAGAGGCAGATCATAGGAGTAGACTCTGGTGTTGTAGAAGGCGCTCATAGTCTCCGCAAAGGTCCTGGCCGTACCGTTCCCATGCATGGCAATCATCACCGCCGGGTGATTATCCTCCTCCTTACCGGGATCGTTGCCGCAGAGAAACATTCCGATGAGCACCGTCTCTTCGATGGACAGCGTCTTTTCGTATTCCTTTCCAAAGCGCTCCGAGAGCTGGCTGGCCAGCGCATACTCCTCCTTATGCTTTTCTATGAACTCCATGATCTCGCCGATCCGGATATTGCCGGACCGGCCCCTGCCCTCTGCCAGAGACTGGAGATGAAGACAGAGGCCATAGTAAAGCGACGCCGTATAGTACAGCTTTAAAGACTTGCTGGCCTCCTTCAGGAAATCATCCACCATTGACACAATCGGGCTGTCCACCAGCTGGATCAGCTTTTCCTTATGAATCGTCTGGGCCATCTGGTCGTTTCGATATTTTTTAAACTCGTTCTCGATATTGATATTGACAATCGTGTTTACCTCATCGCCGGAAAAGCCCTGCTGATACAGCTCGTTGGTCTTTTTGCCGATCCACTCGTATATGGAATTCTTATGCTGCTTCGGCACCAGAATCGTGGATTTATCATTGTCAAAGATATACTCGTCGCCAAAGCTCATCACAGGATCGATCTGATTTTTCATAACCTTGTAATTCAAAAAGCTTCTCCTCACATAGTGGGGAAAATCCGCAATCTGAAGGCTCATCATCTGCGTCCCGTTCTCAAATTCTCTGGCATAGGCGCTGGCACAGGCCTGCTTGATGACGTTTTGCAGTTCCTTGCAGTTGTTCTTGTACTTACAGAGCAAAAGGGCAATCAGCACTTCCGAGTTCACCTTGATCTTGCGGTCGCTGTCACTGGCCTGAATGATCAAAAAGCGCTCGATCAGAGAGAACTTTTCTTCAAAGCTCCATCTCGACAAATCCGGCAGCTCAACGACAATGGCAAAATGATTTTTAATCTTTTCGGAGAAACCGTCGGATTCCGAGACCTCGTCCACAGAACAGACCACGATGGTGCGGGCATTTTTCTTTATGCCGTTTTCTTCATAAAAGCCGTTTGACAGAAGGGCCAGCAGGACAGATTTGGAGCGGGCATCCAGATACTGACAGTTCTCGATGAAAAGCACGCCGTTTTCCGCCAGCTGCAGGTTTTCGCAGAACCTTCTGTGCTGATCGTCGCCTCCCTCCAAATCATTGAGACAGTTCATCTTCACATAGGCGGCATTCTTTCCGACGGCGTTCACTGCTTTCGCATAATCATAGATTTTCCTGGCAAACATGCTCTTGCCGGACCCGCCGGAGGCCACAATCAGGATGTCCAGCCCCTTATTGGGGTACATGACCGCCGCTTTTGCCAGATGTACCGCTTTTTTCAGACTCTGGTTCCAGCCGGTCATCTCTTCAAAGATCGCCGTGCTCTTATCATAATACTTCTTGCTGATCTGATACAGAACCGGACGGTTTTTGTCGTTTTTTACCACCTTTTTCTCTTCCACCAGCTCGTTTAACAGGCGGCTGGCATTGGTCCGCTGGATATAGAGCTGTTCGGAGATGGTGGCTGTGGAGACGCCGCTGCCGCCGTTTAACGCATCCTTTTCCAGAAACTCCAGAATCAGATCTTTATTTTTAAGCCCCATACATCTCTCCTTTGTTTTCTTATCCGATGGCGCCAGGGTCATAAGGTTTTCTGACCCTTCTGCCCCTGGTATCCTATGATTTCATTATATCGGCAGAATTCGGAGAAGTCAATCGTCAGGGACGTGAGCCATGCTCTCTTTTACCTTGTATTTTATGAAATAAGGAAGTATAATAGTGCCACAAAAGAGAGGAGGCTGCCATGGATCAATACAAAATCATGATCGTGGATGACGAAACCGATATCCTGGATTTGCTGGAAAAGGCGCTGAACCTGGAAGGCTTTGAGCACATCATAAAAATCGACAACGGACCTGCCGCCGTAGCTGCCTGCCAAAAGCTCCGGCCGGATCTTCTTATTCTGGATGTCATGCTCCCGGGACTGGACGGCTACGAAGTATGCCGCCAGATCCGGCAGTTTACCCACTGTCCGATTCTGTTTCTCTCCGCCAGAAACGATGAACTCGATAAGATTCTCGGTCTGGCAGCCGGCGGCGACGATTATATCACCAAACCATTCGGCTCCCGGGAAGTGGTCTACCGGGTCAAGGCACAACTGCGCCGGTTACGCTACCTTAAGGCCTCCTGCCCGGTCCTTCACATCGGAGACCTGACTGTAGACCCGGAGCGCTGCCAGGTAAAAAAGAAGGATAAGACCGTCGAGCTGACGGCCAGAGAATTTGAGATTCTGCGGTATCTGGCGGAAAATTGTGGCCGGGTGATCAGCCGCGAGCGTCTCTACGAAGCGGTGTGGGGGGAGGACAGCCTTGGATGTGACAACACGGTCATGGTACACATCCGTCATCTGCGGGAAAAGCTGGAGGAGGATCCGGCGGCTCCCACATACCTCGTCACCATGAAAGGGCTGGGCTATAAGCTGGTGAATCCTCATGAAAAATAGCGGGAAACACAATCTCTTTTTGCATCTCCTCGTCCTTCTTTCTGTCCTGAGTCTTCTGGCTGTGGCTGCCGCTATAGGCCTGTTTTACTACGTCTTCGCGATTCCTGAGCCGGAGGGCCTGAGTCTGGCCTCCTGGCCCCATCTGTTTACGGAGAATTTTTCCCTCTGGATGGATCAGGAAAACGGACAGCTCCGGGTCCAGGAAATCGGCCTTGCGCGTCTGGAGAAATACGGCCTCTGGCTACAGGTTCTGGACGAAACCGGCCGGGAGGTCTACAGCTATCAGAAGCCGGAGCACCGGCCTTCTTTCTATCCGGCCAGTGAGTTGATGCAGCTTGCCAACAGCCCCTTTAAAGACGGGACCACTGTTTTCACAGGCAGCTTTGAAGCTTCCGGTCAGACCTGGAGCTACCTCATTGGCTTCCCCTACGCCATCGGAAAGCATCTGATGTACTATAACCAGGAAAATACCGGCCGTCTCTTTCCCCTGGCTCGCTCCGTCCTACTATTGGCCTTTGTGATCCTGTTTGCTCTGGTGTTCGGCTGCGGAATATGGCTCTCCCGCAAGCTGTCCATTCTCACCGGTGCCATCAGCGATATCACCCTGCGTACCTACCGGCCTCTTCCTCCTTCCGGCGTCTTCGGCCAGGTCTGCGAGGCGCTCAATATCATGGACCAGGAAATCCGGCAAAGCGACCGGCTGAAAGAAGAGACGACCCGCACGCGTCAGGAATGGATTGCCAACATCAGCCATGATCTGAAGACTCCCCTTTCCCCCATCAGAGGCTATGCGGAGCTTCTCTCAGGTCCCCTCCCTGACGCCCCCCAACCCGTACAGGAATACGGCCGTATTATTCTAAAGAACGCCACCCACATGGAAAAGCTCATCAATGATCTGAAGCTCACCTATCAGCTGGAGGCCCGCGCTCTGCCCTGTCATCTCAAATGTGTGCGCCTGGTTCGCTATCTGAGGGAGCTGTTAACCGATATTCTCAATGATCCTGCTTTTTTGGGCCGCATAATCGAATGGGAAGGCGAAGCCTCGGAGATTTCTGTTCTTATCGACCCTGACCTGTTTCGCCGTGTGATACAAAACCTGGTCAGCAACGCCCTTTTGCACAATCCGCCCCCGGCAAAGGTCTCGGTCTCCGCCGTCTCCTTGTCGGGAAAGGTACGCATCATGATTCGCGATAACGGCTCCGGCTTAAATCCTGAGGATCTGTCCGGACTCTTTGACCGCTATTACCGGGGAACCAGCACGAAAGAAAAGCCGGAGGGAACCGGCCTGGGCCTGGCCATCGCCAGACAGATCGTCTTGCTCCACGGAGGGGATATCTCCGTGGCCAGCGAAGCCGGGATCGGCACCGAATTTACGATTTATCTTCCTGCGGACATGTCCTATGGAGAAATTTAAGCCAGAATTAAGTTTCCCCAAAGCTCTGCCTAAGACCAATGGTCTATGCTTTATGCATAGACCATTTTCATTTTGGAGAGAGGAGATTTTTATGAAGCTACAGTTACAGCATTTAAGTAAAAGCTATGGCCCCAAGCGCTCGGTAAACAATATAAGCGCCACCCTGACCCCGGGCGTATACGGCCTGTTGGGGGCCAACGGCGCCGGCAAGACCACCCTGATGCGGATGATCTGCGGTGTCCTGACCCCCACTTCTGGTCAGATCCTTTTCAACGGAAAGCCCATAGATGTCCTGGGCGAACGCTATTACGCCCATCTGGGCTATATGCCCCAGGACTTCGGTTTCTATTCGGATTTCACCGCCCGGGAATTTCTGTTTTATATGGCCGCCATAAAGGGGTTGGGCAAAAAGGAGGCGATCCGCCGCACCGAACGGCTTCTTGCCATGGTCAACTTGCAGGATATGGCAGATAAGAAGATCCGATCCTATTCCGGCGGCATGAAGCAGCGCCTGGGAATCGCCCAGGCCGAATTGAACAATCCGGCTATCCTCATACTGGATGAACCTACCGCCGGACTCGATCCCAAGGAACGGATACGCCTGCGCAATGTTATCTCCGGTTTTTCCAGAGAAAAGATCATCATTCTGTCCACCCACATCGTGTCAGACGTCTCCTATATCGCAGACACGATTCTGATGATGAAACAGGGACGTTTTCTGATACAGGAACCTATGGCTACGGTCACAGACACCATAAACGGCAAAGTCTGGGAAATCCTCACCGACGAACACCAGGTCACAGAGTATACCCGGCATTTTCAGGTGGTCAATCTGCGCCACGAAGGAGACCAGGTACGCCTGCGCATCGTACACGAGACACCGCCCACGCCTGACGCCCGCAGCTCTGCCCCTAACCTGGAGGATCTGTTTCTGTATCATTTTAACGGGGAGGAACAAGCCTTATGAAAACACTGGTTCGATATGAATTTCAGAAAATCCTGCGCAAAAAATCCACTCTGATCATACTCGCGGTCAGCCTTCTTGTCACAGCCTTCTTTTATATCCTGCCCATCCTCCAGTATCAGACCTACGACCGGGAGGAGGTGATCCGGGGATTGGCCGGAATCGCCTTCGACAGGGCCCGGTATGACCAGCTGTCCGTCGTTCTCACCGACGATTATATCTGCGAAGCCTTCCGACAGTATCAGGAGCTTTTTGAGAATCCCGATAATATTGGCTATGACGGGAATGATTCGTTTCTGATCGGCGATGCCTACTGGAATTTCGTGGCGCCCCGGGAAAATCTTCTGTACATGTTAGCCGCCAACTACGACGCGCCGGGGGAGATCACCGGACTGAACCGGCTGCCTCATATGGATCTGGAAGCCGGAGCCGGCTTCTACCAGGCACGGGAAGAAAAGATCTCCCTTCTCTTAGATACCCCCTCCCGGCAGCTGTCTCAGGCTCAGAAATCCTACTGGCAGAATCTGAACAGCCAGGTCGATATCCCTCTGTCTTACGGCTATTACAAGGGGTGGGAGATTATCCTGGAGAGCTTTGAACTGCTCATGTTTGCGCTTCTGGCTGTCTCCATTGTGCTGGCACCTGTTTTTGCCGGCGAATACCAGGCAGGCACCGACGCAGTCATCCTGTCGGCCCGCTATGGAAAGACCAGGCTGGTCACAGCCAAAATCCTGGCCTCGTTCCTCTTCGGGCTGACTGCCTTTACGCTTCATATCCTGGCAGCCTTTGGCCCTCTGCTTCTGACCTTTGGCACGGACGGATGGAATCTTCCCCTGCAAGCCGCCGGCACCACCATACCCTACCCTTTTACCTTTATGCAGGCTGTCCTTATTAATCTGGGAATCCTGTATCTGGTGCTTCTGGCTGTCATCAGTCTGACGCTGCTTCTGTCTGCCAGAATGAAAAGCCCCTATACGGTTCTGATGGTCCTCGTACCGGTACTTTTTCTTCCCATGTTTCTCTCGCCCAACGGGACTACCGGTCTCTACAATCTGACGCTGTTTTTGCTGCCCTACCGTGCTTCAATGCCGGAAATCGGCAAATATATTTCCTATCAGCTGGGCGGTCTGGTTTTTGATGTGCTGTCCATGAGAGCCATCGTCTATACGCTTGTAACCGTATGCCTGCTGCCTCTGATTCGCACCGGCTTTAGAAAGCATCAGGTGGGCGCATAGCTTACAGGGGGCGCTGCCAGCCGGCCTGAGATCCGAAAGTTTCCGAATCCGAAGCAGCGCCCCCGATTTTCGTACCGTCCAGCCATTTCCATTCGGTCAGAAACATATCCTCCAGTTCCCTGTCGCTCTTTTCCAGCAGCCAGCCGCAGTACACTCCCTTTATAAAATCCTTTCTGCCTTTTGTGCTGCGTGCGTTGGCCTCCATGGTTCTGCGGAGAAAGAGCAGTCCCTCCTCCCTGGTCCTGCCCCGCCTTACGGCATGATTAAGCTCCTCCTTGATATCCTCGTACACATAAGAAAAAATACCGCTCCAGCGCCTGCCCAGGTCAAAGAGACGCTCCATATTGGCAATCCGCTTTTCCGTATTCCCGTCGCCGCCGGGTCCCGGTTTCATGACAATATGTCTGGAAGGCTCCTCCGATACCTGGAAGCGGATCTCATCCTTTCCGGCGCGCAGATAAGGCAAAAAAACCGTGCGCAGCTCCCCCGGCCCCAGATCCGGCGACGCCACAGGATTTTTCGTATGCTTTCCCCGGGGACCATTACAGTCGCGGCAAACCGGCAGAAGGTTATAGGGGTGCAGAGCCAGGGCAGGGTATTGTTTCCTGGGAAAGTAGTGGTCCACCTCCCCTTCTCCCAGATGAAACAGATTTTCCTTCACGCACACCGGACATACTCTGCCGTTTTCTCCGTTTGCCTCCTCATACTCCTTTTGCAGCAGAAAGACGCTGAAAGAATCTTCCTTTTCCGGCAAACCCTTCCTGATGATATCATACAGATCATTACACAGCCGGCTCAAAATCTCCAGCGGTCTCTCCTGCCCATCGCCGGAAGCCGACCTGCGGTGCAGTCCATAAGCCCCGTCATCAATATGCTTCACATACTCTCTGTCACTGGCAAAAGCCCGGCATGCTTTTGTGCGCTCCAGGTATGTCAGCTGAAACAGCGCTTCGATATCTCTGCGGATTTTTTTCTGTCCGAACAGCGCCCGCAAATCCGGCTCGATCCCTTTTTCCAGTTCGTCAAAATCCAGCTCCCGAACCAGCGTTTTTACCGAATCGTCCAAAATCGTCTGCACCATATCCATGACCCGGTCAAGGACTCGGGAACACTTTGCCTGTTTTACAGCTAAAAACATATCTATCCCTCTGTTTTTCTCAAATACTGTATTTTATCCAGCAAGCGAAGCCGCAGATAGCCGGAGCCCACATATTTCAGACACGCTTCCAGCTTTTCGATATTGTCCACCTCGCTTAAGATCTTCTCTATCTTCTCATATGAATAGGTCCCGACGGAGCTTCCGGTCAAAAACAGGTTCTCCATGATTTCATTACGGCTTCCGCCGAAGGTGGAGGCACGGATATTCACGCATTGCACCTGCCCCTGGTTCTGCCGAAAATAATAGAGCTGATTGGGAAACGCATCTGTGAGAATCAGGGAAGAGTGGGTGGCAATCACGATCTCATGATTTCTTGCCGCCCCCTCATAAATCCTGTATATCATGGAAACAAAATCAATATTCCAGTGCTCATTCAGGTAGACGTCCGGCTCATCAATCAGAAACAGACATTGACCGGAGCCCTCTCCCCCTCTTCCCATTGCCAGCAGTCCCAGCCGGACTAACAGCATATACTCCCCCTCGCTGAAAGCATTTTCCTCCAGAAGATCCTCTATACCCTCTATATGAAATCCCATATGCACTTCTTTGACGATCCCTTTGTTGCGGGCAAGTATCAGCTTCGACAAAAGCTCCATAGGAGTATCATAGAAATCGCTGAGGCTCCCCACGGCAAAGGAATCTCTGTCCCCTTTCAGATAGGGCTCAAACAGAAAGCTGAGAACTCTGTCCCCATGGGCGTTTTCCACATCAATGGCCTCATCCTGATAAAGTCTGACCGTGCTCCAGCTTTCCTTATCCTGCTGTCTGGCCTCCTCATACGCCGGAGCCAGCACGGCTCCATACTGCCAGAGCTCATCTCTCAGTTCTTCCGTCCGCGCCGCGTCCAGAGTCAGAGACAAAAGGACCGGTTCGATTCTGCGCTCAAGCATCCCCAGAATTTCCCGCCGGCATTTCAGATAGCTCGTCATCTCCTCAGAACCGGCTTCCCCCGGACAGACCGAGAGCAGGGCGGCAAGGACCAGCACGGAATTCTCTTCATCCACAAACATACTGATGGGGTTTTCCTCCAGGCTCTTTAAGGAAAGCAGCAGCTTTTCCACATCCTGTCTTCGCTCCTCCTGATTCCTTTTACTTTTTCCCAGCAGGCTTCTGTCAAACAAATCGCTGTAAAGAGATGTTCTGGGGGAATGCACCATGATATCAAAGTAGTTATTGTTGCTGCCCGATGCGCAGGTAAATACGTAATCAGGAAGCCATTCCCGGTGTCCGTCAAAGGAATGCGGCCTCCACGACCGGCCCTCTTCTTCGGTCGAGACCACTATACTGAGCTTTTCATCTCCCTGTCCGTTTCTGACCTCCACCTGATACATCCTCTCCCGCATGATGCGATACACCAGCGTAAAGGCAAAGCCCGGCGCCTCATTTTGAGCAATCCTGGAAAACAGGAAGCAGATACCTTCCAGAAACACGGATTTTCCCGAACCGTTCAGACCGATAAAAAAGCGCAGAGGGATCTCTTCCTGAAACAGGTCTGTCGAACCGGGTTCATTAAAAGAAACACAGGTATGTTTCAAATGCTTATATCCGTCAATTTCAACCCTTACCAGCTGCATAATCTGTCCTCTGTTCCTTTACATCCGCACAAATCCATGTGTCAATGGGAATCGGCTTTCCTCTGTGGTCGAGAATCTGCCTGCGCTTCTCCCCCTGCCTGTAATCTTCATCATAATCCAGGTACAGCCCCTGCCTTTTTTCCAAAAGGCCCCCGTGCTCCAGCAGACGCACCGCGGCGATCACATCCTGAATGCCATAACCCGGAATCTCTTCTTTTCCCAGCCGCATAGACACTTGCTTTCCCACCATGTGACAGGCCAGGGGCTGCATCGCCAGAAGGAATTCTTCAAAAACCGCCTGCTGAAAAGCTGACAGCCTGGACACAAAGGTGCGGGCCGAGGCCGGAAGCCGTTCAAACCGGGAGTACCCCTTCTCTTCCTCCGGAGAATATTTGGATAAAAAGGCTTCCGCCGATTCGTCCTCCATATTTTCCACCGCCTGCATTCGCCGTATGTATCCGAAATCCTGCTGCTCGCTTATGATTCCATTCTCCTCCAGCTCTCTCTCCCGGTCCTCCTCCTGTTTTTGCTCCGGCCGGTAAGCCACCGGCTCCATCCGGATTACATGGATCCTGTCGCTGCCTGTCCGCTTCAGCCGGATCTGTCCCAAAAATCCGTACCGGCTTTTCCCGTCTGCTCTTCTCGCCTTATCCAAGAACTGTATTTCCACCTCCGGAGGAAGCTGGGATAACCGGATCTTCCCTCTCTCTTCCCAGGGAACCTGGATACATTCCAAAACGGAATCGTAAAAACAGAGCGTGCCCGAGGGCGCGATCCAATATCTGCCCTCCTGATAGGTCTTCTGTGCGGCGGCATCCTCCGGTTCGCCCTCTCCCATATGCAGCAGAAGATGAATTCTGTCGTACCAGATCTGTTGCAGCTCACCGAATGCTTTTTTGATTTCTTCCGCCGTGCGGATATAGGAAAAATAACGGCGAATTTCCTGCGAATACGTTCTCTGCTTTGTCAGGTCCGCCTCCAAAAGAGGAAGCGCCGTCAGCACCTGTTTGCTTAACGAGCTCTGAAAAGATGTGGAGTTTTTCGCATTTTTCCGAATATACTGCTTTACATAAGGATGGGTCAGCCATGCGAATAAAAAAAGCGGCTCCAGCAGCTGTCGCTCTGCCCGTATCCTGAGCGTATTCTGGCCAAACACGCACGGCTCCTTTGGCTCTTCCAGCATAATCCCGCATTTTCCCAGCCGTTCCACACCGTTAATGCGGTTCATCACGATATCGCCTTCATGCAGATAATACAGCTCCAGCTTTTGCGTCTCTGCCTCCAGCTGCGGAGCCTGCGCACCCTGCACCTCCCAGTCATCCAGCTGCGGAGTCGCCACATAGCGAACGGACGTGCCGGACGACGATCTCTTTTTTATTGCTCCGTTGAGCAAAATATCCGTCGCTTCTTCCAGGGCCAGAAAACGCTGCTCCTTTATGGCCTGTTTTACTTCCCTGCCAAAGCAGGATTCAAAGAGGGCGTGCATGGCCTGCTTCACCTTATCCATCAACAGCCGTTGCTGCCACTGGCCTTTTCTCAGCATCGTAAGCTTACCGGCAATGACATTCTGTACCTCCGGATCCGGAACAGGGATCCGGAATTTCCGGAACACAGAAAGGCGCAGGGAGGCGTATACCGCTCCTCCTGCCTCAGCCTGCAGCGCCTCCCGCATGGCCAGAAGGCAGTACATGCCATAAAGCGGCTCTACCTGTGACTGGTCAAACTCCAGAGCAATCATATTGTTGCTGGGAGCCATGGGCACCTCAGCTATTCCCACTTTTCCGATGGTACCTGTGCTGGAGCAAAACACAGTCCCGGCAGGGGATATCTTCGCCTGCCCCATTCCTTCCTCAGAGAGGCTGCGGGAAGTCGTCTCTAACTCCCCGTTATTTAAGTCCTCCACCATCACCCACGGACAGCCGCCCTCCCCGAACGCGTTTTGTCCGCTTTTCAGGTTCGAGCCGGAATAGATCCTGGCCACCTGTTCCAACGGCACGGATTTAACAGTCATATGGTAAAATCCTCTCTGAAGTAATGTCTCACTATACGTTCCAGTTCTTCCTGTTCCAGCCGAATGCTTTCCCACAGTTCTTTTCCCTGCTGCGTTCTGTGCATATATTCCGCTGTCTGATAATGACCGGCCCCAAATATATACTCCCTCTCTCTGATCTCGTTTCGCGACGCTGTCCAGAAGATCTCATTTCCGTCCGTATCACTGCACTCTCCCGTTCCCTTTTTCCAAAGTTCCCATGCCTTTACCGCCGCTTTCATGCTCTGCTCATAGACACGGTCCGAAAACTCATTTTCCGGTCCGTCATATTCCGGTATGCTGCTGAAAAACACCCTGTGTTCCGGCTTCGCCTGATGCTTTTCCAATAGGATCAGAGAAGATTTACTGACCGTATAGGGTTTATATATCTTTCTCGGAAGCGATATGACGCCTTCCAGACTGTACTTGTCAAGGAGGCTTTGGCGCATTGTAACCAGATCGCGATTTATCACATTTGTCAAAAAGCCCTCCGGCACCAGGATGCCGCATCTCCCTCCGACTCTCAGCGTGTCCATAATCTTTTCCACAAAGGAAACCGTCTCATGGATGTCATCGCTGTAAGGTGGATTTGCCAGTATCACATCCGCCGTCTCTTTTCGTCCTTCCTTCAGAAAATCTCCCTGATACAGCTCTACACCGCTCATATTGCGAAACGCCATATGGAAAAAAGCCGCCGTCCGAATCTCTTTATCTATGTCAATCCCAATATATCTGCACCCGCGGCATTCCTCTCCCGCCGCCGCCAGCAGTCTGCCGCTGCCGCAGACAGGATCCATGACCGTCTCTCCCGGCTTTGGCTTAAGCATTTCGGCCATCATACCAGCCAGAGTCCGGGGGGTAATAAAATAAGATATTTTCTCCCTGGCGTACATTCCCTGTAACAGGATATCAAACATGGCCCGGACCGACTCCTGTATTCCTCCGCTTTGGGACAATTTTTTTAAGCACCATAGTACCTCATGCCACGCTTCTCTGCTCAGCTTTCGTAAGGCTCTGCCAAATTCATAGTCCAGCCGGCGCAGCTCCGTGTGCGCAGTCAGAATCTGCGCCGTCACTCTTTCCCTGTCTTCTTCTCCTGGCTGCGGCAGGAAGTCCCCGCCTGCCCTCAGACCATACAAAAGCAGCGAAAAATCATTTAAAAAGACCACTCCCTCTGCCCGCCGCAGCCATACCTGTCCCATAAGCTCATCTGCCATCTGGTGTAACCGTGCCATTTCTTTTCCTCTGTTAATCATTTATAATGTGTTTCACGGTAATCTTATTTTTGTTCAGCAATTCATTCAGGCGGGTCCGCAGTTGCCTCTCCTTAGCTTCCAGCTCCTCCCATCCCGGCAGGTTTCGCGGTTGCAGGCGGATATACCGCTCCGGCGCCAGAGAATACTCTTCCTCCTCTATATCCCTTGCTGACACCTGCCGGCAAAACTCCGGCTGATCCTCCCTTGTTCCGTTCTGATAATTTCTGTAGGCCTGAAGAATCCTTTCCTGGCCGGAAGCGGACAGTGCGGTGATTCCTCTCTGTGTTTCCCCCAGCTTCCGGGCATCCACAAGCAAGAGCTGATTCCGGCAGATTTCCTTTTTATTCTTAGAGAAAATCCACAAAGAAACCGATACCTTGGCCCCGTAAAACATCCCTGACGGAAGCGTAATCACCGTCTCCAGAACATCGTCCTGCAAAAGAGCGGCCCGAATCCTGCGGTCCTCGTTCCTCCTGCTGTCTAAAATCCCATTGCTGAATATGGCTCCCATCCTGCCATTCTCATCCAAATGGTAGAGCATATGCTGCATCCAGGCAAAATCGCCTCTTTTGGCCGCGGGAACGCCGTATCTCCAGCGTCTGTCGCTTCTCCACTCCGGCTCGCTCCATCCATATCCATGAAAGGGAGGATTTCCCAGCACATAGTCGGCTTTCAGCCCCTCGTGTATATCCTGTCTGATACTGTCGGCGGGAATCTTTCCCAGCCAGGCCTCCCGGCCTCTTATCAACAGGCTGATCCGGGCTGCTTTCCATGCGTCTTCATCGGCCTCCTGCCCATAGAGTTCAAACTCCCTGCTCTCTTTTTTCATATGATCGGCTGCACACAGTAACATACCGCCTGAGCCGCAGCAGGGATCATACACGGTTCCTCCTGCCGGATCCAGCAAATCCACCATCAGTGCGGCTATCTGCCGCGGGGTATTCCATCCGCCTGTCTCTTTCGTATGCCGAGAAACAATATACTCAAAGACAGCCTCGAAAATCCCGGGCAAATCCGGGTCTTCCTCCCCTTCGCCTTCAAGGAAACACTCTCCCATCATGTCAAATACGGCCTGTATCTCTCTGCCGTCCCATTCTCCGAAAACACTCTTCGGATACACCAGATCCCTGTATTTGGAACCGGGCTTATCCATGAGCTGCATCGCGCTGCAAAGCCCTGCTCTCAGGTTCTCTCCCTCCTGCTTTCCCAGTCTCTGCCATCTCAAATCCGGCGGAAAATAGAGACTGCCCCTCTCCTCATATGTCTGCTCCCACTCCTCGCATCCCGGCTCCTCGGCCTTCACCGTCATATATTCTTTTTCAAACTCCAGACTGGCAAACCGAAGAAGAAGCATACTCAGAATGAAATTCGTTCCGCTTTCTTCCCTGAAATGATCCTTTAAAAAGGATTCGTACCGATTCAGGAAGTCATATATGTACCGGGTATTCATGGGCTGTTTTGTTCCTTTCTTTCGCCTCCATCCAACTGACAATCTCCTGCTCCAGCTTACGCCCCGTAGCTAACATATACCTCACCGCCTCTGCGTACATTTCCCGGGAAAGCAATGTCTGTGCCTTTGTTCTGTCCCGTTGCGTCAAGGGCTTGGTATAAGCCAGATAACGCTCTAAAACGCCGGCATCCATATAAACCGGTCTGAAATCAATCCCCGTCCCCCTTCGCAGATTTTCAATAATATAAAAACCGTCCGGGTCTATATCGCCAAAATGGCGCCACCCTATCCCGGGATTGGCATCATATATCTTCCGTATTAATTTCTGCTTCGCCGAATTGTGATAGCCGCTGAGAAAAATCAAAAACACCTTCTCCTCATTCATCCGATTAAACGAGGTCAGATTTTCTACGGTCATTACCTGTTCATCCAGAATCCGAACCGACTCAAGATACCTAAGCGCCTCTGTCGAAAATGCTGCCGGCATATGATGATTCATCCGGATTCGCTGTCCGTCCATAAACAGAAATTCCGCATTCCCTTTAAAATGCACATAGGATGGATTAGAATAAACATGGTACTCCGCCAGAAGAATTTTCTCCATCTCCCGCCTGTCATCCTTATCCTCCCCATCCGAAATCCCTAACAGCAAACCGTCAAAACCGCCGTATTTTTTCAGTATGGAGCATACTTTCGCGCGGTATTTTTTCTCCCACCGTTTGCTGTCCCCCAGCACTGCAATCGACAATTCCCGTTCCAGGATATCCTTCTGATTTTTCAGGATAAACCGGCAAAGCTTTAAGATATCTCCGGCCTCTTCTCTTTCATAAGCCGGTTTTTTATTGGCCTGAAGCCGGGCGATCTGTTCCCGGCAAAACCTGTCCAGCAGAACGTCCTCTCCCAGATAGCCCTGATACAGTTCCGCCTGAAGCCTTTGCAGCGTCCGCCGCTCCTGCCTTTTAAGAATCCCATAGTATTCCTGCCAGCGCTCAGGGTTGGCCGCCAGCTTTTTTATCACGGTTTTGTCCCTTTTTACGGTGATAAATCCCCCGTCCTCCAGCTCCTTCATCTGATTCTCAAAGTCCCGCACACGGTTCATGTCCGCATAATCCGAATCATAGCCTGCGAAAATCTTTTCCGGAGCCACCTCAAAGGTCTGCGCCACCTTGTTCTCGCCCCTGTAGGTTTTACTCTTTTCATATTGATTCAGCAAAATCTCCAATACACGTTTCTGCTCTTCGCTGAATATCCTCACCCTCTCACCAGCCCCTCCACCGCATGGGTATATCTTCCTGATGTGACCAGGCTCACCGTGGACTCGATAAAAGTTCCAATGCTACCGATCTTTTCCGGCGGAGCCGCATAAAATACCTGAAAATGATTTTCCTCAAAATATTTTACCATCTGCTCAATCCGTTCTCTGGACAGGGCGGAAAATGCCTCGTCAATAAAGGCAAGTCTGGCGCAGCATGCCTGTGGAGGATAATATTGGAGCAGGCTGGCCGCCAGGATGATAAAGTACGGTGTCTGCTTTTCTCCATTGCTGGCAGATCCCTGCTTTTTCGACAGATCGGCAACGATCTCCTGTCCCCCCTGCCTGCTGATAATCTTCATATCATAGACAAAATATCTGCGATAATCCGTATACTCTGTCTCGTCCTCTTCCTCCAGAATCACGCTCATAAACTCCTGAATATCATGCTCCATCTCCTCGTCATCTCTGGCGGAATTCATGTAGGCTTCCGGCGAATCCAGATAATATTCCAGTCTTTTACAAATCCGAAAGAACACACTGCGGTCCGGCTTTTCCTCCATCACAAACCGATACGTATCATTGCCAAAGGGAATCTGTCTCAGCTCCCGGTTGATTCCCTCGATCTCCGCCCTGGCCTCCCGGACTGTCTCGTTAATTTCCGCCACAAAATCGTTCATAAAGGCGCTTTCCAGCTTCTCTCCCTGCTCCTTCAGCTGGTTATGAGCTTCTTCCACTTTAATGTTGGCGATATTTCTGTACTCCTGCCGGTAAAACGGGATATAGCCCACCCCTCTTTTATTGATATCCGTCTCCGCCAGCTTACAATAGGACAGCTGGGCATCCTCCATCTGACGGACACACTCTTTTACCTCTCCTTCCAGATTTCGGACCGTCTTAGGCGTAATCACTTTCCAGGTATCCGCCCTCCCTTTCACAAGCCTCTCGTATTCCTCCAGCATGGGCCGTTTCAATTCCAGGTGCTGCAAACATTTTTCCGAATATTCTTTGTTATGTACATGCAGTTCCCCGGAAATCCGCTTTAAGTCCTCGCTCTTTGCCTCCTGATCCCTTTTACAGGACCCGATCTCCTGGGAAATCACCTCTACTGCCGCTTTCAGTGCCTCATACTCCCTTTTCGCGTCCTGCTGTTCCTGCAGCACGGCCACGAAATCCGGATTGCTCTGAATCCTGTCTATGTCCCGCTGTAACCTTTCGCTCCGCTCTACGCTCTCAGCCAGCAGCTTTGCCGCTCCGAAATCATAGCGGCTCACATCCCAGTCAACCCTTCCGATCTCATCCTGGTATTTTTCGCACTGTCTCAACGTTTTCTCATTTGCATGCAGCTGCGCCTCTTTCTCCCGTTTTGCCTCTTCGGCGCTTTTGAGCTGATACCGTATGGAATCTCCTCCCAGAAACAGAGACGTCTTCTTTAGCTCCATATTAGATACCGCATAGCTTTTGGCCAGCATCCCGTTCCTTGTCAAACCGCCCTTCGGGTGTTCATGAAGCTCCTCTAAGGAGCTGCACAGATGAATTCCATTGAGCAGATAATTGGCGTACCTTCTGGCATAAAGGTTGGGAACCACCAGCATCTGCGCCGCCGAGCCAGGCGTGACCTCAGTCTCCGGCAGCTTGTCCGTAATGACCACGTTCGCCCCGTGGATCCCCTTTTGCTCCAGGATCTCCATGGCTTTCAGGCAATAAAGACCGTCCACTATCAGATAAAACCGTTTTCTGCCCAGAAATGTCTCGATGGCGGCCCGCCATTCCCTGTCCTTTACCTCCTGCACCAATTCTGCGAAAATCCTCACGTCCGTATGGATCCCCATCTGCCGGAACTCTTCCTGCAGCTTTCTCTTCGCCTCCCGGACCGCCTCCGGAAACACCAGCTGATTCGCCTTTAAAAGCTTTATTTTCTCCTCCAGCTCATTCATTTCGCCCTGCAGCTGCTTTTGGCGGTCCTCGCAATGAACCACTTCCCTGTTAAAAATCTTATTTTGCTCTCTGATCTGCTTTGCAAAACGCAGAAATATTGCGCGCTTCTTCTCTTCGTCGTACTCCCTCTCCGCCAGGCGGCATAAATATCTGCGATCGCCCTCATCCACATCGAGAAATGCCCCGGCCCACTGCAAAATATCCGATAGCTGCAACTGCAGCTTCTTCAATGCCGCCAGCTTTTCCTCGTATCTTCTGGTCTCCTCCTTAAGCCTCTCCTTCTGGCTTTTCAGAGCCCGGACGCTGTCCTGCATGTCCCGGAAGATATCGTTATTTTCTGCAATCCGGTATCGTTCTCCCGCCGCCTCGTACCGCTCGTCCAGTTCCTTCTTGCGGTTTTCCAGACCTGCCTGCTTATGCTCCAGAGCGGCCAGACGCTCCTGAATCTCCTTTTCTGCTTCCTCCCTTTCCCGCAGCTCCTGATAGCACAGCATCAGCTCCCGGATTTGCAGATTTCTCAGCTTCTTCTCATACTCGGCGGTTTTTGATTCCACGGTCTCCAGCTGGACTTTACTGCTTCGCAGGTTCTCATACAGCTCCCGGATACGTTCAAACTGGCGCTTCTGCTCCCGCAGCTCCTTTAAGGAATCCACCCGGCCAGGTTCCAGCACACACTCCTGGATAAACTGATCGATATTATTTTCAGGATTAAAGGCCATCATCTTCAGCAGCCTGGAGCGGTATTTCGCCGCGTCGCACCGCAGCCCCAATGCCCGGAGAACCTGCTCTACGCCCCTGTCCCTGCCCAGAAAGTCTCCCGATTTCAGCTTCTGTCCGTTCGCTGCCAGCTCATTTCTGGGAGTGAAGCGGATTCTCTTATTCTCCACCGCCGTAAAATTCATCTGTTCCAGCCGGGTATCCCGGCAGACGAACCAGCTGCTTTTGCAGGATATCTCGCTGGCCGACTCGATACACACCCCTACCACCAGATATGAGCGTTCCACCGGAGACCAGAACTCCATGGCTATGTAGCTGACAATCTCTCCGTTTCTCAGATACCGTTCCGTGCCGTTGCTTTTGGTATCTCCCCGCACATAAGCGGTCACTGTCCGGTCCCGGTCCTTCGCCGCCTTGTTAAACTGTGTGTTCCCTGTCAGAAGATAGGTCATTGCGTCCAGAATCGTGGACTTCCCGCTTCCGTTTACGCCCGTAAACAGGGTGGAGCCTTCCAGACAGATGCATTCGTTCTGAAACCTGGACCATTGAACCAGCAAAAGTTTCGTGGCGGTCTTCCTATTCCTCTGCATCCTCATCCTCCTCATCTACTGTCGTTTCGCCTGTTTTTTCTCCCATCCGCCTTTGCGTTGCCTCCGCGAAACGCTGAAACTCTTCGGAATCCAATGCAAATTGCAGCGACGGATACAGGCGGATCAGACAGTCCGCCTCTCCCACCCTGCCGCTTATGTCCACAAGATTAAACCGGGAAAACAGGGCCAGAATATTTCCCATGGCGCTTTTATCAATCTGATCCTTCACTCCGTATTTTTCCAGTTCAAACCGCAGATCCGTTATGGAAACCAGAATGGACCGGGACAAGCTCCCGGAGCGCACCTTGTCCGCATACAGCGTCCAGAGGCAGCACAGTACCACGCTCTCCGCCTTTTTCAAAGCCAGGCGATTGGCCTGTATTTTTCCGTTTTCCCCTGCGTCTGCGCAGTTGCGCAACATGACCACCCCATTTTCTCTGTCAACCACAATGTCAAAACCAATGTAGCGAAAATAGAGTGAAAAGGGTTCCGGTTTTTTGGAAACAAAGTAATATGCCTTTTTGCTTTCCTCATCTTTGTCACGGACGATGAATGTCTGCTTTAATAACCGCCTGCAGGCACGTTGAAACAGTTCCCTCTCCGACGACGTATATCCCTCCCAGTACTTTTCCATGCTCATGGGCGTTCTCCTCTTTTGATCTGAAACCGGCGCAGCAGCATCTGATTGACTTCCAGATAGCCCTCCTCCGGCTCCACCTCATAGCCGTTTTCCTCTCCATAGGCCACGGCTGACAGCGCACACAGCAGATCTCTCTTGCTTTCCATGGACAGCTGTTCGCTGTGGATTCGCCTTTCCGTTCCCATACTGTGTTCCAGATAGGCCTTCATCTTCTCTTTGGAGTACGGATTGCAGGCTTCCCTCTCATGCGCCTCCCGCGCTCTTTTTAAGTCCTCTGCCGTCATCTCTTCCAGGCCCGCAAAAGTTTCCTTTCGCACAGTCTGCGCCTTCCTGGGAAAGCGGACGGAACCCGTGTCGATAAATTCATTCCGCTCCAGAAGGAACAGGCTTCTCATTTCCTCCGGAATCTCTTTCTTCCAGCCAAGCGCCTCCATCTCTTCCGCGATATACCGTATCGTCTGCTCCACGCTTCCCCTAACGTCCGCCTCCCTGTTTCGCAAAAACCGGGCCCGGCCTATGGCGATCTGTAAGTACACGTTAATCTTATGTTTGATATCTCGCATAATGCGGTCATAGTCCTCTGACAGAAACCCTTTCGTCCTCTCGATCATATCGGCGACCTGTTCCTCTGCGGCTTCCTCCGTCACCCCCTCCTCCATCGCGCAGCCGATGACAAGAAGCTCAAAAAGCTCCCCGTCGCCGCGCATCGCCTCCAGCTTAGAGCGGATAAAGGACCGGTAAATATGGATATTCTGCTGCTTTATCAGTCTGGCATATTCACGGATAAAATCCCCTTCGCAGTATTCCAGAACATTCTCCGTCAGGCTCTCCAGGCTCTCCTCCTGCACCATTCTCTCGATAATTTTCTTGATAAACGTGGCCAGACGTTTCAATGCCTTTGACAGCCATTTGGCGTTGCGGTATATGTTTTTCAGGCCGTCCACGTAAGGATCCCGGGACCACTGTTCTTCGCTCCTTAAGACATGGTAAATGTTATAAATGTAACTGGAAAACTCCTCCCGTTCCGGTTTTTTTAGCTGCTGCAAAAATTCGGCCAGCAAAATCCCCTGTTCCGTCATGATGATGTGCTTCTCATACGTGGCATCGTCATTGTCTTCCTCCAGCCACCCCACGTCTTTGGAGCAGAACCTGCGTATTACGCTGTTTGCCAGCTCATTATAATTTTTCCCAGATGAGTTTTCCTCTTCTCCTTCGATATAATCCACATGATTTTCCAAAAGATATGCCGCTACGGCGTCCCGGATATGGCTTCTGGCAATCCGGTAAGAGATTTCCCGGTCATACTGTTCATAGATAATCTGAATACAATCGGAATAAATCTCCTTATTGCTGCCCCCGGACAGGCAGTTAAAAAAGCCGGCGGGAATGACATGAAACAGATTTTCCATTTAGATATCCTCATGGTTCTTTTGTTAGAAGCACTTTTCCTGCTGAACTTTATTATATCAAAGATATGAATAAATGTTCTCTTTTCACTGTTTTAATAATACCACAATTTGAGGAATAAAAAAAGTTTTTCTTATGAGCGATCCGCACTCTTTCTGTCAGCAGGCGGGCGCTACAGCTTTTTTAACATATCGTTATTGGCTTCATGCCGATCCGCTCAAGAATATCCCGTTCTGCCTCCCGTTGGAGCTCGTCGTCAAATAGCTGTTCCTCAGCAAGCCCTCCCCATGTCCGGCGTCCGCCATATTTTTCTCCCTGTTCGTCTGGCTGCGGATCTGCGTAAAGGCGCATCAGGCCGCCGCAGCCCTTGCTGTCATTGACCGGCTGCCCGATGCTTCCGCATATCCCCTCCTCCAGAGCCGACAGACAGGTGAGCCCCGGAGCTCTTTCGGCATGCATGACGGGCTTGTCGGCAAGCCAGGAGACACAGGGCGGATTCGGACAGGCATGCTTATCCTGGGTATAAAGCCAGTCCTGATAAGTCTTCCATTTCCTCCTGAATTCATTCCCGAATATAGAAAACCTCTTCATCCTCCAGCCGCAGACAGGCCAGCCCTGCCTCCGAACTGACATCCTTAAACGCATAGCCGCAGTCCAGGTCATAGAAAACGCAGTCCGTCTCTTCGTCATAAACACGGTAAACCTTTCCCCGGTTAAAAGGAAGCTCGTACCTGGCCGTCGTCGGAGTATGTCCCGCCAGGATCATCCCATGCTCCACCCCTCCGTAAATGTAAGCGTCGTCCCGTGCCGTGAGATAAAAAGCCTCCAGAGAATCATAGGTATCGTCCGTTTCCATTTCCTTCAGACTCTCAAGGCTCTCAACATAACCGGCATGGACGATGATGCATCGGCGTCCGTGCATGGTAAGCTCATAGAAATACGGCATTTTCCGGATACAGGCCGCCCACCGGGCCAGCTGCAAAAAAGTCACTTTCTTTTCCCGGAGCAGCGACTCGATCGTCCCGTAATAGTCAAAATAAGAGACGATCTGCTTTGCCCTCCGGTATGCGTACAGAATATCTGCCCTGCTGTCTTTCTCCAGCCCTTCCTTTTGCAGAATCGTTCTCACCAGTTCCACATAATACACAAATTCCTCATCATGGTTCCCTCTGACCAGAACGACGTTCTCCCCGGGAGCCTCTATCCACCGCAGCATCTCATAGGTTTTCGGCCCCCTGTCAATATAATCGCCCGCACAGATCAGTCGGTCGGCAGCCGAAAACCCGATCTTATCAAGCATTTTTCCCATGGCATCGTAATGCCCGTGGATGTCTGTCATAATATAGGTACCCATTTTTGATCCCTCCACCTCACTTTTTGATGTCACTGCAAGTATAACATAGCCTTCTCAACTATCACGTCATCAGTATGACAGGTCTGACTTGCCATTTGAAACCCAGCAGAATATCATAGCCCGGCCGCTCTGCGGACAGAACCTTTAGCAGCGCCAGTCTGTCTACCTGTCAGGATATACTCCAGGAATCGTCGGCCCGACAATCGTAAAAATCTTGCATCCGATACCGAACACATGTCCTTCCGAGTGTGTCAATATAGGCGCAAAAAATATTTATTCATACATACATATCGATTACAGTTTCTGCAGCATATATTCAGCTATAACTCCCATTGTTTCAACTGCAGCCTTTCCTTCCTCTGGCGTTATTGTCGACAAAAAAGGATGCCCATGACCGGTGCCTTGCTTATTTTTCAATTGATTTATAGAACATGCTGTTTCATAAAACGCACGTTCCATTCTTTTTTGTACTGTTTCACCAGCAAGTTTAGGGCTACTTGTCGTAGCCAAACCTAAAGCAGTAAAGGTTTGTCCCAATAATGTGGGAAATGATTTTGTCAAGATTAGTTGACACATTTTACTCAAGGATTTTGTACCTTATGCTGCCTCTTTCAAGGAATCATAGTATCGCTGTCATTTGACTATCGGAGAAAGCCCACCATTAGCAGAGCATATCCTCCGGTTATTCCAGTAGCCGATAAAATACCTCCAGATGATAGTCCTGAGTTCGTCCGTCGTCATTTCTTCTATATTTCTTTCATGGCATCCGCCAGG
>JAAVZR010000022.1 GCA_022791755.1 Lachnospiraceae bacterium
AGATTTCTTTCTACTGCCGGATGCTGAAAGTAACACGACAGGGATTTTATAAATATCCGGCAAACAAAGACCGTCCGTGGAAATATCAGGATTCAGCAGGCGCAATGCGGACGATCGTGTCAGAGGACGAATGCAACGATACCTATGGGCGGATCCGGCCATATGTATCATTGCATTCCTCTTCCTCCAGGATTTCTTTCATGGCATCCGCCAGGGGCTGATATTTCCATGGACGGTCTTTATTTGCGAGATACTCCTGCCTGCTGACATGGAGTGTCCGGCAGAAAGAAGAAATATCCCCTTTTGAATCGCCGTCGTTCGTCTTTATTGCAATAAACTTCATACTTTCGTTTGGATAAGTTCCTCGTTAAACGTCATAGCGCCTTGTGGTGTCTGTGAGCCAGCTCCAAGGTTAAGATTACCAAGGCGGTTGGCTCTCATCCAGCCGTACATGGTATTCCTGGGAACTCCTGGTTCTTTAGCGGCCTTAGCCTGTCCAATTTCTCTTGCAAGCTTCACGGCCTGTACTTTGTATTCGTGGTCGTATTGTCTGTTTTCTGCCATTTTTGTTCACTCTTTATTCTCTTGATTATATCTCAAATCCTTGAGAATAGGGTGTCAACTTTTTTATACCACACCAATCAAAAGGGATACTGCTTTGGATCCGAAATCTGATTGATTTCAGGCAGAAAGCAGCATCCCTCTTTGTTTTCCCCTGTTCACCAGGCAACGTTTATCGTGAGAAATATTCCTTGTAGGGAATCTCCGGTTCGATAACGATTCCTTCATGGGCCGTCCCGCCCTGTACAAACCTGTGATAATCCCCATAGCATTCTTTTAATATCTTGTCATATTCAGCCGGCGCCGGAATCTGCATATTTTCAAAGGGAAGATATACTGTCTCCCGAAACCAGTCTCTGTCCACACTTTTACAGTCATGCAGTACCATTTCACTCAGAACATAATTCACCTTCTTCGATTCTTTCACAGCAGTCAGATTATAATTTTCAAACACCCTGAATTTCTCTGTCCTGTCCTTTCTCAGATAATCCAGCATAAATGTTTTCAAAGAGCTTTCCTGCGGTTCCTGCATCACGGCCTGCAGCGCCAGAGACGGATTCATAATCCCGATCCACAACAGGTTCTGCATCTCTGCAATGAATGCCGTCCGCGCATCATCCGGGTCCTGCGCGCTGTCAAGCGGAAATATATCAATAAAAATCCCCTGGTGAAAAGAACTGCCCAGACCAGCAAAGTTCTTTTCCGCCGCCGTAGTCCTGCTGTCCCTGAGCTTGGAGAACGGCCATGTCACCTGATCCGTATAGGAGTTCTGATAAAAGTAAGGCTCCGTAAATTCCTGCGGCGCTATGGCCTGGAATCTCTCATAGTCATCCCGAAACATCACTATGTCCATATCGTCATCCCAGGGGATAAAGCCCTGATGGCGCACGGCCCCCAGAAGCGTACCGTAATAGGCATAGTATGTGAGATGATGCTTCTTACACACCTCATCAAATTTTTCCAAAAGCCCCAGCTCCACCGCCCATATCTTCTTGCGCTTTTCCGTCACCAGAAAACCGCATCTTTCTTCCTCCTGAAAGAAAGATTTGCTTAATTCCATTCTGATCTCCTCCCCTTTCGTCTTAACAAAAATGCCTGTCAGGCCCAAACCCGGCAGGCAGATATATTCTACTAAAAACGAAAAGGAAAGTCAATTATCCCTGGTCCTTTTACTTTTCGCATTTCGGATTACATTATTTTACGTATCTTTGGTCTGGCAAGGTAAGCCGTATTCCCTCACCACATCAAGAATTCCGGCGATCCGCAGAGATGCCCCCTGCGGCATGATCGGGCTCTCCGTCTTTCCCTCTTTCAGCAGATCGGTAAAATGACAGATCTGAGAGTAAAAATCATCATGGTCATAAGGAATCTCAACCGTCTCTTTCCCATGCCCGGAACTCACCGTCATCCTCGTGGGGCGGTGCAGATTCTCCACCAGGATCTCTGCTCTCTCCAGTATAAACCGGGCCGTCTTTGGTTTTGCCCGGTCCATGGCTGTCTCCAGCACAGCCGTCGTCCCCCAAAGGCCAGCTCCGATCTGATATAGTGGTCCACACCATACTGATACCGGCTCTCCTGCCGTATGACCCGGGGCCCGCCTCCGCAGAAATCTTCCAGAAGGCTGGCGCAATATGTCCCGCAATCCAGCAGAGCCCCGCCTGCCGCCGGATCATAGAGATAGCTCCCCGCGGCCCGCAGCTGCGCGGCCGGTACCTCATTACACAGGCTGGTCTCCACCCGTATCAGCTTTCCACAGGAGCCTTCCTCCACCCGCCGCTTCAGCTCACGGTACAAGGGGGTAAAGCGGGCCTTCTGAGCTTCCATAAAAAGAATTCTGTTCTCACTGGCTGCTGTGCAGATCTCCTTCACCTCCGACGCATTCAGAGCCGCAGGCTTCTCCACCAGCACCGCCTTCTGTGCCCGGAGCGCTCTCACTGTCCAGACAGCATGCAGATCATGAGGAAGAGCCACATATACGGCATCTATTTGAGGATCTTCAAGCAGTTCCTCATGACTCATATACACCCTTTTCACAGAAAATTCTTTGGCAAAGGCTGTCAACCTCTCCCTGCTGCGCCCTGATATGGCGATCAGGCTGCTGTCCTTTTGATAGGATAACGCTTTGGAAAAGCGGTGTGCGATATTTCCTGCTCCGATTATCCCCCAGTTTACTCTCATCTCTTTTCCTCCCCTGTATATGATCATAAATTACACCCGAATACGTTTTCCGCGTTTTGATTATACCTTATCGGACGCAGCGCGTCTACCCCGCAGGGAGGGGAGGGAGAGGGAAAGGGACGCCCGGTTCCTGGGGGATTCCCGGCCGGACGCGCTCTCGCTCCGTGCAGGAGGCAGCGGCTCTAAGTTCGCGCTTCGCTTCCGCTCGTGCTCACTAAGTGCCGGCGTCCTGCAAGGGTCCGGCCGGGAATCCCCCAGGAACCGGGCTGTTTTTCGCCTGCCCCCCATACCCTGCGAGGGACAGCGCGGGCCTGCGAGGTTTTGTCTGATGCTCATCTGGGGCGCCTTTGCTTCCCTTATTCATGTCCCTCAGGGGCAGGTGGAATGACTTTATTGTATATGTACCGTCGGTATGCGAAGATGCCGGTGAAATTTGCCTGCCGCAGAAGGGATTGTTTGGTGGGTTTAGTGTTTGTTATGGATGAAGGCAAGAGAAGGGTGTTACAAATCCGGACCGGTATGGCAGGATCTGAGGGCTGCCGCGCACCGCAATGGCGTGCAAGGCCACAGCCGGGGGCATAGGGATACCCTGGCCGGGCCTTTGCAGGACGCCGGTTCTTAGTGAGTGCAAGCGGTACGCGCAGCACGAACTTAGAACCGCTGCCTCCTGCACAGAGCGGGAGCGCGCCCGGACAGGGTATCCCTATGCTCCCTGGCGTCCCTCTCCCCCCCCTTAATATTGCGGATTTCCCAGAAAAGCCCTCCTACTGACAAGCCGCCTGGCCCACCCCTTCTTTTCCGGTATTTCCACAGCAGGCTCCGATGCGCTGCGCTCCAGCACCGCCATAAATTCCTGTATGCAGAAGTTCTCCTTCTGAAGCAGTCCATACAGCTCATAGCACAGCCGGCCGCAGCTCTCCTCATCCCGGTCTGCCTTTCCCATCAGATATTTCATCAATATGTGCAGGCTCTCCCGCACATCCTGCCCCCCATCCGGGTAGAGGCACAGACGAAATTGTATATCTGCTCCGGTATCCAAAGCCCCCTGCACGAAAATGGTCTCCGGTCCTAATAGCAGACAGTCTTCCGCCAGCAGATATTCTCCCAGAGCTGTCATTGACCAGCATACTGTGAAAATCAGCTGCTTCAGAAATACGGTCTGAAGCGGAGCATGTTCCAGATATTCTTCCAGACTGATCTCGGCTGAAACCCGGTAATAGTATTCCTCCTCATCGTCATGGCAGCGTTTCCGAACCGGCAGAAATCCCTGAATTCTGTTTTCCAGTATCATTCTGCTGCGATATCCTCCACCTGTGCCAACCGGCAGAATCATATAGGCATTGCTCAGATCCCTTTCATATCGAATCATCATCTCCTCAATCCTCCATTTCTTCCAGTATGGCGCCGGCGATCCGCAGAAAGCCCGGCGTATTGATCACCCTCTCCGTCACCGTCTTCTCCATGGCTGTCAGATCGGAACCCCATACCGCGGCTGCGTAGCGCGGAAGCAGAAATACGTCAAAAGAAGCTTCCGCCCGGATTCTGCCAAAGCGCTGTGTCAGGCCGCTTCCCGTACATCGTAATACTGCCAGCACAGGAGCCGGGCCCGGCCCGGCCTCCTCGTCTCCGGCCCCGGGATCACCTGTATTTGTTATACCATTCTCCAGACTCCATCTCTGGTTCCACGCCTGCTGATGCAGCCACGCTTCCGCCCAGACTGTGTCGTGCAGATACAGGATGATTTGCAATAACGCAAACAGGACCGCCAAAACGATCGGCGCCAGCAGCGCCGCCTCTATGGTAAAGCTTGCTTGCAGACAGCCTTCTTCTTTCGCTGCCCCACCGGCCCCGGCCATATCTTTTGATTTCCTTTTTCTTCCGGTTTCTGCGTTTTTTTCTCCTTCGCCCTTCCATCTTCTTACCTCACCGCCATCAAACATATCAGGCCTCCCGTCAGAAATGGTATGAATGGTATGGCTGTCTGCGCCGCCTTCTTTTTGACCAACAGAAGATACAGAGCCGCACAGGACGACAGCAGCAGTGCAAACAAAAGCACCGCCAGCGTCACGCGAAATCCCAGATAGAGTCCCAGACACAGAATCACCAGCGCATCTCCTTTTCCCATACGTTCTCCTGTCAGGCAGCTGAATCCCCAGAACAGAATACCGGCCGCGGCCCCTGCCAGAGTGTCCCACATCAGCAGACTCCCGCTGCCGATACGACCCGCTATCCCCCCGGCGATTACCGCCAGAACCGGCCCCAGAAGAATCCTCTGGGATCTCATATCTTCCACCGACCATAACAACAGACACAAAAAAACAAATCCCGTCTGCCAGTCCCATCTCATTTTTGTCCTGCCCCTCCTGTCTTTTCTTCCTGTTTTATGAACATATCTTTCCTTTCACTGCTGTCCGCAGCGGCTGCACGGTCTGCGTTCTCCCGCCTGGCTGATGGGAATCGCCGTCACATTTCTGGATATACTGCCGCAGTCTCTGCTCCCATGATAGCGTGTGCCGTCTCCGGTAATGTACACGCTGCTTTCGCTGCCGTCCGGACGGCAGTGTTCGCAGGCATAGTATTTTGCTCC
The DNA here is from genome assembly GCA_022791755.1 of Lachnospiraceae bacterium. Classification (GTDB taxonomy): domain Bacteria; phylum Bacillota; class Clostridia; order Lachnospirales; family Lachnospiraceae; genus RGIG7193. The sequence goes on from JAAVZR010000022.1 coordinate 5,327, forward strand.
GTTATCGTTGCGCAGGCTGCCGACCCCCGCCAGAGGCACCTGGCGCACCGACAGCTTCAGATGGGTACATGACAGGCTGACATGATATACCTGGCTGTTCTTTGTCACATAGACCGTCTGCTCCTCATCAGCCGGGGGCGCTTCCTTCTCCGGTCTCACATCCCCCAGCCATGCATAGCGGTAACTCTGCTGGCGCACGTCAAAGATACCTGCTCCCAGTCCTGCCACCGGCAGGCGGATCTGATAGGAGACCACCAGATGAAGCCGGTTCTCCTCCTCCATCACATGGCTCTCCTCAAAAGAGATTCCCTCCGCTCCCCCTGACAGAACCGACTGATCCAGATACTCCTCCCCTGCGATGGCTATGAAACGCAGGCGCAGCGCCTCCTTTCCCAGTTCTGTCAAAAGGTAATCTTCTAATTCCGATAAAAGCCGGGATTCGCTCTCCCACAGCGTCAGCTGACTGCTCACATAGCTGTATTGGGCCGCTTCATTATTCAGCTGCTCCAGAGCCCGCTGTACCTTGATCTGGAGCTGCATCACCAAAAAAATCTGGCACAGGGCTGTCATTAACAGTAAAAACAGGGTAAGTCCCAGGGAAGCCTCTATGGTCAGGCTTCCTCTACGGCCCGGCGCACCGGCGAAGGAGGGGATTTTCCATGTCCTTTCCCTCTTACGCATCTGAAAATATATTGGGGATAGTCCTTTCTTATGATAGGGGTTTTGAAGGGAGAGAGATTTCTTATCTGCGTTATGAATTGGTTTTAAGAAGAGAAAGGACACGGAAAATCACCTCCTTCCCACGAAAAAATACATATGAAAATTTTACTGTCCATATCCGTATTGTAACGATACCTCCACGCTTTTTCCTGCTGCCTGGCCTCGCAGGGTCACCTGCGCGCCGCACAGCGCCCGGTCGATTTGAAAGTCCTCCCGGCCGGCCCGCAGATTCTCCTCAGCCACCTCCATCGTCCGAAAGCACTTTTCTTCCAAGGGCGTCAGAAACAGCAGTATACGAAGATAATCCTCATAGGACATCCCCTCCTCCCGGCCACCCTTTATGAAACCGCTGCCGTCCAGCAGTGACCACAGCCCGCTCCACGAGAGCTTCCAGCTGGAGGAGTCCTTTAAAAACGGGACCTTGCCGCCGGATAAGAGCCCTCTCACATCACATACCGCCTCGGCCAATGCCCACAGCGCCATAAGAAGTACGGAGAGGACCGTCACCGGAATCCAGCCGCCTAACACCAGAGATATCCCCGCGGCCACTGCCTCCGCCTGCATACGGCTTCCTTCGTCTATGAGCAGCCAGGACAGATTGGCCGCCCCCCGAAGCAGCAGCAGGTCTTTTGCCACGCCGGACAGATTGGACAAATCACTCTTCTCTCCGGCGATCAGATATTCCGTCTCATACTGAAGACCTGCGCCGCCCTCCTCTCCGTAGCCCGCCGTGTACCGCACCGCATATTCCCCATATAACAGATTGCCGTATGCCCGATCCCACAGGCCGGCGGAATCCACCCGTTCTGTCCGTGTAATCTCGCGCCCCAGACTGGCCTGCGATACATTGCTGCTATCCTCCAGCACCAGAGACAAAACGCCCCTCTCCAGCCAGTCCTTAAGTCCCGTCACCTGCGTCAGATTCCACGCGTCCTCCTCGCTTCCTTCGGTCACGGAAAGCCGCTCCGGGTCCCATACGTTCCCGGAAAGCTCTGACGCCTGCTCCTGAAGCCAGGACAATGCCTCTCGCCCCTCTCCCTCCAGGATCTCCTCCAGAGAGGGCATTCTCAGTCCGTCGAACTGTCCCAGAAATGCCTGCTGCGCCTCCAGCTCCTGCGGCAGGCTGTTCAGAAAATCAAAGCGGCCGCTCAGTCCTCCCAGATAATCCCCCAGCCCCGATAAGAGAGACATTCCTGTGATATCCTCTTCCCCCAGCTCAGCCAGCAGTGCCCGGATTCTCTCCTTCAGATCCCCGGCTGCCTCCAGCTGATGAATCGCCCCGCGGATCATATCGGCCAGTCCCTCCGCCCTGCCATGGGCATGCTCCTTCACCTGAAAGAGCGTATCCCGAAGCGCCTCCCATGCTGCCTGAAGCTCTTCCTCCCCGGCGTCCTCCTCCAAAAGCTCTCTCAGCGCCACGGCGCTTCCACCGAGACTCCCGAGAAGCGCCTGGCCCTGGGAGAAAGCATCCACCGCCTTCTCTAACCGGCTCTCCAGCTCGCAGAGCTTCTTTTCCAGCTCCACCATAGGCCCGAAGAGATCCTTAAGCCCGGACAGCCATTTTGTCATATTCTCCAGACCCTCAGCCAGTCCGCTCTGCTCCCACAGCCAGGAGACCATCTCCACCGGAAGCCGGGTTTCCATATAGGATACCGCCTCATGCTCCCAGCCGGCCGCTCCATCGTCGGCCAGCGTCTGCCGCCCGGTGATTTCCATGTCCGACACACTGACCGAGAAGAGCGTCCCGTTCCCGCCGTATATCTGTGTGCATTCCTGACCGATCTGTGCGGCCAGTGCCTCGTCAGAGAGCGCCAGGATCCGGTATTGTTCCCAGACTCTGGTGTCATAGGCGGCAAACATGGATTTCACGGCCGCCTCCGATGCCAGCGTAAACAGATACCGGCTGCCTGCCGTGCGGGCCGACTGGAGGGCTGTGCACAAAAAAGATATCAACACTGCCAGAAGCAGGCTCAAAAACAGTGTCATTCCCCCTTTTTCCGTGCCCATCTTCCCCTTCAAGCTCATCTTCCCCCTCAAAACACACTCTGCGCCTTGGTAAACATATCTCCGAAAATCAGGTCTGCCAGCGCCAGAATCTGTTCTTTGAATAGAATTACCACAGCGATCAGGACCACCAGTATCAGGAGCACCTCTATGACCCCCGCACCAGACTCATCCTTTGCTATTTTTTTAAGCCGTTCTTTCAGATTTCTTTTTTTCATTCCTTTCACCTGCGATTCCTTTCCGGTCTGTTCTCTGCCGCCTTATAAGGACAGAGACATTAACGCCGGTACGATGATGATAACCATCACCACGCCAAACATCATAAACATCGGGATCAGCAGTCTTGTACTGATCTCTTCACCGGCCCGCCTGACCTGATGCCTGCGCTCCTCAAATGCCTGATATGACTCAGCCTGCAGCATATCGCTCAGCCCTTTGGTTCCTTTCTTCATATTCTGCTCCAGAAGATTTCCCAGTTTGATATAGGCATGTAGACCGATACGCCGGCCGAATTCTCCGAAGGCCCGGCCCGGCGACACTCCGTTTCGGATCTGCCGGCCGGTCACCGCCATCTCCTCATAAGCGCAGCGGCGGCCCGTTCGCGGCCGTTTCTCCTCATAGTCTGCCGTAAGCCGCAGCCATGCCTGGGGCAGTGAAAGCCCCGCCTCCGTAAGCACGGTCAGCCTGGCGATAATATCCGGATAATCCGCCATCATCTGACGCTCTCTCTTTTTCTTCTCCTCCTTTGGCCGTTCGACCCGAAGCCAGTACAGGGCCAGGCCCGCCACAACAGCCAGAATGGCCAGTTTTTCTGCCATCACTCATTCCCCCTGATTCGCCGGAGTCGTCCTACCACTCCTGTGCCCTCACGATATACCACCCCATAGCCACTGCCGCTGCGTATACCGCCAGACAGACCGTCATCACCACACGTCCGGGCACTCCGTCATAGAGTACATCCAAAAATCCGTCAAAAGCGATATTCAGATACAGGATAATGCCGGCAGGGATAAAGGCCATGATCGTCTCTTCCAGCTGTTTTGCCGTGATCAGGGTGACGATCTCCTCTCTGACCCGCAGCTTTTCCGTGATCGTACGGGCCGCGCTGTCGATGATCGACACCAGATCGCCGCTGCTTCTCTTGGCCAGGCAAAACACCTGTGCAAAGCTCTCCGCTTCTTCCAGGCCCGAGCGCTGTGCGAATTCACTGATGACCTGCTCCGGCGTCTCATTCACCGATATTTCCCGGACCATCCGCTCAAATTCTTTTGTAATCAGCCCTCTCTCGCCATAGATGCAGATCATCTCCTGCCAGGCTTCCCGCCAGGCGTTCTCCGCCGAATACCCCGCCTGCATGGCAGAGGAAATCGCAAGAATCGCATCCTTGAACTGACTTCCCAGCTTTTCACGTCGCCGTTTTTTCAGATGACGCCGCATCACCAGCGGAACCGCTGCCCCAAAGGGCGTCAGAAATACGAAAAAAGCAGGTTCGCGGTAAAACACAAAATCTATGACAGCCGCCAGCAGCAGTCCCGCGCTTCCATAGAGGAGCCACTCCCAGGCCGACAGACGATAGACATCATATCGAATCCGGCAGTCCTGCCAGGGCGAGCTTGCAGACGTTTGTAAGTCCGGCTTTCTTCCGCTTCCAGCGGCCCTTGATCCTGCCGGAGGCCCCCATGCCGGTTTCCTCGAATTCATAAAGGGGGCTGAGGCTGATTTTTCCGTTTTCACTGGCTCCCACCTCCATCACTGACAATATCTTCCTGCTCCCGTCCCTCAGCTTGCCCAGGTGCACCAGGATATCAATGGCGGAGGCGATCTGATTATTGATCGCCGCCAAGGGCAGCTCCGCCCCCATCAATACCATCGTCGCCAGGCGCATCAGCATATCTGAGGGACTGTTGGCATGTCCCGTGCTGAGGGAACCGTCATGGCCGGTGTTCATGGCCTGAAGCATGTCCAGCGCCTCTTCTCCCCGCACCTCCCCCACGATGATCCTGTCCGGATTCATCCTGAGACTGCATCGGATCAGCTGACGAATCGTCACCGTGGTTTCCCTGCTGCCGGATCTCGTCTCCAGTCTCACCAGATCCGGCTGACTGATCAGTTGCAGTTCTGCCGAGTCCTCTATGGTGATGACCCTCTCGTAATCCGGGATATACTGGGACAATGCATTTAGAAACGTGGTCTTACCCGAGCCTGTACCGCCGGAAATAAAGATATTATAACGGGCCCTGACCAGTACCTTCAAAAATTCCACCACCTCCGCACCGATTGACCCCCATTCCACCATCTGCTCCATCGTGATGGGGGTACGGGCAAATTTACGGATCGTCAGCGCCGGTCCCTCCAGCGCCACCGGCGGCAGCACTACATTGACGCGGGACCCGTCCGGCAGTCTGGCGTCCACCATGGGAGAGGATTCGTTGACTACCCGATTCACCCGGGCCACGATCTGCTGAATCACGTCCTCCAGCTTCTGTCTATTCTCAAAGGAACGATCCAGGCGAAAGACTCTTCCGCCCCTCTCCACATAGATATTCCTGTGTCCGTTGACCATGATTTCCGTGATGCTGTCATCGTCCAGAAGCTCCTGCAAAATATCCAGACGGCGAAACGCGTCAAACAGGCGCCTCCTCAGAGGTCCTCTGTCAGACAGCGGCAGATAACAGCTTTTTGCCTTTTCTGACAGAACCTGGTCGATCACACTGTAGAGCGTCTCGTCATCGATCTCCGTCTCCTGAGAAGCCCTCCGTAATATCTCGCTGCGACATTCCTCCTCCAGCTTATCCCGCGAGGCGAGAGCGCCCTCCTTTGCCTTCTCTTTCCCCCTTGCCCTCTCCTCTTTTTCTCTCTGCCTCCTCTCTCTCAATCCTCCCCGGCCTCCCCTTCCAACATTCCGCGCACGGCAGGCAGCATCTGCTCCCATCGCTGCCACTGGTTCAGCCGTACCGGAGATATCCCCCCTGATAAATCCGATACCAAAATTCGTCTGGTTCTTTTTTGCAGTCCCTCATAACCGCTGACCTGTAAATAACTGTCGTATTCCGCCAGCTTCGCCAATGAGAAGGCATCCTCCTTCTCCGGCCTGTAGATCCTGTCGCACCAGGACAGAATTTCTTCCGGCCTGGCCATATCCGCTCCCATATCCAACACGATCTCATCAAAGCCGCAGCTCTGGGCCAGAATACGCACCAATTCTTTCAGTTCTGCACGCTCCGCTTCCCGGATATCCTCCGGCCATATCACCGGAGGAATGTATTTCAGCTGTCCGAAAGACTGACAGACCGCCGGCAGCTTCGCATGGACATTTCCCTTCTCCCGCACCACAGTAAACAAATCTGATAAATCCATGGGGTATTGTCTTCCAAACAGGGTGCGGAAACCCGAGTGTGCTTCCAGACTGATAAACAGGCAGTTCCTGTCCTCAGCCAGAAGGCACCCCATCACCAGCCCCAGCGAGGTCTTCAGACTCCCGCCTAAGGGCGAGTATACGGCTCTCAGCTGTGCCGCCTTTTTACCGGCGTACACGCTTTCCTTTTCAGACGCATCCTGAAAGCCGGCGATTACACGCAGTATCTCAGACGCCGGCTGATACTTATAGACCATGTCCTCCGATGCGCTGCGCTCCTCTGCCAAAAACACATGGGCCGTATCATAAAGCCACGGGCTGCCCATAAGAGAGCTCCCCACTAACGCCATGGAGACCTGATGAGTATCCACTGCCTTCTTCAGCTCTTCCGGCCCCGAATAAAGTACCACGGAACAGGTCAGACTGTTTTGTCTGTGCAGATATTCACTTAATTTAACGGCATATTCCCGGTCTTCATCCCAGACCGCCACAATGCCAGAACGCATACTACCTCCTTTCGGAACAATTCTGAATCAAATGGGAAATCATACGCTCCGGAGACCCCGGCAGCGCGATTACTGTAGATATAACAATATCGGAGCAGATATGTTGGTTTTATTTATACCAGAATTCATCGTAAAAGTCAATAGGTTTACGGAAATAATTTTATTTTTTTGCGCTGTTCCATTACTTTATAGCTGTGTTCCTTATCCTGAGCCACAGAAATCTGCACTTTTCTGCCATTATTTCCATTAAAAGTGAATAGCAGCCCCATGGCCGGATTATACTAGAAGTATATTAGACCGGTGAGGTGAATAAAATGCGAAAACGGGAAAAGCTTGCTCATAAACAGCGCCAGGATGAAATGGCCCGCTTACAGAAGGAACTGGCCCACACCAAAGGTGTCATTGACTGTGCTCTGATCAATTTTGAACATGCCGTGGATCCTACTATGGTAGACTGCTATATCTATGAATGGAAAGCGGCTCAGATGCGCTATCAGTTTCTGCTTAAATGTATGAAGCAGTATGAATCGGGAAACAAGAAACCCGTTTCGGCAATGTAAAATTCATCAGGGACTGCCGCATAAGGGAAGGTCCCTACAGGAGCAGACTCCTTCCCCCTCTGCGGCAGCCCCTGTTTTCTCTGAAATATGTCCGAAACTCTCAAACGGAATTCAGATACTCCCCGGCTTCCTGCCTCGATTTAAAAACAAACACCTGCTTCTCTGCCCGGTATTGATCCAGCAGCTCGTACAAATACGGCAGCTGTGTCCGCGGGAAGTCCTCAATCCACTGCCTGAACTCTTCGTCTAACTCCTCTTCCACCCACGGCATATCTTCCCGCTTCTTTCCGATGCGAGCCCTCACGCCCTCCAGACAAAGCTCCAGCGGATAATCCAGAAAAAAGACCGTATCACATCGTTTCATACGCATTTCCATTGTCCGCAGATAGTTTCCATCTATTATCCATTCTTCCTCTGCCAGAATCTCTGCCACTCTCCGGTCAAATTCCTCCCGTTCCACCGTCGTTTTGTCCTCCCGGTGCCACAGCATATCAAGATAGTACAGCGGAAGTCCCAGCCGGTCCCGCAGGGCGCGGGAAAACGTACTCTTGCCCGCCCCCGGGCATCCGATCACAATCACCCTCTGCAAGTTTATATCCTCCTCTCGCCTTTCGCAATATTACTCTCCTTTTTCGGCCTCACGTAACCACGCCTTACATATTCTGTCAGCTCCGGTTGGTGGAAATCCGCCTCTCCCATGATATAATAGACCTCAGGAGGTATGAAAAATATGAAAAATACAGAAAATCACACACAGCCGGCGCCTCAAAATCCAGGCCCTTTTGTAAACGGCGGACCGCACTCTGTCCTGTATATCTCCCGGAATCTGGCCTTCCTGCGGCAGTTCCATCGCTATTCTCAGGAAGATGTGGCGGAAAAAATCGGCGTATCCCGCCAGGCCGTGGCCAAATGGGAAAATGGAGTTTCCCATAGTTAAAGATACTACACCAGACATAACAACACCACGCTTATACAATATCAAAAAGCAGGCGCAAATTTAGAATAAACAAAATTTGCGCCTGCTTTTTTAACGTGCCGTAACTTTCACTAAAGTTGACAAACGATCTTTGTTTTCTTGACGAGTTCTTTTTTTATATCCCAATTTATCGCATATGTATTCAATTTTTTGCGCAAAAATATCTATGCTTAATTTTGACATATACAGATTACCATCTTCATCTCTGGAACTTGAGTGCCATTGTTGTTCATCATCCAAGGGATGTTCCGGGCGGAAATCATAAATGTTAAATATTTTATGCTCTACTTGAGTTATCCATGCTGCGCCAACTTCCATTAATGCTCCCCATGAACTTTTTGTATTATGGCTTGTAACGAAAATAACATAGATTTTTTGCGTTGAGTAACTGTCAACAAAGAAATCACGCAAATAATCATATATTCCGCTTTTTCCCACATCACCTTCTGGAATACGTGACACTTCATCATCACAATTTGTATAAATAATATCTTCTGGCGGCACATTATTGAACACTAACATATTGATAATTTACAATATAATTCAAGCCTTCTATCGTGGCAACAAAATCTTTAAAAACTTTCTCCTTCTCTAATTCTGGCACATTCTCCATTGACACTATATGAGGACGAACCTCTCTTACTAGCCGTCCAAATTGGTATAACAATTTCCAATCTTTATGCTTAGAGCGGTTTTGTTTATCTTTTTGATGACTCGAAAAAGGTTGACAAGGCGCACATCCAACAAGGATTTTAACGTCAGCTCCTCGCAAAAGAGAACGTATTTCTTTCCCCGTAACATCTTCAACGCTTTTGTGAATAAATGTACAGTTATTGTTGTGAGTATAGGCGTATTCGCAGGAATCATCTATATCAATTCCTGCGACAACTGGGATACCCGCTTTTTGTAAACCATAAGTAAGCCCCCCTACGCCGCAAAATAAATCAACAGCTTTAATCGTCATCGTTGTATCCTTTCAGAAGAACGACTCAATATTGATTGAATCTTTTCGACTAATATAGCTTCATTTTTCTTTTTTAATTCACATTCCCAAATCCGCAAAACTTTCCAGCCTCGCGATTCAAACATAGCTGTTACTTCCTTGTCGTGTTTCATATTGCGCTCGCGCTTCTTTTGCCAGTATTCTTGATTTTCCGCTGGACGCGTGTTCCGACAATCGTGACCGTGCCAAAAGCAACCGTCTACGAACACCGCAATTTTTTCTTTTTGAAATACAAAGTCTGGATGACCTTTGACCGGATAATTCCGCTTCCAGCCGGTAATGCCATTTTGTTTAAATATCTCTATCAACCGCAGTTCTGTTGATTTGTTCTTTTTAGACTTAACTTTTCGCATGATTTCAGAGCGCTTTTCATTGTCTTAAATATATGCCATGACATTTATCTCTATTCAAATTAGATAAGGAGGATGGTATCGGTTTCCTCCTAAAGAACACT
>JAAVZR010000023.1 GCA_022791755.1 Lachnospiraceae bacterium
CTTCAAATATGGTGACAAAGAAAAGGATATCTAATAAAAACATTCCCACAAGAATGCAGTGTCTATGGAACACTGATTTTTGTGGGAATGTTTCTGTCAGGGGCTCAAATGCTTAAAATCTGGCATTTCCCGACAGCCCCTCTATCCTTTATTCATCAAATTCCACGACCACATAGTATCCTCTGGGCGTATTCTTGATTTCCTTCACCACTCCTTCACGCGACATAAGCCTCTCCCGGAAAGAATAGTTCGCCGACATAGCCACCGCCGGTTCCACCACGTAGTACCAACTGGACGGCAGCACGCCCTCCGTAATCTGTACCCGGTCGCCCGGCTGTACCAGGTTCTCCCGCTCCATCTTAAAATCCATCTGACGCATCCCGCACCGCCTCCTCATCTATCACGCGGATCCCGTGCTCTCTGAGAAGCCGGGCCGTCTCACCGTATCCTTCTGCCAGCCTGCCGCCAAAGCTTCCGTCATAAATCACGCCGCTGCCGCAGGAAGGACTGCGTGCCTTCAGAACTGCCAGCTCACAGCCATACATTTGGGCTACCTTCAGGGCTTCCTTTGCGCCGCGGCAAAAGGCGTCCGTGCAGTCCTTCCCCTGATTATCCATCGCCCGCCCGTCTCTCCATTCCACCGGAGGCCGGGGCGTCCTAAGGCCTCCCAGCTGCTCCGGACAAACCGGGATCAGGGTATGGCGGTCCATAAGCGCCCGGATCCACGGCCTGTCACTGCCGTTTCCGTCGTAACGGCAGCAGATTCCCAGCAGGCAGGCGCTCACCAGGATCTTCATGACAGCAGCATCCTGTCGTTGGCAAAGGCCCCGGCACTGGCCTCCTCGAATTTCGCCAAAAGATCGGCCACCTTCAGCCTTTTTTTCTCCTCACCCTTCACATCGTAGATGATGCGGCCCTCGCTCATCATAATCAGACGGTTGCCGATGGAAATGGCGTCTTTCATATTGTGTGTCACCATCATGGCGGTCAGACTGTTTCCTGTCACGATCTCGCCGGTCAGCTCCAGGACCTTTTTCGCAGTCTTTGGATCCAACGCCGCCGTATGCTCATCCAGAAGCAGAAGCCTGGGCTCCTGCAGGGTGGCCATCAGAAGAGTCAGAGCCTGGCGCTGCCCGCCGGATAAAAGGCCCACCTTGGCTGTCATTCTCTCTTCCAGGCCCAGGCTCAGACGCTTTAACGCCTCATGAAAATCCTCTCTCTCTTCGTGGGTCACGCCCCAGCTCAGTCCCCGTCTCTTCCCCCGGCGTCTGGCCAGAGCCAGATTCTCATCAATCTGCATATCGGCCGCCGTTCCCATCATGGGGTCCTGGAACACCCGCCCCAAAAGCGCTGCTCTCTTATACTCCGGCTGCCTGGAAATATTGACGCCATCAAGAAAAATCGTACCACAGTCGATGGGATATACACCGGCTATCATATTCATCAGCGTGGATTTTCCCGCGCCATTACCACCGATGATCGTGACAAAATCTCCCTTGTCCAGATGAAGGCAGATATCCGTCAGCGCCTTTTTCTCATTGACTGTTCCTCTGTTAAACGTCTTACTCACATGACTGATCTTAAGCACGGCGCTCCTCCTCTCCTGATTCGCTGTAGCCGGCTGCCAGCCGCCGCCGTTCCAGAATCACCGGCACGGACAGAGCCAGCGCCACCAGCACCGCTGTCAAAAGCTTCAGATCATCCGTGCTCAGCCCCAGCTGCAGCACCACTGCCACGATGACCCGATACACACAGGAACCCAGAAGCACTGCCAGCAGCTTCATGGCAAAATTAACCCGTTTGCCCAGGATGACCTCGCCTATGATGATGGATGCCAGGCCCGTGACGATGGCTCCCATGCCCTGCTTCACATCGGCATAGCCCTGATACTGGCTGACCAGAGCCCCTGACAGCGCCACCATCCCATTGCTGAAGGTCAGCCCCAGAATCTTATAGGTATTGGTATTCATCCCCTGGGAGCGGGCCATGTTTTCATTATTACCGGTGGCACGGATCGCTGAGCCCAGCTCCGTGCCGAAGAACCAGTACAACACGGCCACCAGCGCAAGGGCTGCCACACAGCCAATCAGCAGGCAGGCCCAGCTCTGGGACAGACCTGTGACTGTCACCACCTGCTTAAACATGGTATCCACCTTCAGAAACGGTGTATTTGACTTATCCATGATACGCAGATTAATGGAATACAGCCCCAGCTGTGTCAGGATACCGGCCAGAATCGCCGGTATCTCACACTTAGTGTAAAGAATACCTGTGACAAAGCCCGCCGCCATACCGGCTAACGACGATAAAATCACCGATGTGTACGGATCGCACCCTGCGCGGACCATCAGCGCCGCACAGGTGCAGCCTCCCAGAGCAAAGGTTCCGTCCACTGACAGATCCGCGATATCCAGTATCCGAAATGTCAGATAGATCCCCAGACCCATGATCCCCCAGAGTATTCCCTGCCCCAGCGCTCCCTGTACGGCCAACATTATACCATTCATATTATCCTCCGGTCAGTCTTTCTCCTCTATGTGCGCATTCCGGCCGGCTCTGACACCGGGCTCCCACTCTCTGAGCCATGCCGTCTTCGCCGTCGGCCCTGTGGACAGCCGTCACTCTACGAGGGTCGCCCGTCCCGACAGTTCCTCGGGAATCGTGATCTCCAGATCCTTCGCCGCAGTCATATTAATGCTGAGCGTGCAGTCTGCCGCCGCCAGATACTCCACCGGCATCGTGCTGATATCTGCCCCTTCCAGCACCTTCACCGCCATTTCTCCGGCCAGACGTCCCAGATTATAATAGTCCAGACCGTAGGTGGCCAGACCGCCGTTTCGCACCATGCCTTCCTCGCCGACGATGCAGGGCAGGTGATTGGCATTGGTCACCATAGCCACAGTGGCCATGCCCTCTGCCAGCAGGTTATCCGTGGGAATATATACGGCATCCGCCTTGCCGATCATGGACTCCGCCACAGACTGAATCATGCTGGAATCCGATACGGTATATTCCACCCACTCCAGCTCAAGCTTTTCGCACATATCCTTCGCCAGCTCTGCCTGCAGCCTGGAATTGTCCTCGGAGGAACAATACATGATCGCAATCTTCTTCGCGTCGGGAAGAAGCTGCTTTAACAGATTAAACTGCTCTTCCACCGGATTCAGATCTGAGGAGCCGGATACATTGCCGCCCGGCGCTTCGTTGGTATCGGCCAGCCCTGCCTCCGCAAAATCTGTGATGGCTGTCCCGATGATCGGGATCGTCGTGGTCTTGGATGCCACCGCCTGGGCTGCCGGTGTGGCAATGGCCAGGATCAGATCGCTGTTATTATTCACCAGCTTCTCCGCGATGGCCGTACAGTTGGGCGTATCACCGCTGGCATTGTTGTAATCAATCACGATCTTTTCTCCGTCCACATAGCCGGCATCGGCCAGGGCATCCACAAATCCCTGATAGCTGGCATCCAGAGCGGGATGCTGGGTCAGCTGAATCACGCCGATCTTCTTCTGGCCGTCTGCCGCACCGGAAGATCCCTCAGACTTCTGTGTCTCTCCCCCTGCCGCTGTCGTATCCTGGGCGCCGTTTCCGCAAGCCGCTAAAACCGCCAGCAGGGCAACAGCCAGAATCAGGGCGGACAGCCTCCTTAATTTCTTTAATTGTCTTGCCGTCTTCATCATTACCTTCATAATCGCTCTCCTCGTCCTTTGTCGATTAAATTTGACGCCTTGGGTGATTTAACGCTTTAAAGCGTCATTAGGTATGATGATACTACTTTTTGGCGGGGATGTCAACATGGATTGGGGGAATTGACACGACCTGTAGGAAACTAATGTCCCGGATCAGAAGTTTCAGAACTTCACCACACATAAAAAGGCGGGTTTGAAGATTATCATGCTCTATGTCCGTTCCGACTATCCAAACTGTTAAGGGACAAATAGTATTCTTATGGAATAATAGTATAAAAAAATCAAAATACCCGGAGAATCTAAAATTCAATTTTCAGACTGTCGCCCTCTACAACAACGCCCTTGCTCTTTGTGATAGGCAGCTTTTGCTCCTCGGAAAAGCCTATGGTTTCCCCGTCACGCAGGATCACATCTGCGGTAATCACATAATTGGCGATGTCAGAGAGAAAACTGTGGAGTGTTTGAGCGTCGGTCTGGCTGTCCAGCACTTCCATTTCATCATAACCGAAGTACCGCATTCCGCCAGTATAGGCACAAAGGCCCTTTTTGCCATTGTAAAGCCCGATCCAGACCAGATTGTAAATGGGGAACAAATCTTCCTCCAGCATCCCGGAGAAACGCTGGTAGTAATCCTGAGCATACACCACCTCGCCAGTGTAAATACCCAGCACCCCATCCTGCTTGCAGGCGGAAGTCACTGTTTTCACGAGAAATGTACCACATTCTATAGGAGAAATCTCCTTGCCCATGACAGCGATCAGCAGATGGGCCACATGACTTTTTACCTGTTCCGCCCCGTTGGGCCACATAAAGTTTTTGGATGCAGCCTCCTCTGCCTCACCGTTGGGAATGGGGCCAGGCATGAAGGAAACTGCGATCATTGCTCCCCGATAGCTGATTAGAAACATTTCATCGCTTTCCTCGCCCTCGTCGTCCTCATTCTCGATGTCATCAGGTTCATCCACGATACCCCAGGTTTCTTTCAAGTCCCGCAGAAGAGCCTCCTTGTCCCACCTGGCCTTTTTTAAAAGAACATAATTGACAAAGGTGCCGGGGTTCTCCTTTTGCTCCTCCGCACGCCGGGCCTGCTCCATCCAGTAGGAGCGAATCATTTCCACCAGGGCGATGGCCTTTTCCTGGGCATTGGCAGGGTCATAGTCCTCCATCTCGCTGAACACATGGCCGCAGTGCTCCAGTTCGTCTTCCTCGTAGCCGCCGCATACGCCCAGCAGCCATTTCTCCATCAGGCTCTTTTTGTACTTGAACATGTAGTAGTGCAGATCATGCAGGTCGAACTCTCCGGCGCACTCGATTCTTGCCGGAGTCTTGCCCAGCTCCGCAGGATGGGACAGCCACTCGGTCAGAGACTCCATAGCGGCATTCATTTGTTTCTGGTTCACATCAGTTTCCTCCTTCGATTTGTTTCTTCAGCCTTTGAACGAGCATACCATACTGACAGATGCACGTCAAAAGCAATGCTTTGATTTCTTCAAATGTGTATTCCGGCATTTTATATCCCCTGAGAAGCAGCTCTGCTGCGGTATTTACCAGTCCCGCTCTCGGATGGCATCTTCCACATCAATGGGAATGTCAAACCACTCCAAAATATAGCCTACACTTTGCCCGATACAATCACGGGCCACCGTTTCGATCTCACTGTCATTCGCGTCAAATTCGTCCTGCAAGTCATTGATGGCACAGACCGTCTCATCCAGCTTTGTCTGAATGACCTCCGTATTGGCCTCGCCGCTCTCCAGCAGATCAATCACTCCCTGGAGTTCTGCCTTGACTTTATCCACCAGAAAGTCAGGAAAATATTCATCCTGATACATTTCAGCCAATAGCTTATACTCCGCATTAAATGCTTTCACCGCTTTTCTCCTTTTCTGTTTATGCATATTATTTAGTATCTCCGAAACAAAACTTTGTGTTAGGAAGGGTACAGGCTGAGGCAGGGGCACCGAATACGCCTGGGGACAGCAGCAGCACACCGCAGAGCTTAGCGTCGCTGGCATAACTGGTCTCCGAACCGTAGACGGTATGTCCCCAGCCAAGCCAAACGCCATGGAGCATCGGATACCGGGCCAGGGCTTCCTGATTCACATCGTCATCTATTTCTGAATTTTTATTTTCCTTTTACTCTTCCAGTTTAATGTTTAATTCACCCATAGATACTCTGATTTCGCAAGCTCGACAATGGCTTCTGGTGCGTCTTTTAAAAAAGTTCATTGCATCCTGACAGGGCGTTTTTACCGATGTATCTTGAAATACAGCAATGATATACTTCTTGCCAAAGGTAATCGTGCCACGACATCCCTGACTGTTATTCATGCAGTAATTTATGCTATCCCAAGAATGTTGATAATTTAACTCTGGATATTCCCCGACTGTTACTGCATAAGCCACCGCCATAAAGATACAGCCATTATAAAAGCTTTTGAGGGCTGATTTTTATCTTTTTGCAAATTTCATACATATAAATACCTTTTTAGAACCTGATTATTATAATATTCACCTGCCACCCACAATGCAGATTTTCAGGACGCTTATGATCCGACCCGTATGATGGGACGGCAAAAATCAAAATCAATATCCAGCATATCATCCTCCTGCACTTCCGGCTTTCGGTGAGGGGAACAGGGAAGAAAGCCCAGCAGCGGCCCCATACCTCCACAAATATTACAGCCTCCGTCCCCGCCGCAGGTGGTGAAGGTATCCGCCTCCACCACTTCCCGCATATAGGGGTCATAGGCGATGGAGAGACCAAAGAAATTCGGCTCTTCCATATCATAGGGCTCATTCTCACTCTCCGGGGATTCAAAGTGAAGAAGATGCATATCGCTTCTCAGCCCGTCCCCCCAGGGAAACAGAGTCCGGCATCCGCCGCCGCAGAGGTAGGCCCATTCATCCGCTGTGGGGAGAGAATAGCCCTGCCTGTGCAGCAATTCTTTCAGTTGGGGGTAGGTCACATCATGGTAGAGATATGCCCTCCACTGGCCGTCTATATAATCAAACCGGGCGTGACCCACCAGATTAAGGCCGCGCATTCCGGAGCGCTTGTGATCTTCAAATTCCTTCAGCCAGTCCGGATGCTCCAACAATCGGGAGTCCTGGAAATCCACCGGCTCCCAGCCGATCTCCTCCAGTTCCCGCCCTGCCAGCATAGGTGAGATTGTAACCTGTCGAACCGGGGCCATGTCCTCCCGGATGAAATCCTCCGGCGTCCCCCTGTACTCGTACTCCCCAAATATGTAGTTCAATTCTGCAAGATTATTTTCGTCCAGGCCCTCAGAGAATTGTTCCCATCCCAGGGTAATGGTATTACCGGGGACAAAGACAAGCTCCCGGCCGTCTTTCTCAAAAACTCCGGTGGTACAGCCCTGCCCCCAACGGGAAAATGGTTGCAGGCCCTTAAACAGCAGACCATATTGTTCCGCCAATGTCCGCATCCGTATCATCTTTTCATCTCTATCAATTTTTTCAAAATGGGGTAGAAACAATGTTTTATCCATAGACAACGCCTCCTTTATAGCAGAGAATATTCCATTTTATTTTATCATGTTTCCTCCGGGGTTGAAAGAATCTTTTGAGATATTCTGCTACCATATTCATATATTTTTGTATTTATAACAGAATATAACATAATGAGGTACACAACTTCGTTATACCGAATTATAGATTATCCCGAATACCTGGGAAAAAGCCTTGCTTCTGTATCTGCATAAGCATAGATCTGGGCGGTTTCTAACTGCTCGTGACCTGACCATTGGGCAATCATTGCCAGATCCGTCTCATCGCACATCGTGCTACAGTTTTTTTAATTGAGTAAATTTATATGGTATGGTAAAATGTAATTGGAAAGGGTCATCTTTTCTCAAATGAACACTTTCTCAACCAGCCAGGTGCAAATGACAAGGAACGAGTCACTGATACCACTTTTAAGATCCGAAGCAAAGCATTGAGAGAATTGTTTCCATCCTGAAAAATTTAAATATCCTCCTCACAGATCATCCTGACTAACATTCAGGACCCATATCATTCAATTCTCGAAACCTGAAAAAATAACTGTAAAATGAAAGGAGTTTCTGCGATGAAACTGATTTCCTGGAATGTAAACGGACTGCGGGCCTGTCTGCAAAAAGGATTTACGGACTATTTTAACGAAGCGGATGCCGATATTTTCTGCATTCAGGAGTCCAAACTTCAGAAAGGGCAGATTGAACTGTCTCTGCCCGGATATTATCAATACTGGAACTATGCTGAGAAAAAAGGATATTCCGGAACCGCTATCTTCACGAAGAAAGAGCCTTTGAGCGTCATATACGGAATCGGTATCGAAGCGCACGATCATGAAGGCCGCGTGATTACCCTGGAATACGAAGATTTTTATGTCATTACGGTCTACACGCCTAATTCCCAGGACGGCCTGGCCAGACTTCCCTATCGCCTCACATGGGAAGCAGATTTTCTGGCCTGGCTGAAAAAGCTGGAAGAGAAAAAACCGGTGATCTTCTGCGGTGATCTCAACGTGGCCCATCAGGAGATCGATCTGAAGAATCCTAAGACCAACCGTAAAAACGCCGGTTTTTCTGATGAGGAGAGAGCCTGTTTTGGCCGTCTTCTGGAGACCGGCTTTGTCGATACCTTCCGCTATTTTTATCCGGATGTAACCGGGGCTTACTCCTGGTGGTCCTATCGGTTCCAGGCCCGGGTGAAAAATGCAGGCTGGCGTATCGACTACTTCTGTGTATCGGAAGCGTTGAAGGAAAGACTTGTCAGCGCGGCGATTCATTCCGAAGTATTGGGATCAGACCATTGCCCGGTGGAATTGGTATTGTATTAGTCTTCTTCTGTCTTTTGCTCCCCGCCCCGCAGTGCCAGCTCAGCTTCGGCTTCGCCTCCGCTTCTCTCACGGGCTTTCGCCCTATAAAAGCGCAGATGTATAGCCATCCATTCGTACCAGTACGCCTGGATGGCTATACATCTGCCCTTTTGCACTGCTCAATGCCTTCATGAATATTGCGCTTCGTATAGTTGTTTGTAGAAGCCGTTCTGAGCCAGCAGTTCTTTATGGGTTCCTGTCTCTACGATGTTTCCGTCCTTCACCACCAGGATCTGGTCCGCGTGGACGATGGTGGAGAGGCGGTGGGCGATGATAAAGCAGGTCTTGCCCTTCATCAGAGTGGTCATGGCTTTCTGAATGCGCTGCTCCGTGCGTGTGTCTACGTTGGAGGTGGCTTCGTCCAGTATCAGCATACGGGCGTTTAAGAGGATCGCCCTGGCAATCGTCAGAAGCTGTTTCTGGCCTTTGGAAATGTTCGTTCCCTCATCGGTCAATACCGTGTCATAGCCCTGGGGCAGCTGCATGATATAGGAGTGAATGCCTGCCATCCGGGCTGCTCTCTCCACATCCTCTCTGGTGGCGCCGGTCTTGCCATAGGCGATATTCTCATAGATAGTACCCTCAAAGAGCCAGGTGTCCTGCAACACCATGGCATACTGCCGGCGCAGGCTCTCTCTCGTCATCTGCCGGATATCATGACCGTCCACGGCTATGGTTCCCTCATCGGTATCGTAAAATCGCATCAGCAGATTGATCAGCGTCGTCTTACCGGCTCCGGTGGGACCTACGATGGCGATCTGACTGCCTGGCCTGACATCCAGGTTCAGATGATGCAGGATCCGCTTCTCTGGCTGATAACCAAAAGACACGTCCGTCAGGCTTACCCGCCCCTCGGCCTCATCAAGCGCCAGAGCGTCGGGACTGTCCTCTGTCTCCGGCGCCTCGTCCAGGAGCTGAAAGACCCTCTCCGCAGCTGCCAGAGCCGATTGCAGCTCTCCCATGATATTAGCCACCTCATTGATGGGACCGGAGAATTTGCGGGAATACAGCACAAACGCCGATATCTGCCCCAGAGAGATCTCTCCGTGAAGGTACATCAGCGCCCCCAGCACGCTGACCAGCGTCATGGACAGATTATTCATAAAATTGACAAAAGGGCCTACCATGGCTCCATAGTAATCTGCCTGGTAATAGGCCTCCACGGCGTCACGGTTCATATCCGCATATCGCGCTCTGGTATTTTCCTCCTGGTGATATGCCTTCAAAGTCTTCTGGCCTGTAATCAGCTCCTCTGACATGGCATTCAGCTCACCCAGCTTGCGGGAACGACGGCGAAACAGCGGTCTCGTCATACTGGTGATCTTCTTCGTCATAACCATGGAGACCGGCACTGTCACGGCAAAGACTAACACCAGCTTCGGCGAGATCATCACCATGGAAATCAGAGAACCGGCCACCGTGATCACGCTGGAAAAGATCGCTACCAGATCCTGGGAAATTCCGGAATTCAGCGTGTCAATATCATAGGAGATCTTACTGATGATATCGCCGGTGGCATGCTGGTCAAAATAACTGACCGGCAAAGACAGAAGACGATCGAACACATCCTTTCTGAGCCGCAGCGATATCCTCTTACTGATCCGGATCATCCACGCCGACAGAATATATCCCAATACCGATGAAAGCAGGTAAAAAAGCAGCATCCACATGCAGACGGTAAATACTTCCCCGATCTCCACCTTACCGGCCGCCAGCCCCTTCTCGATCACGTCGATGGCCTGGCCCGACAGCTGCGGTCCGATGAGCGCAAACAGATTGCCGCCGACTGACAGGATCAGCGCCACGGCAAATCCCATGCGGTATTCCATCAGAAAGCGCATCAGACGAAGCAGGGTATGACGCCTGCGCTCCGGCGCCATAGGCTCCGCCGTCTGCCCTTTCGGCCCTCCCGGCCGTCCCATTCCCGGTCCTCTGGCCGCCATATCACATCCCCTCCTCTGTCATACCTGTCTGGATCCTCCAAAGATCCTGATAGATCTCACAGGTCTTTATCAGTTCCTCATGAGTGCCGTAACCAGCCACTCTGCCTTCCTCCAGTATCAAAATCCGGTCCGCGTGCAGGACTGAGCTGATGCGCTGCGCCACGATCACAGAAGTAACATCGCCAAAATGCTCCTTCAGCTGCCCTCTGAGGGCCGCGTCCGTGCGGTAATCCAGCGCGCTCATGGAATCGTCCAGTATGAGAATGGCCGGATGTGCCGCCAGAGCACGGCTGATCAGAAGCCTCTGCTTCTGCCCGCCGCTTAAATCGGCTCCCTTTACTGCCACCACCGTATCAAAACCGTCCGGCTTCCCCTCGATGAAGGAGCGGGCCTGAGCACAGGCTGCCGCCTCGCGGATCTGCTCATCGCATATATCCCGTCCAAAACGGATATTCTCCCCGATGGTATCCCTGGTGATGAAATCATTCTGAAATACCACGCCAAAGAGCCGGTGCAGTTCACCGGACGAATATGTCCTCACATCCCGGCCGTCGATTCGCACCGCTCCCTGATCCACATCATAAAAGCGCTGTAAGAGCTGTATGACCGTGGATTTACCCGCACCGGTGGCCCCCAGAATCCCCAGAGTCTCTCCCCTTGCCAGCGTGAAAGATACGTCCCGCAGGTTAGGCTCTTTCTTATGGTATGAAAATGTCACATGGTCAAACTCTATGTAAGGCCCGGCCTTCTGATCCCCGGTACCTTCCCGCACAGCTTTCGCCGCACAGCCCTCTTTGCCGCCCTCCACACTGCCGGATGCCGGGGCCTTTGCACTGCTCTTGTCATACAGGCGCTCCGCCTCCTCTGTACTCACAGGCTCCAGGTCTTTGGCACACTCCAGCACCTCGCTGATCCGTCTGGCCGATGCGCTGGCCCTCGAATAGATAGCTAACATACGGGACACGAAGATAATGGCATTGAGGATCAGCGTAACATAGCTTAAAAAGGCAATCAGTACGCCCGGCTGCACCAGTCCCCGGTCCACCCGCACGGCGCCTGCCAGAATCACCAGCACTGTGCCGGTATTGAGACACATATTCACGCCGGGGCTCAGTGCGCTCATGACCATCCCCGCCTTCTTCTCCTGCTCCGCCGCATCGTTGTTATGGCGGTAGAATTTCTGCCGCTCATATTCTTCCCGTGACAATGCCTTGATGATGCGTATGCCGGATACATCCTCTCTGACCACCCGCACATACTGGTCGATCATATGCTGCAATTTCGTAAACATGGGAACCCCTACCCTGCTCACGAAAATCAGGATCGCCACTATCACCGGCATCACCGCCAGCATCACCAGCGTCAGCACCGGGTCCAGAGTCAGAGTAATCAGAATCCCTCCCAGGAACATAATCGGCGCACGCACGCCCAGACGCTGCATCATTCCCAGCATCTGATGTACGTTATAGGTGTCGGTGGTGAGCCTGGAGATCAGAGACGGCAGGGTAAAGCTGTCGATCTGACGGTTTGACAGATAGAGAACCCTCCCGAACAGATCGCTGCGGATCTGTTCGGTGGCATTTCGCGAAACGAAAGAGGCCATTCGATTGGCCGTGATATTGAAAACCAGGGCGATCACAGCACACAGCACCATGACCAGGCCCCACAGATAGATCTTTCCCGCATCCCTCAAAGGGATGACGTCATCGATCATATGAGAAAGGATCCAGGGAATCGTCAGTTCAACGATCGTACCGGTAAATTTGATAAGCAGACCCAGAGCCATGCGAAACCGGTACGGTTTGAGATAGCCGAGTATCCGTCTCATTGCTTATCGATCCTTTCCAGGAAAGACTGCAGGCGGCTTCTGGCCTGTGCGATCTGGGCTGCCTCCTGGCTGTCCAGCGCTTTCTCAAAAAGATTCAGCTCTTGCTCGATCAAAAGCCTTTTATTTCCGATATTCTCCTCGTACAGCCGCTCCCCTTTCAATAAGAGAAGCTTATTCTCCTCCTGATCGCGGGGATGGATCTTCAGATAGGACAGATCCTTGAGCCGCTGCTCGATCTCCTCATCGCTCATCTGTGTATACTGACTCTTGATGACCTGACGCACGGTCTTGCCTGTGGATACCACCTTCACCTCCACCTCCAGAATCGAATTGATGTCGTAGGTGTAAGTCACATCCACCGGCTCCTCCCCTGCCTTAGCCTTGGGGATATCAATCTCCAGCCGCCCCAGACACAGGTTATTGCGGGCAAAACGGCTCTCACCCTGCAAAATCTGCACGGTGATCCTGGTCTGATTATCGCGGATCGTATACATCCGCTCGGTACGGCTGGCAGGGATTACCGTATTGCGCTCGATAATCGGGCAATAGTGGCCGCCTTCATAGCGCCCCTCCTCCACCTCCCGCACCACCTCGGTCCCCAGCGTAAACGGGCAGACATCGGTGAGAATGACCTCGCGGATGGCTTCATTGCGCTCCTTCATGGCCGCCTGGATCGCCGCCCCCAGAGCCACAGCCTCGTCCGGATTCACCGAAGCGTCCGGCAGCCGCCGAAACAGCTTAGCCACGAAATGGCGGATCATGGGCATCTTCGTAGCCCCGCCCACCAACACCACCTTATCGATCTGACTCAAACGCACGCCGGCATCATTTAAGCTCCGCTTGATCGGCTGACGAATCCGCTCTAAAAGGTCGCCGCAGGCCGCCTCATACTCCGGCGCGCTGATGGTCTGCTCATACACCGTGTCACCGTAGCGGAAGGAGAGGGTACATACGTTGGACTGGGTAAATTCCTTTTTACACTCCTCCGCCCGGTGGTAGAGGCTCTCCAGCGATTTTAAATCCATCTCCATGGGGTTCAGTCCCTGGGCCTCACAGAACAGCTTAATCAATGCATCGGTGAAGTCCTCGCCGCCCAGGAAATTATCCCCGGCCACTGCCCGGACCTCCAGGATATTCTCAAACAGCTCCAGTATAGATACGTCGAAGGTGCCGCCCCCCAGGTCAAAGACCAGAAAACGGGTGTTTTTATTCTCCTGATACAGCCCGTAGGCGATGGCCGCCGCCGTGGGCTCGCTGATAATCCGCTCCACCTTGAGCCCGGCCAGCTCCCCGGCCTTTTTCGTGGCCCTTCTTCTGGCATCGTTAAAATAGGCCGGGACGCTGATGACCGCCTCCGTCACCTCCTCGCCCAGATACGCCTCGGCATCCTCCTTCAGAGAGCGGAGCACAAAGGAAGACAATTCCTCGGCGCGATAGGTTTTGCCGCTTAAGGTAAACTCCTTATCGCTTCCCATGCTTCTCTTAAAGACGGAAGCCGCTGTCAGAGGATAGAGACGCATCCTCTCCTGCGCTGTCTCTCCCACATAGATCTGGCCTTCTTCATCGATACTGACGACAGATGGAGTCAGATTCTTTCCCAGCCGGTTGGGGATCAGCTTCGCCCCCTCCGGTGTAAAATAAGCCGTCAGACTGTTTGTCGTTCCCAAATCAATTCCAATTATCATCTTCTACCATTTCCTTCTGTTGTCCAAATAGTACTTGCACAGCGTACTGTGAGGATTGATTTCCAGACAGCGCCGCAGATATGCCTCCGCCTCATCATACCGTTTCTGCCAGATCCGCACCAGGCCCATGCCCAAATACGCTTCAAAACAGCCGCCATAATGGCAGAAATCGCAGCGATGACACTTCATCATCCGCTCAAAATACTCCTCCGCCTTCTGTGTGTCGCCGCCGTACAGATACAGCTCACCCAGACGATACATATAGGAAGGGCCCGAAGCTTCCAGACCCACATAGCTTTCCTCTCCCTGCGGCAGGGCTTTCAGAATCGCCTGCGCTCTCGCGAAATAGCGGTCCCGCTCCTTTCCTTTCTTCAGATTCCAGCAGGTCTCCACCATCATGACCAGAGTCGGAATCGTATCCTTGTTATCTTCCTGTTCATTGCTCAGCAAATTTTGCAGGATGCCATAGGCTCCCTTGAAATCTCTTAGCGTCCCGATCAGATGTTCCGCGTACTGTTTTTCGATCCACTGATCGCCGGGGAATTTCTTCAAAAGCTTTTTGTAGCGCCTCTGCGCTTCTTTCATATCCCCCAGGGACGCATAGTCATCTGCGATATCCACCATGGCCCGCTTGGAACGCGAATCCTTATCTCTCAGATAATTTTCATTTTCCTGTATCGCATCGCGGTAGCGTCCCATGCGCTCATAGATCTCCGCCCGGTCTTTGTAGAAGGAGGCGCGGCCGGGAAACAGCTTCTCATTTTCCCCTATGCAGCGCAGGGCTTCCGGATAAAGCCCCCGGATCATGTACAGCACCGCCAGATTCTTCCACGGCAGAATGCTCTTATCCTCCTCGCTGAGCAGCTCTATGGCCTTACGGTAATACTGCTCCGCCTCGTCCAGGCGGTCCAGATGCTGGCTGTTGACACCGGCGTTGTTCTGAGCATACAGATTATCCGGCTCCAGCTCCATAGCCTTTTTGTAGTCCTCGATGGCTTCCTCCAGACGGTATACATCGCTGAGCAGCAGCCCTCTCTCGATATAGTAGTACGCCGTGGGGCGCAGCTGTATCAGCTTATCCGCCAGCTCCATGGCCGGCGCCAGCCAGACCGGATCCCTGTCGTCATTCAAGCGGTCCTGATAGATATGCATCAGGCGAGACAGGGCGCGGATATCATCCGCGTCATATTCCAGAATCTTTTTGTACAGCTTTTCCAGCCCGTCCTTCTTACCGCTCTTTTCCAGACAGTCCGCCAGCTGGCCCATGATGACCGTATTATCCGGCTGGCCCTCCAGAAGCTGACGGTAAATATCCTCGGACTCTTTATAGTTTTGCAGGCCCTTCAGGATACCGGCCTTGGCATAGCGCAGGCCGTCCTCCCCGGGGAATCGGCGCAATGCCTCCCCCACGATCCCCATGGCATCCTGCCAGTTTTTCTCATCCATATAGCAGAAGACCAGTTCCTTCCAGACCTCCGCTTCCTCCAGACGGTCCTCGCCGGGATCCGGCTCTCTGTCGGGGTCTGCGCTCTGTACCCAGTCGATGACCGACCGGCACAGCTCTTTCGGACGCTCCAGCTCCGCCTTCTTCTCCGCCAGATACCGCCGGTTTCTGGCCTCGAAGAAATCCAGCTCCGCGCTGGTAAGCCCCAGCTTTCTGGCCGCCTCGATGACCTCCATGGAATTCTTATACTGCCGGTAGAAATAAAACACCTTGGCCGCCATCAGATACGGAGGCAGATAGGAAGGATAGATTTCCACGGCACGGTGATAATCGTCCACCACTGCCTGCGCCCGATGCATCCGGTAGCTGCACTCCTCACGGCATACATAGGCCGGCATATACTGATCGTTGCGGTCTAAGAGCTGGTCACAGGCATCCGCGCTCTCCTCATAACGCTCCATACGGCACAGAAGCTGTGCCTTCGCCATCATATAGGATTGCAGCATATCCTCGTCCTTTTCCTTGACAATGGCCTCGGCGTAATAGGTGAGAGCCTCTTCTCTCTGACCGGTCTCCTGACAGCAGAAGCCGATGGCATAGTAGGTGTAGCCGATCCGGCGCTTCTTGCGCATCTGCTCCGGATCATCGCTGTCGGGCAGCTCCGTCATCAGCTGCTGCCATTCCTTCAGAAGCGGCAGCGATTTCTCATAATCCTTCTGCATCAGATAGGTACGGCTGAGCATGTTGCAGTAATCCATGCGGTGCTCATCCGGCAGCGGCCTCTCACTTAACAGGCGAATGCACTCTTCGGCACACTCCTCCTGGAAATAGCACCAGCCCAGCTCAATACGCTCATCCCAGTCCTCCGGATTTTCCCGCATACGGGCTTCCTTCTCCGGTATCAGATGGCTGTTGGCCTGCTGCATGCTCTCCAGAAGCTGCGGATCGTTTTTGCTCACATCCAGAAGATTCATGATCCTCTCTTTGGCCTCTTTCCACTGCTCCGCCTTCAGCTCGCAGCGTACCATTCCCACGCCGGCCGGGTAATTTTCCGGCTGCTTCTCCAGGAGTTCTTCATAGATTGCTCTGGCTTTGTCAAAATCCTCCAGATACTCCCGGGAAGCGGCGCATTGAAGCATCACATAGGGATTAAACACATCCTGGAATTCCAGCTGATTCAGCCAGTCTTCCACCTCCGCCTTATCGTTTCTGCGCCTGGCCAGACGCAGATGCTCCACATCCATAAAGGGATGGTAAATCTTCAGATCCTCCAGCTGGGCAAACAGATCCGCCGTCTGGGCGTACATTTTGCGAATATCGCTCCCGTTCTCCTCTTCCGCTTTTTCCTCTTCGCCTTCCGTATCGCCATTCTCCTCCGGCGCATCCGGATCCCCCTGTACCGTCATACAGGCGTCTGTCAGCCTCTTTAGCTGCAAATACAATCCGATATACTGGTCATATTCAGCATCGTCCGCCCCGTCAAACAGAGTAAAATCAATAAATCCTCCGTTTTCCGTCTCAAAACACATGAAATTCACAAAATCCCGCGGAAACTTCTCCAAAAGCTGCTGTCTCTGTTCCAGGATCATAAACTCTTTGTCAAAAAGCTTCCATACCTCCTGGGGCAGGCGAAAATGATTCATCAAAAAAACTAAAAAGCGCTCTCTCACCTCGTCTGCCGTATCCAGGGCCTGACACAGATCATCCTGCAAAAGCTCCTGCCACAGAGCCACTGTGGTCCGGCTCTCAAGGGATCCGTAGATCTCCCCGGCCCGCTCGATCCACAGGCCGATGGGAGAGGTGTCACGCTCCTCAGGCGCATTCTCATCCGTTTCCTCCTGATCGGCGTATCTCACCGCCTCCTCATAGGCATGGCGCAGACGCTGAAAGCCTTCCGGATCATCCTCCGGATTTACGTATACCAGAAGGCGGCGGTATGCCGCCTTGATGATCTCTTTATCCTTTGTCTCTTCAATCTGCAGTACGCGAAAGATCTCCTGTGGTTCCATTTCCTCTTCTCCTTTTTCCGGCCTAAGCCTAATGAATCTGTTCCCGCACGACGCGCAGGGCCTCTTGCAGCTGATTGTCCTCCTCCAGACTGAGTACCGCCTGCTTCGCCGCTTCCTCCGAAAGCTCCACCGCCACATCCGGGGTGAGCCCTATCTTATGAATGTTACGGTCTCCGTGGATATAATAATCCGCCACGGTGAGCTTCACCGCCCGGG
This sequence comes from Lachnospiraceae bacterium, assembly GCA_022791755.1. GTDB lineage: Bacteria > Bacillota > Clostridia > Lachnospirales > Lachnospiraceae > RGIG7193. The sequence goes on from JAAVZR010000023.1 coordinate 17,697, forward strand.
TGCCCCGGATATTCGTAGTATAGGTATTCTGCATGATGCCCTTGCCAAAGGTCGTCGTCCCCACCAGCGTCCCCACACCGAATTCCTGTACGTTACCGCTGAAAACCTCTGCGGCACTGGCCGTGTTGCCGTTGACCAGCACGGCCAGAGGCACATCAAGAGCCGCCTCCGCATCGGAACTGTACTCCAGATACTTGTTGCCGGCCTTATCCCGGGCATAGAAAATCAGCCCTTCCGGCAGCATGTAGTCCAGCATCTCCTCCACTGCCGTCAGAAGCCCGCCGCCGTTATTGCGCATGTCGATGACCAGTCCCTTCATCCCCTGCGCCTTCAGCGCTTCAAAGGCCTCCTTAAACTGTCCCGGCGTCACCCCGTCGAAGGAAGACACCGCCAGGTAGCCGATATTGTCCGGAAGCATCTGGTACTCCACCGTGTTTACCACCACCTGGCGGCGCTCCACATCGAACTCCAGATAATCCTCCTCACCTTCGCGCACCACGGACAGCTTTACCGTACTGCCCTCGTCCCCCTTTATCATGGCCACCACCTGGTCCAGATCCGTACCGGTGACCTCCCGGCCATTGACCGCATAGAGGATGTCTCCCGGCAGAAGCCCCGCTTCAAAGGAAGGCGAGCCCGCATACGGCTTTACGATGGTGATGACGCCGGTTTCACGGTTCTGATTCACCACACAGCCGATCCCGTAGTATTCCCCCTCGGTCTGCGAGGTAAAGGACTCCAGGGCACTTTCGTTATAGTAGACCGAATAGGGATCGTCAAGGGCTGCCACCATCCCCTGGAGCATACGGTCCTGTAACGCCTTATCATCGAAATCATAGAGAAAATACTGACAGATCTGACGATATACCGTGTTGATCTCCTGTAAGAATTCCTCTGTCAGCACCCCTTCACCGGCGGCCGGATCCTCCGTGTTCACGACGGGCGGCGACTGATTCTCCAGCTTTCTCTGGGCTATATACCGCCCCAGCGCCGCGCCTCCTGCCAGCACCGCCAGAAACAGAAGCCCGGTCAGAAAGCCTCCGATAAATCCCATCCGGAACGAGCCGCCCGGATTCTTTCCCTTCTCTCCTGAAATCATCTCCCCGGCCGTCTCCCCCGGCGTCCCGTCCTTCTCTTTTTCTATCTTTTCTTCCATGTGATCTCCTCTGCGTCGATTCCTTCCATGAAGGAATTTCCAGATGACAGTGTTTGCATATCATTATAATACAAAATCCGAAAAAATAACAGTATTTATTAATGGATATTTGATGAAATAGAAAATTTGCGCAAGAAAGGGCAGACAGCGAAAATAACGTTTTACATAAAGAGAGCTGTGCGCTTCTTTATTGCAAACAAGCGACAGCTCACTCTGTTTCTTAGTGGAAATGCTTTCTTTTACCGCTTTATCCATCTATCCGACATCACGTCATCATAGCTCCATCCACCGACAGCACCTCGCCGGTGACATAACTGGCCATATCGCTGGCCAGGAAGAGGAAGGCATTGGCGATATCCTCCGGCTCTCCGATCCGTCCCAGGGGAATCCGGGCAATCATAGGCTGAATCATGGCATCCGGCAGAGCCGCCACCATATCCGTCTTCGTGATGCCGGGCGCCACCGCGTTGACACGGATATGATCCTTGCCCAGCTCACGGGCCAGGGAACGGGTGAAGCCGTTGACAGCAAATTTCGAGGTGGGATACCCGCTGCCGGAGGGCTGGCCGTACAGGCTTACCATGGAGCTGGTATTGATAATGGAACCGCCGCCCTGCTCCTTCATGATGCGGGCCGCCGCCTGGGAGCAGACATACACGGCATTCACATTGAGAGCCATGATCTTCTCAAAATCGCCGGGCTTATAGTCATAGATGCTGGTGCTGGAGGATACGCCGGCATTATTGGCCAGAATATCGAGACTGCCAAAAGCCGCCTTCACCTGGTCAAACGCCTCTGCCACCGCCTGGGCATCGGTCAGATCCGGCCACAGTCCCATGACCGGGTAATCGGGATTCTCATCCTTCAGAGAACTCAGCGCTTTCTCCACAGTCTCCTGGCGGGATCCCAACAACGCCACCTTCGCGCCGTTATCCAGGAAGGTCTTCACAATGGAATACCCGATCCCGCGGGTTCCTCCGGTTACTACTGCCACTTTGCCTTTTAACATAAATATATACTCCTTTCATCATGGTCGCTCATAGGTTCCTGTCTTTAAATGGTATACCGTAGCCGCCGCTGACGGCCAACCCTTTCACATATCAGATTCTGTGCGCTTCACTCCTGTGTCCCGTAGCAAATGCACACCTCATATGCCTGCATCCATCTGCCTCTCGTCTCATAGTTGGACAGCACGGTCCGATACCCATTCGGCCTCTCTGGACGTTTTTTGGACTCGCTGCTTAAATTGCACTCGATATAGAAGCCCGCCGCCTCGCCGGCGGAAGGGCGTTCTGCCCCGGGCCGCTCGTCTCCCTGGCGATACCAGGTGAAGAGATCCTTCTCCTTTTCATTGGTAAAGCTGACCTTACCGTACACCAGCACCGGGTACTTCTTTCGCAGGGCAATCAGCCGCTTATAAAAATAGTAGACCGAGGCGTGATCCTGCTTCTGAGCCGCCGCCTCTTCCCAGTCCATCATAGCCCGGGCGTGATCTCGGCTGCCGGCCAGAATGATCCGGAATGCCTCCTCCTGTGTCTTCGTCCGGCACAGCTCCTGATACAGATTCAGGCTCTCCACGTCAGACAGCTCCGAGATATCCTGAAAATCCACATTTCCTGTGCCCAGTTCCTGTCCCTGGTAAATAAAAGGGGTTCCCCGCAGAGTCAGCTGCATCGCCGCCAGCAGCTTAGCCAGGCGCACCCGCATGGCCGGATCCGGATTCACCTTCGAGACCATACGCGGATTGTCATGGTTCTCCCAGAATAAGGACATCCAGCAGCGATTGCCATACCCCCTGGTCCATTCGATCAGATGCTTCTTCAGATAATTCAGATCATAGCGGTAATCGTCGAACCGGTTCTTCCCCGGGTTCTCCAGATGGTCAAAGGAGAAAATCATATCCAGCTCTCCCCGGTCATCCCCGGTGAGCAGACGGCCCATCTCCAGTCCCGCCCCCGGCGTCTCTCCCACGGTAAAAGCGTCATAGGGCGCAAAGGCTTCCTTTCGCAGCTGCCGCAGATATTCATGCAGACGGGGACCATAGAAATAGTGCTCGATTCCGTAAAATCCCATCAGCCTTCCGATGGTCTCATTGCCCTGCGGCAGGCCGGGCGTCTTGGAAATATAATTGATTACATCCAGGCGGAATCCGTCCACTCCCTTTTCCAGCCACCAGCGTATCATCGTGCAGATATCTGCCCGCAATGCCGGATTCTCCCAGTTCAGATCCATCTGTTTGGCGGAAAACAGATGAAGCCCCCACTGTCCCAGAGCCTCATAGTAATTCCAGGCCGTTCCGCTGAAAAAAGAAGTCCAGTTATTGGGCGGGACCGTTTTCTGGCCATCCCGGAAGAAATAGTAGCCATGATACGGCGAATCCGGATCGGCCACGGCCTCCTGAAACCACGGGTGCTCATCAGAGGTGTGATTCACCACCAGGTCCATAATCAGCCGCATCCCTCTCTCATGGAGCTCATGGACCAGGGTATCGAAATCCTCCATGGTGCCGAACTGCGCCAGGATCTCATAGTAATCCCGAATATCATAGCCATTGTCGTCACAGGGCGAATCGTAGACCGGAGACAGCCACACGGCGTCGATCCCCAGCCGCTTCAGATAATCCAGCTGCGACAGGATTCCTCTCAGATCCCCCACGCCGTCTCCGTTGCCGTCGGCAAAGCTGCGTGGATAGATCTGATAAAATACGGCTTCCTTCCACCATGCCGGCCGCACAGAGCCGTCCCCGGCCGCCGGCCGGTCCGTCTCACCGTTTAACAGGGCAAACAGCGTTTCCCAGAAATCCTCATCTGCGAAACGGCCCGACAGCTTCCTGATATTTCCAATCGTCATGTTTTTCACTAAAGGATTCCCGAGCACGGAGGAGTCCATTCCGCACTGCAAAAGAATTCTGTGAATGATGTCATGTCCCACCGGATGGTCGTATATGTCCTTTACCCTGCTCTTTTCTGTGATCATATGGATCCCTCCTCTTTATCTCAGGCTGCTCTCCTGTGTCACCAGATAATATCCGCCGGACAGCTCCTCGGCCACCAGTCCCAGAGAAAAGCGAAAGCTCTTTAAGCGCAGAGCCTTCACCACCTCTTTCAGGTAACCGGCCTCATAACCATTCGCATCCACTGCTTCCAGAATCTCTGTCATCGCGTCTTCGCCATACACCATCAGCGATATGGTACACTCTCCCACGCCGCTGTCCGTCAACAGCTCCCGGCAGCGGTCATAATAGCCCTCCAGGCTGTCGACCACATCTTCCCCGGTCAGCCCCAGGCCCTCCAGCACTCCCAGCTCCGCCGGAATCCCGTAGATATTCTCAAAAGAATATTCGCCGCCCGTACAGGAAGGCAGCCCCCGGGACCGTTCGGACCGGGTGTGGTCTGTCAGAAACTCCTGATCCGACCTGTTGTAATAGCCATAATAGATCAGGTCATATTCTTCTAAGAGCGTATCGTTCCAGGTGGGATCCACATTATAGTAGGAGCCGTCCAGACAGATGATATTCCAGGCATGATCCTCCACCGGCCGGTTCTTTCTCTCCGCCATGCTATCCTCCGTCTCCGGACCGTCTTGTGCTTCATCCCTGCCGGCCTTTGCCGCTTCGATCTCCTCGGCCGGCTCCGGCGTCCCCAGGCTGACAGCCGTCCCCACACAGTAATAGCAGGGAACCCCCAGTTCCATCATCAGATACTGAAAGGCTCTGGCATAACCGGCGCACACGGAGGCTCCCGTTACCAGTGCGCTGTAGGCATTCTGATTGTAGGGCGCTCCCTCCTCATAGATTACCCGGGACAGAAGCGTGTCATGTACATAGCGCTCCTTTTCCTGTACCGTCTGTAGCCTGCCGGCCTCTGAAAGCACCGACGCCGACGCCTCTTCAAACTGACGCCGGCTCTCCTCCAGCCGGTCTGCCAGCTCGTTAAAATGCAGAATAATCCCGGTCACCTGCCCGGAACGATGCCGGTACTCATAGTCTGCCTCCATCCAGAAGAGACCGGGCTGATCATTGTATACGGCGCTGATCACCCTGTCCACGTTGGATGAGCGCACATTTTCGCAGGGAACAAAATCCCGTATATCATTCCGAATGCAATAGCTGGTCTGCCGATATACTGCCTGCTCATTTTCACTGAGCATCCCATAATAGGGATAAAATGCCGTATCAAACTCCAGATTCTCCCAGGGAGCCTCCTGTATCTCCCCGCTTCCTTCGGATTCCCCGGGTATCCCGATTCCCGCTCCGTCTCCCGGGCTTATCTTGTCCCAGGCCTCCCCTCCGGCCGCACCGCTTAGGCCGGCAGCCTCCTCATCCTGTGGGGTTCCTGTGAGGCCGCAGCCTCCCGCACTCAGGCACAGGCAGGCTGCCAGCGCCAGCATCGCCGCCCTTCTCCACGGTTTTTTGATGCGGCGGTCTCTTTTTGCCCGTATATTTATTCTATATCCTTTTTTCATCTGAAATGGCCTCTCTGTCCTGCCATGAATCATTCATCGTCACACTACTATTATATATAGTTTTCTTTCATAACACAAGAGAGGAATCTGCGGAAGACCTGTTATGGAAACTTACAAGAGATGAAATATTCTTAAAACCTTCTTTCAATTTCCTTAATCTGGTAGAAAAATTCCATGCCAGGCATATAATAGTATTGGGGGATAGAAAGGACTCTGACCCAAACATCGCCCAATATAGGCTGCAAAGGAAACCGCCCCATGATGAAGATCACCAGAAGAACCTTTTTGAAAACCGGACTGGCCGGCGCCGTCACCCTGGCCGCCGCCAGCCTGATTCCCGGCTTTAATCATATTTTTACCTGGGCAGAAGATATTGATACCAGAAATATACGCTGCCTGCGAGAGGCAGGTTTCACAGTGGACCGCCAGACAGTGACGGTTCCCGGACTGCGCAAATCCTATCGCTTTGCATTTCTGAGCGACCTCCACATCCTGATCCCCAATGAAGAGGTCAGCGATGAAGCCATGGAAACGGTAAAAGAACGATATGAGAAAGGATTTATCGACCCGGACGGCACTCCGTCCTGTCTGCTTTGGGACAAGCTGACAGACGCGATAAATGAACTGGAAATCGACGCCCTGCTGCTGGGCGCGGATATGATCGATTATTTTTCCCAGGCGAATTTCGACTGCCTGAGGAAAGGCTGCCAAAAGCTTCGGGCGCCCTTTATGTACATCCGGGCCGATCACGATTACTCGGACAGCTACAGCCGCCGCTACTCGCAGGAAGCTGTGGATGAGGCAGAACAGGCCTTAGACGGAGACCGTGAAATTGCCTGTCTCGATTATGGAGAGTTTCTTCTGGCAGGGATCAGCAAAAGTACCGGCCCCATCTCGGCAGAGGGCTTAAAGGAGCTCGAGAGGCTGTTTGGTTTGGGACTGCCGGTGGTACTCATCACCCATGTCCCCTTCGATTCTCTCATTGATGACAGCCTGAACAAAGCCTCCAGGGAAGTCTGGCAGGACCGTGCCCTCTTATGGGGATATCAGAATACGCTCTACAGTCCCACCGAAGAGGCAAAGCACATGCTGGATATGCTCTACGCCCCCGACAGTCCCGTGGCTGCCGTGTTCGGCGGACACCTTCACTTCCGCGCAGATGTCCGCCTGACAGAGACGATTCCCCAGCATGTTTTCGATGCTGCTTTCCGGGGCAATGTGGGGTATATTATCGTATCCTCCTGACAGCAGATCCCATTTGGCAGGCACAAAGAAGAAGCCTCTGCGCCGGATGGCCTGCTTCCTCACCCGGATACAATCAGGACAGCGACGCCGCGCTGCAAAACATGGCGTTTTCATCGAACCGGTCGTCCCGGATGCTTTCATACAGCCGGTATCCCCCGGCAAAGTTATGGCAGACATATCCGGCCTGTGTCAGAATCCGGCAGGCGATATAACTGCGCAGCCCTGACTGACACATTACATAGACCGGTTTTTCTCTCTCCAGCTCTTTCATACGCTCCCGCAGCCGGTCCAGAGGGATATGAGTTTCAAATCCTTCCGCATGACCGCCTTCATATTCCCCGCCGCTTCGCACATCCAGCAAAATAACGCTGCCGTCCCGGGGCAGCTCTTCCAGATCTTCATAGAAAAACTGCCGGACCTGCCCTGTCAGTACGTTTTCCGCCACGAACCCGGCCATATTCACCGGGTCCTTCGCCGAGGAATATGGCGGCGCATAGGCCAGATCCAGATCCTTCAGACCGGTCACCTTCATACCGGCCTGCATGGCTGTGGCGATCACATCCAGGCGCTTATCCACCCCGTCGAAGCCGACGATCTGCGCTCCCAGGATCCTCTCTGTCTGCTGTTCAAACAAAAGCTTCAGCGTCATGGTTTTTCCGCCCGGATAGTAGGAGGCGTGGGACGCCGGAGAAAGGATCACCTTCTCATAAGACAGGCCCTGCGCCCTGGCGCTCTTCTCATTCAGCCCCGTAAAGGCCGCTGTCATGTCAAAGACTTTCAGGATGGACGAGCCCGGAGAGCCCTGATAGGCCACATCCAGTCCCGCCATATGATCGGCAGCGATCCGCCCCTGCTTATTCGCCGGACCGGCCAGGGCAATGACAGCCTTTTCTTTGGTCACAGAATGGGTGACGGACACGGCATCTCCCACAGCATAGATATCCGGGTCTGAGGTCTGCATATGATCGTTGACCACAATGCTTCCTCTCACCCCCAGGGTAAGGCCGGCTTCCTTTGCCAGCCCGGATTCCGGCAGGACTCCGATGGCGAGAATCGCCATATCCGCCAGCAATGGGCTTTCCCCTTCCAGCCCCACAATGATACCGTCCTCACTCTCCTCAAAGCCCGTAACCGTCTTTTTCAGCAGCAGCTCCACGCCGTTTTTCCTCATATGAGCATGGAGAAAGCTGGCCATATCTGCGTCAAGGGGCGCCAGAATATGATCGCTGCGCTGGATCAGGCTCACAATAAGCCCCAGCTTCTGCAGGTTTTCCGCCACCTCCACACCGATAAAGCCTCCGCCGATCACGACCGCAGAGCGGACCTGCTCCTTTATGACTGTCTCACGGATCCCAAAGGTATCCTCCACCGTGCGAAGGGTGCGGATACGCCTGCTCTCCACTCCCGGCAGCTCAGGCTTCACCGGCACAGCTCCGGGAGACATAAGAAGCTTATCGTAGCTTTCTTCCCAGACCTCATCCGTGGCCAGATTCCGAACCGTAACCGTCTTTCGCCCACGGTTGATCCCGGTCACCTCATGACGCACTCTCACGTCAATATGAAAGCGGTTCCAAAAGCTCTCCGGAGTCTGAAGCGTCAGCGCCCTCCTGTCCTGAATCGTACCGCCGATATAGTACGGCAGACCGCAGTTGGCATAGGATACATAACCGGACCGCTCGAAGATAAGGATCTCTGCCGTCTCATCCAGCCGCCGAAGTCTCGCAGCCGCCGAAGCGCCCCCTGCCACACCGCCGATTATCACTGCTTTCATGTATTTTTACCTCCCGATTACATTTTCTGCATCGTCGATTCCCGACAATGATTTTGAAAATTTAAAATGATGACTATGCATTCCTTCCCTCTCGTAAAACCGATGAGCCTCCTCCCGAAGCCGGTTCGTGGCCAATTCGATCTGCGCACAGGAAAAGTCCTGCGCCAGCCGGCAGGCACGGGAAAACATTTCTTTTCCTATCCCCATCCTCCGAAAACCGGAATCAACCACAAACTCCATAATCTCCGCGATCCGTTTTGCATCGTGCAGCTGGCCCTCGAACCGCAGGTTTAAAACGCCGGCCACTTGATTCTCATACTCGCAGACCAGACAATAATAGTTTCTGTTTTCTGTCTGATCCCCGTATATACGAGAAAAATCGCGGTATGACAGACATTTGCATTCCAGTTCACAAATCAGACGATAGACGTCTTTGCAATCATCCTGCCCCGCTTTTCTAAAAGTAAGCTTTTCTGGTTCCATTCCGATATTCCTTTCTTCTTCCCTTACAGCCGTTTGGAGCCTCTTGTGTCTGTTCCCGTATCCCCTACTCCATCGTCTCCTGTAAAAGCAGCCCTACCCGGTTTTGAATCTTCTCTGCCGTTCTCTCCAGATCCGCCTGCCCGGCAAAATAGGCTTCCGCTTCTTCATTGATGATATTCTGGATCACAGGATGCATCTCATAACGGACTTCCACCCTTTCCACCAGACCGGCCACCGCATCCGCTTCTTCCCGGGTAGCCGCATTGGCAAAGATGCTCACGCCGCCGTCGTTATAATAACCCTTGTGAAACGGTTCCTCGCCATCCGGGACGGTCTCCTCCTTCATGGCTTCCTCCAGCACCCGGTCAAACTGCTCCTGCATCATGGGAAAGCCCTGCCCGTCATAACCGTGCAGCAGGTAATACTTCACAAACTCCCAGGCGCCGGCCGGATCCTCCTTCTTTGCATTGATCCCCACCGCGCTGCCCAGAAAACCGGCCGCCGTTCCCGTGCCCTCTGTCACCGGATAGCCGATAAACCCTATGTCTCCCCCGTATAATTCCTTCTGTATCTGATAATCCTCCACACCGGAAATCAGTCCCACCGACAGCACCACCTCCCGCTTACGGATTCGCTCCGACAGCGGCCCGCCTGCGCCGATGCCTGTGTACTCCTTTGCAAAAGAAAGGATCTGTTTAAAATACTCTCCCGTAAAATCACAGGTCCCCGCCTCCCAGTCCACGAATTCATCCATAAACAAAGCGCAGAGCCTGGTTAACACCGGCTCATCCCCGGAAAAGCCCGCTATGGCATTTACATCCTTCCCGCAGCTCTCCAGGATCCGGGACAGCTCCAGAAAGCTGACGCCGCTCTGTCCGCCGGTCACATCGCCGTACCCCCACATGGAATGGAGCAAAAATCCAGGGGCCACACTGTATAAGCGGCCTTCGTCCTCACAGGCTCCGGCCACCGGCCGTACCAGCATATCCTCCGTGCACTCGGTATCATTCCTCATGAAATCATACAGATCCGCCAGCAGCCCCTTTTCGGAAAGCATTCGGTAGTCGATCCCCGACACTGACAGCACATCGGGGGCGTTTCCCGTGATGATATCCAGTTTTAAGCGCTCGGCCCCATCCTCATAATCTCCTTCTTCCCCCATATATTCCACGATTTCAACGCGGTACTCCCTGCTGTAGCGGTTAAACTCCGCCACGGTTTGATTCAGATTCTGATCCGTCATGACCGTTCCCAGCGTCAAGGTCTTTTTTTGCTCTGCTCCCAGGGCCAGGCAGATGAACTCCGAATCTCCGTCTTCCCCATGATTATCAATGATCTCTATCCTGTCGCCCTGCTTCGCCAGATACAGAATATCCGAAGAAAAGATTCCATAGGTTGTAAGGCTCAATATTTTCTCCGCCTTCTGCGTATCAAAACAGAACTCAAAAAGCTCATTGTCCTGACAGTACAAAAAACCGTTGTCTGTGGAGGTCAAGTGTTCCAGGCTGTCTGCCCGATCCGCTTCAAAGGAATCCGCCGCCTTATTAAGCCGTACCTCTTCCATCAGCGTTTCCCCGGCCACATCTATCTCCTGTATGTAAACTCCTTCCCGATCCTTTACGATAAAGAACGGTGTGCCATCCGTACCAATCTGAAAATTCAGTACCTGCACCCCTCCCACATCGTCAATCTGCCGATAGAAAAGGGAGTTTAACTGCTCATCCTTCACATAAACACGGTCCACAAAGTGCCAGACCTCTGCCTCAGAGCCGCCCTCGGTCTTCATCATTTCAGGGACCATCATCTCGCACCAGACATAAAGATACCCCCTCTGATCCACGGCGATTCCCTTCAGAGACAGATCGTCCGCTTCTTCGCTGTCCTCCAGCTCCATCCCGACATCGTCCATAAGAGCGCCGTCCGGAGTCATCTTCCACAGCCTGGTGCCTTTCTCTGCGTCCTCTAAAAGATACACATTGCCCCCGGAATCCGCCGCAGCTCCCGAGAGTCCGGAGACCTCTGGCAGCCTGTCCGTTTTGGCCGCAGAGATCTCCTCTTTCTTCAGCCGGTCGATCCGTACTCCACCGTCCTCAAACAGGCAGCCGTATATCATATCCTCCGCTGTGAGAGCCAGATCATACCTCTCTTCAAGCAGCCCGTAGCTCGCCTGCCACGAAAGCGCACCCTCTCCCGCACTCCCGCTCTGGCTTTCCACTGCCTTCGCCGTCTCCACTGTCTTCTGCCCCGCATGGGTTTCCTGTTTTTCCGTTTTCCCGCATCCGGCTATGATACAGGCCAGTATGCCCGCCACGGCAATTCCTCTGCGACTGATCTTCATTGTTTTTCCCTCCTTTTTAAAAATCGTAGCAGAAAAACATTTCCGATTTGTTTCGCACCGGTTTCCCGTTTGTTGCAGATATCAGGCATTTACCGGCAGCTCATGGCAGGCATCGCGCAACCGTCTTATTTCTTCCTGCTATTCCAGACAGATGCCAGGATATCCTTAAGGACAAGAAACGAATCCAGCTCGCCGTATCCGTACTTCTTTTCCAGATCGCCCAGCAGTTCATCCAGCTTCGCCGCATAGGCGGCCGTATCCACCTCCTCCCGATACCGGGTCAGAATCGGGTACTTTTTTCCCCATGCCTTTGTCCAGTCTATCTTATCCGAAACCGCCTCGCTGGTCCTGTCGATCGCTTCCTGGATTTCTTTGATATCGACATCAAATTCCACCAGCTCATCCAATGACAATCCGTACAAAACCGCAAGCCTCTTCGACTGATAGATATCCGGCAGGGTCTCATCCGTCTCCCATTTGGAAACGGTCTGTCTGCTGATTCCCAGCTTTTCAGCGACTTCCTCCTGGGATAACCCCTTTTTCTTCCTTGCGTGAAACAAATGGTTTCCTAAACTCATGGCATTACCTCCTAAATATGATATGCCCTGATTATAGTATGTACATAGCAGGAATACCACCAGCCAAACCATCCAGTTTTGCCCGCAATATTAACACCCTGACTGGTGCCTGTCGGATTTGCCGCCTCTCTTTTGCAGCAGACCCAAAAGCAGGCGGATGACTCCTGCGCATAGGGTAAGCAGAAAGCCTTTTCCCAGCAGGATCTCGCCGATCCTCATATTGACCATATATTGAATCTGCAGCTCCGGCGGCGGATCCTGATAGGGGATTCCCGCCTTTATCATACAGTAGTACAGGCCTGTCAGTAAAAGAATTATTCCGGCTAAGACAGCCGAACTCATCACCTGGCAGAGCCGCTTCCTCACCTCTTCCTTCATAGCTCTCCTCCCTGTTCATGCTGCAAGACCACGCCGTCCGTCCTCTCCGGCGATACCAGCGACAGCTTTCTCCTGGCAGCTGCACTGAGGCCACGGTCCTCCACGCCATCATCCCGCTCTTTTTGAGGCTCCGCAGACCATGTCACCAGAAAATCCGACAGCTGAAGACGATTCCTGCCCGTAAGATACCAGTATTGGATGACGGCCCTGGCCTCCGCCCGAAAATACGCCGGGCCTGTCGCTGTCCTGCCGCCGGTTTCCTCATAAAGATAGCCGGCTATGTACAGATAATACTTGTGAAAATAGCCAATCCGCTCATAGTGGTCCATGATGGCCGCCACTTTCTTATGAAACAGGCATGCCTCGTCACGGACACCGGTAATCTCTCTTATGGTGGAAAACCGGATGAAGTTACCTCGTTTTCTTTTCTTGCTTATGGCAATTCGCCGTACCAGATAGTGGCATAATAACGCATTCTCCAACGACGGACTGAAGGCATAAGGATGCCTTCTGATTCTCTCCAGCCTGCGATAATCCCTGTCGTCGAGAAATTCCTTTAGCTTCTCCTCATACCGTATGTCCTGGAACAAATATTTTACATGGTAATCAAAGGCGTGCCTTCCGCCATCGTCCCATGTCTGCTCTGCCTTTTCGTCATGCTTCCATGCAGCCTGAAAATCGGTTTTCCACAGAGTCTGTCTTTCGATTTTTTCCACATTAAACAGGGAAACCGGTACTTTGATAATCTGGCCGTTCTTCTCCTGGGCATACCGGCAAAGAGGCGGTATGGCAAAACAGGAATAGCCCTTTTGTCCCTGCGGCTTATCTGTCAGTGGAAGAAAGCTCTGCCCCTCTATGACAAAACCGCATTGCGGGTCCCTAACAGACAGGGACATGGCGCGCATTTTGTCTATACTGCTTCGGATTCTTGCGCGAAACGTGCTCTTCTCCTGGGAAGAATAGCGGGAATTCCGGCCCGTCAGTATCTGCCAGACCGTCTGTACGTATATCGTCTTTTCCTGGGATATTTCAATGGAATATATGGCATCCAGAACACACATATCAAAGTAGGTCAGCTTTTCGCTGCCATGAACGGTGAAGGACAGTTCCTCGCTGCCCGCTTCTCTGTCCGCCTCCGGATCCGGGTCATCTCCTGACCGCCAGGGCTCATTGAGCCGGTATCGGTCAGGATGATCCCGCAGCAGATTGGCGATATAGGTATTGTTTATGTGCAGTTCGTTTACTTCGCCCAAAAGCCGTCGAAGCTCCTTATGATATGCGTCCTCCTGCCCTTTCTCCTGTCCGAAGCAGGGGCCCAGAAACCGCTCTCCATCGGCGCCCGTAAAGAGGTGCGTCTTCAGAAAGCGCTCTCTTTCGGGAGCCGGAATCCGATAGTGCCCGGCTACATACCGATAAAAGGAATCCAGCTCCCGCCGGATTTGCCCCATCGTAAACTGGTTTTCCAGATACCGGAGAATGAAATTCTGAGCCGCGTCCGGGTATAAAAGCGCATACTCGCAATACCTTTTCATATAGCAGAGCCTGTAGTACGACCAAAAATAAATATTTTCCCGCATCCGGTCGGAAAACTGTGACGTGATCGGCTGGCAGCAAAGGTCCGAGGAATCTTTTTCCGACAGGACCCACTCGATCGTATACTGCATGGTCCCCTTTTCTCTCTGGGGGCCCTCCGAATACAGGAGGTAACACATGGCCCCGGGCGCCTTTTCCGCGTCCCGCCCGGCGCGGCCCACCTCCTGGTAATAGTCTTCCGGACTTCTGGGTATGTCATAGTGAATCACCAGGGAAATGTCCTTTTTATCTATTCCCATGCCAAAGGCTTTCGTTGCAATGAGAATATTTTTGCACGGTTTTGACAGGACAGAGGAGCTTCCGCCAGGATCCGTTTCCTCCTCATAGCTGTTTAAAAAGGCCCTTTTGCTGTCGCCCTTTTCCTTCGCCGGCATCCGGGCATGATATTTCACCAGCCTGTCTTTCAGCAGTTCGTTGGATTTCAGGGCGTCGTAGAGCTCGTTCACACCGGCCACCGTGGTGCGGTAGATAATGCATACCTTCGTTCGGTTTTCCAGAAGGATCTCGGTCAGTCTGTCCTTTCTCGTTTTCAGAGGGACGCTCCCCGTATCCGTACCGCCGGCGTCATCCGTACCGTCGCAGTCCGAGCATCTCTCCACATAAAGCAGCAGATTGCTGCGTTTCTTCATATGGAAGAGTTCATTATACTTCTTGGCGGCGTATTCCTCCTTCTTTGTGGGAAAACGAAGAAGATTTTTAATCTCCTCCCGGTCCTTTGGCGTGGCTGTCGCCGTAAAAGCGCTTATGATGGGCCGCACCGGTCTCTGACGGATGAATCCGGCGATGTAGAGATAGCTTTCGCGGAAATCAAATCCCCACTGCGACATACAGTGCGCCTCGTCAATCACCACATGGGGGATCCGCAGGCCATTTTGTTCGGCATCCCCCAGCGCCCGCAGAAATTTTTGATCGCGCAGCCGTTCCGGGGATACGTATAAAAGCTTGTACTGAACTTCCCGTTTCCCGTCTTTCTCCCGGGAGGGGTTTTGTATCTCGGAAAACATGGCCTGGGATGTCAGGCCGTCCATACCGGGATAGATAGCCTTGAACCGAATGTTTTCATAGTAGTTAACCTCCCTGCGGTTTTTCTGCACGGGATGATAGCGGGGATAGTGAGCGTTATTAAAATTATTTACCTGGTTTTCGATCAGGGCGGTCAGGGGCGTAATCACCAGCGTAATCCCGGGAAAGAACACGGACGGCGCCTGAAAGCAAAGGGATTTTCCGCTGCCGGTGGGAAGGACCACAAAGGTATCCCTGCCGGAAAGAATCGAGAGCATTACTTCCTTCTGGCGTGCCTTCAGTTCGTATCGGGGAAGAAACATGCTGCGGATTTTTGCTATCCTCTCCTTGTTCAGATTTGCGGAATCTTCTTTTCTTCCGTCGGGGCCTGTGGAGGAATAGCGAATCTCTCCATTCATGCTGTATTTGATATAGGGGGAAAAACGTTTCATGAGAGCGTCCTCCACATATGCAGGGATACGGAACTGTTTTTCAGATTCAGGCGCATCTCTTACACAAGGAAGGACTGGCTCATAATATAAAACTCCTCCTGGCTGGACCGGTGCTCTTTTTTCATCGCCTCCAGGGTATCGTCATACCTCTTTGCCTCCTCCTCGCTGACCGCCATAACCGGACTGTCATAATAGATCCATCTTCTGCCGTCCAGCGCATGGGGAACCAGCTCCTTTACCATCATCGCTGCCGGAAACTTCCCGTTCTCCGTACAGATATTGTATTTTTTACAGCTTTTAAACCCGCGGCTCACATAATTTGCAGGGCTTCCAAAGATAACGATCACATCGTGGCCAAGTGACGCTGCCTGCCGGAAGGAATATTCCATCAGCTCTTTTCCATATCCCATCCTCTGATATTCCGGCAGAATGCTGACCGGACCAAAGGTGAGAACCGGCTTTTCCTTTCCTGTCTCATCCACCAGCCTGGCCTTCGTATACATAATATTTCCAATAACCTGGCCCTCTCGCTCCGCCACGAAGTCCAGCTCCGGGATAAAGTCCTCATGATCCCGCATGATGTGTACCAGGTAATGCTCTGTACAGCCCGGAACATGGATATTGTAAAATGCTTTTCTTGTAATCTCTTCTACCGTTTCATAGTCCTCTTTTGTTTCATTTCGTATAATCAGCACTGGTAAACTCCTCTCTGCTCTGCCTGTATCGGGTATCATTACTCTATCACCTTTTTTCTCTTCCATCAATGTTTATTATGAGATTTTTCTCCTGACTCACTTATTTTTCTATCAATTCCTGTATTTCTCCACCGAGGATACCCTCAGTGGACAAGTTTTCCCCTTGTCTTTTGGCGCCGTTTATGCTATAGTGATTAATATTCTATATAGAAATATTCTAAATGGATTAAAAGGATGGTCATGGAGACAAGAGGCGGATTTTATATCACACAGATCAAGCAGCTTCAGGACAGGATTTTTGAACGGCTCCTGCTGGAGAACGGAATCAAAGTAAGCGGCGGACAGGGAAGAATCCTTTTTATCCTGTGGAAAACGGATCATCTCACCATCAGCCAGATCAGTCTGAAGACATCGCTTGCCAAAAATACGGTATCTATTGTGGTCAACGGGATGGTGAACAAAGGAATCGTGGAGAGGACCGTCAATCCGGCCAACCGCCGTCAGACGATCATATCTCTCACGGACTACGCGAAATCGCTGCGGGAACAGTATGAGAAGGTATCCGAACAGATGAACGCCCTGTTTTATCAGGGATTTTCACAGAAAGAGCAGATTCAGTTTGAGCAGTATCTGGCCCGCATCCTCGACACCCTGACCCAAAGCCTGGCAAACCGGTAAAGCATCTCGCCAGGCAGATAACTTTGATCGCTTTAATCGGCAGATGATCGCAAAACCAGGAGGTATCTTCATGAAGACAAGAAAGCAGCTCACAGACTTTATCCGAAAACAAAAGGTGGCTTTTATCGCTTCCGTGGACGAAGAGGGCTTTCCCTGTATGAAAGCCATGTTCGCGCCGCGCAGGATCGACGGGGATTGTTTTTATTTCTCCTCCAATACCTCCTCTCTGCGCGCACGGCAGTACATGGAAAATCCAAAAGCCAGCATCTATTTTTACAGCAAAGGGCGCTTCCGCTATGAGGGGGTACTGCTGATTGGGACCATGGAGGTGTTACAGGATGAAGCGATAAAGAAAGAAATCTGGCAGCCTGGCGATCTCATGTTTTACAGGCAGGGCGTGACCGACCCCGATTACTGCGTATTGAAGTTTACGGCAGTAAGGGGGCGGTACTACTGCGATTTGAAAACGACGTCCTTTGACATTGACCGGCTGGGGTGAGAAAATCCGCTTCAAGACCCTCACCCCGGGAAGAACCTGCCCTTTAGCCTCTTCTTCTATAGAGAACGATCTGCGGGTCGGCTCCGCCGCAGCCGTATTCGCACACCAGCAGATACTCGTCGTCGGCCGCAACGCCATAGCATCTCTCGTTTTCCGGTATCTCGATCTGGCTTCCCCAGTAGGTACGGTTATCCTCCAAGAGCTTCACTGTCTGGCCATTGGGAAGACGGTACTCCAGATTTATGTAAGAACCGTTCAGAATATTCAGATCGGTGACCCGCAGATCCCGGATTCCCAGTGCGTTTATTTCGTCGATCAACCTCTGTTTCCTGGCCTGGTATGCCTGAAATCCTTCTCTCTTAATCCACTGAGCCGCCAGACAGCTTCCGCCGAAGGGATGGCCGTCCGTCTCGATACAGCCGCCGCAGGCCTCCTTTTGCGGACATTGGCTGCACCAGTCGGTTTTACAAAGCGATACTTCCATTATTCTCACTCCTCCTGATAAGTTTATTTGTAACAGGTCTGTTCCGGATAAAAGAGAGGTATCTCTTCACATCTGCTGTCCCTCTCTCCTACATTGGCTTCAGATTTTTATTAAGCCGGTCCACCATCCAGGCGATCCTTTTCTCCTTCCCGGCCTCCGTCTTTGCGTCAAGATACGCCCGCGTGTAGGTTTTCTTTACGGATGCGGGCATGGCCATCCAGTTTGTGTAAGCAGGCTCATACGCTTTTAGCAGCGCGGATAAATGATCCGTCTGCTCCTCTGTAACCGCCATAGGTTTGGGCGCATACCACTGGCCGTTTTTCTTGGCTTCCTCTATCCTCTCCCTTCCAAAATCAGTCATAAGCCCCCGCTCTTCCAGCTTTTCCGCCAATGCCTTATTCTTCTCCGACCATTTGCTTTTTTCCCTGCGCATGGAAAAATATTTCTTATACGTCTTATCGTCGATGCTCTGCATCTGTCCGTCTATCCACCCAAAACAGAGCGCTTCTTCCAATGCTTCTCCTGCTTTGATTGTCTTTGGCCCGCCTGCCTTGCCAAACAAAAGCCAGATACCGTCATGTGACAGGCAATGCCCGCAAAGCCAGCTTCTGAATTCTTCTCTGTCCGCAAATTCCATGATATCGCCCATTCTTTCTTCCTTTCTTTCTGTGACGCCATTCTCTTTTATTAAATGATAACATAACTACGCGGATAAATCAAAGGAATCCATTATAATACTTATTTCATGCTATTTATTCAATTTAGGTACAGAAATAGACTTTTATTATTTAAAAATCCATATTCTTTTCATTCCTAATGATATTTATTATAGTAATCTTGTTCTGATTATTTTGATGTATATTATGTTTTCTACTCGTTTCCGGTAAGTATATGACGGAAAAGACAAAGGAATTAGGCCCTCTGCGAGGCCCCAGTAGAATTAATAGAAAAAATGTTAAAAGGATATCGGAAAACCAGGAAGGCATCGGAATGGACTGTGTCCATTTTGATTCCTTCTCACAGTAAGAAAGGAGCTAACCGCCATGAACAACGAGACAAACGAGCTTTGTACCGACGAATACATAAGAGGCGACTGCTGCTACGCCACCGTCACCAGCCGTGACCGCAGAGGTTCCTACCTCCAGTTAGACAATGGCCAGAGAGCCTTCGCCCGCGGCGTAGGAAACCTTCAAAACGGCGCCAAAATCCTCTGTACCATTACGCGGTCCGCCGTGGACGGGAAACGTGCCGTCGCCAGGCTCGACAGTATCTGTAGCCTCTATGATGCCTGCGCATAGAGCATCCCCTCTTCCATGCCCTGGCAAGACACGACTGCCACACCCGCCGCAGGAGGTCTCCGCCAGGGCCTGAGACAAATAGAAACCCGTTTTACGGCTGTCACTTACAGCGGAAAGGACAAGAATATGAACCGATATGATTACTACACACGCTGTGTAAATTTCGACGAACAGGAATGGCTCACCGAGGAGCTCTACTACCCCGAACCGGAAGAATATTCCGGCTGCGACCAGTATGAACCCTCATACAGCCAGGAATATATCGAGGATTATGACGATTACTATTTTTGCAGCCCCTACGACGAAGAAGACGACGAAGACGGGGCGGATGACAAAAACCGGAATGAATACGAGGAAGACGACCAGGACAGCAACGGCCAGGACGAAGACCACAGCACGACGGCCATCCAAGCCGGACAGAACAAAGGAGAATCCGCATGATACAGACCAATACACAGTATATGTCCGACCCGGCGCGCGCCGAACGTGTCATCCGCCGTTTTATGAACGTCACTCTCGGGGAGATGAAACAAATGCAGACCAGAAATTATACCGGTTATCTCACAAATAAGCTCATCCTCACGGAAGGACTGTCAGAAAAAAAGCTGCAAAACATGCCCTACCTGGAGCTGGCCTGCCTGATTGCCAGCGTGGGAGGTAAACCCTGGTACGACGGATATGACCATGACAGCCGGGCCCGGCAGATGATGTATTATCAGTGCCTCGCCGGTATTCTCAGAGACGGGCGCAGACGCTCCATACCTGTCCGGCTGTTCATGGCCCTTCCGCTGCACGCCTTCTATGCCTGTCTGGACCGCATTTGCGGCGCAGGCCACCCGTCATTGCAATCCGTCCAGGTTTACTCCTGTTACAAAGACAGCTATACCGTAGGAGACTTTGTAAACGAAAAAATCAAGCTGCTGAACCAGGCATGGCAGCCCGTCAAGTCCCTGACCGTTTATGAAGGCGTCATAAAAACCGCTTACAGAGACCTGGGGATTCTTCTCGTGGACAGTTTTCACACGACCTTCTCACAGCAGATTTGTGCGGCGGATATCTGTAACAAATACTCCTTTTCGTTTGAAGAGGAAGGAATCATCCATCCGATGTTTTATCCCGCCGACGATGAGAACGAGCTTCCCCTGTGAGTCGGGCGGCTAAATTTCACCCACAGGCATACCGCCATCCTCTGCAAACCCACACAATGTCAGGGAAACGCCCCACGGGTGCACCGCCTCCGCCATGCCCTGAACACACGGGAAATAACACAGAAAGGAATAAATACACTATGGCAAATACAACCAACGACCCCTGTGTCATCCTCGAATCCGCCAGAGGCTTCGAGACCCTGTACTTGCGTGACAAGCTCTTAAGCGACAGCCGGGAAATCTTTCTCACCGGGGAAGTCAGCGCGCAGTCCTGCGGCAGCCTGATCACGCAGCTCATGTATCTGAACCGAACCGAGCCGGATCAGGAGATTACGCTGTACATCAACAGCCCAGGCGGTCTGGTGGCGGACGGACTGGCGGTGTACGATGTGATACGCCTTCTCGAAGCCCCGGTCAGAACTGTCTGCCTGGGAACCTGCGCCAGTATGGGAGCTATCCTCTTTCTGGCCGGTAAGAAACGGGAGATCATGGAACACGGACGAATCATGGTGCATGACCCGGCCTTCGGCGGGAATCACGATATCGGCGGGAAAAAGCCCCATCAGATCCAATCCGAGTTAGACGATTTAAACCGCTGCCGCGAGGCCCTGGCCCGGATTATTTCCGAACGAACCGGCAAATCTCTCCCCGAAATCTATGACATCACAGCCAACGACACCTATTTCAGCGCACAGGAAGCCGTGGAATTCGGCCTCGCCACGCGCATTTTACAGAAAGGCGGTACGATATGAACACAACCCCACGCTACGGAAGCCGGATTCTCGCGGCAGGTATCGAAGTATCCAACGACACTCGCATAAGCGGCTGCAACAACAACGACATAATCTGCGGAAATTCCGGCTCCGGCAAGACAGGAGGATACGTCATCCCCAACATACAGAACATCGACAGCTCCCTGGTGGTATCCGATACCAAAAGACAGCTGGAACGCCGCTTCCGGTCCCGGCTGACCGCTCAGGGGTATCAGGTGCATACCCTTGACCTGGTCAATCCCATGCGCTCCTGCGGATACAATCCCATGGCCGTCATCCGCCGATATCCCGACGGCAGCTACCGCGAACAGGACATATTGACACTGGCCCGCCTCCTCTGTCCCATGACCCACTCCAATGAACCCATATGGGACCTGTCCGCCGCCAGCTATATCGCCTTCCTCATCGCCTACTGCCTCGCCACAGAGCCCCCGGAAAACAGAAACCTCATCCGCGTGGGAGAGCTCCATCGCCAGTTTGCAAGACCGGACAGCGACCTGCAGTTTCTGGAATGGATTTCGGACCATCCCGAATCCTTCGCGGCCAAAAAGTATCACGAAATCACAGCCAACCGGCCGGCCGACAAGATGTTTGGCAGCATCGTCGGATTTGTAAACGTCTCCTTAGAACCCTACTCCTTTAAAGAAGCAAGCTACCTCTTTGCCAGCACCCAGCCCTTTGATATACGAGAACTGGGGCGAACCAAAACCGTCCTGTTTCTCAACGTCAGCGATACCGACCGCACCTACGACCGCCTGGCCAACATCTTCTTTGCCCAGGCACTCCAGGTACTGTGTGCCGAAGCCGATTCCCACGAAGACGGGAAACTCCCTGTTCCCGTACGCCTCATCATGGATGATTTCGCATCCAGTGCGGTCATCCCCGATTTTGACAAAATCATTTCCGTCATCCGTTCAAGAGATATCTATGTGAGCCTTATCATACAGTCCCTGTCCCAGCTTGAGAGCATGTACACCCCTGCCGTGAGCCGCACCATCCTCAATAACTGCGACCACATCCTGTATCTGGGCAGCCAGGACATGGACACAGCCGCATACATCGCCGCCAGGGCCGTAAGGACACCGGAAGCCATCCTGTGTATGCCCCGCCACAAAGCCTATCTCATCACCTCCGGAGAAAAAGCACGCCTGGTAGATAAAATCGCCCCCTACAGTACCATAAATCACTAACACTCAATCATCTGGCCGTCCGCCACACTCCTCCTCTTTTGCAAGGTCACCCTGTCGTCCGGTCCCACCGCCCCGCACAGAAGCGGCGAATCCGGATCGTACCGCTCTGTGCGGGAACGGACTGCCCCCTGGCTGAGATTGGCATAGCAATAACGGCAGCCATTGTGGCAGGTATTGTATGTTCCCACATCCACGCTCTCCATACAGCCGCATTCCTTTCTCTGATTCTTATCCTTCCGGGCCAAAATCCGGCAGTCCATGATCTCCCCCATCAGCCCGGGATCTATGCAGCTCCCATGACGAATCCCTGCGGCCTCCAGATCTATGGCCTCTGAGCAGGATTCCACAGTCATCCCGTGCTCCCGGGCCACGGCCGCCAGCTGTCCGGCAAACAGCGCAAGCTCCCCCTCCGGCAAGTCCCGGACCTGCAAGGCAGCCATATTTTTCCGAATCTTAGTATACATATCCACGAAGCTGATAACCGCCCGGTCCGTATACCCCTCCAGGCTCCCGGCAATGGCGGCGAAGGCTTTGCGGTGATAGTCCGGCGTATATACCCGGTTAAACAAAATGGGATCGTACCGCCAGATCACCCGCCTTCTCCCAATCGCCCGGGAGAGCTCCCGAAATCGCTCCAGCAGTACCTGCTGCTTATCAGGAAGCCCTGGCTCCACATCCCTGCCGTATCCGGTCAGAGTAAACTGAACATAATACGGATATTTCTCGATTTCCCCCAGCCTCCCCATCATGGCCGCCGGATTTTTGGTCCAGAAGACCATGCCTTCCACGGCCTCCGGCGACAGATCGATCCGGCTCACCTGGCGCTCATTCATGGGATTGCGCACATACAGATACCCCTCCCGAAGCCGCCGGCAGAACCAGTCAAAATAGTAGTTGGGAATGTCGGTCCGTCTGCTGACGCTCAAAATCATGATGTATCCCTCCCCCGCTCCTTCGCTGTAATCCTCACAGGATTTCCGGCATTCCTGCTTGTCTCCTTTTCGGAGCCGTATTTTTATCCAGGCTGTCTTCAGACCTGTTCTTAAAAATACGGCTCCGAAAAGGATTTTTTTTATTTTATCACATCGGCGCAGGACAGACAAGGTTTGCCTCCGGTCAAAAACGATTCCCCCATGTTGAAAAAAGTATACCCGTATGCTAAACTACTGGTGTGACGATACATTTACTTTCAGCCAAATGACCCGGGATGAATTCTCAGTCTGCAACGCGGCGGAAGGAGGCGATGCCGCGGCATCGGTGATTGACAACAGCGCGGCATATGGAAATCCGGTCAAATCATTTGACGAAATACGAATATGTTATCGCACTGATTACAGTTACATACAAAATCCCTGTGAAAATCAGGTATATATGGAGGTGCTATATGGCATTTTGGGAAAATATGAAGGTCTGGCAGATGGGCCGGCTGTTGCAGGAGCGAACGGCAAATCCCGAAACATGTGAAATCTGGCTGCGCTGGAAGAACAGGATTCAGGAAATCCCGCCCCGTCAGTATTCAACTTCCGATCAGCTAAGTGACCAGCCAAAAGTACCGGCGGCATATTTTCTGGCCTTCGTCGCAGTGCTCTGCGAAAAAGACAAGAAGGTTCCCTGTCTGGAAATAGATTATATTGACCGCGCATATCTGGCAGACATTTTTGACAGCTCAAACGACTGGATGAAAAGTATCATCTGGGTTTTACCTTACATCGAGTCTTCACGGGAAGAACGCAGGGCTGCATGCTGGTCCCGCATATTGAATTACACGACAGGGTTTCTACATATGGGAATCCATGCACAAACCACCCTGATCGGGCTGCTGCATCATATACAGGAAATCAACGCAGAGGCAGCCGACGCACACGAGGAGAGAGTTTTCCCCCAGGAAAGCATAGATAATTTCACCCATATTATGGATGAATTTGACGAATCCTGGCAGCATCTGGCCTCCATCTACGCCGCCCCGAATCCGACAGTCGAGACGCTCTGTTCCCTGATCCAAAACGGCATAAGGCAGATCATCCTCACCGGCGCGCCAGGCACAGGCAAGACCTACGCCGCCGCCAAAGCGGCAAGAAAGCTGAACCCCTGCTTCCCGATCCAAATCGCCCAGTTTCACCCCTCCTATGATTACACAGACTTCGTAGAAGGCCTCCGGCCCGTACAGCTAAAAGGAGAGACCAAGAGTACCTTTGTCCGCCTGGACGGCAGCTTCAAGGCGTTCTGCCGCCGTGTGGCGGAAGAAAACAGGAGGCACGCATCCGAAGGCGCCCCATCCGAGCGCCTGTATTTCTTCCTTATTGATGAAATCAACCGGGCAAACCTGTCCCAGGTCTTCGGCGAGCTGATGTTCTGTCTGGAATCCGACAAACGGGACCAGCCGGTGCAGACACAATACCGAAACCTTCCCACCTACCGGATTGACGAAAATCAAAAAGCAGAAGTCATAGAAGCAAAACAGGATGTCTTCTCCGACGGCTTTTTCATCCCTCAAAATGTGGTCATCCTCGGCACCATGAACGACATCGACCGCTCTGTGGAAAGCATGGACTTCGCCCTGCGGCGGCGCTTTATCTGGCACGAAGTGAAAGTAGATCACATGCTTCTGAAAACGGCCTTTCAAAGCGGAAATTTCGGCCGGCTCCTTCAGGAAAACGCCGAAGAGGCAGCCGAGCTGGTAACCAGGCTGAATACGGTTATCGAAAACAGCGCCTCCTTTGGGCTCAGCCGGCACTACGATATCTCCCAGGGACAATTTAATCTCCCCTGCCCGGAGGCAAAAACTCTGGGCGAGCTGCTGCTGTTTGTATGGAAGCACCGCATTGAGCCGCTTCTGCGGGAGTATGTCCGGGGCGAGACCCAAAAAGAGGTGGAGGCGTTTATCCAAAAATGCGCCCGGGCCCTGGAGATCACGGATCAGGCCCCCGCCGACAGCGCGGCCGTAAGCCAGACAGACGACGACGCTCAGGAAGAGGATTGAGTATGCTGGTACTTTATGACCATAGCCCGGTCGAAAGCTGCCAGGCGCTCTGCCAGGGCATACAGGAGCGGATTTTTGACGGGAGCTGCCATATCGTGGATTTACTGGGCGAAAATGAGAATCCCGGGACGCCGGAAATCTTTTGGCAAAAAGACGGGATATGGAGGACCCGGCAATACATCGGCCTGTTTGAATATCAGGGGAGACAAGTGACGATCACCTCCCGGTTCGACAGAACGAATCCCCAGCCCTTTTTTCTCTGGTATCTCATCGAAAACTACCTGGGGGAGGCTGTCATCTCTCTGGAAGACATAGGAAGCACTCTTCAGGAAAACTTTTTTGACAAGTTTCTGGCCCTCCGGCTGACCGTTACGCTCCAACAGGCCTGGAAAAAGGGCGGGCTGCGAGCCTACCAGAGCTTTTGCCGCAACGACAGTAAGCTCAGCGGTGTCATAGACGTTGCCCGCCATATCCGTGAAAACCTGGATCTGGATAACGGACGTATGGCCTACCGGACTCAGTCCTACAGTCTTAACAACCACTGGAATGTCCTGTTTCTGCAAGCTGACGCATCGGCCCGCAGACGTTTTCCCGACCTGATGCGCCGCCTGGAACGGCGTCTGCCCGAGTATTCGGCTGCCCTGCGCACCCTGGCCCAGGCAGCGCCCGGCTGGGAGGACGCCAGGCTGAGCCGGATACTGGATCACACAAAAAAGAATATTATCAACCCTATCTACCGTGACTGGGAGCCGGTCCGGCACGCCGCCCGGGCTCTGCTGCGGCGAGTGGGCGTATCCCCGGCCCGGAGCGGTGATTTTGCCGCCACCGGCGTGTTTCTGGACATCGACCGGCTGTGGGAGCGTCTGCTGGAAGACAAACTGTTCTGCGAAGCAAAAAAGCCCTTCACCCAGCAGTCCCGGTTTGTTTTGAACGGACACATGCAAATGCGCCCCGATTTCTATTTCCCCTCCCGGCACACCGTACTGGACGCCAAGAACCGCCCCGCCTGGGAAAGAACCCTGCCGGCCTCCGGCCAGCCTGTCAGGACCGACGGCCCCGGCCGCCTGAAAAAAGGCAGCCCGGAGGGCAAGTGGAGCGATCTTCTTCTCTCCCCGGACGATGTCCGGGACAATGTGTACCAGGTCCTCAGCTATATGCTGGCCCTGGGCTGCTCCCAGGGCGGGGTTATTTTCCCCTCCCGCACCAGCCATGAGCCGGTCTGCGATCCCGTCGGCCCGCCTGGCTTAGATTTCTGGCGCATCCCGGTCCGCATCCCCCAGGCAGAACAATACCGCCATTTTCAGGATTTGCTGGAGAAAGAATTCCTGCATCTGCGCAGCCGGGCCCCGGTCCGCCAAATCGTAACCTGACAAAAATCCCCCTCTTCAGCGGGCGGTTACCCATCCCGGATAACCGCCCGTTTCTGTGACTCCCCCATGACTGTCCCGGGATTCGCTTCCACTCCCCTTCCCTCTAAAACAGCTTCTCCTTCCTTTTAACAGAATCACTCCATGTTCTTGATATATCTGCACTCCGGATAATTTGAACATCCCATAAAGCGTCTCCCCTGCCTTTCTCCTCTGGTAGCCGTACGCAGGACAAGACGTCCACCGCAGCAGGGACATCTCTTTTTGTTGATCCTGACCATCTTTTTCCTTATCTTGTTCGTTGATAAATCTGCCCGTTGCTTCTTTTTCTGAATGTTTTTAATATGCGCTCTTTTTACCGCCTTTCGTACCTGTGTAAGCGGATAAAGTTTTTCATACAGGCTGTCAATTTGTTCTGCGGATATCTGTCTTTCTGCTCTGGCCGCATTCCGCCGTACAGAATTCAGGATATCACACAGATGAACTATATAATGCTGATTACTCACTAAGGTTATATCTTTCAGGATACAGTGATCGCCAAATACAATATAGGAATAAAAAGGTATCGTATTCCCTTCCAGAAAGGCCCTCAGCCACTTCAAATGTCCCCTGTTCTGAATAACCGGATTTAAGAAATACTCCTTTGAGCCGTTTTTAAACGTCTGCATCCAGTACCGCTGCGTTTCTGTTCCGAAAATCCAGCCGCTGTAATTTTTAGATTCAAAAACATATATTCCTGATTCATGCAAGAGAATCACATCGACTTCGGTGGTTTCCCCATCCTCTTTCGGCAGATAGCAATTAAACAGAAATCTTTTATATCCTTTCAGCGGTCTTAAATTTTTATAGGTATAAAATTCGCCTTGCTGCCCCTTATTCCGTCTCATTTTGCCGTACGGATTTTTAGTTTGAATATAATACTCTGTTTTTTTATACCTTCCCTTCTTTATCATGTAAATGATAATGGCAGCTGCCAAAAAAGGTAAAAGCACTGTCATATAAGTGACGATGCCAGCAACTATGGAAGACAAAAATGCTAACATTTTCATCAATATACCTCTCATATTTCCTATGGCAAAAGAAGGCCCGTTGCCTTGACAGAGTTACTGCCTTTGCAGGCCTATTGGCGAACGGGGACGTTATTTAACAGTCTTTCCCCTATGTCTGTCCGGTCCCCATCTGCTGCTGTCTTCAGTCTAACACATTCCGATGACATCTACAAGATTTCGCGTATGGAAAATCAAAAAGAACAGAGGAATCTTGTTCATGGAGAAGAAATCATATATACCCACAGCAGAGGCAATGCTTCAATTTAATTTTATATATATAAAATTAAACTTGAAATTTTAATACTATTATGATATAATCAGGCTCAGATTGGAGGTATAAAAATCTATGGACAAAAAAAACATATCCAAAATTGTTAAAGCCAGCGGCGTATCCTCCGGCGAAATGATCCTTATTCATTTCTGGGGAGAGGACGATGACAAGGACATTGCAAACCACTTCATGGTAGCTGTTGCCCAAATGGGAGCGACACCCATACTGCTCCAACAGTCTCGATCTCTAAATCGGGATATTTTCCAGGCAGCAAGTGAAAGCTGCTATGGAGAGCCATATTTTGATTTGTTTACCAAATTTGATGCGGTGCTGGATGTTTTTGCCTATCGTCCTGTGATTCTTTCATATGAAATTGATAACGATAAGTTTGAACTTTACCGCAAATATATGGCGCAGCTTTTTTCAAAGCTCATGAACTGTAAGCGCTTTGCGCAAATCCGAATCCCCACCGCGGCAAACGCAGAGGAATCCGGTCTCGACCCGCAGGATTATATTCAGCGTATGGAAAGAGCATATGACATTGATTACACCGCTGTCTATGAGGCCTGCAGGCAGGCAAAAGACCGCTTTGAGGGGGTCAATAAGGTGTCGCTTCGCACAGGGGAGGATTGCGAGCTTTCTTTTGAGCTGACTGACAGAGCGTGGCATATCGACGCCGGGGACGGTGATCTTCCATGCGGTGAGGTTTACATTGCTCCGGTGGAGGACAAAACGCAGGGTACGGTTTATTTTGAAACGTTCTACCTCGACGGCGTTCCATACGAGCATGTTCTGCTGCAAATCAATGACGGGCGGATAAGCGGCAGCAACCAATCTGAAATCACCGCCTTTTTCGAGAGGCAGCCACAGGAAAACCGCGTTGTTTGCGAGCTCGGCTTCGGCATGAATCCCCATGTGACGGATCTGTGTGGTTATACTACTTTAGATGAAAAAATGTATGGAACTTTTCATATTGCAGTTGGCGCAAATACGATGTTTGGCGGTGCAAATGCGGCTTCGGATCACATGGACTTTGTCGGTCACGGCAAGATAGTCTTATAAATGGAGAACAGAGATATGAATGAACAACAGCAAAAATTTGAGTTATATCTTGATGAACAGATTGCAGCCTGTAAGCAGCGCGGTAAACTGCTTGCTGAGGATGACCGCGTGGATGAGGGAAATTTTGAAAAAGTCCGGGCAAATGTCTATGAGATTTTCAAAACGATTCTATCTGTTGCCGAAAAGACCTGTGGAAAGGACGATTTGGCTAAAAAGCGTTTTTTCTTACAAAAAACAGAGCAAATCCCGGCCAGTTGGAAGACTTCCTATGAAAAGGCCCAACAGCATGGGGATGTAAAAAAAATGCATATCGAGAGTATTAAGCTTAGCGCTATCCGTGAGATAAAGGAGACGTATATGCAAATTTGGGAGGAAACCACATGACCGAAGCAGAAGCTATCAGCCTGTTTAAGTGTTTAGCCGATAAGTCACGGCTGCAAATATTGAAATCGCTTGCCGTTGAGGATATGTATGTTGAGAGGCTGGCAGAGCGCCTGGGCCTTACCGCGTCTACCATTTCTTTTCATCTGAAAAAGTTATCCGATGCCGGCGCGGTGACTTCCTACAAGAACCAGTATTATACGATGTATTCCCTGAGCAAAGAGGTGTTTCAGACCAGCATACTGGAAATACTGCAACAGGAATCAGACGAGGCGCAAAAACAGGCGCAGCGTGACGCAGAGTACCGGCAAAGGGTAATCGACGCCTTTTTTGAATATGGGAAATTAAAATCCATTCCCACCCAGCTCAAAAAGGAACGCATTGTTTTAGAAGTGATTGCCGAGGCCTTTGACTTTGACCGAAGGTATTCCGAGCGAGAAGTAAATATTATTATTGCGGATTTCTACGACGATTTCTGTACCATCCGCCGGGATATGGTGAGCGGACGGCTTTTAGGCAGAAACGGTAAGGAGTACTGGCGAATAAGAAACGACGGATAGAAGCAGGGCAACAATGTGATAAATGCCTTTGACTTTCCCCTTACGGCAATGTGTATACTTTAAGAAAGAAAAGGGAGGGGTATCCGTGCTGTCTATAGGTGAGTTTTCAAAAATATGTAAAGTATCTGCCAAAACTCTCAGATATTACGCTGAAATAGGGCTTATTCTGCCCAGTGCAATCAACCCGGAAAACGGATATAGATACTATGCTATCGAACAGTTGGAAACCATGCTGCTTATTATCCGTCTGAAATCCTACCATTTCTCATTGGGGGAAATCCATAGCACATAAAGGCAGGGCGCGAAAAACCTCTCACGGCTTTTCGCACCCTGTTCTTTTTCATGCTTGTGCCTATTCTTCAAAATGGATTTCTACTGAGTCCCCTCTCCTGATGGTGTGTAGGCGGTAAGCGGTAAGAGGGATATACCATGCCGCGCAGACAAGCCGCCATATCAGAATGACGCCGCCGATCAGGCCGCCCACAATGAAGTTAAGAGCGATAATGCCAACCGTCCCGGATATATCATAGCCATGCGGTATGAGCCATACGAACATACGCCTGATACCAAAAGGAATACCGCAGCATAGCCATACATAAAAGAAATTTGTTTCGCCATCCTTTGTAAACACATTTTTGAACATGGAGAATAAGAACAATACAAGGATAACAGGCAACACCGTTTTCTTGAAAAAATCTTTCCAGACTTCTCCTCGCGTCATATTTTACTCCTTTTCCACCGCAGCGGCGGCGCAAGATTTCCAGACTTATCTGCACTCTGTCTGCCGTTCTTTTCTCAACACCGAATTTTCTAAAAACCGAAATGGGTGGGAAAGCTATTTTAGGATTTTCCGTCCTTGTATTCTCCCTGGTAAATCTGAATTGTTATTTCCGATTCGGTTTTCTTTTAACAGCCAGCAATTTCATATAGTCATCAAATTCCGTCATATCAGTCGGTTCAAACATTACCCATTTTCCATCATGATAGGTCTGAGCTTCATCATATTGCCTGCAAACGGCATTAGAAAGGGTATCTCTTATATTTTCAAATTTTGCTCGTTCATCTTTTCCAAAGATAATCATGAAACCAACACAATTACTTTTTGCGTATAAGCTGCAAAGGGTTTTTCCGCCTCTGCGATACTTATACTCGTAAGTCCAATTCTTACCGCCGGTATTCCATAACCGTTCCATATCATATTTTTCATCAATAGCCGAACATAAGGCCTGCCATACTTCATACAGGGATTGTCCCAGCAATTCAGTCATAATAGATTGAGATGGTATCTTTTCAAGCATAATATCCCCTCCGTAAATTCCGGTTTGTTGTTTTCTGTTTCCACTTCTGCCCCAGGATAAGATATATCTCCGGAATTTTTAAATACACTGTCGCTCTTATTTTACCACAATTCCGAGAGCATGGAAATAGCTAGTTTTTCGGACCAAAAACAAAAAGCCCGTGAATGAACTCACTCACAGGCTTTCCTCGCTCCCCCTGTTGGACTTGAACCAACGACACTGCGGTTAACAGCCGCATGCTCTAGCAGGGTTGCGCTCACATACCGGAACGCACTATGAATACCTATAGAACTATAATTATACCCTTGTTATCTTCTGGAAGTATTCTAGCACAAGCGTCTCTTGATTACAAGATACTTTTCCTCTACTCATGTTACACTCACATACCGGGTTCTCAGTCTTTTATAGGGTATGTATAGGCCGCCTGGGTTATACTACGGCCTCTGTTATGTTGCTCTTACCGCTCCATTCCTTGCAAAACTGTTGATATGTCATATTCATTTCTACTGACACCTGATAGCCTCTGCCTACCTCAATCCGTCTAAACATCTGGCAGGATATCATTTTCTTTTCTTCCAGCGAAGCTTGGTCAAACTCGTCGGCCCAGCTTTTGAAGCGCAGATATTCCGGCGCTATCGTTTCCATTCTCTGTCTTTTCTGCGTCTCTTCTGCTTCTAGCTTCTGGGCTTCTTTTTCTGCTTCTGCGATTCGGGATTTCAGCCCCTGAATCGCGCTTGCCAGATCTTCGGAAGAATAGAAGCTATCGCCCATCAATGCTTTTCCGATTTCCTGCTGAAGCTTCTCAAGCTGCTCCTTGTCCTTTTTTAGTTTAATGGAGAGGCGTTTCTGCTCTGTCTGGTTCGCTGCTACCTGGCGTTTGAATATTTCTTCTAACTGTTCTGCTTCGGGTGCGCTGCCCATGCCGGCGAATATCTTTCGTATAATCTGGCTGACGATTTCGTCTACCTGGACAGCCTGGTATGTTGTCTGTCCGTCGCACTCGCACAGTTTCCTGCTCTTGTGGTAACAACTGTATTTGATCTGGTCTAGCTTGTACAAAGAGCCGTCCGCCCTTTTGTAAGTGTCCTGATAGCGAATGGTGGTTAAGCGTCCGCCGCAATGCGCACAGAAGATATTTCCTGACAGCATGGCTTTTCCTTTTGTCCGCAAGGCGATTTGACGTTTTTCGGTATTGCTTACTTCCCTTTGGTCTAAAATCACTTGAAGCTGTTTGTGTATGCTCTCTTCCCGGATTTTCAGGGATTGTAGGATGTCTGAGGTCGTTCCATCTTCCAGATAGCCGCAGTAGTATCTGTCCCTGAGGATTCGTATGACCGACATGCTGGCGAATTTGTGGCCGGTGTGAGTACGATAGCCGTTTTCATTCAGATACTGTGCCAGTCGCCAGGAGCCGTAGCCTTTATTTAGTGTCAACTCGTCCATCAAATGGATGATCTCGGCTTCCGTCTCGTCGATTTCCAGTTTTTTGATGGGTTGGCCTTTTTTATTGACCATGCCGCTATCTATAAGGTGGTAGCCGAATTTAACTTTTCCGCCGGTGTAAAGCCCTTCTAATTCCATCTGCTGAAGCCGGGTGCGGATACGGATGGATGTTTTTTCGCTTTCGCCGCTGGCTTGCCAGAAGCGAATATAGTTTAGAAGTTTGTCGGTATGGTTTTCAAAGCGCTGCTGCCCTTCCTGGCTGCTCCATACTTCGATTCCGTGCTTTACGAACCATTCGACGACGAATGGGGTCTCGTCGTCGATTCGTCCGATTCGGTCAAACATGAACACCAGGAGGATATCAAATTGGCCTTGCACGGCGGCTTCTTTTAGATTCTGGATGGCGTCTCGTGAGCTGGCGGAGACTTTGTAGCCGGATACGCCTTTTTCTTCGTATTCTTTTTCGATCAGCCAGTCGTCTTGCCGTGCGGCAAATTCCCGGCAAGCGTCCCGCTGCATGGGGATGTCGTTTTTGTTTTTGTCTACTTGCTTCTTTGTGGATACTCTATAAAGACAATAAACCCGTTTCATTTTGCAACCTCCGTTTTGACTTACGGGATTGCACCGCTATTTAGTTGTAAAGGTACGGTTTGTTTCTGCTTCTATTATATATTAGGAAGGAACTGCGGTGCAACTGTGCGATTTTTTCTCTTGCACATGCCGTTTTTTGTTCTATTCTGCTGCTTTTTTAGCATTGCGGCCAGTCTTGCAAAGCTCTTTCACGCCGGGAGCTGGTTAGGATGTCTCTTACTCGCTCTTTCAACTTTGGCTCCCCTTCATCCGTGAAGCGGATTGTTACGGTTCCCGTATTTAGATACAGTAGAAGCTTTACCGGCTCCTCCTGCGCTCTTTTTCTTTCCATGCTTATTTCTGCTTCCCCCTGCTTGTTCTTATTTTGGGCTGTTCTTGCCGTTTGCGCCTACTATTGTTTTCGGCTCTGATTGCTGCGGCTTTGATCGCGGTGGCTTTGAGTATTGCGGCTTTAAGCATTGCGGTTTTGATCGCGACGGCCTTGTTATTTGCATGATTGGCAAGTGCTTTACGGTGCTTCCATTTCTTCGGGGATGTATAGGCCCAGGCTGGTTTGCAAGGCTTCGTCCACGCCCCGCATTTGTTCTCTGGAAGCTTTGCCGATGTAAGAGCGCACACGCATCTTGTCGATTGTTCGTATCTGCTCCAGTAGTGCGACGGATGTGCAGTCTAAGCCTTTTACATTTTCCAAAGGGTAGTGCGTGGGCTGGTTGGGTTTTTTCTGCAATTTTGATGTAATCGGCGCGACGATCAGCGTTGGGCAGTACAGGTTTCCTACATTGTTTTGAAGCACCAATACCGGGCGAATTCCGCCTTGTTCGGAGCCTTGAACCGGATTCAGGTTTGCCAGATAGACGTCGCCTCTGCGGTATGACCAGTTTTCTTTCATCATAGGTGTTTCTCCTCTCTTTGGCTTTGCTGCATTTCAAAATACATAGCGGGATTCTTTTGCAGCTTTTCTTTTCACTATGTAAAAAGGACGGGGCCGGGGAAACTGCGTGGCAATTTCCCGGCGTCCGTCTTTGCATTTCTTTTCCTGTATTTGTCCTCGACCTCCCTGGAAAACGGGCGTTTATCAGGCGGCGGCAGCACCGCTCCATGGGAATTTCACCCCTCCGAGGATTTCTCCGAGCCGCCCCCATTGCGTAATCCCCTTTTCGGGGGCTGTGGCTGGACGGAAGTATCATTGTCCCTGCATGTTTTATGGCCTTATCGAAAGCTATCCGATATTCTCATGCCGGTTTTATCGCTCCTTACTGTGATTGCGCCGAGAATGTTTTTTCTCCCTCCCTTCTTTGGCTCACAGTATATCTTCGCGCACCGCTGACGTGGCTGACTTTTTCGCGTCCATGCAGGAATGTACCTGATAAAAGGATTATTTAATTGGCAAGGTGCGTAGGGGCAGAACCGTGGAACTGGCCGCACCAGGCGACTCTTTATTTCTGCCCTCCTATTTCTTCTATTGCTGACGGGTTTCCAGATTCTTAACCAAAAACTTTTAAAAGTTTTTCCAGTATTTTTTTCAGGCGCTTATTCATGGCTGCGCTGCTGATTCCGTACTGGCTGGACAAGGCTTGCTGGGTCATTGGTTTGTTTGAGAAGTACAAAGCCTTTAGGACTTCTTGTTCTTCGGACGATAAAAGAGCGACTGCATGATGCAGCCGCTCCTTTTGTTCGTGTTCTAATATGAGGTTTTCTATGGATATTGTTTTATGTTCTAAGCATTTTTTATGATGGCCGCCGGTTTCTTCTAGCAGCTTGTCCAGAGAAAGTATTTCTACTTTATCGCGCTGTCGTTTTCGGTATTGCCGGGCATTTTCTTCTTTCTTCCATGCCTTATATTCTTCCAGATCGACTTCAATATATACTTCTCCAGCTTCGTAGGCTATATCGTCAACCAGGTGAATGAAGAAGCGTCCTTTTCCTTCTTCGGAGTGCAGAAAGGCATAAAATTCTTTTCCGCTTAACTCCTGCCACTCTATTTCTTCTTTTCGGGCAGTAGGATTCTTTTTTATCAGATATGTTGCTTTTGCCATTTGTAATCTCCTTTCATTGGCCTGCCTGTGTTTTTCAGGCATAACAGGACACGTTTTTAATGTTTCTAAAACTAGGGAGCTGTTCCAATTCCAGGGATTATGGATATCTGGCTTTGTGAAAAAAATAGTGCATCATGGGTTTTCCTCCTGACTGGTTTGTTGTGCCTGGCTTTTATCCGGCCAGGCCAGTGCATACCGAAAGTCTGGAAGTGCCGTCTGATTTTGGGCATAAAAAAAGCCCCATGCTCTTAGGCATGAGGCAAATATTTTTTGCGATCAGCAGCCGACACGTTCCAGCGTACTGATTTTACCATTTGGAGGGTCGGGTATTCCGTAGGGAAGCCGTCCTCATTTTGTGGGAATTTTATCGGAATTTTGTCGGGGCTTTATCGGATTTGAGCAGGATGTCATACGCAAAGCGCCTCCTGGGGCAATATGTGTAATTCTTTTTTGGTTTCTTCTATGAATCGTTTTAAATTGGGAATGGCTCCGCCCCACAGGGAGATGCCAAACACCAGGATTGCTTCTTTTTTTCGGTCGTAGAAGGTGCTTCGTTCTATTTGTAGGAGTTCCAGTAGTTCGGATTCGGTGTAGCGGAAACGGGTGAGATAGCATTTTGAGAGGATTTCAAAATACAGGCTTCCATTTCTCGGATAGTCTTTTACGCGAAACATGGCTGTTTCAACCAATTCGACCATCCATTTTGTTTCAAACAGGCTTCCCATGCGTTCTTCAAAGCGTTCTTTTTCTTCTTCGGGGGCAAAGGTTTCCAGATAAATCATGGCGGTATCCAACTCGCCGCCGCAGTAGTATGTCATCTCGTCGCTCAGATGGCTGGAGCGCATAGCCGCAGACCAGCATACATCACGATATACCGTGAGCAGTATTTTTGCCCGCTTGTATAGCTTTCTATCGTCAATCCTCTGTATTCTGCATATGCGTTTGATATTTTCCATTGCCTGTGTTATTTTCCTGCTCAAATCGTTTTCCTCCCTGCGTCTCTTTTTTGCCATTCAAGTTAGGCGTTTTCTGTATGGAAAGGCTTTTGTTTGAATGGTATGCTTGTGATCTGCGTATCTGCCTGCACAAATTATTTTATTTTCCCATAGTGCCTCCTTATTGACTGTTTTATGATTTCCATTTTGTTACAACTTGACAAAACAGGAAATTCATTGTAAGATATATGAAATTGAATTTCTTATTGTCTACCATTATACGAAGTTTAATTTCTGTTGTCAATAGCAAATATGCAATTATAAGAAATTCAGTTTCATATTCCAAAAATCAAACAGGGACGGGAGACAACAATGAATTTTGGTGAGAAAGTGAAGGAGCTGCGTACAAAGAGGGGGTTGTCACAAACTGAGTTAGCCGCTCAGTTAGGCGTTACCACGCGGACAGTAGGCGGATGGGAAACGGAAGGGCGCTATCCCCGGAAACAGGAGTTGTATAACAGAATTGCAGAGATTTTAGGGTGTAAGAAGGCGTTTTTGTTGAACGAGGAAGATTCCTTTTATGC
The DNA here is from genome assembly GCA_022791755.1 of Lachnospiraceae bacterium. Classification (GTDB taxonomy): domain Bacteria; phylum Bacillota; class Clostridia; order Lachnospirales; family Lachnospiraceae; genus RGIG7193. The sequence goes on from JAAVZR010000023.1 coordinate 54,479, forward strand.
TGAGGTGACAGAAAAGTATGGGAATCGGGGATGTCAACAGGCACAGGATATTTTAGATCAGGCGACGGCGCTTTTCGCTGGCGGCGAGTTGTCCGAGGAAGATCAACTGGCTTTTATTCATGAAATACAGGCGCTTTATCTGGATTCTAAGGAGCGGGCAAAGCGTTTTACGCCAAAAAAAGTATCTGCGCACGGAAACAGCTTCCAATGAAACGGTGTAGCTGCGAGGGGGGTTGTGATTTGGCGAAGGATTATATTTATAAAACAGTCCAGTTGTTGAGCCAAAAGTATGGAAGTTGTGATCCGTTTTCATTGCTGGACTGTCTAAATGTGGTTGTTCGGGAAAGCGATGGTTTTTCCCAGTTGAAAGGGTTCTGTTTTTTTGCAAATCGTACTTTTTATGTGGTGCTTAATTCTTTTCTGAGTGACGAAGAAAAGAGGATTGCGGCAGCTCATGAATTGGCGCATATTGTCTTACATAAGCAGGCGCTTAGGATGGCTCCTATGAAGGATTCTCAGCTTTATGATATGACTTCCAGGGCCGAGTACGAGGCGAATCTTTTTGCTGCCGATCTGCTGATTGCCGACCAGGACGTGGATATGCTCTCGAAAGACGAGGATATGGACTATTTTAATATGTGCAGAGCTTTGAATGTTACGCCAGACCTTATGAGTTTTAAATTGTTTAGTCTGGTTCACCGGGGCTTTGCTTATAATATGCCAATGGGTATAAAAAGCCGGTTTTTGGCGAAGGTGTTGCCGACATTGTAGGACTGTAAAAAATGAAGAATGAGGAAATAGGCATATGAGCTTCCGCAGTGATTTATCTCTTGTCTAAGCTTTGACGACAAAAGGCAATAAGCGCCCTCTGTTTCAGGCCAGAGGTGGGCTTGTTGCCTTTTTCTGCCAAACGAGAGGGGCTTTTGTTATTCGGGGGGAAAGATTCGTTTATCTCCTTTATACATTGCATGAGTTGAAAATTTCAAAGCAATCATGTAATCGTGTTTTTCGTTTTTGGCTTCTTCAACTATCATCTCATCACAGCTCTGAATCAGTCCTACCAGGCCGTCTTTCATGGATGTACACCAATCAAATAAAAAATAATAGTACAGCCGGGCTTGAATATCGAAATCTGTCTGGCAGATGTCAACATCTATTCGGAAGCGTTCTGCAAAGGTTTGAATCTCTTTCAGCCTCTTCTTTATCATTTCTTCTCGTTCCGGAAGATACCGGTAGTTTAATTTTTCGTAAAGCTTTCTTATAACTTCTCTAGCCTCCTCTGGAGAAGGATTTGTTTCTTCTCTGTCCGGTGGCATGGTAGGTATTTCATACCGTTTGGAATATATTGTCATTGCAAGCCTCCTTTAGAATGGTTTTTTAGGAATCCCTTTCTTGATTGTATTCTCCCGGAAAATTTTATCTGTCTGAATCGCAACGCAATTCTTAAAGCTTATTATTCAGATTTTCTCTATCTTTTTACTTATATTTTGGTATTTTCTGAAAATCCCCATTATCTTCTTTCTTTTCAACTGACGGCCGAAAGAAAAACGAATCCTGCGCTATATCTCCTGCTTCAACAAAATGTGTACAATTTTTGCTCCCATTATCATTCCCTCTAAATATGCTTGAATACAGGCTTCATTTTCTGCGGCGTTAATCCGACTTTCCAGATCAAGAATCATCTTTTTTTGGGGTTCTGGTAAAGATTCGTCTGCCTGCTCCAGCAAAAGTTTTAATTCCCTCGCTACTTCTTTGGACTCTGCTCCTTTTGAAAACTCCTTATTAAAAATGCTTGTACTTCCATTTACCAGCCGAAGCATAAACTCTCTATCTTCTGTTTTCATAAATCCTTCCTCTTTTCATTCGTTGATTTTATTCCTACTATTGATTTGTCTCATACAAAATAGCATTTTGGTATCATGCTCACCTCTGGATAGGATTGTAACTATTTTCTTTTCGACATTTTGTGAATGTCATTTCTTTGCACATTTTATCATATAATCGCAAAAATGACAATTATTAAATGTCAAATGAATGAGGGAACCATGTACAAAAACAAGACGAACCACGGCAGAAATAATATTTGCGGGTATAAGATCAAGGAAATCCGGCTGAATCTCCCTGAAAAAACTTCCCAGCGGAAGCTGGCTAATATGCTGCAATTAGCTGGACTGGATATTGATAAAAATGCGATTCAGAGAATTGAAAGCGGCAAACGTTTTGTTACCGATATCGAGTTAAAGGCAATCGCACATGTATTAAACGTCCAATATCAAGACCTTCTCGATTTTTGAGTACACACGAAGTTTTTGAATCCCATATACTTTGGCATTTTGACATTCTGTGGGTGTCATATTTCCCTGACTTTTTAATACAATATTGGTATGACTGTTACTACATGTCAATTTGGGAGAAATCTATGTACAAAAACCGATCACAGGATAACCGCAATAATATCTGCGGGAAAAAAATTAAAACCATTAGAAAAAATCTTCCTCAAAAAACATCCCAGCGAAAGCTTGCTGATATGTTACAAGTTGCCGGTTTAGATATCGACAAAAACGCGATCCAGCGAATCGAAAGTGGTATGCGTTTTGTAACAGATATTGAATTAAAAATCATCGCCAATGTCCTTCAGGTAAGCTATCAGGATTTACTTGACTCTTAATTCGTTTTTTAGCTCTGCACGACGTTTTCTTGCGCCGGCGGGCTTTCTTTGTTCGCCTTTAGGCGTTTCTCTATCTTTTTTCTTCGTTTCTTTTGGTATCTTTTGAATAGCTCTCTGCCACCAGTCTTACTCCCAGCCGAAATCCCAGCTCAAAGGCCGCTGCCTGTTCCAGCCTGCTGACTTCCATATATTTATTCTCTATTTCTTTGAACTGGGAGACAAGGGAAAGTGCTTTCTCTTTCATCTCTTTTTCAAGTTCGGTGCAAGCATGGATATATCTTTTACATGCTTCTTGATATTCTTCTGTTTTAGGTACAAATTGTTCATGGGGTATTATCTTGCCAAAAAACAATGCTGAAAATATATTCTCCATCTGCTATACCTCCTGTTTCAATCGGGTGTACACAATATTTCTTTTCGTTTATACATTTTCCCGCGATAGTGTTTATATACGAACACTATTCTTTTACATGTTTACCCTCGATAATAATATCAATTTCTGAATGGATTTAAGCGAGGGAAAAATGATAAAATATGACAGGCTGTGGATTACCATGCGTGAAAAGGATGTTACTCAATACGATCTTTATACCACGCACAATATAAACCGTTCTCAAATAAACCGGCTGAAGCATAATAAGAATGTCGAAGTAAATACAATAGACAAGCTTTGCAATATCCTTCATTGCAATGTAGAGGACATTATGGAACACTTTCAGGACGATAATCGCTTTTAAAGTTGCTGGCGGTTTTATCACAGGAAATGTTCCCTCTGCATCTCTATGTACTACTCTACCAATTTTTTGCATAAATCCGGGTCTACTTCCAAAAACCTTAACCCTAGCTTTACCAGCTCTTTTACTACCTCTTTCTCTGACATATCGGGGTATCTTCCTTTTTGTACCTGCTCGATTTTTTCTTTTTCCTTTTGCGATAAGGAAAAGACAATTTGTTTTGATCTGTTTTCCATTTCTTGTTTTCCTCCTTTGGTAGAATCTCTCTTTCTGAAGAATCGGTGATTCACTTTGATTATATAGAATCGGTGATTCTCTGTCAAGTGTGCCATTATTCCCTTTCATGAACTTGTTTACGTCAAAAATTTTATTTTCTTTACATCTTTGTCACACTCATGTATAATAAATTGGGAGGTGATTGTCATGGCTACAAGTAAACCGCGTTATTCTATTACGGTTGAACAGGAGCTTTTGGAACAGATTGAAGATTTTCGTTTTGGTCGTCGCTATCAAACACGCGCACAAGCAACCGTAGCTTTGATTCGTTTGGGGCTTGAATATTTAAAATTACAGGATTCTCAAAATTTATCTAATTCTGAAAAACAGTATTAACAAATGGTACTTTAAAAAACCGGCATTATAAACGCCCCTTGTTTTACTATTTTAATGATATGATCTATGTACGCAAAAGAAGAAACAGAGAGCCTCGCTTCTCTGTTTTTCTTTTGCCTTTTTAATCAATAGGCGGGAATCCCATAGCCGTAGATCACGTTGCTTCCCACGGTATACATCTGTCTGCGGCAAGCGTCGCCGGAATTGCCTTCTATGGTATGGACAACGCCATTCTCATATTTTTCTACGATTCCCACATGATCGCTGCTCCCGTCTCCGTCCCAGTCAAAGAAAATGATCTGGCCTGCCATTGGTTCATAGCTGCTCTCCTGCCACTGATCTTTTTCCTGGAACCATCGTACTCCTATATCACAACCGGAGAATTTGGGAATAACGCCGCTTTCGATATAGCCGCATTCGTTCGCGCACCAGGATACGAAACAGGCGCACCATTCTACCCGTCCGGCATAGCCGTACCATGACCAGTAGGGCTGACCACCTATATTTCCTTCTTGGGAAAGGGCAACGGCTACGATTGTGCCGTTGCTCGTGGCAATGCCGTAAAGCAGTTGTGTCCACAAAAGATCGTATTCTTCGTTAAGCAATTCGGATAGTAGCTGCCGTTGTTGGCTGTCAAAGCTGTATTGTGTTGCCATATCGTCTGCGCTTTTATGGTTGATTGCAATATACAAATAGGTTTCTGTGATGGTTTCTTCTGTCTGTATCGTGTTTCTATGGCCGTCGTCTTTTTCGGTTGTCTGCGTTTGTGTTTTTTCTTCTGTCCAGAAAAAGATTTCGGTCATTTCCCAAAAAACACGGGACAGTAGTTCTTTTTTGTTGGTATCCATTGTGGCGACTTCCTGCGGGCGGCCTGGGTCGGCGGCGGTTTTGACAGAGTAAACCGCAAGTATTTCTTTCCAGTCTGCGCGGCTTCCTGACAACTCTAAAACATCATGGGGTGTGCTGTTTATGATTGCTTCCAGGCGGCAGTCGCACTCCGTATTGATTTCCTGGATGGCACTTTGTATGGTCATGTTGCTGGTGGCTGTTTCTTCTGAGAAGAAAATGCCGAATGCGGAACTGGCAAACAGGCCGATCAGGCTGACAAGAACAAGGACGGTGACAGCTATCCAGCCTCCGGCCATGACCGCCGTTAGAAGTGCGTTTGTGGCGGCTAGAGTTGACCGGACGGATGAAATGGCGGCGTGAACGGCTTTTTTTATGCCGGTTATTGCCTTTTTTGCGCTGGTTTGTGCGATCTGGGCTGTTTGCCTTGCTGTCTGGGATGAGACATAAGCGGCTTCCTGTGGTATTTGTGAAAGCTGTTTGGTGGTCTTTATTACGGTCTTGGATGTGGCTTGGGCGGTTTTCACGCTCCTTCTTTCAGAATGGGCCAGTTGCTTTGCCACTGTTGGTTGCGGCATGGTTTTGTGCTGTTTCTGGCGGATGGCGGCGCTGCCTGGGCTTTGCGGCTCGTGTGCCATTCTTTGAATCGTAGGATGGTTTGCCTGGTTGCGCCGGATGGCCTTTATTTCTCTGTTTTTTCGGAAACTGGAAATTGCATCCGCTGCTTTTGAGATGTTTTTTTGCGTGGTCTGCGCGGCGTATTTTCCTTTTCGGTTCCACTCACGAATGCTTTTTTGAGCAACCATTTTACTGTTTTCTAATATCTGATCGGCGGCATATGCGCCGGCTGAACTTTCTTCAGCGTCGCTATTCTTTTCTGCCATTCGTTCGGCTTGTTTTTTAGCACTTTGGCAGACAGTCTTTAAGCGCTGTGAGGCCACGGCAGCTCTGTTCAGCGTTTTAATGGTTCTTTTTCTTGTTTTTTTGATTTTGATCTCTGCCATGCTCCCTCTTTTCTGTCATGGTTGGTTTCCCGGCTCAATCTCCTTTGCCACTACTACTAGGCGGCCATCTTTCACCGAATATTCGCAGGTGGAGAGGGTGATCAGCCGGTCTCCGTACTCAGCCGTTATGCCGGTATCGTACAGAGACAGCTCTTTACAAGTTTCCACATAGGCACGAAAGCTTTCTTCGTCTTTAGCGTTGACAAAATCGTAATAACGGAAGCTTTCTTCTCGATAGGCTGTGATCTTGAAAACGGCAAGGATTTCATATTGGCCACGCTGCATGAGGGTATCGAAACAGATGATTTTGTGTTCTTCGTAAAAATCTCTGTCTGTGTAATCCATTAAGGCCCCGAACATTTTTCCGCCTTTGATATGGTGGCCATAGATCAGCAGGTTGTCACTTCTGGCAACGTCGCAGTCTGCTTGCAAATAGGGAGTGCCCATCTTGCTGTATTCGCCGTCGAAGCTGCGCTTCAGATAATAGTCTGGCTCTTGCGGGGTTTGTACGACAGGATAGTTTATGGTTGTTCCTTCAATCTGAATCCAGCCGACTAAATGGGGGTTTTGCGACAGCAAGTTTGCGTATTCTGGCAGAATGGCCGGGGCTGTGTCTCCGGCTGGTGGTGTTTGGGGGGCTGTGCTGCTTTCTTCTTCCTCTGCTGCTGCCTTCTGTATCTGGCGTACTTGACCTGCTATTTCTTCAAAGGCGTTTGCTTCGTCGTTCTGTCTGGCGTAATGGCTGTAAAGGTAGCGGCCGCAAAGGGCCGCCGTTCCTAACAGGCAGACGGCGGCAAACAGACAGATATATTTTTGATATTTTTTCATGGTTTTCCTTTCTTTTGTCGGGGCTGTCCTAACGCTGCTGATGGATATGCTCTTTTGGCGTTTTATCTTCTCCGAATCGGGTCGTCATCAGGCGGTAAAGCTCTGTGTTGCGGGGGAATTGGTTGATAAAGGGCACCAGGGTGCTGCCTACTTTTAAAAGCCCTTGTCCTGCTCCTACGTCGGTGATATAACTCATCTGCAAATCGGAGATGTTTAAAAGCCGTGCCAGTTCAATCCGGTCGGTAGAGGCTTGATTGAGCATGATAAGAAACTCACTGTTTGCCAGCATTGTACGCGCCGTATGGCTCTGCAAAAGGTCGTCTACGTTCTGTGTAATACCGGTGCAGTACGCGCCGTATTTGCGTACTCGTTTCCAAAGCGTAAACAGGAAATTTGCGCTGTATTCATGCTGAAACAGCAGATATATTTCGTCAATAAAAATGAAGGTATTGCGGCCTCGGACGCGGTTTTGTGTAATGCGGTTTAAGATACTGTCCAACACGACCAGCATTCCGATCGGCTGTAACTGTTTGCCTAAGTCAAGAATGTCATAGCAAATCAGGCGGCTATGGGTGTCTACGTTGGTATGCCGGGCGAAGGTGTTCAGAGAACCATCGGTGAAAAGCTCGATAGCCAGGGCTATTTCCTGGGCTTCCGGCTCATTTTGTTTTTGCAGTTGTTCGCGGAAGTCTTGCAGGGTGGGCGGCGTTCCCTGGTAGTTCCCTTGCTGATAGTAACGGTAAACGTTGGCGGTGCAGCGGTCAATGATGGATTTTTGTTTTGCGCCCAGGCTGCCGTTTCCGATCAACTGTTCACACAGAGAGAGGATAAACTCGGATTTCAGGATTACGGGGTTGGCACCGTCGCCGTATTCGGAGTTTAAGTCCATGGCATTGATGTGATTCTTACTGGTTGCCGAAATGTGAATCACTTCGCCTTGCATGGCTTTTACCAGGGGGGAGTATTCTCGTTCGGGGTCTATGATGATTACGTCGGCGTTGGGGTCTGCAAGAATGATATTGGTCATTTCTTCTTTGGCCGTGAAGGACTTGCCGGAACCGGATACGCCCAGGATGAAGGAATTTCCGTTCAGGAGCTGGCGCCGGTTGGCGATTATCATGTTTTTGGAGATGACGTTTTGGCCGTAGTACACGCCTTTTTCCTGGCGAACTTCCTGTACCCGAAAGGGCATGAATATAGCCAGGCTTTCGGTGGTCAAGGTTCGCAGAGCGTTGATCTTTCTTACTCCTAAGGGCAGGGCGGTGTTCAGACCGTCCATTTGCTGGTATCTGAGCACACCAAACTGGCAGAGATGTTTCCTGGCTGTGGCTAAGAGCGCTTCGGTGTCGCTGTCCAACTGTTTTTTGGTGTCGGCGGTATGCGCCAACGTTAAGACGGAGAACATCATTCGTTGGTCGCGAGTTGTCAAATCGTCCAGGAATTCTTTGCTTTCTTTGCGTTGCTGCTCCAGGTCATAGGGAATGACGGCGGAGAAGTTGTTGTTTTGGTTTTGTTTGCGCTGCCAGTTGGTAATGTTGGTTTCTACGCCTAAGAGGCGGTTTTCGACTTCACGCACGGCTTCATCGGTGGGGACGGGAATTACGTCGATGGAGAGTAGCATGTTTCGGTTACATTCGCACAGTTCTGCGATCATGCTGTCTTTGATATAGGCGGCGTATTCGCGCAGGAAAATCACTCGTCCGTAGCGGTCGCCCATGCGGAAGAAATCTCTTGCAAACTCAAAGGTGTCGGGGCAGATGAAATCTTTGAAGCTGTGGCCTTTTTTCATAGTTTGGGAGAGGTCAAAGTGAAAGGCGGTTTCTTCGCCGGTGCGGTAAAAGTCATGGAAAATGCGTAGTTTTTCTTCTGCATTCAGTTCTGTGCATTGGGAGCCTATGCGGGCAAGGTGAACGGACAGTTCTGCGCCTATGCGGGCGAAGTAGTTTCGTGCTTCTTCGATGTTTTTTTTGTAGATGGATATCGTTAGATATTTTTCTTGTACAATGGCGTTGGCTCCGGCTGCTTTATCCGACAACATTTGGTTGTATTCTGTCCGGTAGGCATTCAGTGTGTCGTCTGCCATAGGCAGAAGGATGGACTGTTCAAAGTCTGACTGGTTTAGGCGACGATTGTTGATGGTGATTTTTGTGGTCGCTCCGCTATCCAGGGAATTGAGCAGTTCACTGTAGGCGAGGAACATGGTTTCTTTATCTTCCTGGCTGGCTACGGCGTAGTTAATATCTGCAAAGCGGAAGGTCTGGGCGTATTTGTTTTTTCCGACCTGGAAAATGCCGTCTGCCCATATGGCCTGTATGGGGATGGCGGCTTGTACCGATCTGGGGATGGCAAATCGTTCTTTGTCTTGTTGAAACAGGGTTTTCAGCGTTTTAATCACAGGCAGTCTCCTTTTCTGCGGCTTTCTATGACTGGTTTCATTGTTTCGTAGTATAAGTTGTCCGGGCGGAACAAAAGGTGCCTGGGAATTAGGAATTCGGATTTGAACCATGCCCAGAAGAATTGTTCTGCTGTCATGCCGTTATAGCGGACAAAACCTAGTGCGGCAAAGGGGGCGGCTCCCAGGATACACAGCCAGCTCAGTGTTTCCGTGCCGAAACGCCCGCGAAGCAGGAAAAACAATCCGGCGGCCACGCTGCACGCCAGAATAGAAAAAAGGAACTGCCGTAGGGACAGTCCGAAAAACATGCTTTCCGTATAGTTGCGGATTTCTTTGTTGATTTTGACTTCCAATCATTTCCTCCTTATCGCTCTCTTTCCTCATACCGACGGGCAACAGGCCGTTCCTGTATCCATCCAAATGGAATAAGATAGAGCTGTCCGTCATGTTCTTTTGTCTCTGTAAGATAGCCTAAAACCTTTAAGGCTTTTCGCAGATCATTTACACATTCTCGATCTGGCTTACAAGCACCAACTCTCATATATATCTGCAAATCTCTATACCACTTTTCATTCTGAAAATTATCTGCCCGAAAAAAAATATCTTCTTTTATTTCTTCCAGCGGGGTTTCAAATATCCTGCGGTATTCTGTCTCAAAATCATACATAACCTTTCCTCCTCTATAAACCCATCATTTCCCGCACCATGCGGTCGGCCATTTTGACCGTACCGACAAGGACGAGCATGTTAAAGACCAATTCTCCAATATAGCTCCATACCATGGTTACGGCGGCGGCTCCGGGGTCTACGGCGGGCGGGGACGCTGCGAACAGGGAAAAGATGATACAGGCCAGCACGATCACGGCTCCTTCCAGGCATACGGCGCAGTAGCTTTTCAGGAAGCTTCGGCCTACATTTTGGCTGGGGGAACCGGCAAAGGTGGACAGAGGAACCGGGGCCAGGGCGGTATAGAGGTACAGTTTGAAAAAGCGGCCGTACACAGACAGGATTAGTATAAAGGACAACACAGTGATAAACAGGCCGCCGATCAGCGTTACGGCCCACAGGGGGATACTTTTTAAAAAGCTGCACTCTTCTATGGCAGTTATGATTTCGGTTGGCAGCATGGCTTGTTGCGGGGAACTGAGACCGGCGGTATTCATAACGGAGACGATTAGTCCTTGTATGATTTTTAAGAGGGCTGTCATTAGTTCCAGGCCATAGGTCACAGCTCCTTTGGCCAGAGCGAAGCGTGAAGTGCTATAATAAAGTTGTAACGGGAGTGGCTAATGAGATATAATCAAAATTACAAGGAAAGAGGTACTCATTATGTCACAAAATTACACTCCCGAATTTAAAAAGAAGATTGTCCGTCTCCATGAGGAAGAAGGA
>JAAVZR010000024.1 GCA_022791755.1 Lachnospiraceae bacterium
CATGGGTACTTTCCGTAGATGTATTGTAACACGAAGATATATGAATGGCAATTAGTTCTTTAAATTTGTTTGCAGGTATCACGATACCCGCCCGAAATCCAGTATTCATCAAATAATTAGAGCCATTTTAGAGCCAACAGGCAAAAAGCAATCCCGGAAATGCCCATTTTATCAGCATTTCCGGGATTTTATCCGTTACTCGAACTCAATCGTCCCCGGCGGCTTTCCCGTACAGTCATACAACACCCGGTTAACCCCCTTCACCTCATTGACGATCCGATTCGACACCTTCGCCAGCACCTTCCACGGCAGCTCCGCCGCCTCGGCCGTCATAAAGTCCGGCGTATTCACGGCCCGCAGTACCACGGCATAATCATAGGTACGAAAATCTCCCATGACCCCCACCGAGCGCATATTCGTCAGAGCTGCGAAATACTGGCCCAGTCCCTTATCGAGACCGGACGCTGCGATCTCCTCCCGATAGATGGCATCCGCTTCCTGGACGATCCTCACCTTCTCCTTTGTCACCTCGCCGATGATGCGGATCCCCAGGCCAGGCCCCGGAAACGGCTGCCGGTACACCAGCTTTTCCGGGATCCCCAGCTCCAGTCCGGCCTTTCGCACCTCATCTTTGAACAACATTCGCAGCGGCTCGACAATCTCCTTAAACTCCACCACATCCGGCAGTCCGCCCACATTGTGATGCGACTTGATGACTGCTGACTGGCCCAGCCCCGATTCGATCACATCGGGATAGATCGTGCCCTGCACCAGGAAATCCACAGCTCCAATCCGGCGCGCCTCCTCCTCAAATACGCGGATGAACTCCTCGCCGATGATCTTACGCTTTGCCTCCGGCTCCGTCACGCCTTGAAGCCGCTCATAAAAGCGCTCCTGTGCGTTCACCCGGATGAAGTTCAGCTCATAGGGGCCGCCGGGGCCAAAGACCGACTCCACTTCATCGCCCTCATCCTTGCGCAAAAGCCCGTGATCCACGAACACGCATGTCAGCTGCCTGCCCACAGCCTTTGACAGGAGGACTGCCGCCACGGAAGAATCCACACCGCCGGACAAGGCACAGAGCACTTTTCCGGCGCCGATCTTCTCCTGTAATGCCCGGACCGAGGTCTCCACAAAAGAATCCATCCTCCAGTCCCCCGCACAGCCGCAGACCTTACGGACAAAATTGTGCAGCATCGTCTGACCCGCCTCCGTATGCATGACCTCCGGATGGAACTGGGTTGCATAGAGCTTCCTGTCCGCACAGGACATGGCCGCCACCGGGCATACCGTCGTCGAGGCCGTGACCCGGAATCCCTCCGGCGCCTGGGCGATATAGTCGGTATGGCTCATCCAGCAGACCGTATCAGCCGCTACCCCATCAAAGAGCACATCTTTGTTATCCACATGAACCTCCGTGTGGCCGTACTCGCTGACCGGCGCCGTCTCCACATGTCCGCCCAGCGTATACGCCATCAGCTGAGAACCATAGCAGATTCCCAGGACCGGTATTCCCAGGTCAAAAATCTCCTTCTCGCAATGGGGCGAAGACGCTTCATAGACGCTGTTTGGCCCGCCGGTAAATATGATCCCCTTCGGGGCCAGAGCGCGAATCTCCTCCAAGCCCATGGTGTAGGGCCGCACCTCACAGTACACGCCGCACTCCCGCACCCTCCTGGCGATCAGCTGATTGTACTGCCCGCCAAAATCCAATACGATGACCATCTCTTGCTTCACAAAAAATCCTCCCTGCCTTTGTCTGTCAAAATCTGCGACAGGCTGCCTCAAACGGGGCAGCCTGATTGCTTCTGTCTCTATCCTGCTTTCTACGCTTAATCGTCCAGCTTCGTTCCGCACACCTCGCAGAATGCCATATCCTCGCTGACCTCGGCCTCGCAGACCGGACACACCTTCTTTACCGATTCACCGGCGCAGGCTTCCTCGGAAGCTTCCGTCTCAGGCTCCTCAGGAATCTCATTCTTTGCACCGCACTTGCTGCAAAACAGCACTTCCCTGGCCATGGTAGCGCCGCAGTTACTACAGGTCTTAAGGCCCTTGCGCTCAGCCAGCTCCGCCTCATAACCGGCGATCAATTCCTTCACAGCTCCGATGGAATCCTTAAAAGCCTCGATATTTTCATCTTCGGGATTCTCATAGTAAGCCCGGCCCAGATCTGCGTACAGCCCTTTGAGCTTGCTCTCCTCTATAGTAATCTGCGTCTTCAGTTTCGCAAGAGCCGCTGTCTCTTTCGCCTTATCTGATACCTCTTTTCCGGTCGTAGCCAGTTTATCCCTTAAGTTATCAAAAAAATCCATGCTGCTACCTCCATTTTTTTATAATATTCCGGCTGTAAAGGATTCTCTGCCCTGCACGCCTTCACTACTCTCATTATAGGGAACGACAGAATAAATGTCAACGCAAACTTCCGTTTCACTTCAGATACTGGGCTATATATTTCCCGGTATAGGAGGACGGATTCTTCGCCACCTCCTCCGGCAGTCCCTCCGCCACGATAGTCCCTCCGCCGTCGCCGCCTTCCGGTCCGATATCAATGATATAGTCCGCTGTCTTAATCACATCCAGATTATGCTCGATGACAACCACCGTATTGCCCGCCTCGGAAAAGCGCCTCAGAATCTCCACCAGCTTATGCACATCCGCGAAATGCAGGCCGGTGGTAGGCTCATCCAGAATATAGATGGTCTTACCAGTGCTGCGCCTGGACAGCTCCGTGGCCAGCTTGATCCGCTGTGCTTCACCGCCGGAGAGCTCTGTGGATGGCTGTCCCAGACGGATATAGGACAGCCCCACATCATGGAGCGTCTCGATCTTTCTGCGGATAGAAGGCACATTCTCGAAGAAGGTCAGAGCCTCCTCCACCGTCATGTTGAGCACATCGTATATGCTCTTTCCCTTATACTTTACATCCAGCGTCTCCCGGTTATACCGCTTGCCGCCGCAGACCTCGCAGGGCACATACACGTCCGGCAGAAAATGCATCTCTATTTTCAGAATGCCGTCGCCACTGCAGGCTTCGCACCGGCCTCCTTTTACATTAAAGCTGAACCGGCCCTTTCCGTATCCCTTGGCCTTGGCATCCGCCGTGGAGGCAAACAGGTCACGGATCAGATCAAACACACCGGTATAAGTGGCCGGGTTGGACCGCGGCGTCCGCCCGATAGGAGACTGATCGATGGCAATCACCTTATCCAGCTGCTCCATGCCTTTGATACGGTCATGCTTACCAGGTATCACCCTGGCCCGGTTCAGATTCCTCGCCAGCGTCTTATAGAGAATCTCATTGACCAGGGAGCTCTTGCCGGAGCCGGACACCCCGGTCACACAGGTCATGATTCCCAGAGGAAATTTTACGTCAATATGCTTCAGATTATTCTCCGCCGCTCCCTTCACCGTGAGCCATCCCGTAGGCTTACGGCGCACATCCGGCACCGGTATCTTCAGCCGGCCGCTCAGATACGCCCCTGTTATGGAATTCGGATCCGCCATGATATCCTGCGCCGTACCGGCCGATACCACGTAACCGCCGTGCTCACCGGCTCCGGGGCCGATATCCACGATATAATCCGCGGCCCGCATCGTGTCCTCGTCATGCTCCACCACGATCACCGTATTGCCCAGATTCCGCAGATGGGTCAGCGTATTCAGAAGCTTGTCATTGTCCCTCTGGTGCAGACCGATGCTGGGCTCATCCAGAATGTAAGCCACTCCCACCAGACCAGATCCGATCTGTGTCGCCAGACGGATTCTCTGAGCCTCGCCTCCGGACAGGGTGGCCGTGGCCCGGGACAGAGACAGATAGCCCAGTCCCACATCGTTCAGAAACCCGACTCGCGCCCGTACCTCCTTCAGGATCTGCCCGCCGATCTGCAGCTGTCTCTCGGTGAACTCCATCTTCTCCAGCGTCTCCCGGAACACGCCCACTGACATGGAAGTCATCTCATATATATTTTTATCGCAGACCGTGACTGCCAGAGAAGACTGCTTCAGTCTCTGTCCATGACAGACATTGCAGGGGGTGATACGCATGAATGTCTCGTACTCCGCCTTCATGGACTCCGAGTAGGTCTCCCGGTAACGCCGCTGCACATTGGCGATCAGCCCCTCGAACTCCACATCATAGACGCCCTCGCCTCTCTGTCCCTTATAATGCACCTTTACCTTTTTTCCCTCGGTTCCGTAAAGCAGCACCTTCCGGATCCGCTCCGGATACTCTGCAAAGGGCGTGTTCAGGTCAAAGCCATACTCCTGCATCAAAGCCTGCAAAGTGGCATTGGTAAAGCTGCCCGGATCATGGCAGGACTGCCAGCCGGTCACCGCGATGGCCCCCTGACTGATGGACAGCGAGGCATCGGGAATCATCAGCTCCCAGTCAAACTCCATCTTATAGCCCAGGCCAAAGCATTCCGGACAGGCGCCAAAAGGATTATTGAAAGAAAAGCTTCTGGGCTCAATCTCCTCGATACTGATACCGCAGTCCGGACAGGAGAAACTCTGACTAAAGCGCAGGGGCTCGTCCTCCCCCGCATCCACGACCATCAGTCCGTCAGCCAGCGTCATGACATTTTCGATGGAATCCGCCAGCCGCCGCTGGATCCCTTCCTTGATTGCCAGGCGGTCCACCACCACCTCGATATTGTGTTTAATATTCTTTTCCAGCTTGATCTCGTCGGACAGCTCATACAGATTGCCGTCCACCCGGACGCGGACATAACCGCTGCGGCGGGCCTGCTCAAAGATCTTCTGATGCTCGCCCTTACGCCCTCTCACCACCGGGGCCAAAAGCTGAATCCGGGTCTTCTCCGGCAGCGCCATCAGCTGATCCACCATCTGGTCCACTGTCTGCTTTTTGATCTCCCTGCCGCATTTGGGACAATGGGGAATTCCGATCCGGGCGTACAGAAGTCTCAGGTAGTCATAGATCTCCGTCACGGTTCCCACCGTGGAGCGGGGATTCCGATTCGTGGATTTCTGATCGATGGAAATCGCCGGAGACAGTCCTTCGATACTCTCCACATCCGGCTTCTCCATCTGACCCAAAAACTGTCTGGCATAGGAGGACAGAGACTCCATGTACCGTCTCTGCCCCTCCGCATAAATCGTATCAAACGCCAGCGACGATTTGCCGGAACCGCTTAAGCCCGTGAGCACCACCAGCTTTTCCCTGGGAATATCCACAGAAATGTTCTTCAGATTATGTTCATTGGCCCCCCGGATTCTGATATATTTTGACTCGCTCATTTCTCTCTCCATCTCTGTCCGTTTTTTACGTATCGTGATCTACTGTTCGTCGTACAGCTTCTGCAATACCTTCTTCAGCTCCATCATCTGGTCGCGCATCTGAGCCGCCAGCTCGAAGTTCAGCTCCGCCGCTGCTGCCTGCATCTTCTTTTGTACTGTCTTAATCTGCGCCAACAGCTCTTTTTCATTCATCGACTCCGGATCTTTATCCAATTTTACCTTCGTATCATTGGCCACCCGCCCGATGCTGATCAGATCCCTCACCGCCTTGCGGATCGTCACTGGCGTGATCCCGTGGGCCTCATTATAAGCCTGCTGGATCTGGCGGCGGCGGTTCGTCTCATCAATGGCCACTCTCATGGAATCCGTGATGATATCAGCATACATGATGACATGTCCGTCCGCATTTCTGGCAGCGCGGCCGATGGTCTGAATCAGCGAAGTCTCCGAGCGGAGAAAGCCTTCCTTATCCGCATCCAGAATAGCCACCAGGCCGATCTCCGGAATGTCCAGTCCTTCCCTCAGCAGATTAATCCCCACCAGCACATCAAACACATCCAGCCGCATATCCCGAATGATCTCCGACCGCTCCAGCGTATCTATATCGGAGTGAAGATATCGCACCCGGATTCCCGCCTCCCGCATATAGTCCGTCAGATCCTCCGCCATGCGCTTGGTCAGCGTGGTGATCAGGACTTTTCGCTTCGCGTCGGTTTCCCTTCGCACCTCGCTGATCAGATCATCGATCTGTCCCTCCACCGGCCGCACATCGATCTTCGGATCCAGCAGGCCGGTGGGCCGGATAATCTGCTCTGTCCGCAGCAGCTCATGCTCCCTCTCGTAGACCGAAGGCGTCGCCGAGACAAAGAGCACCTGATCCAGCTTCCCTTCAAACTCCTCGAAATTCAAAGGACGGTTATCCAGTGCCGACGGCAGACGAAATCCATAATCCACCAGTGTATTCTTCCTCGAACGGTCGCCGGCGAACATCCCCCGCACCTGCGGAACCGTGATATGAGATTCGTCGACGATCAGAAGAAATTCATCCGGAAAATAGTCTAAAAGCGTATGCGGCGGACACCCGGCCGGAAGTCCGGTCAGATGGCGCGAATAGTTCTCAATACCGGAGCAAAATCCGGTCTCCCGCATCATCTCCACATCGAAATGCGTCCTCTCGGAAATCCTCTGCGCCTCCAGCAGCTTGTCCTCGCTCTTAAAGTAGGCGACCTGCTCCTTCAGCTCCGCCTCGATGGCGTCGGCAGCTCTGAGAAGCTGCTCCTTCGGCACCACATAGTGGGAAGCCGGAAATACCACCATATGCTCCAAAAGCCGCCGGATCTCCCCGGTCAGGATGTCGATCTCAGAAATCCGGTCCACCTCATCGCCAAAAAATTCCACCCGGTAGGCGTTCTCCGCCGAATCCGCCGGTGCGATCTCCACCACATCGCCCCGCACGCGGAAAGTCCCTCTCTTGAAATCCATATCGTTGCGCGTATACTGTATGTCGATGAGACGGCGAATCACGTCGTCTCTGTCCTTCTCCATACCGGGCCGCAGGGAGAGCACCATTTTCTTATAGTCGATAGGGCTGCCCAGGCCATAGATGCAGGATACAGAAGAGATAATGATCACATCGCTCCTCTCCGCCAGTGCCGCCGTGGCCGAATGGCGCAGCTTGTCGATCTCGTCATTGATGGACGAGTCCTTCTCTATATAGGTGTCCGTGGAAGGCACATAGGCCTCCGGCTGATAGTAATCGTAGTAGGAGACAAAATACTCCACCGCATTTTCCGGAAAAAACTCCTTGAACTCCCCGTAGAGCTGAGCCGCCAGCGTCTTATTATGGGCGATGACCAGCGCCGGCTTCTGTAATTCCTGAATGACATTCGCCATCGTGAACGTCTTACCTGACCCTGTCACTCCCAACAGAGTCTGAAACTGATTCCCTTCCCGAAATCCCTCCACCAGCTCAGCTATCGCCCGAGGCTGGTCTCCGGTGGGCCGGTACTCACTGTGCAGCCGGAAAAGCGGCTCCCTCTCAGTCCCGCCTTCACGGACCGGGGATTGCAAATGTTCTGCTGTTTGATCTCTTTGCACGAAATATCACCTCATTTTCGGATGTTCTGAAATGGCTTCTGTTCCAACAGGCAGCATGGCTCTGTAAGAGCCTCTTTATCTTACCACAAACCGCGTGATTTGTATAGATGTAAAATCGAACTATTGTTCTATTTTTATTGGTCGAAAGGTTCCCGCTATTCTCCGCAGTTTGCCGCGTCGATGGCGATCACCAGCATCAGCCCCATCAGCTCGTCCTGCGGATCCGCAATGTCGATGACATAGGTATCGCCCCAGTGAAGAAGTTCTTTGGAAATATGAAGAATCCCGCGGCTGTCATCGTACACATCATAGTCCCAGCCCATGAAATCTCCCTCTACATGCCATCCGTTAAAATCTATTTCGTATTTCGGCCGAAAGAACGTCCACTGCTTCTTAATTCTCCCCAGGGCAACCCCCTGCACCCAGATTTCAAAAACGGGAACCAGAGCGGGAACCAGCTCTTTTATCACGCCAATTTCATGATGCTCCGAATCATATATGTGGAGCTCATGTCCCAGAGAAAAAAATTTTGCTTTCACATAGTAGCGCACCTGCCCCTGCTCATCGTAAATATCGTAAGAATCGGTCCACGAAAAAACTCTTTGCTGAATCAATAATTTCATCTGTCTGCCTCCTCCAATAACTCATTGATATGATCCGACACAAGTATAGCACAGCCTGCCACGGATGAACAGAAACAATATATCCAAAAAACGCAGAGACAGGCTCACCCTTTCTCTGCGTCTTAGTCTTCTTTTCTACTCGCTTCGTCCGTTGGAGGAGTCTTTTACACATCTCTGCTCCGCTTTACTGCGTCATCATCTCCTCCAGCACCTCCACTGCTCTCGTCAGCTGATTATCCGTTTCTCCCTCCTCCTTCTCCACGATGACATCCGGTGTGATGCCCGTGCCATGGATGCAGGTGCCGCCAGGGGTAAAATAATGGGCAGTGGTCAGCTTGATGGCAGTCTTGCCGCCCTTCAGCGTGTAGATACTCTGGACGATCCCTTTCCCGAAGGTCTGCGTCCCCACCAGAACGCCGGTCTCATAGTCCTTGATCGCCCCGGATAGAGCCTCGGAAGCGCTGGCCGAATCGCCGTTTACCAGCACCACCAACGGTTTCGTATACTGCTGCTCCTTTGAATAGTACGGCACGGACCGGCCATTCACATCCTTCATGGTCAGCACCACGCCTCTGGGCAGGAAGATATCGGCGATATCCAGCATCACATCCAGATCGCCGCCGGGATTATCCCGCAGATCCAGAACCAGACCTCTCATCCCCTGGCTCTCCAGATCGTCGATGGCTGCCTTCAGCTGATCCGCCGCCTGCCCCTCGAACTGATCCAGCAGAATATATCCGATCCCGCCGGACAGCATTTCATATTCCACGTCCTCCGTCACTACCTGACGCCGTTCCACATCCACGCTGATATACTCATCGGTCTCCTCACGGTATATCTCCACATTGACCGTAGTTCCCTCGTCTCCTTTGATCCGGGCGATGACGGTGTTGAGATCTTCCTCCTTCACCATCAGATCTTCCACCCGGTACAGAATATCGCCTTTCCTGATCCCCGCTTCTCTGGCCGGACCTTCAAACACCCGCAGAATTTTCACATCTCCGGTGTCCGGATCCTCCGATACCAGGACGCCGATTCCATAATATTCGCCGGTATAGCTCTCCTGAAGAGACGCATATTCTTCTTCATTATAATAATAGCTGTAGGGATCTCCCAGACCGTACATCATCCCCATACAGATATTATCCAGAATAGCCTGCTCGTCATACTCAAAAAGGTAATCTCTGTCAATGTAGTCCTGCAGCTCCGCTATCTTCTCCGCAATTTTGCGGATTCGCTCATCTTCCTGTGTCTGGTCGCTGTCCTTGCCTCCCATGGTCCTGCCGCCGGTCTTAGGAGGCTCCTCTTTCTCCTGGGTTGCCAGATACTCCCGCACACCCTGAACACCGATAAAGGCCGCTCCGGCCAGAAAGACCACCAGCAAGGTGCAGAGCACACCCACCAAAACGCCCCGTCCAAACCCGCTTCGGGGCTTTTCATAGTAAGGGCCGTCGTTTTGATTTCGATATCCGTTTAAATTATAATTGTAATCTGCCATCACACACTCTCTCCTGCCTGTCGGCCACCCTTTAAGGGGATACATATTTCAGCGGATCCTGATATTCTCCGTCGATTCGGACGCCGAAATGCAGATGAGGCGCCGTCGAATAGCCGGTACTGCCTACCAGGCCGATATTATCTCCCTGCTTCACTTCATCGCCCACCGATACCAGCAATTCCGAACAATGCATATACACCGTATAGACGCCGTTCCCATGATTAATCATGATATAGTTTCCGGCAGAATAATTGTACTGGGAAATCACCACCGTACCGGATGCCGCCGCATAGATCTTCGTGCCTGTGCGCGCGCCCACATCCACTCCTTTGTGGAAATCTGACACGCCTGGCAGGGGAGGCTTTCTGGGGCCGAAGCGGGATGTAATACGGCTGCTGTCAGGAATCGGCCACTGAAACTCCGGAACCTGAGGAGTCTCCTCGTCTCCTCCCGCGGGCTCGTTACTGTCTCCTTCCCCGCCGCCCTCATTGCTGCCGGTGGTGCCGGTCTCTCCTCCCTCGCTGCTGCCGGTGGTCTCTCCCGTCTCGCCGCTGGTTTCTCCGCCTTCATTGCTGCCGCCTGTTTCACTGCCTTCACTCTCGCCGCTGCTTTCTTCCTGCTTACGGCTCTCCTCTTCCTGCCGGCGGCTCTCTTCCTCTTTCTTTCGGCGTTCCTCCTCCTCTTTCTGCCGGCGCTCCTCTTCTTCTTTTTTACGGCGCTCTTCTTCCTTCTTGCGCCGGGCTTCCTCCTCCTGGCGCCGTATCTGCTCCTCGATCTGCTGGATCAGCCGCTCCTGCTCCTCCATGGCCTTCGTATAGCTGTTGATCTCTTCGGTCGCCTCGTTGATCTGAACCGTATAGTTATTCAGTTCCACATTTTTCTCGCCCATCAAAAGCTCCAGATCCGCCTGGCTCTCCTCATTGATCGCCTTCAGATCCTCCAGATCGGCATACTCCTGCTCCAGCAAAGCTTCCGATTCCTCGATCTTCTGACATGTCTCCTGATAGGCTGTCAGCATGTTCCGGTCATACTCCACCATACCGGATATATATTCTGCCCGGTTTAAAAAATCCGCCAGACTTCTGGATTCCAGAAGAATTTCCAGATATTGGATGTCACCGGTCTCATACATATACTGAATCCGCAGTCTCATGGCTTCATATTGACTACGCTCCGTCTCTTTAGCTGTCTCCAGCTCCGCCTGTGTACGGACGATCTCCGCCTGTGTGGTTTCCATCGCCGCTTCCAGACGCCTTATGATCCCCTGGATCTGTGTCAGATTCTCATCCAGCTCCTGTATGTATGCCTCCAGATTGGATTTATCGTTTTTCAGATTTTGCAGACGCTCCTCCGCCGATCTTCTCTCCGCCTTTATATCGTTGATCTCATTTCTGGCAGCCGACAGATCTTTATCCGACCCTTCATTTTCCTTTTTATCCTGAGTAATGAACAGAGACGTACCCCCGGCGGCTCCCGCCGTCAGGCTTCCTGTCATAAATACGCAGACCGCCAGTGCCACGCTGAAAATCCCTGCCATTTTTCTCTTATTCATATCTCATCACACTTTCAAATGCTTACGAACAGCCGCCACGCTGCCAAACAGGCCAATTCCCACTCCCAGCACGCTGGCCACGGGAATCAGCGTCCTCATTACATCCTGCATGGCAAGGAAAGAAAGGATCCTGGCCAGAATCGAAAGCTTTCCCTGCAGATAAAGAATCGCCCTGTCATACAGAAGCGCCACCAGTCCCAGCGGAAGCGCCGCCCCCAACAGTCCGATAAACAGCCCCTCCACCAGAAACGGAGCGCGGATAAAGCCTTTGGCAGCCCCCACCAGCCGCATTATCATGATCTCGTCTCGCCGGGCGGAGATAGCCATGGAAATCGTATTGTTAATCAAAAAGACCGAGACGCACAGAAGAACCCCTATCAATCCGATCGACACATAGCCGATGGCATTGTTCATATCCACCAGTCCGTTGGCCGTGATACTGGAAGCATTGACCCGGCGCACGCCCGGCAGCTCATTCAGCCACTGAACAAACGCATCCTGCGTCTCGATATCCTTCAGAAAAATCTCGAAGCTGGGCATATTCGCCAGCGGGTTATCCTCCACAAAACCCCCGGCCATATCCTCCGCGCCTCTGAGATAATACTTCGAGAATTCCTCCCAGGCCTCCTCCGCCGAGACGTACTTCATCTCCCGTACCATCTCATTGGCTGCGATTTCCTGCCCGTGGGCCAGGACCTCCTCCTCGCTCATCTCTTTATCGAAGAATACCGTAATACCCACCGTCTTCTCCACACCCTGAACCGTATAGCGCAGGTTTTCCACCACACAGAAAAACACGGAAAACAGAAAGACGCAGGCCGTGATCGTCCCGATGGAAGCCAGGGTAAATAAAAAATGGCGGCGGATATTCTTTAGTCCCTGTCCGATACAGTAAAAAATCGTGTTCAGTCTCATCCTTCGTCCCCGCCTTCTTGCCTGTCGTCGATCATATCGCCGTGATCCATGACGATCACCCTTCTGCCCATCCGGTCTACGATCTCCTGGCTGTGCGTCACCACCACCACCGTGGTCCCCCCTTTGTTAATCTCTTCCAGAAGACCCATGACCTCCCAGGCATTGTGAGCATCCAGATTACCGGTAGGCTCGTCGCACAGAAGAATGTCCGGCCGGTTCACCAGCGCTCTGGCAATGGCCACCCTCTGCTGCTCCCCTCCGGACAGCTCATTGGGGTATGCCTTGTATTTGGCCGAAAGTCCCACTCTCGTCAGAATCTTCGGCACATCCTGACGAATCTGCCGGCTGGAAGTCGCCACCACACGCTGGGCAAACGCCACGTTTTCATATACGCTGCGATCCTTCAGGAGCCGGAAATCCTGAAACACCACTCCCAGCTTACGGCGATAACGGGGCACCCTGCGCCGCTTCATGGCCGTGATGTTCTCTCCGTCCACGGTGATGGTGCCCGATGTGGGTTCTATCTCTTTTAAGAGAAGACGGATCAGCGTCGATTTGCCTGATCCGCTGTCTCCCATGACGAAAACAAACTCGCCCTTATCTATATGAAGATTCAGATTCCGTATAGCCTTCACATTCCGGCTATAGGTTTTGCTTATGTTATCAAATATAATCATCGTATTCCTCAGCGGTCCATTTTCTCGATATAATTCATGTACTTCACCACCATCAGGGCAATCTTAAAGGTAATCGCATCCTCGAAAATGCGCAGATCCAGCCCGGTACTCTTTTGGAGCTTATCCAGACGGTATACCAGCGTATTCCTGTGAATATACAGCTGTCTCGACGTCTCCGACACATTCAGATTATTATCAAAGAATTTATTGATGGTGGTCAGCGTCTCTTCGTCGAATTCATCCGGCGATCTCCCATTGAATATCTCCCGGATAAACATGCGGCACAGATGAACCGGCAGCTGATAGATCAGGCGGCCGATGCCCAGATTGCTGTAAGCCACCACATGCTGGTCGCTGTAGAAGATCTTGCCCACATCCAGGGCCATCTTCGCATCCTTATAGGAACGGGACACGTCACGGATCTCATTGACGATGGTGCCGTAGGCAATATGCACCTTGGACATGGCCTCCGTGTTTAACATGTCCAGAATCGTCCTGGCGATACGGTCCATGTCCCCATAGTCCTCATTATCCCGCAGTTCCTTGACCAGTATGATATTGCGCTCGTCCACCGCCGTGATAAAGTCCTTTCCCTTTCCGATAAACAGGCTCTTCACGATCTCCATGGATGCCGTATCATTCTCCTGCACCGTCTCGATGACGAAGACCACCCGGCGCACGCCGGTATCAATATGCAGCTTCTTGGCCCGGTTATAGATATCCACTAAAAGCAGATTGTCCAGCAACAAATTCTTGACAAAATTCTCCTTGTCAAAGCGCTCCTTATAAGCCACCAGCAGATTCTGTATCTGGAAAACCACCATCTTTCCTATCATGAAAGTGTCGTCGCCGGCTCCCCGGGCCAGGAGAACATATTCTAACTGGCTGTCATCCATAATCTTAAAAAACTGACAGCCTCCCACCACCTGGCTCTCCGCCGGAGAACCCACGAAAGAAATCACATCCTCCCCATAACCGTTCATATTCGGGCTCGTTCCGGCCAGCGTAATCCCTTCTGTGTCATATACGCAGAAATCTGTCCGTGTAATCGCCTTCAGCCCGTCAATGGTACTCTGCAAAATCTGATTGGAAATCATATCCCTTCTCCTTTCCTTACCGTGCCATGTATTAAACACAGCCGCACGCCCCAAAGGCGCCTTATCTGTTTTGCTTATATCTCCAGGGCATAGCTGTACACATTTCGGTGTTTTGCCCGCTATGCCCCTGTTTATACAGCTGTCACATACTTCTTTGGATTCTATTTTAATGCATATGGGGAAAAAAGGGAAGAGGAAAATAGGGGATTTTTGTGAAACTTTCGTGGAAATACCGTTTCAGTAAGAATACGGAAAAAGATGGAAGAGAAACAAAAACCCGGTCCGCGAGGGAACCTGACATACAGGATCTCCTCGCAAACCGGGCTGCTATTCTAATTTTTACAGGATTTCCACCCGCCTCCTGTCACCGCTCCTTTAAACGAAGGGAGCGCTCAGTGGCAGATTGCCTGCTGCGTTTCGCTGTCAAAGATATGGAGTTTGTCCAGATCGAACACAAAACGCTTTACATCGCCGGGCTTGGCCGTGACGTAGGCCGGTACTTTGGAGGTAAAGGTCGTACTGTCAATGTCAAAGTACAGATTAGCCTCGGAGCCCAGAAGCTCATAGACGCCCACAGCCGCTTCGATCACATTGCCGGCCGCCTCCTTCTCGGGATTTACGGTCACATCGTCCGGACGAATACCGATCGTGACTTCCTTACCCACATAACCGCTGTCCTCCAGAACCTTCGCTTTGGCTGCTGGCAAAACCACCGTATGGCTGCCGAAGGTGACTGTGATATCGGAGCCGTTCTTCGCCACGGCAGCGCCGATCATGTTCATCTGAGGTGAGCCGATAAAGCCGGCCACAAACATATTGTTGGGCTTATTATACAGATTCTGAGGAGTGTCGATCTGCTGGACGATGCCGTCCTTCATGACCACGATGCGCGTACCCAGCGTCATGGCTTCCGTCTGGTCATGGGTTACATAGATAATGGTGGCCCCCAGCCTCTCATGAAGCTTGGCAATCTCGGTGCGCATCTGTACACGCAGCTTCGCATCCAGATTGGACAGCGGCTCATCCATCAGGAACACCTTCGGGTTACGCACGATGGCACGCCCCATAGCCACACGCTGTCTCTGGCCGCCGGAAAGCTGCTTGGGCTTACGGTCTAAGAGCGCCTCGATATCCAGGATGCGGGCCGCCTCATGGATCATCTTATCAATCTCCTGACGAGGCACCTTGCGCAGCTTCAGTCCAAAAGCCATATTATCATATACGGTCATATGAGGATAGAGGGCATAGTTCTGGAAAACCATGGCGATATCCCGGTCCTTAGGTTCCACGTCGTTGACTCTTTTTCCGTCGATCATCAGATCTCCCGAAGAAATCTCCTCCAGTCCTGCCACCATGCGCAGGGTGGTAGACTTACCACAGCCGGAAGGACCTACAAAAATAATAAACTCCTTGTCCTCGATCTCCAGATTAAAATCTTTGACTGCCTCAAACCCGTTGGGATATACTTTGTGAATATGCTGCAAGGATAAACTGGCCATATCATTCCTCCTGATTTTTGCCGTTGATTTATGCCGGGCAGCGGATAGCATGTTGCTCCCCATCCCTGCCTCACCACTATAAGATACAACTTTCCGTCAGGAAATACCATTCTCTTTTTTAACAAAAAGTGAGCGAAACCTTTGGCCATTTTTTTGATGCTTAAAAATAATTTACACATTTTGCAACAAATTCTGGAATTTTTTCGGAAATATTCCTGTCAGTATTCGATAAATCCCTCTCCCAGCACCTCTCTGGCATCCGTCACAATAACAAAAGATTGACGGTCTATTTTGGACACAATGTCCTTTACCTGTACAATTTCTTTTTTGGACACCACGCAAATCAGAACATTTTTGGGGTTTCCGGAATACATTCCCCGGCCGTCCAGGCCTGTGATACCCCTCTCCAGTCCTTCCATGATGGCGGCCGAAATCTCATCCGGCTTTTCCGATATGATATAGGCGAGCTTGGAAAACTTCATGCCCTCCAGAATACCGTCCGTCATCTTTGCCACCACAAAAACGGCAATGATCGCATACAGCGCATACTGCAGCCCGAAAATCCAGGCGCCGGCCAGAACCACGGCGCCGTCCAGCACCTGCATAATCTGCGCTACGGATAAATGCCGCATATAGTGCTGCAGCACCGCCGCCATCAGATCGGTGCCGCCTGTGGTGGAGCGAGCCATAAATACCAGTCCCGTCCCCACTCCGCTGACCACGCCGCCAAAGAGAGCAGATAGAAAAATATCGTCCATCTGCAGATTGATCTCCGGCAGAATAAAGAGAAAAAAGGATAGTCCCACCGTAGACACCATGGTCCGCCGGATGAATTTCCAGCCTTTTACAAAAAAAGCCGCCGCAAACAGCGGAATATTTAACATGGTATTCGTCACCCACAGCGGCACATCCGCCAGCTCCTTCACGATGATCCCCACACCGGACACGCCTCCCGTGACCAGATTGGCCGGATCAAACACCATCTTGATCGCCACCGCCATAATCGCCGTGCCAAGCAGCATCGTAAACCAGTTATCTCCTATGATTCTGAATCGTTTCATTTCCTTTTCTCCTGAATGACATAAACAGGACAGATGTCCGTGCAAAAAGTCCTATACATCCGCCAGATAACCCTTATTTTTTCAAACCCTTACTAAAAGGAAGGGTTTTTGTCAAGACCCTCACTTTTAGATGGTAAACTTTTTCGTCAAAAACGTTTACCATTAAACTGATAAGAAAGCAGCCCACACTGCATATTTGAGTACTAGGGAGGAAATACGATGAATTACACAAGCGCAAGCAGATGCTCTACCGGCGCCCGGATACGAAAGGTCCGGCAGGCCGCCCACATGACCCAGGAAAAGCTGGCCGATGCCCTGGGCATCTCCGTCAATTATCTGGGGGAGGTGGAGCGGGGACGAAAACCTTTGTCCCTGAGCCTGGCCGATCAGCTCTGTTCCCTGTTCAATGTAACTTATGATTACCTGTTTCACGGAATTCAGCCCGCCGCCTCGCAGAACGTCCGCGAAACCTGTTCCTATGAGTCGCTTCTTACTTCTCTTATGAATAAGATAAGCGGCTGTTCCCTGGATGAACTCATCGTCATTTCCCAATTCGTAGACCAGTACCTCGATGCAGCTCACCGCCTACCAAAACAGGAAGTCACAAAAAATCGCGAGCACAGCCAAAGTAACTCCGACCCACAGAAAGGGACCCCAAAGCTTACCTGACGTCATATTTCCGCTTTCCAACGCACGCCTTTTTTTCATGGCATGTCTGCCAAAGAGCAACAGCACCTGCTTCTGCCTGCCGCACAGCTTCACGATAGCCACGTACAGTCCGCCGGCCGCCGCCAGACCCAGCAGGGCGATTACTGCCAGACCCAGCATCAAAACAGAGGCTTCTGCCGTGCCGCTTCCCAGCATCTGCTGCAGAGAATCCGCCGATTCGCTCCCCGCCGCCTCAAGCAGGGCATCCAGATCCGTCAGATACATCATAATCACGGAATTTCCATTGTATACCGCATGGACCAGCACAGAGGCCAGCAGGGAACCGGTTCCCTCATACAGCAGACAGAAAAAGACTCCCATGACAAAGGCATAGCACAGCTGATTCAGATTCATATGCATCAGTCCAAACAAAAGAGCGCTGGTGAAGACGGCTCCCCATGCCCTTCTTTCGCGATACCGGCTGTAGATCAGTCCCCGGAAAATAAACTCTTCCAGTACGCCTGGCAGAACCGAAACACAGAGCAGGGACACCCACAGCGGCAGCTTCTGCATGGGAACAGCCAGACCTGCGGCGGCGTTCTCTCCTCCGATGAGCATACTGGCCAGGTTCACCAGTGAGATAAACGGCAGGATACAATATGCCATTACGATCAGAAGCGGAATCACAGCCACCGGCAGACGCCATTTTTCCGACACACTGCTAAGCTTCGTCCGTGTCGCCAGCACATAGACCACCGTCGGAACCAGCAGCGTCAGCTCTCCGGAAATCAGCCCCAGCACCACCGGCAGGCGCACCGATATTCCCAGCACGGGAAACAGCATGAGCAGTCCCATCACCAGAAGATAGGTCGCAATCACTGCTGCAAAGAGGCGGTTCACTGCCGGTTCTCTGTTATTATGCCCGCTTTCATAATCCATCATATTTTTTCTATCCCCTCATCTGTAATCCGGATTCTTCCCTCTTTCAGAAGGCGACCTGTCGCCCGCTTAAATGCGGACTTACTGATACCGAATTTCTCCCGGAGATACTCCGGTTCCGATTTGTCATTACACGGAAGAAAGCCTCCGGCTTCCTCCAGACGTTTCCAGATTTCTTCCGCATCATCGCCCATCTGCTTATATGCCTTCTTGCGGACGCGCAGATCCAGCTTTCCATCTGTCCTTCTCCGGATGACCTGTGCCGTAATCCGGTCGCCGGGCGCATAGATCTCATACACCTCAGAGGACGGAATCAGGCCAAAATACCGGTCATCCACAGCCACAAATGCTCCGAGGTTCTTGACTTCATAGACCATGCCATTCACCATATCTCCCTTGCGGTAAGGAGAATCCGCGCTCAGATGATCATAAATACGCATACTGGCGCATAGGCGGCCGCTCTTATCCACGTACATTGTGACTAGGCAGCTGTCGCCCTCCTGTACCTTCCTCGTCTGCTCTTTAAAAGGAAGAAACAGATCCCGCTCCAGTCCCCAGTCTAAAAACGCCCCGATGCCTGTGACCTGCACCACATCCAAAAAGGCCAGCTGGCCGATGACTATTTTGGATTCGCGGACCGTTGTAATCATCCTTCCCTCCGAATCCTTGTATAAAAGCACCTCTACCACATCTCCCACAGCCGCCCCTTCCGGCAGCTGCCTGCGGGGCAGAAGCACGGCGTTCTCCGGGCTTCCTTCCTCGCCCACATAGGCTCCGATTTCCGTCATGCGGTGTATGATAAGTTCCTGACGTTTTCCAAGTTCTAACATAATCTGTTTCCCTCTGCTCTTTCTGATTTGACTGCGTAATATACAGTATCAGTATAGCACGAGATCGGGTTTCATGCAAACCTTCCTGAACCGGAATCCTTTTCGGATTCCCGGCTTTGCACATACGATCTGTCTATACCCTTTCGGATATGTAATTTTCTTACATTCTGTCTTTTCTTAATGTTATTTTTCAACGCTCCTATACAAATTCTTTTTTCTCCTCCTATTGCTATTTTCCACGGAAAGCATTAAAATGAAGACAAAAACCATAACGAAACAAAAGGGGAATATACCATGAAACGAATTCTTCTGTCTCTTATTGCCGTCATCCTGTTTCTGACACTTGGCGGCTGTCAGCTGCCTGAACGTCCCGTGGAGCTCTCCGATGAGGAAGTCGTCGTCGCTCTGATCGAAGCCTTTAAGCAGGGCGACTATGAAGGGCTGAAACCCTATATCAGCGATGACAACCCTCTGCATCTGCTATTCAGCGGTATGGCTGAGGAGACCGGCGGCGACCTGGCCCCTGCTTACCGTGCCATCCACGAAAAAGTCGCCGGATCTGTCACCTATACCGCAGAGGCTGTGGAGGGCAAGGAGGCCTGGGGAACCGTAAGCGTCACCCTGTCCGCGGCCAGTCTGGACACAGAGATCTACAATGCCATGACCCAGGCTCTCTCCGAACAGGCCCGGGATGGAGGCTCCGCCTTTCACGATATGCCGGACTGGCTTCTTAAGGCAGCCCAGGGAGAAGCAGTCATACAGGAGGAGATCTTTGAACTGCACGTGGGATGCCGCGACGGCAATATGGTCATGGATACCAATACCAACCGCCGCTTTTTTGCCATGCTCTGCGGCGGCCTGAAGCCTTATCTGAAGGCCAGCATCACCACCTGCACCTTCCCCACAGGAGTCACATGGCAGCTTCTGGCCCAGGGAGACGAAATCATCGCCATGCTGCACAGCGAGATCGTTGACGGAGCCGCCGCCGGATACACCTCCGACGATCTGGACGCCACCGCTCAGCTGTTTGTGGATACCTATGCGGCGCTCGACGGAGTCTGCGCCTTTGCCAGTGTAGCGGACAATGTCCTCCACGCCAGCTTTGGCATCGACATGGAGACGGCCAGCACCTATGCCCTGCACAACATGGGGCTCATCAGTGACCGCCTCACAGCCGGCTCCAACGGATGGCTCAGCCTGGACGATACCCTGAGCAATTTCACCCGCAGCGGAGGCAGCTATGAGACCGAGACCTTTCGGCCAGAGTAAAGGAGGAATTCATCATGCGTGATCTGTGGTACAAAATCAGTAAGCCAGGGCTCGTACTATTCCTGGCCGGAACTGCACTCCTATACCTCTCTCTGCCTGACACCATTATCTCCTTTAAGCCCCCCAAAAGCTTTGAAGACGTGATGGCCACAGGCGGGTCCGCGGGAGATCATGTACAGGGGCAGGTGCCCTTTTTACTGGACTCCTTTGCCGTGGAGCAGACATGGACAGAAAACCGGTCCAACAATTCCGTCACACCAAAAAAGAATTCCCGCTACTATTTCGTTCTGCCGGCCGATGACGGTTATCTGGGGGTGTCCGTGGGGTCTTCCTCTTCTTCCGAAGCAAAAAAGCTGGCAGATCAGACCTATGGCTACCTCTCCGGCGGAGCCATGCCCTCAGCCACGCTGGTGATCGACGGGCGCATCTCTCAGATGGAAGACGACCTGGCCAGCATGTTTCGCCGTGAGCTGAAGAACACATATGGTCTCTCTTCACAGGAGATCTCCGACATGGGCCCGCTCATGATGATCGAGCCCCGGGCCTTTACCACCATACGGGTATTCTGCGGCGCCGGAGCCATCCTTTTTCTCACAGGTATCTTCCTCCTGACAAGATACTGGAGGGAAATGAACCGCTACATAAACTGAGTTTCTTCTATATTATATAGCGCTTCCCATACAAAGGGCTGTCGCTTCGCCGCCACAGCCCTTTTAAATGATTCTTCTTATATCAGTTTTCTCTTGTTATTCCACGTCTTTTCCATTGGAAGCAATTACCTTCTTATACCAATAGAAGGAATCCTTTTTCCGTCTGCCCAGATCGCCGCTTCCGTCATCATATTTATTTACGTATACAAACCCATAGCGCTTGGCCATCTCTCCGGTGGAGGCGCTGACCACGTCGATCCAGCCCCAGGGCGTATAGCCGATCAGATCCACGCCGTCTTTGATCGCCTCCTCCATCTGGATGATGTGCTCACGCAGGTAATCAATGCGGTATCCGTCATGGATGCTGCCATCCTCCTCCAGCTTGTCATAGGCTCCCAGGCCATTTTCCACCACCATCAGAGGAATCTGATACCGGTCATAAATCTCATTGAGACTGTAGCGCAGTCCCTTGGGGTCGATCTGCCATCCCCAGTCGCTGGCTTTCAAGTACGGATTCTTCACGCCGCCCACCAGATTGCCGCCGGCCTCTTCCAGCACTTTCGGATCTGTCGATTCACAGGCGCTCATATAATAGCTGAAGGTGTAGAAGTCCACCTTACCCTCCAGAAGGATCTCATCGTCTCCCGGCTCCTTCTTTATGGTAATTCCGTTTTCCTCAAAGAAGCGGTCCATATAGGACGGATAATAGCCTCGCACATGAACGTCGGAGGTAAACCAGTTCATGGTACGCATCTCCTTCTGACATTTGAGCACGTCGTCGGGATTGCAGGTATTCGGATACTTGGTGGCAAAGATGCACATATTCCCCATCTTAAACTGAGGATACTTCTCATGGGCCAGCTTAATGACTCTGGCACTGGCCACAAACTGATGATGCAGGCCCTGGAAACGGATCTGTTTCTCATCGGGCACCTTATTCACCGGCCCGTTATACCCCTTCACACAGCCTAAAGACAGGACCGCTCCCATGGGCATGGTGCCGGCATTGATCTCATTGAAGGTCAGCCAGTACTTCACCTTATTCTGGTACCGCTCAAAGATCGCCTCGCAGTAGCGCACATAACAGTCGATACATTCCCGCCCGTACCAGCCGTTATATTTTTCCACCAGTCCGTAAGGAATCTCATAGTGGGATATGGTGACCAGAGGCTCGATTCCGTACTTATTTAATTCATCAAACACCTTGTCATAGAAAGCCAGTCCTGCCTCGTTGGGCGTCAGTTCCGTACCGGTGGGGAAAATCCGGGTCCAGTTGATGGACATGCGGAATACCTTGAATCCCATCTCTGCTGCCAGAGCAATGTCTTCCTTATAATGATGGTAAAAGTCTGTGGCTTCCCTGCTGGGATACAGCGTCCCCTCCTCAAAGGCAGGAGTCAGCCTCTTAGGCGTCGTATGGGAACCATTGGTGCACATATCGGAGACAGACGGCCCTTTGCCGTCCACATCCCATGCTCCCTCATACTGATTGGCCGCTGTGGCGCCTCCCCAAAGAAAATCCTTCGGGAATGTTTTCATCGCGTTATCCTCTCTTTCTTTTTATCTTATTTACCATTAGATATTGTGGGAAAATGACACTTTCCCGTTGACATCATAACATGATAATATGCAAAATTCAAGCTTTGCCAGGATAGAAGGCCCGTCTTAAAACGCATTTCCTTTTTTTTCCGGGGACGGAACAAACTTCTCCAGAGCATCCTGAATACACAGCTCCCAGAAGCGCCACTCGTGAGAATATCCGTCGATCTCCTTGAATTCCGCCTCAAACCCGGCCTCCCGGGCATGGACATAGAACTTCCGGAAATTATCATACATCAGAGGGTCTGTCTTCCCACAGGTAAAATACAGTTTGGGAAGATCTTTCCTCCCGGCCAGCCTCTCTGTCAGATCCCAGGTATTCTGCGGTGAGTCCAGATAGCCCTCCAGCCCTCCGGCGTTGTCCAGACGGTTCCTGTTGCGGGCTCCCCAGGTGGTATCCGTCTTCTGGATCCGCATATCCTGAGGACACCAGGACATCATGTAGGCTGCCGCAAACTTCTCCGGATGGGCGAACGCATACATACAGGCGCCCCGTCCCCCCATGGACAGACCGGCGATGAAGTTGTCCTCCCTTCTGTCGCTGACCGGCAGCCAGCCGTACACCAGAGGCATCAGCTCCTCTGTCAGATAGTCGTACATCCGGTATCCCAGACCAAAGCCATCCCAGTTTACGTAATCCGTATTCTGCCCCGAAGGCATCACCACCGCCAGCTCTTTTTCGCAGGCATAGAGTTCCACATTGCTCTTGCGCACCCAGTCCGTATAATCTCCAAAGGTCCCGTGTAAAAGCCACAGCACCTTATATTTCCTGCCCGAACCGTAAAACTCCCCCGGCTCCATCGTCCGGGGCAAATCCGGCAGGATGATATTCACATCGGTATTGCCTGCCAGGTACTTACTCTGAAAGTTCAGATGAATCAATGACACTTTCTGTTCCTCCTCTCGCATCTGACCGCCGCTCTCTTCTCTGCGCGCCGCTCCCCGTCAGGCGCTGCCGTTCTCCCGGAATTTCCTCAATGCCTCCATCACATGGGGCATCTTATCCCCGGCATGAATCCGCTCCCGTATCAGGACAGCCTCCCGTTCATTCTGCGCATTATGCTTCATCATACTCCACAGCATCTCCTCGTTGAAGCGCTGGTCGAAATCAAGAGGCACCACATCGCAGGTGGCCTGATACCATCTGAGCTGTTCCCGCCGCATCCGCGCAATCTGCGCCTCATAACGGGGATCGTCAATGACATTATATCTCTCCTGCGGATCTGTTTCAAGATCATAGAACTCATCGTCCCCGCTGTCAGGGCGGCTGATGTACTTATACCGCAGATCCCGGATCATGGTCCCCTTCCCATGGGTCAGATCCTCCCGCTGCGCCGTCTGCCGGGGCCAGTACACGAAGCTCTTCGGGGACCCCTGGGGCCCATTGATATGGCTCTCGTCACAGTGGGTCTCACCCGGCATCCGTCCTCCCTCGCAGAAGACATAGCGGCGCAGAGACAGGCCCCTGTTCGCTATGACAGGGCGCAGGCTCCTGCCAAAATGGGTGTGATCCGGTGTGACTCCGGCATAGTCCATGGCCGTGGCATAGAAATCCACCAGCTCCACCAGGCTCTCCGAAATCCCGGGGTCCACCGCCTCCCCTGCGGGAGGTTTGATTAAGAACGGCACATTGACCAGACAGTCCTCGAAGCAGTTCTGCGCCTTCTCCGGCAGACCGTAATCACCGGCGAAATCCCCGTGGTCACTGAGGAAAAAGATCGCGCAGTCGTCATAGATCCCGGCCTCCTTCAGAGCGCTGCACAGACGCTCAAACTGCACGTCCACCTTGCTGCACATGGCAAGATACGCCGCCCGCAGCTCATCCCAGTCCTCTTCCGTATATCCCTCCATATGCTGAAGCTTTCGCAGCCGCTCCTCCATCAGAGGCTTGCCGCAGCACTCCTCCGGCCGGACCCGAGGCGGCAGCTTCGACCGGTCAATGGAGGAATAATAGGGCTCCTCCGCGGCGTACGGCGTATGGGGCCACATCAGCCCCACAAACACACACATGGGTCTCTCATCCACCGGATGTAAGAGCCGGTGGATCGCCGCATCCACTGCCTCGTCGTCCCGGGAATAATTGCGCCCCTCCTCATCCGTCATAAGCCTTCCCTCGAAATGGGAATAGAAATTTTTATCACCCACGGTTCCCCGGATTCCGGGATTTTCCGGTCCCGGCGCCGGCTTTGCGTCGCCTCCGTAGAAGATCTCGTCCGCATTCTCTTCCACCCAGCCGGGGTACTGGGCGGCATACAGGTCATTGCGGCTGTTCATCCACACATAATAGTCGGCCCTTTTCAGCTCCGAAAAGAGAGAACTTTCGCCGGGCCGCAGCAGATGCGCCATGGTCCGGTGTCCGTGCACATGGGGATACAGACCCGTAAAAAAGCTGCACCGGCTGGGCACGCAGACCGGATTCTGGCAGGCCGCATGGCGAAAAGACACGGCCTCCTCCTTCGCAAAACGATCCAGAAACGGCGTAGAGGCCGCCGGATTTCCCATGTGCCCCATGGTATCCATCCGCATCTCATCCGGATTAAATATGATAATGTGAGGTCGTCTTAACATAATTTTACTCCTTTCCAAACTTTATCCCAATACAAATTCAAGCCGCACCAAAACACGCTTAAACACAATCCGCACATTAAACATAAGCAGCGGAGCCAACCGCAGTGAGAACATGCAAGTCACAGCCCGGCGCCTTGTATCTGCCTGCTCCGGACCCTTTACAAACGCCGGCCCTTGGTGAGCGCGAGCGGCAGCGAAGTGCGAACCTAGTGCCGCTGCGTTTGTAACGGAGCGAGAGCGCGTCCGGAGCAGGCAGATACAAGGCGCCGGGCGTACCTTAAATGTCCAAACCCTCCACCCCATACAGCCCATACACTTCTTCCGGCGCTTCATTCTCCTTCAGAAGCGCCCCCAGCGCTTTCTTCAGCCTGGCGGTCACAGCCTCATCCTGTAAGGGCCTTGTCTCATGGGGATCCCGCTCCAGATCGAACAGAAGAGCTCCGCCTTCCGGCATTCCGGCCACCTTTTTCGTGGCGCAGGGAATCCGCAGGACGCCACATCCCTTAGTAAACCCAAAGCCTTCCACGAACTCCGCCTTTCTCATCTCCTCCACGTCAAAGCGCATCCTCATGTGGGTGGGCATCAGTGTGTACTCATACTGCTGGGGCGCATCCTTTACTGCCGTTAACATCAGCTTATATCGCCCGTCGGTGATATTGACGGATCCGGCATGAAAGCCAAAGACGGCGTATTCCCGCACCGGTGTATCTGCCAGGATTACATCCTTTAAAGATTTTCCGGTCATATCTTTCGGAATCTCCACTCCGAAGTAATCCAAGAGCGTGGGCGCCAGATCAATGGTCTGCACCAGGCTACGGCGATGCTCGCCACGGATCTTACACCGGGGGTCCCAGATAAAGAGGGGGGTATGCATGATCTCCTGATAATCCGGCATGATGCCCTTGGACCACCATCCATGCTCGCTGAGCATATAGCCGTGATCCGTATTGACGATCAGCATGGTATCCTTCCACAGATCCAGCCGGTCGAATTCATCCAGGACTCTGCCCAGACAATCGTCACAAAAAGACAGAAGCGCCAGATAATGGTTGCGGAAACAGGCGATCTCTTCCTCACTCTCCGTCACCGGCGCGTAGGGCGGCCAGTCCAGCTCTCCCAGACGGTCCGGATCAAAGAGACGGCTGATATACCCCTCCGGCGTATCAAAGGGCTCATGGGGATCAAAGGTTTCGATCTGGAGAAACCAGTTATCGTACTGCGCATTCTCCCTGATAAATTCCACTCCCTGCCCGAAGGTCATGGCCTGGGGATACTCCTCCACACTTCTGTGGGCCCGGCGGTTCAGCATGTCCTGACCGTGCATCCGCTTAAAAAGAGCACGGTAACCCGCGGGAGCCTTTGGTGACAGCGCACCGGAATGGGGGTTTTCCGGCACAGGGCCGGCGCTGCCCTTCCAGGGATCGCCCTCCTGCCCACGGTTGCACTCCCAGGTGGAGTATCGGGTGCAGTAGGTCCCGCCGCCGTCCTCCACATAGTGATTATGGTCCGTCACAATGCGGGTATAGATGCCGTTTTGCTTCAAAATCTCCGGCATGGAGTCATCGAAGGGCTCTATGGGTCCCCAGCTGCGGTGCAGAAAATTCGCCCGCCCCGTGTGCAGCTCTCTCCTGGCCGGCATACAGGGCATACTGCACACATAGCTGTTATCAAATATGGCTGTGTGCTCTGCCAGTCGTCTGAAATTCGACAGCTCCACCTCCTGTCCCCCATATGAGGGCAGCATATCAAGCCGCAGAGAATCGTACATTACCATGACTGCTTTCATATCGCGTCTCTCCTTTTGTACTTTCTGTCTTTACACCTTCCGGGATTCCCCGGTCGTGTCAGATCTGCTTATCCTGCCAAAAAGCCCCTCCGTCCTGACAGTATAGAGGCGGAAGGGCTTTTTAATCGCTTATGACAGATTTCTTACCCGAGCCGGTCCTGTTCTCAGTGCACCGCCGCCTTCTGCGCCAGCATCTTCCGGGCCTCGGCGACCCGGGCCCGGCGGGCTCTGTGATAATCAATCTTGCTGCGATTGGTATTGTACACCACAAACAGCAGGAAAAGGGCATAGATTACCACGTTCTGCACACTGTTGGACAGGCCCAGCTTGGTCAGGCCCAGAATGATGATATTCACCGTGACAGAACCCATCAGAATGCCTCCCTCGCGGTTATGGCACAGCCCGCCGATCCAGGTACCCAGGACCATGGGAAACATGTTGGTAAATACCTTACCGTTGGAGCTCATGCCCAGCACCGGCGTCAGGTTGCCCTGGTAGATCGTCGTAAACACACCGGCACAGGCCACCAGCGTACCCGCAATGACGTAGCAGATCACACAGTTGCTGTAGATATTGATGCCTGCATCGGCCGCCAGCTTCTGACTGCCCTGAATGGCCCGGTATTTAAAACCGTAGCTGCTGAGCTGGAACATATAGTAGGCCAGGATCACAATGGCCACGGTCACGATCACGATGAACGTGATATTCGAGAGAATGTCCACACCGCTTTTGCCGTACAGGATAATACCCTGCTGATTATTGATGGCAAAGCACATGCACTCAAACACCAGGGTCATGCCCAGACCCAGTACCATGGGCAGGATCCGCAGCCTGATGAATACAAAGCCGATCACCAGGCCACACAGGGCTCCCACCGCCATGGAAAGGATCAGCACACCGATCCCTCCCAGATTAAACATCAGAGCGATATTGCCTCCGAAGATGACCCCCGCATACATCTGCGCTCCCAAAGACAGGTCCATACGGCCGCAGTTTAGGTTTGCGCCGATGGCCAGGGCAAAGGCCAGGGATGAAATCAGATTGCGAAACAGTGTTTTAATATCTGCCGAATTATTGATTACCCCCATACCCGCAAAAGCCAGATCAATTGCCTGCATGATGGCCCACACGGCCAGAGGCACCGCCGCTGCCTTTGCGACTCGCAAAACCATATCCTTCGTATCATTTGATTTCATCTTTCTTCCCCTCTTTCCCGCCACCGGCGAAACAATCGGTCTTACTTTTTTATTTAGTTACCCAGACGGGCTTTGATGGCATCGTAGTCCATGGCGTAGATCGTCTCCTGTATCTTCGCGTCTGTCAGGCCTTCCACCTCTGTCGCCAGCAGGCTGGCAATAAAGTCATAATCGGCTACCCACTTGCCATCGGTATCCCAGCTGCTCATCTCAGTCAGCTGCTCCGGACTTGTCACGGCGTTCATTCTGAAAAGCAGTACGCTGGGCTCTCCGTTCTCTGCCAGGCAGGCGTCCCTGTGACCGGTCAGGCAGTTGTACACCTTACTGAAGCCCATGGTGCTGACGATGGAGGTAAACTTAACCGTGGACATGGACAGCGCCTGGTTGCCAAAGCGGTCCACCGAGTTCATGGCACTGGTCAGGGCTTCTCCGAAAGCGCCGAATCCGATTACTGTGAAATCTTTACCCATAGCGGATTCCAATTCATCTACCGTGGTCATAATATTGCCCAGCACATTACCCGACATCAGAATATAATCATACTTACCGGTCTGCATCGCAGCGTTCAGTCCCTCTAACCAACCGCTGGTAGAAGGAGCGCCAGGATAGCAGTACACCTCGATTCCTTTATCGTTGGTCCCTTCCACCGGGGCGGAGGACGTATAGAGCTCCTCAATGGTGGAATCAAACTTCAGACCATAGAGTTCTTCAAGCGCTCCCAGCATATTGGCAGAGATCTCCGTCTGCTGGGCATTGCCCTGATAAGCCGCACCGGTTCCTACGATAAACCCGTGAGGCACACTGGTATCCAGCGTCTCGGACAGATAATCGTGGAAGAGCTTACCGGTATCCGGCTGATCCGCCATGAAGTTCCCGGCGAAATTCTCATAATTTCCGGTGTACACTGCGTCATTGGCAGAATTCCGCCCACCGTTCTCCGTATAATACATGTCGTACTCCGCACACAGCTCCACCAGCTGCTGGGTATTGGCGCCCACCGCATAGTAGTTGATGATGGCATCACAGCCGGCATCCGCCGCATTCTCGACGAAAGTCATTACCGAGTTCAGATCGGTGCAGGCCTCGGAAAACATAAATTCACAGTTATATTTCGGACCCAGGTAGTTATTGAACCAGTTGGCACGGTTGGTACTCTCGTCATTTAACTGTACCTCCACGATGCCGATCTTAAACTTCTCGTTGCTGCCGGAGCCTCCCGATGAACCGCCGTCCGGCTGACTCTCATCACCGCCTGCTCCGCAGCCGCCGGCCACTAAGAGCACCATGACGAGGCAGAGTGCCGTCAAACGTATTAACCATGACTTTCTGTTCTTTCTCATAATTCTTCTCCTTTTGCCTTTGTGTAATATTGTATATAGTTTTATGGTGTTGCCGCAGCCGCTCCTGCCGCGGATAAAGCTCTTCTAAAACTGCTGACGGCTGGGAAGCGTCTTCTGGCGTTCGCTGTTTAAATACAC
This sequence comes from Lachnospiraceae bacterium, assembly GCA_022791755.1. GTDB lineage: Bacteria > Bacillota > Clostridia > Lachnospirales > Lachnospiraceae > RGIG7193. The sequence continues at coordinate 29,242 of JAAVZR010000024.1, forward strand.
CAGCAATAAGAAGACCACGCCGCGGATCCCCTGTATCAGCGTGGACGACACGCCCACCATCAGAAGTCCCTTATTCAGTATGGTGACGGTGATCGCCCCGATCAGTCCGGCATAGCAGTTCGACTTGGTTCCGCCGAAAATCGACATCCCTCCCAACACCGTGGCCAGCATAACGTCGGTCCCCATGCCGGTCCCCACCGTAGAGGCCACATTGGCTGTGCGGATCGTCTGATACACTCCGGCCAGTCCTACGCCGATACCGGCGAACAGGAAGGATATGTACTGGGTCTTTACTGCGTTGATTCCGGTCTGAACCGCACACTTTTCATTGCCGCCGATGAAGCGAAGCTTGCGGCCGATGGCCGTTCCATGATACAGAAGCAGACACAGGCCGAAGTAGACCAGGAAAGAGCCATATCGGAAGCCATCCTCCAGCGTCTTACTGATTCCGTAATCCACACCCAGAGGCGCCGCTCCCACTAAGACTACACAGACAGCACTGTAGATAGACATGGCCACGATGGCCACCATGGCCGGTTTGACCCGGAAGGTCACGCACAGCGTGCAGTTGAACATCATTAAGAGCACTCCGCCTGCCATGGTTACGATGACCATCACCGCCATGCTCCCTGTGGACTGGTAAGCCAGCGCCCCCAGCACACAGGCCAGGCCCATGGCGTTGCCCACAGAGAAGTCAATGTTTCCCGTGCTGTAGATGAACGCCACCGCTGTGGCCATGGTACCGGTGATAAAGCTCTGGTTAAAGATTCCCATGATCACGCTTTTCTTCATGAACTCGCCGCCGGTCAGAGCCGTAAAAAGCAGCAGTAATAAAAGCAGCATGGCCAACGGAAATACCAGCGGGAAAAACCGGTTGTTTTTGATAATATCAATGCGGTCTGTCAGTGTCAGCCTGGGCTCACGTTCGTTGACAGCCGCCGCAGATGAAGTAGACATTCTCTATTCCCCCTCTCATCAGATCATGCAGTCGATCAGTTCGGTATTGTCAAAGCCGTCGCTACGGTAAAACTCTCCTGAGATCTCCCCGTTTCTCATGATGATCAGCCGGTCAGACATACCGCACAGCTCCGGCAGTTCCTCGGAGATCAGAACGATGGATTTGCCCTTCTGCTTCATCTCATTGATCAGCTTGTACATCGAAGCCTTCACGCCGATATCCACACCGCGGGTCGGACAGTCCAGAATCAGGATATCGGCGTCGGCTGCCAGCCATTTGCCGAAGACCACCTTTTGCTTGTTGCCTCCGGACATGGCGCTGACCGGCTGGAAGATGCTGTTGCACTTGATGGCCAGAGAGTCTACCTGAAGACTGGCATACTCCTTTTCCTTCTTACCGGAGATAAAGATCCCCAGACCTCTGTTGGCCTTATAGCCCGTACTCTGTATATTGACGCCGATGGTGCCGTTCATGACCAGGGATTCCTGATCTCTGTTCTTGGAGACGTATCCCATACCGTGATGGAAGGCCACCTCAGGGCTCTTCACCTGCGTACCGCTCTTTGTCAGCGTCACATGGCCGGTGAGTATATCCTCCAGCCCGTATAAAGCCCGTCCCAGCGTATGCATCCCGCACTCCGACAGACCGCCGATTCCCAGGATCTCTCCCTTATGCAGCTCGATATCAAAACACATCAGATCCGTCATGGTGGTCAGATTCTCCGCCCTCAGAACCACCTCCTCGCCGTAGCCCTCTATATCGGAACGGTAATAATCCCCCTGTACGTCACGGCCGATCATCATGTTTTTGATAATCGCCGGATCGTACTGCTCCTTTTCCAGGGAACCGATGATATCGCCGTCCCGCAGCACCGTCAGCGTGTCGCACTGCTCCATGATCTCCTCCAGATCGTGACTGATGAAGACCACCGCTTTATTGGCGTCGGCCGCCTTGCGCATCAGACTGTAGAGAATCTCACGCCCCCGCTCCGACAGCGCTGTAGTCGTCTCATCCACCACAAACATCTCCGGATCATGGGCCATGGTTCTGGCGATCTCGATCAGCTTGCGCTGCTCCATGTTATATCTGCCGGTGATCCTGCCGGCGTCGATATCGTCAATACCGATCTCCCGAAGCGCTTTATTGGCCTCGGCGATCATTTTTCCCTTGCTGATGACAGGGCCCACACGGAACCGGTCATAATCCCCCAGAAATATATTCTCCGCCACCGTAATACTGGGAATCGTACCCATCTCCTGTACGATGATACCGATACCGGCACGGATGGCTTCCAGCGAAGTGGCCGGCTTCCAGGGCTTTCCCTTGTACGCGATCTCGCCGCTGGTGGCCTGCTGGATCCCTGCGATGATCGTGGTGACTGTGGATTTGCCCGAACCGTTCTCCCCGATCAGTCCCCGGATTTCTCCGCGCTTGATCTGCATATTTACATGATTCAGGGCCACCGTCACGCCAAAGTTTTTGCACAGATCCCTGACCTCTACCAGAATCTCACCTTTCTCTGCCATTTTGTAACCTCCTCCCGTTTGAAAATTCCTGTCTGTCAGGTTCCTTTGTTGTCATTAGGATAGCATGAGAAGCGCTTTGTCCTCTGCCACTTTTTATACCTCTTTTTCCCGTTTTTTTGACATTCTTTGATAATAAGTATCAAAAAAACGACTTTTTGCACATTTTTGCACTGTGCCAAAAGTCGTTTTTTGGATAGTTATGGTGTTTTTACCGAAAAAGATGCGGATTCAGAGTGTATTTTTCATAATTTTGTCTCTGTTTTCTCTTCCTGCGGACGTCCCCGCCCGCTCCTCTCCTCCGCCGGAGTAATGCCAAACTCCTTTTTGTAAGCCGCGGAAAAATGACTGAAATTACCGTATCCCAGCTGCACGGCCACACTGCTGACCGACAGAGAGGTAGTGCGCAGAAGTTTTCTGGCCTCCAGAAGCTTCTGCCGGATGATATAGCCTTTTACGGATATCCCCATCTCCTTCTTGAACAGGCGCGTGACATAGTCGCCGTTCAGATGCACCAGCTCCGTGATATCCTCCTTGCGGATCTCTCCCCAGATATTTTCCTGGATATAGTCCACGATCTGTTTCGTCACATTCTGCTCATCCCCGCTGTCCGCTTCCTGTTTCCCGCAGCATCCCATGGTCTCATGGATCAGCTCCCGCATACGGTCCGCGGAATGCATCGCCTCATGGGACATGGTCTGCCAGTCTGCCGAACGCTGCAACACCGCCAGCTCTCCCTCCGGCTCCCAGATCCGTGCCAGCAGATGATTAAAATCCATGCAGAAGCTGGCCATCATCCCGGCCGTAAGACGGCCTTCCTCTAACAGCCTGTCCAGGCAGGCACAGGCGTCCTCCTCCACCACCGCGGCACCCTGCTCCTTTAACAGCTGCAACCAGCGCATGGCCTGAGGCTGATAGCCTTCTTCCCTGACCGCTGCGGCCGCAGGCGCTCCGATCACGCCCTTTTTTCCGGCCACATTCCGGTCCCGCCGCTCCAAAAGCCGTTTCCACTCTCCCGGCATCTCTGTCACCGGACAGGGGCCCACAGGATACAGGGCAATTTTGCATGGCATATACATCTCGTAAGCATCGGACAGATACCGGAGACGTCCGCTGATATCCGGCTGTTCGTCTCCCCGAACGCCCTGCACCAGGATCGTGTAGGTGTTGCGCTCCATATAGGCTGTCAGCACGCAGGAAGCCACCGGTCCAAAGATGTCCTCCGCAAAATTTTGCAGCGCCTGGGCCAGCTGATCCTCCTGCCACCGGCGGGCCGATGCGGTCCAGCGTACCACCTGCAAAAGAGCCAGCCACCCCTCCTCCTCGATATCCGGAAGACTGGGCAGCGAATCAAAGCCCCTTGCGCTGACCGTGCCTAAGAGAAATCCCCTCCACAGGCTGCTGCCGATCTCCTTCTGTCTGGTGGCATAGTTCTTTCCGATGGCCTGCCATCTCCTGTTTTTCGCCTCGGCGCAGAGCCCCTTTACCACCGACTCCACCTTCGCCCGAATCTCCTCATAAGGCGCCGGCTGAACGATATAGTCGCTGGCCTTCAGCTCGATGGCCTGCTTAGCATACTGAAAATCCGAATGGCAGGTCAGAAATATGATCTTGGTTCCATACCCCTTGTGGCGTACCCACTGGCACAGATCAATCCCCGTCTCCACAGGCATCTCGATATCGCACAGCATCACATCCGGTACGCCCCGGCCAAAGCAAAGGCGCGCCTCCATGGCATTGCCTGCCGTATTCACCTCATCAAATCCCACATCCTGCCACGGAATGTTGCCGGCAAGTCCCCGCAGGGTCGCCTGCTGATCATCCACAATCAATAGCTTCATCTTCGCCCTTTTCTTTCCTGTCTCCCATGGGTATAATCCATTCCACTCTGGCGCCGCCGCGGTTGCCAAACAGCGCTTCACACCCGTCGCCGTAGAGCATCCGCAGCCGGACCAGGCTGTTGACCAGCCCCACATGTCCGTCGTGGCGGACGCTCTCCATGCCGTTATTCAGCCGGTCTATCATCTCGTCGGAAAAACCGTTTCCGTTATCACAGATGGCGATATGGACATATTCCCGTCCGTCCATCCGCCGCTTTCCGGCCGTGATGCTGACCCGCAGCACCCTGTCCTGACATGTACCGTATTTACAGCAGTTTTCCAGTATTGTCAGAATACTCACCGGCGGAACCGGAAACTTCTCCATGCCTCCCTCCACCGCCAGCGTCAGCGTTGCCTTCCTCTCCTGTCCCACATTCTGAAGCTCCAGATAATCGCCGCACATTTTAAGCTCCGTCTCCAGATCAATGGAATCCCGGTGAAAATCCAGCGTATAGCGCAGATTCGTGGACAGCAGAAGCGCCACCTGCCTGACCTCCTCCGTCTGGCCGGAGCTGGCCAGCGCATAGATATTCTTCAGACAATTCAGGAAAAAATGGCGGCGGATCTGAAGGCGCAGCGCATCCATCTGAGAACGGCGCGCCGTGAGCTTACTCTCGTAGGTGCTGATTTTCAGTTCCTTCAGCACATCAAGCATCTCGTTAAAGGTCTCGCTGATATGGTCAAACTCCCTGTTTTCTCCCCCCGGAACCCGCAGTTCCGTATCGCCTCCGCGGATTTTTCGCATCGCCCGCACCAGTCCGTCCAGGGGACGGAAGAAAGCCCGGTTCAGATACCAGAAAGCAGCACCAAAGGAGAATAGGATAACCGCCAGCAGCATGTATGTCATATTGCGCAGCCATTCCGGATTGTAGAGAAAATCACTGGCGCTGATCACCGTCAGAGTGGCCAGCCTCCTCTCCGTAATCAGATAACGGCGGTCATGGTTTTGGACGAAATAGTAGTCTTCCCGCTCCCCGTACTTCATGCTCTCATCGTATCCTCTGGTCCACAGAGCGCCGGTGAGCATCTCGTCTCCTTTACCAAAAACCACGGAGGCCGTCAGATCATAGTCTATTCGCACCGAAGCGGCGATAGCGCTCAGATCCATCACTGCCATGGCATACAGGCCTTCCGTGCAGACCATCCGGGCCAGATAAGGCCGCTTCTCCACCATATGCAGTCCCCAGCCCGTATTGACATGGCCGCCGTCCTGACAGATGGTCCATATCGCAGCTTCCACATCTTCTGCATAGGACCGGGCGGCGTCCTCTGAGGCCATCAGAATCTTTCCTTCCCTCTCCTGCGGCTTCACAAAGGCCACTGCCGTGATGCTTTTTGCCGATTCCACCAGACTCTGAGCATCTGTGTAATACGCCTCCAGCTGCCGCTCCCTCTCCTCTCCCACCATGAGGGCCGCCTCCCGGAATGCCTCCTCATTCCAGCACTTTAAAAACAGGAATTCCGATACGTCGTCCATCTGCTCCCTCAGGCTGCTCAGAAACACGCCCAAAGCATCGGCCTGGCTCTTCGCCAGCTGTCTGTTAATCTGGTCCACCGCGGCCTGCTCATTGAACAAAAACAGGCCGCACAGCGGAAGCTGAATCAGCAGTACCAGTGCCAGCAGCTTCCAGCGGACCGAAATCCCCCGGCTGCCTTTTTCTGATTTTTTGTCGCTGTCCCTACCGGTCATCACGATTTAGGTGAAAGGACAGGGCGCCGATCAGATTGGCATCATTGCCATAGCGGCAGGGCGCCACTTCCGGTTTTCCGAAAGGAGTAAACGGAATCGACGCAAACTGCCGGTCCACACACTCTCTTATCTTCTGCGTCACCTCCGGCCGGGCGCTGATGCCGCCGCCGATGGCAAAGCGTTGCAGATCCAGCACGGACTGTATGCCATAGATACCTGCCGCCGTATACTGTCCGAACTCTTCAAAGGCATCTATCGCCTCCTGTTCTCCTGCGTCATACGCCTCAAAGAAAGCAAATCCGTCGATGCCATGACCCAGGGCCGGCAGACCCTTGCGCACCGCATACTTGCCTAACAGTCCGCTGGCCGAAGTATGATTGGTCCATACGGCGCCCATATTCCCCCTGTTGATTCCGCCGATTCCCTGAGAAAGCTTTTTAAGGTCGGCAGGGTAAACCGATAATTCTCCTGCCCCGAAGGTATTGCCCATCCAGACCTTTTTATTTAACACGATACCGCCGCCGATGCCGGTGCCCAGCACCAGCACCGCCCCATTGTCTATGTCAGACAGGGCTCCGTTCCAGGCTTCTGCGCTGGCCGCACATTTTCCGTCATTGGCAATGGTTACGGGGGCATGGAGGCGCTCCTCAAAATACCGGCTCATGGGCGCGTCACAGATGAAGGTAAAGGAACCGCCGGTATGGGCGATACCGTTTTTCGTGTCGATCCGCCCCGGCATGGACACAGCCACTCCCTGATACTGCCCCCCGAACTCCTCACCGATCGGTTCGATCGCTGCCAACATATGCTCCATGCTGTCCACCGGGGAAGCCACCTTCCCCTGTCTGATAAAACTTCCGTCCTCCCCCATCAGGGCATATTTGATAAAAGTGCCGCCAAAATCAAGTGCAAGATACTGTTTCATGAAATATTCTCCTTTTCTTTTTCTTTCTTAATCGCTGTTTTATCTTCTTCCGGCATATTCCCGCTGCCTGCCGGATATGGCCTGTTCAGATCTCATTCCCTGTCAGCGGCCGGATCCCGTAGCGGTGATACAGTTCCTTCGGGGCATCTGTCCTCGCCATATATCCGGCGATCAGCGCCTTCATCCGGCATACCGCCTCCGGGTCATGGATCTCCTTCAGCTGTCCCGGATCCTTCTCGATATCGAAGAGACGGCTGGGCGCTTCCTCTTTCGAGCCTCCCACCGTACTGCCCAGGCAGCGGATTTTCAGTGTCCTGAGTCCCTTTGTAAAAGAGAAAGGCTCCGCCAGCTCCATATCCTTAAGTTCCTCACAGCTAAAGCGCATCCGCATATGAGCCGGCATCAGCGTGTACTCATAATAGGGATCCTCCGGATGCTCCGGCGCATTCATGTACAGATACTTTCCGTCCGTCACAATGATCTCCGCCCCATGGAAGCCAAAGACCACATAGTCATGCAGCTTTTCTCCCTTCTCGAACACCGGGCGCAAAGGCTTTCCGGTCATGTCCTCCGGGACAGGCTGTCCGAAGAATTCCAAAAGCGTAGGAGCCAGATCCGTCATCTGAACAAAGCTCTCCGAATGCTTCCCCGCGCAGTCAAACCGGGGATCATACACATACAGCGGCGTATGCGCAATCTCATTGTAACAGGGCATAGCCGTCTTTCCCCACCACCCATGCTCACTGAGCAGAAAACCGTGGTCGGTGCAGACGATCAGCATCGTATCCCTCCACATGCCATACTCGTCCATCTTATCCAGCACTTTACCCAGATTAGCGTCGCACTTCTCCAGCAGGGCCGCATAGTGATTCCGGACGGTCCGCACCACATCCTCGCCCTCGTTCACCGGCATATAGGGCGGCCAGTCTGCTCCCAGCGCGTCCTCACCGTGCAAGGGGCCGTCAAAGTGCTTCCTGTACTTCTCATCGCAGAAAAAGGGTTCATGGGGATCGAAGCACTCGATCTGCAAAAACCAGTTATCCGCCTCATGATTCGTGTCAATGAACTCCAGCCCGCAGGCAAAGGTCCTGGCCTGTGCCGTCTTTTCCTCCGTATTCTGATGCCTTCGGTTCACCTGATCGTGCGTATTCATCGCGGCAAAGAGCGGCACCTGCCAGGCCATCTCCCTGCCCCGAAAGACAGAACGCTTCTCTGGTACGGCACACAGATCCTCCTTCCAGGGATCCCCCTCCTGACCGCGGATACACTCCCAAGAAGAATAGCGGGTGTGGTAAGTCCCTCCCCCATCCTCCCAGTAATGCTGATGATCGCTGACCAGATGCGTGCAGACTCCCGCCTGTTTCAGGATCTCCGGCATGGAGTCATCAAAAGGCTCAATGGGTCCCCAGCTCCGGTGCAGGAAATTCGGCCGCCCCGTGTGCAGCTCTCTTCTGGCCGGCATACAAGGCATACTGCCCACATAACAGTTTTCAAACTGCATACTCCTCTTTGCCAGCCGCAGAAAATTGGGTGTGCGCGTCCAGTCACAGCCATAGCTCTCCAGCATATGGCGGTTCAGCGAATCATACATAACCATGATTGCTCTCATTATCTTCTCCTTCCCCCCATCCGGCCGCTGGCCGAAACAGGTATCTTTGTTATGTTTCTTACAGCATAAATTGACACACCATTTTTTGCAAGCACTTTTTACAAGTACCCTCATCCCCCGGTATCTGCCGCTCTGTGGGCCTGGTTCCCCCTGTCATGCATCTCCCTTTCCCCTCTACATTTTTCTCTTAAATTCTTTTATTTTCATGTAATTACATATATTTTCTCTTTATTTCTATCTCACATCACATGTCCTCAGCCCACTCTGTCTGTGTCAGATCCCCCATGACACACCTCCCATAATCGAAGTCAGCCTGCCCAACTGACACAAACTTTTCTGACGCCTATATACCAGCAAAAAAATAAGGCCGGCCAAAAATACGCGGCGGAACAGGGAGCCGCACAGATCTTAGGCCTGGACCTGAGTCATAAAATGATCGAAGAAGCAAAAAAACGCAATACCGAAACGAGAATCCGGTATCGCGTCTGTGCAATAGAAAACTATGAATATCCAAAAAACACATGGGATTGTGTCATTTCCAACCTGGCTCTGCACTATATCGAATCCCTGGAAGAGATATTTCAAAAAGTACGCCGGACACTGAAGCCCAACGGAATCTTTCTCTTGAATATCGAACATCCCATTTTTACCGCTGGCGTAGGGCAGGACTGGATCTACACAGAATCCGGAGCTCCCCAATACTGGCCCATCGACAACTACTTCACGCCGGGAGAGCGAACCACGCACTTTTTAGGCTGCCCCGTAACCAAGCAGCACCACACCCTGACTCAAATACTGATGGGCCTGCTAAGCAACGGCTTTGAACTCAACGTCATAGAGGAAGCCAAACCGCCGCGGGAAATGATGACACTCCCGGCCCGCAGAGCGTACCCATGCGCCTTCCCTGCTCTATTGATATATTTGATACTCCCTCTTTCTCTTCGCAAACTCCCGGCTCTCCTCCGCAAATTCCTCCAGAAGTACCGTCAGAGTCTTCTTCTGCTTCGTCAGCACATCCGAGCCGCATAAGAGCTCGATGAACTGCCGGCCGCCATCGCGAACCGCAGGAAGGAAATACGCCTTCTCTCCATAGCGTTCCATGATCTCATAAAGCAGCGTCAGGCCCACCTCCACCGGCGACGCCTGGCGTGCATCCGTCACATGGATGCGGACTCCCTGACAGGCCTCCCCGTTCCACTTGGATGTCGTGGGGATAAAATAGGCAGGCGTAAAAGCCACTCCGGCCAGGCCCTTCTTCTGCATGGCCGCCGTTAATTTCTGCGCGTCGATAAACGGCGCCCCTATGGTCTCAAAGGGACCTGTCGTTCCTCTGCCTTCTGAGAGATTCGTTCCTTCAAACAGGCAAAGGCCGGGATACAGAAAGGCTGTTGCAAAGGAGGGAAGACCCATGGAAGGGGCGATCCAGCAGCGCCCTGTATCGGGATAGAGCATATCCCGGCGCCATCCCTCTACCGGGATCACCGTAAGTCTGGCATGAAGCTTCAGACAATCATCTGCCATCCGTGCAAATTCTCCTATGGTGAGCCCATAACGCATGGCCAGGGGATAGCCTCCCACAAAGGACTCATATCCCTCTCTCAGCACGTTTCCCTCCACTCTGTCTCCCAGAGGATTGATCCGGTCCAGAATCACGAATTCCTTTCCTGCTTTCGCGCAGTCCTCCAGAGCATAGAGCATCGTGTAGAGATAGGTATAATACCTGCTCCCCACATCCTGTATGTCGTAGACGATCATGTCCACTGCGTCCAGCATCTCCGGCGTCAGCCTCTTGGAGTCCTTCCGGTAGAGACTGTAGACAGGAATCCCCGTCTCCTCGTCCGTGTAAGTATCCACCAGCGCACCCGGCGCAATGTCTCCCCGGACACCGTGCTCCGGAGAGAACATGGCCGACAGTCCGTATTTTCTGTGAAGTACCTGTATGGTCGTCTCAAAACCGGCCGTCAGCCCTGTGATGGATGTAATCAGGCCCAGCCTTTTACCATGAAACAAACTGTCATAACCATCAATACAGTCAATTCCGTTTTTTATCATAATATCCTCTTATTCCAGTCAGAAGCGTCTCCTTTTCCCCTTAAAGCGCTCCTGCCCCAATGGCACGTTTCAGATAGCCGTCGCTGTCGCTGAGTTTTCTCTGCGCATCCTCTCTGGTCATACCGGTCTTTAACATCACAATGGCTGTCTTTACCTGACCATCCGCTTTTTCAAGATACTCCTGCGCCACCTCTGGTTCCACTTCCGCCGCTGCGCAGATCAGACGGAGTGAACGGTCCCGCAGCTTCCGGTTGCTGGCCTGCAAATCCACCATCAGATTATTATATACCTTCCCCAATTTTATCATCACCGCTGTGGACAGCATATTGAGTACCAGCTTCTGTGCCGTACCGGCTTTCATCCGGGTACTGCCCATGATGACCTCCGGTCCTACCTCAGGAGCCACTGTCACATCACACAGGCCTCCCAGCCGGGAACCAGGGTTATTCACCACCGCGATGCAGGCTGTTCCCAGCGCTTTCGCTGCTTCCACAGCTCCCATGACAAAGGGAGCGCTTCCGCTGGCTGTGATTCCTACCAATACGTCCTGCGCCGTGACTCCACAGTCCTTCACCAGTTTCATCCCTGCTTCTTTATCGTCTTCACTGCCCTCCACAGCACGGCGCAGAGCAATATCCCCTCCGGCGATGTATCCCTGCACCAGCTCCGGGTCTGTTCCATAGGTGGGCGGACATTCGGAGGCGTCCAGCACTCCCAGCCTGCCGGAAGTGCCGCAGCCCACATAAAACATGCGGCCGCCCTCTTTCATCCTCTCATATGCCAGATCCACCGCTTTTGTCAGACTGGGCAGCTCCGCAGCCACCGCCGCTGGAACACGTTCGTCCTCCGCGTTAATCAGGCGCAGCATCTCCTCTGTGGAACACTCATCGATTCTGGTGGTATTGGGATTGATGGATTCTGTCATAAGTCCTGCAAAATATTGATCCATACCCCATCCTTTCTATTCAGAAAGCACGGCGTTTCGAGCGCCGTGCTTCCCGAAAATCACTATTTTTTACCTTTTATTTCACGAAGTAAATCTGGTCCTCCAGAAGCATCTTGGCGATTATGTTATTGATATTGCCAAAATACATATAATTCTGCTGTACCGCATTCATTTCCGTCTCAGGCAGGCTTAAGCTGGTATCATAGATACGAAGCGGAGCCGTCTTCTCAATCACGGACAGATAGCCGCACAGGTCGTTGGACAGCTTCATGAACTGCTGTGTCAGATCCCTGAGTTCAGCCTCATCACTGGTGGTGAACATTTTGCTCAGCATAGCGGTGGTGTTGTATTCCTGGCCGTCCACAGGATCGGTAAAGATCTTATCCTGACCAGCCTCAAACTTCTGCCAGCCGGTACGGGTGTTGGAATTGAACAGATCGTTAAAGCACTCCCAGGGATGTGCATAAGAGGATGCCTGTGCCACGAAGGTGCAGACGATCATCTTCTCATCGCTCTTGGTGAAATCGTTCCATACGCCAAACTCCATGGGCTTGAACTCAATATTCAGACCAAAGTCGGTGAGCATCTGGCTCATAGCCTCGCCGGTCATCATGAAGGACGGCCAGCTGCCGATGGTGCCGATGGTGATTACAGGGGATTCGCCGTTCTCATCTACCCACTTGCCGTTCTCCAGCTTCCAGCCGATGGACTCCAGGAGTCTGGCGGCCTCTTCCGGATTATAGCTGTAGTCAGTCAGGGTACCAAGGAAAGCGTCGTCCACATAAGTATCCTGCAGGGAAGGAAGCATGCCGTTGTAGTCGCTGCCGGCGAAACTTCCGGGCTCAGCCACTGCCAGACAGCTCTGACGGTCTACCGCCATGCAGATCGCCTGACGAACTTCCAGCTTATCCAGAGGATATACCTGCGTGTTCATGGTATAACCGATATGGCTCATCTCAGGGATGAATACCTTACGCAGAGTATCGGCATACTTGTTATCGATCTCTTTGGACATATCCACGTTCAGACCGCCGTTTTCCATGGTGTACTCGCCGGCCAGAATAGCTGTGGCAAATGCCTGAGAGTCGCCGGGACGCAGGCCGCGGATCGAGGAGATCAGGGGCTCTTTGCGGTATTCCGGATTCACCTTGAACAGGATTTCGGAAGTATTGTACTTATCGATTACATAGGGGCCGCTGCACACCACTTCGTTGGGAGCGGGCTTGTAGGTAAGCAGATCCTGCTTAATTTCGGCAGCCTTCTCGGTGCCTTCCTCAGTCAGCTTCCAGCGGTTGGTCGCTTCATCAAATACACGCATGTTCTCAGCGACTTCCTTAAACTGCTCCGCCCACTTTCCATAGATCTCATTGGGGGTATGGATCGGATTATTGAACACGATGTTTAACAGCAGAGGACTCTCCACGCTGAAAGTCAGACGAACGGTCAGATCGTCTACCTTCTCGATCTTCTCCGCATAATTCCACAGCTGGGTCGTGTTCAGGTCGCAGTAGAATTTGGTCATCAGGTCCTCGGCATCCAGCACGGAACCGTCACTCCACTTCAGACCGCTCAGCAGCTTGATAGTCAGCACCTGATTCTCATAGGTGTAGCTCTCCATCAGGGAGTTCTTGAAAGTACGCTCCGGCATGGGAGCAAAGAACGCCAGATAGTCAAACATGAAGGGCTGAATCGACCAGTTGGCGCCAGCCGTCTCATCATAAGGGTTGCCGTTGAAAGCCGGGGATGCGTCGCAGTCGATCAGAGTCGTCAGCGTCTTCGACTTATCTACTTCGCCTTCCAGCTTCATGGTCAGCTCATTGTCCACGCTGTCCAGATTGGGAGCGACTTCCGCTTTCGTTGTCTCTGTGTTCGCGTTGTCTCCGCCTGCCTGGGTGCCTGCCCCTCCGCCTGCGGTGGTTTCGTTGGACGGCTTGTTTCCACAGCCGCACAGACCGATGATCATCGCCGCTGCCAGCACGAAGGCTGCCATTCTCTTCATTGTCTTCATTGTTTTCCTCCTTTTTTGGATTTATCTTTTTAAATATCCTCTTCCAAGGATTTTAAAAACCAGTTCGCGTTACTTTTTTATTGCGTTCATGGATCGTAAAGGTTTCCGCGTATTCCTTCCTGCAAAGATAGCCCCGCAGCTTCATCAGCGTCGCGTAGTAATCGCGGTAATGGAAGCTGGGAGAATTCACCGTGAACCAATGGGTGGAGATCGCCTTATACCACAGATCAAAGCCCTCCTTACTGACCTCCACATAAGTGTAAGGTACATACCCCTCCTCGTCTTCCCAGTTTTCCGCGAAATAAGGGCCTGCGGCATAGTGTGCCGGCAGCTCTCTCTCCACGGAGGGAAGTCCCGCAAAAAACTGCGCGTCCACGACGATGCGATGCGTCGCCATGTGGTCCTTGTGCATACTGTTCTTCCAGTGAGTCAGAAGGACATCCGGCTTGTACTTGCGGATCACATCGCACAGAGCCAGCTTCACCTCATCTGTCTCCGGCAGTTCTCCGTCGGCGTAGGGAAAGATCACCGCCTCGCCTCCCAGCATCTCAGCAAAGGTCTTTGCCTCCTTTTCCTTCTGCTTGCGGTAATCCGCCACCGACATTCCCGGCGGATTGCCCCGCTCGCCTCCTGTCATGGCCACCGTGACAATGCGGTCACCTCTGAGGGCCGCCGTAGCCAGCACGCCGCCGCAGGTCAGTTCCGCGTCGCCGATATGGCCTCCTATGGCCATTATTACTTTCTTCCCGTCTTCTGTCATGCTTTTCCCCCTTCTTTCTTTAATTCCTTGCGCATATCCGCCCATGTGCGCACGATATGAAATCCTGCTGCTTCATATATATTGCGGGCCGGATTAGTCTCTCCGGTAAACAGCGTCATAAAACGGGCATCCATATCCTTAAGACCGGCGCACAGATAAGCAAACAATGCCTTCCCTGCTCCGTTGCCCCGGCAATCCTTATGAACGCCGATGCCGCAGAAGAAACCTCTTCCGCTCTCCTGTACGGAGAGCGGTCCGGTAAAGCCCATGGCCTTTCCGTTCCAGTTTACGATGAGAAGCGGGTCTCCGCCTCCGGGCAGCGCCGCATTTTCCAGCACCTCTTTCTTCCAAAGAGGATTGCCGAAGCTGTCCATCAATTCCTCCAGTCCGGAATGCTTTTCGCCGTCATAGTAGGTAATTTCAATTCCCTTTTCCTTCAGAGAAGCGATTCTGCGCTCCATATCCTTTGAAAACTGATAGTCAGAAAGGTCAATATGGTAGGAATTCTGATAAGCGAAATCGCGATACCCGCAGTTTTTCAGGAACAGATATCCCATACTTCCCACATCCACGCCGGGCGCATTGGGATGATCGTGGCCATCCGTACCGGGAACAACCCAGGTGAAATTCATGGGATTAAAGAAAATAACCTCAAACTTTGTGATTCGCTCATCCGAAGCCGAGGACAATCCCTGCTCCAATGCTCTCAGAATCTCCTGGCCGATCCCCTTTCTCCTCTGATCCGGAGCCACTGCCACAAAAGAGATATATCCTTTCTCCTCTCCATCCATATAACAGCCGGAGGCAAATGCCGTCCGATCTGCGGCGATCAGTGCCACGGTCTTAAGTCCCTCTTCTTTCCTCTTCAGAAAAAAGGCTTCAAAGGACTCCGCATCTGCAAAAGGCTTATACAGGATCTCTCCTGACGCCGCGCAGCCGTTAAACAGTTCCAGCGCAGCCTGTGTGTCCTCCCTGGTCTCTATGTTCCGATATGTCATACATCCACCTTTCTATCTGAACCGTTTTCAGCCTTTTTGTCGCTCTGCTTCTGCATACCGGGACGAAGAAGCTTTCTCTCCATCTCCCGCTTCAGAAGCTGTTTATCCTTTTTATCCAAAAGCCTGGCTCCTGCAAAAGCGCCCGTGGCCGCCACCAGATTGACCGCCATGGTAAGCCCATAGACCACATCCGAGGCCGGGGTTCTCTCACTGAGGAAAAAGGCCGCCGCGCTGACCACGAACAGAGCTCCTGTCATCACTGCAATGAAATGCAGGAACGACACCACATGTGCCAGCTCTAAATCGAATTTTTCTTTTCTCTCTCTGCCAGAATTTCTTCTGCCCTGTGGCATGCAACCAATCCTCCATTCGCGGAATGCGGTAGGGGCTCCTCTTTCATACAGCGCTCCGAATACCAGGGACAGCGCGGATGGAACTTACAGCCCTCCGGCAGCTGCAACAAATTCGGCATATCCAGGGAACGAAGCGGCAGCTGCATGGCATACTCGCTGCGCAGCTTCGGGTTCGCCTCCGGCACCGCCGAAATCAAAGCATGGAAATAGGGGTGCAGCGGTTTGGCGATGGCGGCCTGGATCGCGTTGGTCTCGATCATCCGCCCCAGGTACATGACCACGATTCTGCCGTCCGCCGCGATATAGCGGGCCGTCCCCAGGTCATGGGTGATATAGAGGAAGCTGACCTGGTATTTCTCCTTCATCTTCGCCATCAGTCTCAGAAGGGAGATGCGCATGGATACGTCCACCATGGATACCGGCTCGTCAGCCACGATCAGCTTCGGCGTCATGGACAATGCCCTGGCCAGCAGAATTCTCTGGCGCTGCCCGCCGGACAGCTGATGAGGATACTTTTCCAGAAAAATCTCCGGAGGGTTTAATCCCACTTCATTTAAAAGTCCCGTCAGCTTCTCGGCAGCTTCCATATTGTTTTTACAGATCTTGTGCTGCATGAGAGGCAGCGACAGGGACTGGTATATCGTCTTATTGGGGTTAAGAGCGGCATAACTGTCCTGATGCACCATCTGTACGCCCATACGGTAATCGTCAAAGTCCTTACCCTTTAACTCCCAGATATTTCTTCCCTTATAGAGGACCTCGCCCTCTGTGGGCTTATGTATTCCTGCCACCATCTTACCCAGGGTGGTCTTACCGCAGCCGCTCTCGCCCACCACAGCAATGATCTCTCCCGTTCCGATGGCAAGGTTCATACCGGTCAGCGCCCGAATCTTCTGCTTCTTCCTGCCTGACCCATTCGTAAAAGTAACTGCGGCATTCTTAATCTCAATCAACGGCTGCTGCACTGTCTTTCACCTTCTTCCAATGTGAACAGAGCGTATACTGCTCCGTGTCGCCTAGCTCCTGCAGATGATCCAGATTCCCTTCGATCCCGTCACAGACGCCTGCCGCCTTCAGATAACAGCGGGGGCCAAACCGGCATCCCGGTGCCAGCTCCAAAAGATTGGGCGGATAGCCGGGAATAGCAGCTCTCTTCGTGATATCGTCCCGGAGGGAAGGCACTGCCTTGATGAGGCCCTTGCTGTAGGGATGGGCAGAGCTCAGGAACACATCCTCCACCCGGCCGTACTCCACGATCTGCCCGGCATACATCACAGCGATGCGGTCCATCACAGAGCCAATAATCGACACGTCATGGGTACAGAAAATCATGGTAATCCCGCTCTCTTCATGGATCTTGCGCAGAATATCCAGGATATACCACTGGGTGATGACATCCAGAGCCGTGGTGGGCTCATCCAGAATCAAGAGCTCCGGACTCAAAAGCAGGCTCAGCGCGATAATTACACGCTGCTTCATACCGCCGGAGAGCTGATGCGGATAGCTGTCCAGTATTCTCTCCTCCAGCCTGACCTTGGAAAACAGCTCCGCCGCCTTCTTCAGGACATCCTCCTTCGACATCTGCGAATCGTGGGCCGCCGCGGTCTCCACGAAATGGTCCCGGATGCGCAGCGTCGGATTTAATACGTTCTGGGCCGCCTGGAACACCGTGGTGATATCCGACCAGCGATACTGATTAAACTCCTTTTCCGTCAGCTTCAGCAGATCAACCTGGGAACCATCCTTGCGATGATAGATGATCTCGCCCTCTGCGATGCGTCCCGGCGCCCGGATCGTCTGCAGGATGCCCGAAGAAAGCGTTGTCTTTCCGCCGCCGCTCTCTCCGATGATACCTACGATTTCCCCGCGGCCGACATTCATGGATACATTGTCCACAGCCCGAAGCATGCCGCTGTTGGTTTTAAAATCTATCGAGAGGTTACGTACTTCGATAATCGGTTCCATTGATTTGATCCCCCCTTTCGGCATTCTTACGATCTCAGCCTGGGATTGAGCGCTTCATCCAGGCCGGTGGCAAACAGATAGCATCCCAGCTGAAACAGAACGATGCAGACAACCGGCGACAGGAAATACATGATCGCGCCGGAACCCATCATAGCGCCGCTGGTCGTGAGGGACAGCTGAATCATCATTCCCCAGTGATTTCCCTGGAACGGCACCAGTCCTAAATACATCAGGCCCACCGCCGCCATGATCGCTTCCTTCATCATGCTGATCAGGTTCACTGCTATGTAAGAAATAATATTCGGGATCACATCGTTGACTATGATATTAAAATTACTGATACCCAGGATCCGGCTGGCCTCGATGAAATCTCTGTTTTTGATAATCAGCACCTGGGAGCGTATGGCCTTCGCCAACCCCGCCCAGGACTGGATACTGAGCACCATACCGAACATCAGCGGGTTGCTGACGGAGATCACCATGGACAGCACCATCGTAACCGGAAAGCTGGGGATGGTCACCACCACATTGGTGATCAGCATCAGGAAAGCATCGATCTTCCCTCCCAGCAGACCGGAGATAATTCCCACAAAGCAGGCGATGGAGATCGAGATCACGCCCGCATAGAACGCAACCAGCAGCACATCCTTGGCTCCCAGAATCAACTGAATCAGGGTATCCTTACCCGCATAATCTGTCCCCAGCCAGTGCTCCGATGAGGGGCCTTGCAGGCGGCCCAGATAATCCGCCTTGGGAACCTCCAGAAAGATCGGTCCCAGGACCGCCATCAGCAAAAACAATATCAGAATGATGAGCCCGACGCGGGACATGGAATTCCTCCATATGGAGACAAAGAAAGCCTTGACGCCATTGGATTTCAAATATGCCGGCGCCGCATTTGCAGTATTTTTCTTCATCGACAGGTCTCCTTTCCCTCAGCTCTACGATTCCCGCAGGCGCGGGTTCAGATATTTGTAAAGGAATTCAGCCACCAGGCTGGAAGCTACCACCATCACAATAATAATAAGGAACATTCCCTGCATCAAAGGATAATCTCTGGACGCAATCGCCTTATTCAAATAGTAACCGACGCCGGGATAGAAGAACATATTCTCTATCAGAGGCGAGCCGCCAAACAGCAGGCCAAAGCTGACAGCCAGACTGGTTACGAGAGGCAGGATCGCATTTTTGCTCAGGTAAGTAACCAGAATACGGCGCTTGGGCAGGCCGCGGACCTGTGCATAGGTGATATAGTCTTCTCCCAATACGCTCAGGGAGTTTGCTTTCATGGAAAGGACCCAGCCGGCCACCGTCGTCAGGAAATAGGTGAACACCGGCAGAAACGCGTGGTGCATCACATCCGCAATGAAGGCCCCGTTGAATCCCGGCGTCACACTGGTGCTGTACGCGCCTCTGGCAGGGAAAGCTCCCAGCGTCACCGAAAAGAAGAAGACCAGCAGATAACCGATGACATAATTGGGGATCGCACCGAAAATAGACTGATAACCGATCAAAACGGAATTCAGGATCTTACTCCGCTTCCATGCTATGTATATCCCCAGCAAAATTCCCACGGTAAACGATATCAGAAGCGACATGCTGACCACCAGAAGCGTCCATGGCAACGCGCCTCCCACGACGGAAACCACGCTCTTTTGGTACGTCATGCTGATTCCCATGTTGCCGCTGACAATCCCCTTCACGTAGTTGGCAAAACGCTGCCCCATAGGCATCTCCGGGTCGTAATTTAAAATCGCTTTCGCACGGTCATAGGCGATCTGATACTGTACGTTTTCCCGTTTCATGATATCGGTCGCCATAATATCCACCGGATCTCCCGGCATGCTCTGTATAATCAGGAACATGACGACCAACGCGATGAATATTGTGAACAGCGATATCAACAACTTTTTAGCCATCCCCACCCACATCCTTTCCCTTTTTTGTTTTTTAACCTCTTCTTTCCGAAAACTGTCATGTAATATTTTAACAATTTTCGTCAAATCATTATATACTTTCTATAGCAAATTAATAATAACACGCCCAAAACTAAATGTCAATATTTTTTTCCAACATCTCGTCCGGTTTTTGAAACTTTTTTCCAAGCAGTCTTGACAAACAAAAAAAGCCATGTTTAACTAAAGGTAAACATGACAACCATATCCTCTGCGCCCCGGCGCACCGGTACTCCTGTGACAGGAAGAAAGGATCTCATTATGGAATTATTTTCCCGCTCTATGGCCTTACTGCGACAAGCCGTAACAGACGGCGCCACCCCCTGCGCGGCGGCCGCCGTCGGCGTGCGCAACCAGCTGCTTGCCACAGCTGTCTTTGGAAACGCCCGCACCGAAGATACCGTCATACCGGCAGATTATGCCACCCGCTTTGACATGGCTTCCCTCACCAAGATTCTCTCCCCCACCATGATCGCCCTCAAGATGCTGGAGGAGGGACGGCTGACCCTCTGCGACACGCTGGGCTCTTATTTTGACGCCCCGTCCGATAAGGCTGAAATCACCGTTTTCCAGCTCATGACCCACTCCTCCGGCCTGCTTCCTCACATTATGCTCCAGGAAGAAACTTCAGATCCGGCAAAGGCCGCTTCCGTCATCCTCTCCTCAGAGCTGGTCTGCCCGCCGGGCTCCCAGGTCAATTATTCCTGTATGGGTTACATCCTGTTAGGCAAAATCCTGGAGCAGATCGGAGGCAAACCTTTAAATGAGCTGGCAGAGGAATACGTCTTTGATCCCCTGGGCATGACGCATACCGGCTATCTGCCGCAGGGAGATCATATCGCCGCCACCGAAATCACTCCCGAAGGCCAGTGCTTACAGGGCGTGGTACACGATGAAAACGCCCGTTTTCTGGGAGGCATATCCGGCAATGCCGGCGTATTTTCCGACCTGTCCGACTGCGTCACATTTGCCACCATGCTCGCCTGCGGCGGCCGCCTGAACGCAGAGAACTACCTCTCTCCCGCCGTCTATGAGGCAGCCGTCCGCAATTATACGCCAGGCTGTAACCAGAACCGCGGCCTTGGCTTTCACCTGAAAGGAGAGGCCAGCTTCCACGGAGATCTGTTCCCTGCCGCCAGCTTCGGCCACACCGGTTTCACCGGTACTTCCCTGCTCATCGACCCGACCACGGGCCTCTATGTGGTACTGTTGGCGAACCGGGTCCATCCCACCAGGCAGAATATCCGTTTTCTGCGTGTGCGCCGCCTGTTTCATAACAGCGTCATGGCCGAGTTCTCGTCCCTGTCATCCGCCTGCAAGCAGCAGTGACAGCGCACCAATCCGGCCTGCCAGATTGCCGGTGACACAGGCTTTGATCTGTGTGTATTCCTCCAGATGGGGAAAGATACGGTATACGCGGGAGCGCAGATCTTCAATAAAGCGCTCCTGCCGGCAGACGCCGCCTCCGATCAGCACCGCCTCCGGATCCAAAAGAACCGCCGCATTGCCCACCGTCACCGCCAGCCTCTCCAGCCACTCTTCATAGATCTCAAGGATCTTCTCTTCCTCCAGATGCCCGAAGATATAGTATCCGTCCACCTTTTCCCCCACTGCCTTTCCCACGCGGGCCGTCAGATCAGCCGTAGCGGTGGCATGGGTGTAGCCGTTTGGCGCCTCCTTATCCGGGCCCACCTGACAGAATCCTGCCTCTCCTGCCTTAAAGTGGCTGCCCCGTATGAGCTTTTTGTCCCACACGATGGCTCCGCCCACGCCTGTACCTATGGTCAGAAGGCAAAAATTATTATACTCCTTTCCTGCGCCTGCCGCCAGCTCCCCCAGGGCGGCGCAGTTGCTGTCATTCTCCAGAGCAACCGGCAGATGAAACCTCTCCTCCATCACCTTTTTCAGATTATAAGCTCTGAAATTCTCCCCCACACTGTAGTCCGTATTTTCTCCCGTCTGCGGATCAATAAAGCCGCCCATGCAAATGGCAATCCCATCGATCCGGCCATTGTAACCATCCGCTACGGCAAGCAGCTGCGCCAGAAATTCTTCCGGATCCTTCTTCGTCGCCACGGAACCCTCGTCAAAGACCTCAAACTGTTCGTCCATCAGACTGTATTTGATAAATGTCCCCCCGATATCTATGGTCAGATATTTTTTCGTCTTTTTCTTCACTTTCTCTCCTCCTCCGTTTTTTTCCTTTTCTCTTGCTTTCCTCAAAAAAATTGCTTATAATATACTCCAACGCTTTACGACGCTAATCATCAGACAACTAATCCGTATCCCCCATACATTTTCGCACAAAGGCAGGAATCATAAATGAACCGAATTGAACTGAAAGCCAGGAGTATTTATTCCAAGATCAGCCCCTCCGAACAGCTTGCCGCAGACTAATTTTATCCAAAATCAGGAACATGTCTTTCAGCATCCCCTCGCCCTGCTGGCCGAGATGTCAGGCACCAGTCAGGGGGCATGGATCCGTTTCTGTAAATCCATGGGCTACAGCGGCATGAAGGACCTGAAAAAGGCTCTGTTCGACGAGACCAGCCGCTCTGCGGATGACAGCGGCCAGGCGCCTGTGCGCTTCACAGATGTGCAGGATTTTTCATCGGTCTCTGCCATCGCGGAAAACGTATGCGCCAGCTGTATCGAAGCGATCCGGATGACGCACCTTCTGTTCGACGAAACCGTTATGACCCAGGCCGCCGACTCCATCATCCGGTCTGACTCCGTCAAGCTCTATGGAATCGGCGCCTCCGGCCTGATCGCCCAGGATCTGTATCAGAAACTGTTGCGTATCGGCTGCCATACGGACTTTACCCCGGATTTCCATGTGGCCATGACCTACATAGCCACCAGTACGCCAAACGATACCGCCGTCCTGATTTCCCATTCCGGCGAAACTCCCGAAGTCCTCCATGCGGCCGAATTCCTCCGCAAGAACGGCACGCCGATCATCGGTATCACCAAAAACGCGCCCAGCTCCCTGGCTGCCATAGCTGATTATATACTGTTTATGGATTCTCCTGAAGTACATTCACGAAGCGGCGCCATCAGCTCCCGGGCCGCCCAGTTTCTTTTGTCAGATATCCTCTTTACCACCGTCGCCAACCGAAATTATGCCAATATCGAGGGACATCTGGAGAGTACCTACGCCATTTTCCCCTCATCCCCCCATAAGCAGAGACGCGATCATTTGCCCTTATCTACATAAATCTCCGGCAAGCTCTGCCGCCCCCCTGGCGGCATCATTTGCCGCTTCCTCCAGA
Source organism: Lachnospiraceae bacterium (assembly GCA_022791755.1). Taxonomy (GTDB): domain Bacteria; phylum Bacillota; class Clostridia; order Lachnospirales; family Lachnospiraceae; genus RGIG7193. Next base: position 52,136 of record JAAVZR010000024.1, read on the forward strand.
CGAACCGCAGGACAGTCCTGTGCCAGTCCTGCCTTCAGCTGTTCTCTGATTCTCTCATTTTTCTTTAATACGCTTCCATGCAGTACCAGCGTAAGCTCCCCGGCGCCGTTGTCCTCCCTGATCCGGCGGGCCACCGTCGCCACCAGCTCTTTCAGCTGTCCCGCCGCCTTATCCATGATCCGTTTCGCCGCCGCATCCTCCTTTACCTGAGGCAGTGAAAGGAGCGAAGCCAACGCCGCGATTTCCTTTTTCGTGTGATTGCGGTCGTATACATAGCCGATCATCTCCGGTATCGAAGAGATCCCCAGCCGCTCAAACACAGCCTGACGCAAAACCGTGGGAACGTCTCTTCCGTCCTCAGCCCGAATCACCGCGCTTAAAATGTCCCGGCCCATGGCATAGGCGCTTCCCTCGTCATCAATCAGATGCCCATATCCCCCGGTACGGTACTTCTTCGTCCCCTGACCGGCCTGCCCCAGACACACCGAACCTGTCCCTGAGATCAGCAGCATCCCGTCCTGTTTTCTCAGCCCCCCTGCCATGGCGGCCTCCTCATCTCCCACTACCAGCACAGGACAACCATATCCTGCCTCTGCCAGCTTCTCTCTCATATAGGCAGGAACCGCCGGATTGCTGACGCCGGCACAGCCGATACCTATCGCCAGACAGTCCTTTGGCGCAAATCCCGCTCTCGTAAGATCCGATGCCACCTGCCGCAGCGTCCGCTGCACCAGCTCCGGGCCGAAACTGTTGTAATTCAGCCCCCCTGCCGTCGTCCGAAAAAGTTCCTGTTCCCCATCCCAGACCAGAATCGTCGTCGATGTGCCCCCGCCATCCATTCCGATATAATATCCTCCGGAGATATCTTCCGCTTCGCCTCTGTGTGAGACGGATCCTGTTTGCCTGATCCTGTTTGTTTTCATTCTCTGGCCTCCCTTCTGTCTCTATCTTATTCCTTCCGGACAGGGATGTCAATTCATTTTTAAATTTTTCTTTCAATCTCTTCTTGCTGTTATGGCATTTTATTTTAATCCCCATTCTGGTCAAAACCGCCCCTCCACCGAACCCAAAAAACGGTATGCCGGGAATTCCGTTTCCTGACATACCGCTTTATTCTATATCTTTGTCGGGCCGTTTTGCAGGGCCCTGTCACTGTTCGCTCTTTCTGAGTCCCTTTAATGCCGCACTGAGTTTCACCGGATTTCCATAGCGCAGAGTTCCCATTCGATACAGCCTCGCCCCCAGAACTCCCGTCCCTATGATGGACACCGCCAGAATCAAGAAGGATACCGCGATCTCCCACGGCGCCACGGTTCCCATGGCAATGCGGGCAAACATCGTACTGTAGGAGCTGATCGGAAGGAAAGACAGCACCTTGATAATGGGACCGTCCACATTCATCAGCTGCATCAGCGCAAAGAAGTATACCACCATGATAATCACCTGCAGGCCGCCGGAGCTCTTGCTGACATCCTCGGTCTTGCTGACCAGGGCTCCCATGGCTCCGTACAAAAACGCATAAAACAGATAGCCGCCCATTCCAAAGACCGCAAAGCTTATGAGCACATCTGCCGGGATATGCAAAAACATATCCAGCATGCCGCCCCACAGTTCCCGGTTCACCTGGTAGGACAAAAGGATCGCCCCCATAATAATCCCGGTCTGTAAAAGGCCGCCTATGGCTCCGGCGATAACCTTGCCAAACAGAAGACTGTCTGGTGTGGTACTGGTCACCAATACCTCAATCGCCCGGTTGCTCTTTTCATTGGTCACCGATACGGCGATCATCTGGCCGTACATCACAATCAACATAAATACGATAACCACCAGAAAATAGCAATACCAGTAATTGCTGGTGGAGTCCTTATTAAGAACCTGTTCCTCCACTGTGACAGGGACATCCACCACCGTCATGATCTCGTTCAGATCCAGCCCATGGGCCGCACAGAAATCAATCCGGAAAAACTGCTTCATAGCCTGACTGAACATCATCGTATTGGAGTCTGACATTCCCTTATTAAACACATAATACCGGTATTCGGACGGTCCCAGCACCACAAAACCGGCTTCTGCTTCTCCGGCCGTCACGGCTGCCGTCAAAGCCTCTTCGCTCTCAGCCTTCTGCCAGCTTCCCATGGGAAACATCTGTATGAGCACATCCTCCTTCACCACACCTGCCAGGTCCAGATACAGATAGGATGTCTTCTCCTGCTCCTCTGTCTGACCGCCGCTCTCCGGCTGACTGTCTTCCCCCGGCTGGCCGGAGCTGACCGTCGTCTCTACGCCCGTAAAGCCGGACATATCAATAAAGCGGGGCAGAAACAGGACTACGGCCCCTGCCAGAGCCAGGATCACGGTAAAAATCACAAAGCCTTTGTTGTTAAAATATTCATTCAATTCATACTGTAAGACGATTCCGAATTTTTTCATGATTCCTCACCTACCTTTGCCACAAATATATCATTGAGAGACGGTGCGTAGCTGCCAAAGCGTTCCACCTCGATATCGGAAGAGGCCAGCCGCTCCATCACCTGCTGCCGCCGGGTCGTTCCCGCCAGTTCCAGAATCAAAAACTCCTTCTTTCTGCCGGAGATCTGAACCAGACCTGCAAAATTCGACCGGAGTCTCTCCTCCAGCTCATCCTGGTCCAGATTCTCCGCTGAGAGCATCAGGCGGTTTCTGCCATACTCCCTCTTGATTTCCCGCAGCTCTCCCTCCAGAACCACCTCGCCCTGATTGATGATGGCGATATTGTCGCAGAATTCCTCCACATAACTCATCTGGTGACTGGAGAAAATCACAAGACGCCCATCGGCGATCAGTTCGTTTACCACATCCTTCAGGATCTGTGAATTCACCGGGTCCAGACCGCTGAAAGGCTCATCCAGTATCACGATGTCCGGATCATGCACCAGCGTGGAGGCCAGCTGCACCTTCTGCTGATTGCCTTTGGAAAGCGTCTCCAGCTTACGCTTCTCGTATTCTGCCACTTCCAGTCTTTCCAGCCACTTCTTCGCGTTCTGCTTGGCGCCGGCCCCATTCATTCCCCGAAGCCTGGCCAGATAAATCATCTGGTCTATGATCAGTCGCTTGGGATACAGCCCTCTCTCCTCAGGCAGGTAGCCGATCCTGTGTTCGGACGGGATAAATTTCTCCCCGTTCAACAGAATGCTCCCGCTATTGGCATGAAACACATCCATCAGAATGCGGATCGTCGTGGTCTTACCTGCACCGTTACGGCCTAAAAGTCCCAACGCCTTTCCGCTCTCCACCTGAAAGCTGATTCCGTGGAGCACTTCCTTTTCGCCAAAGCTTTTGCGAATATCCTTTACTTCCAGCTTCATTTCTTCCTCCTTCTTTTCTGCCCGCCTCAGAGCACGTCATCCCATAAAAAACCCAACCACTGCGCCTGCCGCCCCGCTAAAAAGCAGCAGCAGGCCATACTCCCCGATCAGAGAAACACCTCGAAATCCCTTATCATAACGCGGATCGTTCAGAAGCTGCACGGCCTTCTCAACTCCCCGGTAAATGATCGCACGGTTCTCCAGGGCACAGACAAAATGCCAGCCCAGCCTTTCGGCCTCCCGGACGCTTTCGATTTCCCAGTCGTTATTCTGTCCGGTCCAGTCCTTGCCGTCTCTGATGGCTCTCTGCTGCCGTGCCCGGAGACGCTTATTGACCAGTCTCTTACTGTCCATGGTATAGATCTGTCCGCTTATCCCGCTTCTCTCAAAGAAATACCGGGTCGCAGTCAGAGCCGTGAGGACAAAGCCCTGAGCCTCCTGCTCCTCCAGAAAACGTCTCAGTCCACGGTTTGTGAGAATCAGCTTCCTCACCTCTCTGTGAACGAAAGGATCTCTGCTCGCCTCCCATTCGGCCCGCGTAAGTCGCAGCTCCCTCTCGACCCGAATGCCATATCGCCGGCACCACACGGCAAAACCATTGGAAAAAATCACATAGGCAAAAGCCAACCAGTCATACCAGACCAGGTAAGGATCCGGCTCCCCCAGCAAAGCCCCGATCAGCTTCACTCCCACATCAATCAGCAAAACGACCAATCCCCAGAATACCAGATGGCTTCCTTCCTTGTTTATCGCTTCCCGGAATTTGGCAGCCCGGCGCCGGCGGGACTCCGGATCATTATGCAGTTCGTTGATTCCGCCCTCCTCGTACTCTTTTGCAAAATAATACGTCATGCCTTCGTCATGGGTCACCTCATGCCAGCCCAGCTCCCTGGCCATCTCCAGAAAAAACTCCTTGTGCTGTATCTCCTCCAGCGTCGGATTTTTCGGCAGTCTGAACCGGTCGATATCATACAAAAGCCTGCGGGGCTCTCCCCGCTCAAAGGTATAGCAGACTCCCAGACAGATATCCGTAAGGAACCACCCCTCTGACGCCATCTTCTCCAGCCATCCGCACTCTTTCTGGAAGCTGGTAAACAAGCGGTACTTTCTCATTCGCCGGCGCCGGATCTCTCTCCCACCTGAGTCAGAGGCTCCTGCTTTGCCGTTCTCTTTGTTGCCTTCTGCTTCATAATAGCTCTCTTTCATCTCATCTCCGCCTCTTTGGATAACACGTTTACCCCATCTGTCAACTGTTGTTTCAGTCTTACGGTCTCCTTCTTAAGCAGCTTCATTCCGGTCTCTGTAATCTGGTATGCCTTGCGGCCTTCCGCATCGGATTGTGCCGTAATGACGCCGTCGGCACTTAACCGCCCCACCATCGTGTAAAGCGTACCTGTTCCCAGCACGATCCGTCCCTGGGTAAGCTCGCTGACATACTGCATAATGGCATAGCCATGGCGGGGGCTTGTCACGGAGAGAAGCGTATAATACGTGGTCTCCGTCATGGGAATATACTTTTTCTGCAGCTTCTCTTCCAAAGAATCCCCCTCTCCCCATATCTGCAAAATTCGGAACATATCTGCACTCGATATGTCGAGTCTCGACATATCAAATGCAAATATAAAATAACACAGCAAACCTTCTTTGTCAACAGAATTTTTTTAAAAACCCCGCTAAAGCCACCGGGGATTCTGTAAAAAAGTACCGGGATGTGTTATTTCCTTTCCTGCTGTTATCCGATCTTTCGTATATACAAAAGCCCGATCAGAGAGCATAAATATTATATAATACACAAGATCAGATGACAAGTATTTATTTATATACAATATTTCGGGGGCTTGCCCTTATCTATTCTGAAAATTTCCGCACTCTAAGCTGGCTGACACTCTCTAAGCGCCTTCGTAAGTTCCATTATTTTCCAAACATTATTTGATAGTCCCTAACAACTGTTTATTTATCCGCAGATACATTGTAGCCTTGTAGCCGGCAAAAATTCCTTGGAAGTCCTTGATTTTCCTACATTTCTACGCAAAAACCCCTCCGGATTCTCTCCGAAGGGGCTTCCTGTCGCTGGGCTACAAGGATTCGAACCTTGAAATGACGGAGTCAGAGTCCGTTGCCTTACCATTTGGCGATAGCCCAATTTCCAACGCAAGAAGTATTATACCCGATCCTTCTCCAAAAATCAACCCCTTTTTTTATTTTTTTTACTTTTTTCTCCGGCTTTTTCCCAGAGCCTTTTTTCAATATCTCTCCCGTCCTACTCGGCGGCGCAATAGCTGCGCTCCACCGTAATCACACAGCAGCAGACGACGTCCTTTTCCTGCACGGCCCGGTTCAGCTGCCGCTTCAGCTCCTCCTCCCCGGCCGCCGGAAAATCATAGGGGACTACCAGATCAAAGATCAGGTTGATCTGCCGTTCCCCCCGCACCAGGCGAAAGTCATGGATGCTGACGCCCGGCGCCAACTCTGTCGCAGCCTCCTCCGTCAGGCTGCGGTAATGCAGCAGTTTTTCGTCGTTCACTGCCACGGGATCCATATGGATTACCAGTAAAATACCCAGTTTCTCCGCCGCCTCCCGCTCGATCCGGTCGATGATCTCATGGGATTTCTCAATCTCCACGTTGTTCGGCACCTCCGCATGGATCGACGCCATGCTTTTGGCCGGGCCATAATTATGCACAATCAGATCATGACTGCCGATAATACCCTCATAGCTCTCCACAAAATGTGTAATCTGCTGGTATACCTCCGGCCGGATGGGCTCTCCCAGAAGCGGGCTCAGCGTATCTCTTGCAATCTGCACGCCGGCCGCCATGATAACAATCGACACCGAGACTCCCACCAGCCCGTCAATATTCACGCCCCAGATCCCATAGACCGCCAGCGTCACGATCGTCGCCCCTGTCGTCAGCACATCTCCCAGGGAATCTGCCGCCGTGGCCCGCATCACCGACGAATCGATGCGCTGCCCCAGCTTCCGGTTAAAATACGCCATCCAAAGCTTAACGCTGACGGAAGCGGTCAAAATCAGCACGGAAAGCAGCTTAAAGGACAGTGCGTTGGGATGAAGCGCCTTGTCAAACGACGATTTGAACAGCGTCCAGCCCACCTCGATGACCAGAAACGATACGATCAGCGCCGCCACATACTCGATCCGTCCATGTCCGAAGGGATGTTTGGCATCGGCCGGCTGACCGGCCATCCGCACGCCTATGAAGCTGATGATGGAAGACGCCGCGTCCGAAAGGTTATTAAACGCATCTGACATAACCGATACCGAATGGACCGCCAGCCCCACCAGGAGTTTGAGCACAAACAAAAACACGTTGCACCCGATCCCCACACAGCTGGCCAGCACCCCATAGGCCGTGCGCACCTGCGCATTCCCCACATCCTCATAATCCTTCACAAACCGTTTTACCAGAAAATCTGTCATTTTCACCTGTTCCCTATCTGAAATCTGACTTGCCGCTCACCGGCTTTCCCATCTGCGCTCTTACCGGAAATCCATCCGTGTGTCCTTTTGTCTTAAGTCCCGCCGTACCGCTCCCTCCGGCGGCAGAAACGGCGGATCATAATCCACCGATTCCAGGCACAGGCCCTGCGGCGGCGCTGTCATACCGGCTGCCGGCCGGCGCTTTGCTGCCAGGATCCCTTTCATTTCTTCCGGATCCCGCATCCCCTGCCCGATTTCTGCCAGCGTCCCTGTGAGGATCCGCACCATATTTTGCAGGAATCCGTCCCCATGGACGCAGATCGTTACCAGACCGGCTTCCTCCTCCACCTCCAGCCGGTCGATCGTCCGCACCGTACTTTTCTTCCCCCGCGTATTCCCGCAGAAGGAAGCGAAATCCCATGTCCCCGTCACATACCGCGCCGCCTGCCGCATAGCTGCCATATCAAGGCGGCCCGGCAGCTGCCACACATAGCGCCGCAGGAAAACCGGTTTCTCCTCCCTCGTCCAGATCCGGTAGCGATAGGTCTTGCCCACTGCCTGGTAGCGGCTGTGAAACCTCTCATGAGCCCTCTCCAGCCCATACACGCCGATATCCTCCGGCAGATACCGGTTCAGGTATTTTTCCAGCGCCCTCTCCTCAGACTCTGCCGCTCTCTCCGCTTCCGGCAGAAGCCATCGCGCTCCGTTTGGAACATGAAAATTTGCCACCTGTGCCGCCGCATGTACTCCGGCGTCCGTCCGCCCGGAGCCCTGCACCTGGATTTCCTGCGCAAAAAGACGGCCCAGCACTGCCTCCAGCTTTCCCTGGATCGTCCTGTCCGTATTTCCCTGGCGCTGCCAGCCGTCGTATCTCGTCCCCTCGTATTCCACAAATAACCTGTAATTAATCATATGCCTATCTTACACGGAATGCGCCTGACATGCAAGACTCTTGCTTTTATTTCACAATATCTCTTTCCCGGCCTCTTCCTCTATACCCCGGCAATCTCCCGGATCACATACCCGGCCAGAATCAGTCCCGCCGCGGCCGGCACAAAGGAATTACTCCCCGGCACGGCGCGAAAACGGTGCCCGGAAGACTCACCCGCTTCCCTTTTGGCATTTTCTTCGCACTCCGGGGCAAAGAACGGCCTGCGGGCCGGCTCCCGCGAATATACCACCGGACAGCGGGTCACTCCCCTGGCTCTCAGCTCCCTGCGCATCACCCGCGCCAGCGGACACACGCCGGTATCATAGATATCGGCCACCTGGAGCTGCGTGGGGTCCAGCTTGTTTCCCGCACCCATACAGCTGATTACCGGCGTACCGGCTGCCTGAGACCGCACAACCAGCTCCACCTTGGCAGCTACCGTATCAATGGCGTCCACCACATAGTCGTATCGGCTCAGATCGTAATCGTCCGCATTTTCCGGCAGATAAAAGCAGTGATATACCTCCACCCGTGCCTGAGGATGAATCCGGGCGATCCGCTTACGCATAACATCGGTCTTATACTGCCCGACAGTCTCCATATCTGCCGCCAGCTGCCGGTTTATGTTGGAGACATTCACCACGTCGTGGTCGAACAGATCCAGGCGGCCGATTCCGCCCCGGGCCAGGGCCTCCACAGCATGGCCTCCCACGCCGCCTACGCCGAATACCGCCACCCGCGCATTATAGAGCCGCTCCATGCCTTCCCCGCCAAACATCGCCCTGGTACGGACAAAAATCTCCTCCCGCCCGTAAACACCGCCCTGTTTTTCCACGGCGTCCTCCTTCTCTGACGTATCCGATTTTTCCGCCGTATCTGCTTTCTTTGCCATATCCGTTTCCTCCTTTATCATTCTCCTCTTCTGTGTATGTCTGTCTCCCATACAGTTTAGCGAAAATATGCCGAAAGCGCAATCCCTAATCTCCTGTCGCAGGTATCCATCCCGGAGTCGGTAAAGTCAGTTGAAAATTTCTGTGATTTTTGAACAGATAACAGACAAAACCTCCCGTTCCGATTGACTTTCCCTCCCCCCTTTTCTATAATGAAAGAAGGGTCGGGACCGCCTCACAGGCGTCTTACCATACACCGAAAACACAATCCCATCAAAGAAAGAAGAAAAATAGTATGGACAGAAAAGAAATTTATTCCAAAGTTGACCACACTCTGCTGGGACAGGCTTCCACCTGGGAGGAGATCAGGATGATCTGCGACGACGCCATGGCCTACGGCACAGCCTCCGTCTGCATCCCTCCGTCCTTTGTCAGAAGGGCAAAAGACTATGTCGGGGACAGGATGGCAGTCTGCACGGTCATCGGCTTCCCCAATGGTTACAATACGACCGCAGTCAAGGAGTTTGAGACAAAGGACGCCATCGCCAACGGTGCGGACGAGATCGACATGGTCATCAATATCGGCGATCTGCGGGCAGGCGATACCGATAAGGTACTGGATGAGATTAAGACGCTGAAGACGGCCTGCGGCGACAGGATTTTGAAGGTAATCATCGAGACCTGCCTGCTGACCGAAGAGGAAAAGATCGCCATGTGCCGCCTGGTCACCGAAGCCGGCGCCGATTATATCAAGACCTCCACCGGATTTTCCACAGCCGGCGCTACCTTTGACGATGTGGCGCTTTTTGCCAGGCATGTGGGACCCGATGTGAAGATCAAAGCTGCCGGCGGTATTTCTTCTTTTGATGACGCGGTCCGCTTCATCGAGCTGGGGGCCGGACGTCTGGGCACCAGCCGCATTATCAAGCTGGCGAAAAACGAAAAGACCACCGGCTATTGATACACGAAATCCGGCCGGCGCCGCCGAAACCAGGCCGTCTGCCGTCGTTTCTGCTCCCGGCCCGGATTATAAAATGAGCGCCGCCCCCGACCGCACAGACGGCCCGGGGCAGCGCTCATTTTGAAATATATATAAAGAGAAGAGTGAGTTAAGTAAACCTGCCTGCGCCTGACAGCGCAGCACAAAAGTCCTGCACGTCCGATCCTCAGATCTCCTTCTTCAGGGTCTCTCCCATGATATAACCGTACACCAGCGCGGCGTCAAAGCCCATGCCGTACTGCTTGGCATCCTTTTCCTCAATGGAGCCGCAGACATCTCCGGCCGCATACAGACCAGGGATTTCGCTTCTCTCGGCGTTTAACACATGGCACTGCGTATCAATGGCCAGACCGGCTGTCGTCAGATAGAACGTGGGATCTACCTGGATCGCCCAGAGGCCGGTGCGGGTCTCGATATAGGGGCAATTCGCCCGGCCAAAGGCATCCGGCTCGCCGGAAAGAGCCGCCTCGTTATTGGCTTCGATGGATGCCGCCAGATTCGGGAGATTCAGCTCTGCGGACGCTGCTTCCACGCTGTCATAATGTACTGCTTCGCCTTTCTCAAACATCGCCACATAACCGTTAAAGCCGTAGGACTCGCTGTCGCGCAGCATCACGGCGGAGGCCTCGTCAAAGATGTAGAAGAAAGTGTCTCCATTATCCTTGTTCAGCTTCGCCTGCGCCATCTTATAGTGATTATCGGTCATGATGTTTCCGATATTGTCGCCCTTTATATTGACCATGATTCCCGGAGCCGACAGATGGATGAAGGCCAGCTCAAACTTGCTTCTGTAGCTGGACAGGAAGGCAGGCAGAGGACGGTTCTCACACTCCATCACGCCGCCGGCTGCCAGGCCCATCCGGATTCCCTCGCCGGTGCTGGCCGAAGCACAGTTATAAAAGAAATCCGCATAGCCCTCATTATATTGCTGCAGCATCTCCTTGTTTCTGGCATAGCCGCCGGAGGCCAGACAGACCGCCTTTCCGGTGATCGTATACTTCATCCCGTCTTCGCCCTCGGCATGGACGCCGGTCACCCGACCGCTCTCATCCTGAATCAGATCCGTCACGCTGGTAGAGTATATGATCTTGCCATTCTCATATTTCCCGATCCTCTGCTCTAAGAACATCAGCGCATAGCCTGCGCCGCCCTCATAGCAGCCGGGAGACAGATAGGGAGTAGACGGGGCATAGGCCGTAGCGCCCTCGTAGATCCCCAGTGTGCTGAAGCCGATGCCTATACCGTGCATCCAGTCCACCAGGTCGCCCGCATAGGTATACTGCGTCGTCATATAAGGCATCTCGCCGTTAAAGAAATCTTTTCTGTGATACTGCTCTCTGGTCATCCAGAAGTTCATCATACCTTCCAGCGTTCCCATAGGGGATGCCTTATAAGAGCCGTCCACATCGTATGCGGACTGCATCTTGGAACCGGCCGTCGCCACGCCGCCGTAGGTCATGGCCATGGAGCCGCCGGCGATATCTCTCTTCTCCACCACCGTCACGCTGTAACCTGCTTCCAGCAGACGGGCCGCGCACACCAGACCGGCCGTGCCTGCGCCCACGATGACCACGTCGGCCTCTTCTGTCGTCTCGCCGGGATTCGCCGTCCTGGCAATCTCCGCCGAAAAATCATCCACATTATATCCGGCCAGCTGGAGAGCCTCCTTTACCGCCGCCTTGATCGCCTGGGACGTGGTGCTGGCGCCTCTCAGGTTGGGTACGTTGACGCTCTGATTTGCCACGATTGCCGCGGGAATCCGGGTACAGGCATAATTGCCGATGCCGATGGTCTCCTCGTGGGCCAGCACCTGGCAGGCGGCAATCCTGCCCTCTTGCAGAGTCGTCGCCACATGAACCCAGCTCTCATGGCCCATGGCCTTCGTCACATATTTGCCGTCGCCTCCCGCTGCGGGTGTCTCCGGTACGGCGGCTGTCGTCTCAGGCGCTTCCGTAGTCTCAGGCGTCCCTGTCGTCTCAGGCGCCGCCGTGGTATTCGGAGCTGCCGCCGTGGTCGCGCCGGCATCGCCAGAGCAGGCGCCCAGGATACCCGCTGCAGCTACTCCTGCCGCACTGGCTGCAGCGCCTTTTAAAAAGTCTCTTCTGGAAATTCCTTTTTTCATTTCATTCCTCCCTGAAATATGTTCGTGTCATACACCCATATCTCAACTTTGCTGATTTGGGATACTGTGTTTTCTCCCCGTTTGATACCATACCATCATAAATGAAAATATATTTTTTGGGAAATCAATTTTTTTCTCAGCTTAATAAAAATCTTTTATAAATTGTTGCGTTTTTTATACATATCTGTTATTATAATAGCAGATATGTATACCTTTCGACAAAATATCAATTTTTTCATATATTAATCAGGAATAATCCAGAAGTTTACAGTAAATTTATAGGTACCTGAAGACGCTGCCCCATCGGAAAGGATATCAGATATGACGCTCTATCAACTGGAATGCTTCATACAGGTCGCCGAAACGCTCAGCTTTGTGGGCGCTGCCAAAAAGCTGTGCATTTCCCAGCCAGCCATCACCTATCAGATCCGCTCGCTGGAAAAAGATATCTCTGTTCTTCTCTTTGAACGCAACACCCGCAGCGTGAAGCTGACCGCTGCCGGACAGGCTTTCTACAAGGATATGGTACAGATGCACTCTTTTTATCATCAGGCCGTACAGAAGGCCCGGGATATCAGTCTGGCCGACGCCTCCCACCTTGTGGTGGGTATCCGCAAGCTTTTCGATTACGACCGCATGGCCCAGATGGTCACCTCTTTTTATGCCAGATATCCCCATGCCAACGTGGACATCCTGCCTCAGAATGACGCCAAGCCCCTGGATGACCTGCGCAGCAACCGCATTGATATTGGTTTTTTCTACAGCAATGAGCACTCCGAGTGTTCCGATATCATGTTTAAACCCCTGTATCAGCTGGGTTACTATGTTCTGATGAATCCTCATCACCCTCTGGCCAAACGGACCAGTCTGGTTCTCACAGACCTGAAAGGAGAGGCTGTCGTGACTGCGGGTTCAGCGTCCAGCTTTCTCTCTGCCTGCCAGGGACCGTCTCTGGCCGAATTAAAAAACGCGGGGGTGGATATCAGTCATTCCACCCCCAGCTTTGAAGGAGCCCTGATCATGATCAAGGCCGGTACTGCCATGTCGATTCTTCCCTTTTTGCCGTTTGCCGTCGTACCCGGTATGGTAAAGATCCCTCTGCTTAACTGTCCCTCCGTTCATATTGAGATAGGATGGCTCAAACAGGACGTCCGGCCAGAGATTCCCGCTTTCGTCGAAATTGCCAAAAATCTCTATGACTCTTTGTAGAAACTTTATGAATTATGACAACCCTATTCCAGCTCAAAGGCCCCTGTGTACAGCTGATAATATTTTCCTTTTTCAGCGATCAGATCCTCATGGGGACCTCTTTCTATGATCTGTCCCTGTTCCAGCACCATGATTACATCGGAATTGCGCACGGTGGAGAGACGATGAGCGATGACGAACACGGTGCGGCCTTTCATCAGAGCATCCATCCCTCTGGAGACAATGGCTTCGGTTCGGGTGTCGATACTGCTGGTGGCTTCATCCAGTATCATCACCGGCGGATCTGCCACGGCAGCCCTGGCAATAGCCAGCAGCTGGCGCTGTCCCTGAGAAAGACTCTCCCCGTTGGCCGTCAGCGGCGTATCATAGCCCTGAGGCAGACGGCAAATGAAATCGTCTGCTCCCGCCAGCTTTGCCGCCTGACGTACCTCCTCGTCGGAGGCCTCCAGATTGCCGTAACGGATATTTTCCATCACTGTGCCGGTGAACAGGTTCGTATCCTGAAGCACGATCCCCAGACTTCGGCGCAGGTCGCTCTTTTTAATTTTATTGATATTGATATCGTCATAGCGGATCTTACCGTCTGCCAGATCGTAGAATCGGTTAATCAGGTTGGTAATCGTGGTCTTGCCTGCGCCGGTAGCTCCCACGAAAGCGACCTTCTGACCCGGGTCTGCGTACAGCGTGATGTCATGCAGCACGATTTTCTCCGGCGTATAACCGAAATCCACATTAAAAAACTGTACCTCGCCCCGCAGCCGCGTATATGTCAGCGTTCCGTCGCCATGGGGATGTTTCCATGCCCAGAGGCCGGTGCGTTCCTTTGTCTCCGTCAGATTACCGCCGGCGTCATATTTTGCGTTGACCAAAGTCACATAACCGTTATCCGGCTCCGGCTCCTCATCCATCAGCATAAAGATCCGCTCGGCTCCGGCCAGAGCCATAACGATGGCATTGACCTGCTGGGAAATCTGCGATATGGGCATATTAAAGCTCTTGGACAGCTGCAAAAACGAAGCGATCGCTCCCAGCGTCAGTCCGCCCATGCCGTTTGCCGCCATGGCTCCGCCTATGATTGCCAGCACCACATACTGGAGATTACCGATATTGGCCAGCGCCGGCATCAGGATATTCGAGTAACAGTTTGCCGCATTGGCGCTCTCAAACAGTTCGTCATTGAGCCGGTCAAAATCCTTCCTGGACGCCTCCTCATGACAGAACACTTTCACCACCTTCTGGCCGTTTAACATCTCCTCGATATAGCCGTTGGCCTGCGCCAGCGCTCTTTGCTGTTTTACAAAATAGCGTCCGCTTTTACCTGCGATCCTGCGGCTGACATTCAGTATCACTGCCACACATAAGAGTACCACCGCTGTCAGCTGCCAGCTGGTAGTCGCCATGGCAAAGAACACCACCACGATGGAAACTGCCGAGGAAAAAGCATGGGGAACACTCTGGGATATCATCTGCCGCAGCGTATCCGCATCATTGGTATAGTGACTCATGACATCCCCGAAGCTGTGGGTATCAAAATAGCGAATAGGCAGCGTCTGCATATGAGAAAACATCTGGTTGCGGATCTTTTTTAACACGCCCTGAGAAATCGCCGCCATCAGCCGGTTATATAAAAGCGTGGATACCACGCCTGCCAGATAGATACACGCCACTCCCGTCAGCGCCCGGAACAGCATGGCAAAATACGGCTCCAGACTCTCCCCGTCTGCCAGAGACAGCATGGGAGAAATGTAATCGTCGATCAGCACACGGATGAACATGCTGCTGATTACGCTGGCCAGCGTACTGAACAGAATGCACAGCATTACGATCCCAAAGGACAGCTTATAATCTGAAAAAATATAGGACAACAGCCGTCCGATGGTCTTCTTCGCATTCCGGGGACGCCGTCTCTTCGGTCCGGCTTCCTTCCCCTGAACAGGTATCGCAGTCTCTTTCCTGTTCTCACTCATGGTCCTCTCCTCCCTTCGTCTGCGATTCAAACACTTCCCGGTATATATGGCTGGCCTGTAGAAGCTCTTCATGCGTTCCTATGGCCGCCAGCTTCCCGCCGTCCATGACCAGAATCTGATCCGCCTCCTGTACGGACGCCACACGCTGGGCAATAATAATCTTCGTCGTATCCGGTATCTCTTCTCTGAACGCCCGCCGGATCCTGGCGTCGGTGCCCGTATCCACCGCGCTGGTGGAGTCGTCCAGAATCAGAATCTTCGGTTTCTTTAAGAGCGCCCTGGCGATACAGAGACGCTGTTTCTGACCGCCGGATACATTGCTGCCGCCTTCCTCGATATATGTATCGTAGCCGTCCGGAAATTTCGCCACAAACTCATCGGCACAGGCCAGCTCACAGGCATGGATCAGCTCCTCATCCGAAGCAAAAGCATTGCCCCAGCGCAGATTTTCCCGGATCGTCCCTGAAAACAGTACGTTTTTCTGTAAAACCATGGCCACCTGGTTGCGCAGAGTCTCCAGATCATAACGCCGCACGTCCACGCCTCCCACCAGTATCCTGCCGCCTGTGGCGTCATACAGTCTCGGAATCAGCTGCACCAGACTCGTCTTGGCTGCTCCGGTTCCCCCCAGGATCCCTATGGTCTGACCGCTCTCTATCCGCAGTGTCACATCCTTCAGACACAGCTTCTCCTCATCGCCCGCATAGCTGAAATTCACATGGTCAAAAACAATGGAGCCGTCCTTCACTTCCTTTACGGGGTCCTCAGGGTTTACCAGATCGCTCTCCTCAGACAGAATCTCCACCGCACGCTCCGCCGACGTCCTCGCCATGGTCATCATGACAAAAATCATGGAAAGCATCATAAGGCTGGAAAGAATCTGCATAGTGTATGTGATCAGGCTGGTGAGCTCTCCCGTGGTCAGGGAGCCGGCTGTGATAAACCGGGCGCCCAGCCAGGAAATCAGCAGCATACAGCTGTAGACCGCCGTCTGCATCATCGGCGCATTGAAGGCTAAAAGCCGCTCCGCTTTCACGAAATCGCGGTATATGTCTCCCGATACCTTCTCAAACTTCTCTTTCTCATGCTCCTCCCGGACATAGGATTTGACCACGCGAATGCCCCGTAAATTCTCCTGTACCACATTGTTCAGCCGGTCATAGGTGGCAAATACCCGTTCAAAGATGGGATGGGCATGGGTCATGATATAGTACAGCCCCAAGGCCAGAAGAGGCACCACCGCCAGAAAGATAATCGCCAGCCTGCCGTTGATCGTGAAGGTCATCACCAGGGAAAAGACCAGCATCAAAGGCGCTCTCACCGCAATGCGGATAATCATCTGATACGCATTTTGAATATTGCTCACATCCGTCGTAAGCCTCGTCACCAGGCTGGAGGTGGAAAATTTGTCTATATTGGAAAAAGAAAAATCCTGTACCTGATAGTACATGGCACGGCGCAGATTTTTTGCAAAGCCTGCGGAGGCCCGGGCCGCATAGCGTCCCGACGATATACCGAAAAACAGGGAGCACATACAGGCAGCCACCAAGACGGCGCCCGTCCTCAGAATCACCCTCATATCGCCGGCCTCTATCCCAAAATCCAGCAAATGGGCCATCATAAGAGGGATTAATACCTCCATCACTACTTCCATGGCCACAGCCAGGGGCGCCAGAAGGGAATCCTTTTTATATTCGCCCACACAGCTTAACAGTTTCTTTATCATAATTTCCTCCTCTCAGGCAAAGCGCCGCATTCTCTCCCATATTGTTAGCTCCTTAACTGTCAGCATGCTAACAATATGTCCAAAAAAAAGGGCGCAAAGACCTCTACTCTTCCATATTTTCCTTCATCCGATCTACCACGCGGTAAAAAACAGCCATCTCCTCTTCCAAAATTCCCTGTATCAGTCTGTCCTCCATTCTGTCAATCCGCTCCTCGATCTTATGATGAATGGCGATAGCCTTCCGGGTCAGTTTTAATTGCTTTAATCTGGCATCTCTGGCCACAGGCTGTCTGACAATCAACCCGTCCCTTTCCATCAGCTGCAAAATCCCTGTGGCTGTGGAACGGCGGATCAGAAATTCCGCTTCGATATCTCTCTGAAAGATCTCCCGGTCCCCGTTATGACACAGGTAGCCCAGGATGCGTCCCTGCATCCCGGTAATCTCCTGGTCACACTCCGAAATTTCCCCGGCACGAAGCTGGCGCTTCAGGAGATTGGAGAGGATCTTGATTTCATGTCCTGCTCTTCGTTTTTCCATAAGAACTCTCCTCTCCCCTGTCTGGCCGGCTAAGCCTGCGGTTATTTCGTCCATTTGTTAGGATGCTAATTATTTTAAGGTCTCGGCGGCTTCTTGTCAAGAGAAGAACTGTGATTATTTTGTGATCCCGGTCCCTTCGGGATACCGCTGCCCGATTGATGCGATTCTCTGACCCGCTGCCTGGCCGCAAGACGCCGCATCCGACGTTGTCTCGCCCGACGCTGTCTGTCCACCTGAATGAATATGAGAGCGGCGCCAGCCAATAAGACAATGGCTGCGATCAGGATGATCGCAAATATACTGATTCCTTCCGAAGCCGCAGGAGTCTGGCTGTCTGTCACAAATCCGCTGTCCTCCTTTGTCTCTTCCGAACTGCTCTCTTCGGAAGAACCGGTCTCTGTTTCCGGACTTGTGGTGTGTATGGACTCCTCCGTGACAGACGTCTCCTCCGGACGGCTGGTTTCTCTCTGCGCAGACGTTCCGGCAGCGGCCGGCTTTTTGATCTTTACAGGCGCCAGTGTGCTGTCCTGCACCGTCGTCGGGATCTCCTCTTCATTGCCGGAGGAATCCCCTCCCGGAGCAGGAGGCTGAGGGGGCTGAACCGCAGGCGGGGGCTCCGGGCTCTCTGTGGGCGGTTCCTCGGGAGCTTCCTTTCCTATCACAATGGTAGCGGCATTTTCGGCAATGCCTCCTTCTCCGACTTCGTCGAAGGCCCCGTTGAGTAAAGACATACTGTCCTCCACCAACGTCACATTGGCAGTCAGAATCTCTGAGCCAGACACACGCAGACCCACCTCTCCCAATGTAAGCTCCTGCTCTTTAAAAAGATTCTCCCGTCCGGACAGATACAGTGTCAGTATTCCACTGGACGGATCATAACGATATTCTTTTACCGAGCTGCTGATCCCGCTTTCAAACTCAAAGGCCGCCTCCGCTCCCTGGCCGTCTCCCTTCGTGACGTCTATTTGCAGGCTCAGCGTCAGAGACAGAATCTCATCTTCTGTCTCATCCGCCAGCCGTACAGATACTTCTACTTTTTCACCGTTTTCCTCCAGACCGACCGTATCCAGCAAAGCCGCCGCTGCCGGCAGTGAGACCGCCAGCATGCAGACCAGTACCGCGCATATGCTTCCAATCAGTCTTCGTTTCATAACCCCGCTCCTTATTTCTTTAATTCAATGTCGGGAAGCGCCTCCAGGGCCGGCACATCAAAGAAAAGCGTGTCGCTGACCAGTCTCTGTCCCTCATTGGTCAGGGCGTCATCCACCCGATACAGTTCTGCTCTTACTCCGGAAGGCAGCTCGCCGATATCAGAAGGTTCGATCCAGTAAATCCATGCGCCGTCGGAGATATCTCCCAGCATGGCGTTCCCCGGATCCGGAGCCAGCACGATCTGGCTGGCTGTCAAAGCGCCGTCACTGTCAATGCCCCCCACGATATTTCCGGCTTCATCATAAAGCACTACCACATTATACGCAGGATTTCCTTTATATTCTCCTGTAAATATCAGAGAACCGGCAGGAATCTTCTGCTCCTTTGCTTCTCCGGATGCTTCCTGATACACATAATCCTCTTTCAGGATACCGATCGCCGGAGTCGCATCTGTCGTCCTGTAAAACTCCACATTATCGCCGGAGGGAGCGATCAGATCCATTTCCGTTACGGAAACCTCTCTTCCTGCCATCCCGGCGGCGGTGATTCTGACGCTGACCGCGTCATAAATCGCAATGCGGGGATCCTTGTCTGCTCCGTCGCCCATATCCTGGTTGGTAAAGTATATCCTCACAGAGCCGTCGCTCTCAGACACAAAAGTACCGTCCTCCGTAAAGCTTCCTTCCTTGACAGTCTCAAAGTTCTGGCCGTCACGGCTTATTTCAATGCGATACGCATCTATGCGCCCGTCTCCGCTCCCAGCGGTATAACGCAGGCCGCAGATCCTTTCGCTGCGGTTCAGAGCCAGAACAATATAAGGATCCTCTCCCGCATCGGAAACGCCGGTATAGGTTTCATCCTTCTTGCCGTCAATCATCATGGATGCCGCCGGTTCCGTGGTGGGCATACAGGAGGTATCCTCTCCCCCTTCCACCTGGACGTCCTGGTCCGATTTCATATTGGTCTCTATGGTCCATCCTGTTTTTTCCAGAATCCCGTCGCCGCTCAGCTTCACCGCTTCTGTGACAAAGGCTGCCGAACGGTTCATATACTGGTCTACGGCCGCCACTTCATAGTAGACAGCCCGGTTTCCCAGATGCCCCACAGAATCCACATAGGTGTCCGTGGTGGTAAAGCCCACCACCTCTCTCTGCTCTTTACCCTGGGCTATCGTTACCCGGGTGATCTCAAATCCCAGAACCACTTCGGTCTTACCGGTCATAGTCAGGGTGACTTCACTGTCCTGTGCATGAACAGCAGCATTTACCACATCCTTTTTATCAATGGTGCCGTCGGCGCCGCTGACGCCTCCCTTTTCGATCCGATATGCTCTGGCGTCCTCGCACATATAGTAGATGGCTCTCTCTTCCGGTTCAAACTGGCTCATATATGCCTTCGTGGCCTGATTCGGGATCAGCCCCCAGCGTATGAAAAATTCACTCAGGTCTTTCTCCGCCGCCGCGCTGGCCAGACGCATCAGATTCTGGTCGGAACCTCCGTCCAGAGTCAGAGCCACTCCGCCCGGCTTCGGCGCTCCGGAGCTGTCTCTGGCATAGCTGTCCACACGGGCAAAAAACAGGTTATCAAAGATCTCATCATAGTTATCATACAGCCTGAAATTATATCCGTTGTCGTAGGCCAGATGCAGCTGCCAGTACATGGCCAGCTGTACGAATACATTGTTGGCATGACCCACCGTACCTGATGTCACCTTTTCGTATACATCCGCATACCGGTATCGGGTTGATCCGTTTGTATCGTCCGACTTTGCCAGCATGGAGAAATAATTATTGGTCACCTCGGCAAAGGCATATGCCCCCTGATTGATATCATGACCGATCTCATGGGCAATTCCCCAGCCAAAATAGGTTCCGCTTATCAGCTTTCCGTTCTCGTCCACCTGCGGCGTTTTGCCTGTCACCATTCCTCTGGTCTCCGGCCACTGGATTCCGATATGATTGCCGGCCGCATACATAAAGGCGCCTCCGTTCATCTTCATATAACGGATATTCAGATGACGGGCGGGAAGACGGTTCGCAGTGACGATACTCTCTGCCGTTCCTTCCGCAAAGCTGTCCGTCAGTCCCTTATGCTGATAGAAAAGGGTCAGCATTCCGTCCATGGCCTTTGCAGAAGCATCCAGCTGCGCCGCCATATCTCCGGACTTCAGCGCATCGCGGACCTGTGATGCCGGCAGCGATAAGAGCATGTAGTTCAGCATAATCTCCGTCACATTGGCCGTACACTGCTGTGCATCATAAGCATACTCGTGCGCCGCCTCCGTGTGGGCCTGCTCCAGATTATCCACAAAGGCATTAAGCTCTGCCACATACCGGTTGATTCTGTCGGCCCTCTCCTGCTCATCCGCCACCTGATACAGGTCCAGAACCGGAATCTTCGTTCCGCCGCTGCTTCTCACCGCATACTGCTCCGAAGCATTCCTGCCCCTGTATTCCACATAAAGAGAACCTCCCTTTTCCCTGTCATTGGAAATCATTCCGGGGATTGTCACCACATTACGTCCGATCTTCAGGCGCACCACATCCTTCGCCACGGCCGAGCCTTCCGCGTGGTACTGGCTGGCCACCAGATACAGATCGCTGTTTTCTCCGCTTTTCTTCGTATCATGACCCACATAGATCACGATCTCTTCTCCCGCAGAAGCACTGACGCCGATGGGCTGCCAACCATTGAGTCCGCCTACGGCCAACTGGCTGTCCGCCGCGCTGTTGATTCCGGTATGGACGGTAATAATGTCATCCAGGCTGCTCTGATTGTCAAAAAGATCCTGAGCTGCGTTCAGTTCTCTCTCCAGAATCTCCTTATCCGGATGATACTCATCGTTATGTTTTTCTTCCAGCCTTGCCCGCAGGCCATCGAGCTCTTCCTGTGTCACATCGCTTCTCAGGGTGAGATGAAGGGCATCGCCGTACAGAGCCATGATATCTGCTTCCAGAGAATCATACTCATAAAACCGCAGTTCCGATACCGCGATCTCTCTGACATAGCGGCTGAAGCCCAAACGGACTCTGGAGGTCGTCACCGGCGCAGTAAGCTTAATCACATAATAATAGCGTCCCTGAGAATCCTTTTTCTCTGACAGGCTCACCCCGTCCGCCCGGACCTCCTTATTCTGTGCCGCATCCCAGTAATAGACAGCCGCCGTGCTGTAGCGATAGGTATTGTCCGGAGCCGCAAACACGAACCGGTCCATGGTATACTCCTGATCCAGCTCTACCGTCACGCCCTTCTTTCCATTATCATAGAAGACGCCCTCATCCCAGTCGGCTATATAGAAATAGGACGAGAAATTTCCGTCTACCGTTCCCAGAGCCGTATTCTGATTTCCTTCATCCAGAGGACTGCCGTTCATGGAGCCTCTTCCTCTGACGGCCGACTTCACATGACTTAAAAGCTTTCCTTCTTCCGTAACCTCTGTGATAATCCGGTACTGAGGAAGCTGGACCGGATCCGTTCCCACCGTCACAGCCGCAACCGTTTCGGAGGCCGCTCCTTCACCGATCTCATTGACACCAGTTACATAAATCACATATTTCGTGCAGTCTAACAATCCGCGGATCACATAAGACGTACCCTCGATCCCTTCGATCTTCTGAAAACTTTCCTCACCGTCCGCTTTGTAATAGAGATTGCAGGTGTCCGCATCCTCATCGGCCTTCCAGCTCACACGGATGGACTGAAAAGCCCCTTCTGCCTGCACTCCTGCGGGGGCATCCGGCACTTTATCCGTTTTCGGAACCACTCGCACCGGATCACTGTAGCCGCTGCGCCAGTCTCCATTGACAGACTGTACGCAGACGATATATTCCTCATTATTTTTCAGCTTATCATTCTGAAACTGTGTAATCTTCATGGATGTGGCTGTGGTTCTGTGAGTCTCCGTTACCCCTCCGTAGGTAATAGACACCTCATAGCTGGTCACATTTCTGGCTTTCTGCCATGTCAGGGAGATCAGCTTATTCCCACCTTCCGCCGTCAGACCTTCCGGGATATCCCTGGCCGGTTCCGGAATCCGGCTTTCCATATCATTCAGGAATTCCACCCGGGATATCTCCGCCAGGTTTCCGTTCGTCGTTCCCGTAATGGTAAAGATAACCCGTTTTACCGCTACCTTCTGTCCCAGACGAACCGTGATCGTACCATCCGCCTCGATTGTGGCGCTGCCGCTCATCTTACTGGCCATCAGCGCGGCACGGCCTGCCTGATACCGGGCTGCCGGCACTTCCACCGCCTGCTCGTTCCCGTTCTCATCCAGATAGCTCACCATGATTGTGGCCTGGCTGATCGTATTCTCACTGCCGGCAGGAGACTGGATTACCAGTCCGTCCATCAGCAGTCCTTCTCTGGAATCAGCAAAGTCAAACCCCAGCGATACCGGACTGGATGTGCTGATCGTGCCGCCGTCCGCCGGCGACAGCGTGACAGTGCCCTCGTTTGTCAGCAGAGAGGACAGATCCCCCTCCACTTTTGTATCTTTGCTCTGAGCGGTACGCACCGCATCCTTCGGAATCTGTAATTCCACTGTGGAATCCCTGCCGGCATCATCCACGCCAAAATACCTGGTAAAATACTGCAGGTCCATCAGATCCACTTTCTGATCCTTGTTCAGGTCAAAAACCGGGTCGTACTTCCCGCTCTGAATCGTATCAATCAGCCGGTCCCTGTCATCGGCATCCAGCTTATCGTCCCCTGTAAAATCACCGGCAATCAGCATCCCCGGATGAGCTCCGTCAAATCCTTCCGCTCTGCCGGTGTACAGCTGCAGTTTGCAGTGATACTGCTCTACCCGGACCGTCTGCGCGTAATTCACATACCCGTCCGCCGACACACTGAGAAGATACTCTCCGGGTGCAAGATTGTCAAAACGAACCGTCCCCTGGGACGCTGCCAGCCCTTCGGCAGGCGTGAGCTCGATCTCGCCGCTTTGCGATTCGGGGCCGCTCAGTGTCACATTGAACTTCGCGTTTCCCAAAAGACGCATCCCGGATACAATCGCCAGTTCGATGCCTCCGTTTATGGAAACGGTCTCTCTGCCCTCTGTCGTATAGGGCGTCCCGGCTGTGTCTGAGGCCGTCGTTTCTTCCGGCTGTGTATCCGCTGCCTCTCCCGGCTGTGAGCCGGTCTCCTGCCCCGTCTGCGGGACTGTGGTACTTTCCGGCTGCGAAGCCGTGGTGCCTTCTCCCTGCGAAGCTGTCGTGCTTTCTTCCTGTGAGGCCGTCGTGCTTTCCTTTTGCGCGGCGGTCGTGCTCTCCTCCTGTACAGCCGTTGTGCTCTCTGTCTGTACAGGCGCGGCGCTTTCCTCCTGGGCTGCCGTCGTATCTGCCGGCTGTGAGACGGTAGTCTCCTCATCATACAGAATGCTGCTGCTTAATGGCTTGGCATGACCTGTAAAGGCGCCCGCTTCAAAAGCCAGCACAGCGGCCAGGATTCCTGCCAATAGTCTGGATGTCCCTTTTTTCATAGGTAACTCTCCCCTTTCTACATACCTTAAACCACATATGTCCAGGGCAGACCCCCGCCCCGATACAAAAATCCATAGTAATAGAAAATCGCCTTTTCAAAACTATGGATCTTTTATAAGTATTATGATTTTATCAGTCTTATTGTGATTTGACAAGTATTTTTTACTGCCCGTCTCCGATTTTCTGCGTTTACCGCTCACGGTGCAGGCTCCGTGCCGCATACATGGCCTTTACAATCTTTCTCGCCCCTTTATGAATCTCCTCCATCGCTCCCGGCAGCTCCTCCAATGACAGATAATCCGTAATTAAATCCGTAACCATAAACTTTCCTTCATCCATCATGCGAACAGTGTATTCCCATTCGTTCACCGGATAAGGCGCACGGCTGGAATTCCATACGCCATGCAAAACAATCTCTTTGCGAAGCGCCATACTATGTATGCCGACAGGAAGCACGGCATCCCCGGACGGATTTCCTAACAGCGAGACGACGCCTTTTGCCCTGACGCAGGAAATACAGCCGTTCAGCGCCGGCCCCGCCCCCGTGCCTTCTATTGCCGCATCTGCCAGCTTTCCGTGATGGTATCTACAAACCGCCTCCTCCACATCCTCCTCCATGGAATTTACGGCCAGAAACCCCTTTTCTCTGGCAAAGGCGACTTTATCCGGCGCAATATCCACTAAAAGCACCCCTGCCCCGAAAAGCTCTGCCCATCTGGCCGCCATAATACCGATCGGACCCGCTCCGAAGATTACCACAAACTGCCCTGCTGCCACATCTGCCTTCCGAACAGCGTGCTGGGCCACACAGGCCGGTTCCGTCATGGCCAAAGCTTCCATGGAGGCATTGTGAGCCGGAACCAGCTGCCACTCAGAAGGAATCAGACAATATTCCGCAAAGCCTCCGTCCCTGCGTGATCCCAGATAATCGTAATGTTCACACATGGCATAATTACCAGTGACGCATGGATCACAGCTTCTGCAGGGAATCAACGGAAAAACGGCAGCCCGGACGCCTATAAGAGATCTGTCTGCCAATTCTCCCGCCTCGATAACTTCACCTGCAAATTCATGTCCGATGGTCAGCGGATAAAGCCCGTTGCTGCTTCCATGCTCATAAACCCTGGGAAGATCCGACCCGCAGATTCCGCAGGCCCCTACCTTTATCAAAAGCTCCCTCCCTTTTGGAACCGGAACAGGAATCCTGTCGCAACGCAAGTCGCTCACACTGTGAAGCCTTACGGCCTGCATCATATTATCTTTGATATTCGGCATAATGTCCCCTCTTTCTCTCTCAGCAATATGCTTCAAAATTCTGTAATGCTTCCCTGAAATGCGCAATGTTCTCCTGTATCGTTCCTTCTCTCCCGAAAACGCTGGATGTACCGCAGACAAAAATATCCGCTCCGGCCCGTCTCATTTTGGGTGCATTAACAAAGCTTACGTTTCCATCCACCTCTATGAGCTTATCCTTCATTCCCGCATCTGCCAGCATTTTGCGAAGCCTGGAAATCTTATCCAGCGTCTGGGGAACCAGCTTCTGTCCTGCAAAGCCCGGATTTACCGTCATTACAACTACACCGTCCACATCCTCCAAAACATCCTCCAGCGAGCAGAGCGGAGTCGCCGGATTTAAAGCCGCCATAGGATGAGCGCCGTATTCCCGAATGCCGGCAAGAGCCTTTTGCAGATGCCTCGTGCTCTCTACATGAACGGAAACGTACTCACCCGGCTGAATGTCAAACCAGGAAAGCTTGTCCTCAGGGTGCTCCACCATCATATGAATGTCCAGCGGAATAGACGTAATTTTCCGCAAGTGCTTGATACTTTCCGTACCCAGCATAAGATTTGGCACAAACGCTCCGTCCATCACATCCGTATGCAGCAGATCAGTATGATTTTTCTCCAGCTCGCACAGAATCTCTTTGGCGCCCTGCCATTCCGAAATACACATAACCGACGGAGATATCATAGCCCTACTCATTTCTTCGTCTCTTTTCTTTCATTTCTTTTCAAACCTCCTTGAAAGTTCTTGATCATTATTATATAATAATTATAGTTTTTTTCGTCTTTCATCGCAATGTCTGGCGGAAACCTTGTAAAAAAGAAGCATTTTTCATCCGGATCAATCAAAAATGAACAGGAGTGAATAAATTATGCTGGAAGCAGGACGACTGGAACAGATCCTTGAATATCTACGCGAAAAAAAGACAGCCCCCATCAATGTACTGGCCAAGCGTCTCTATGTCAGCGAGGCCACGGTGCGCCGGGATTTAAACGAATTAGAGCGCCGGGGGCTGGTGAAAAGGCTGCATGGAGGCGCTATCTTGCTGGAAGGCGCCAGCCAGGAGCTGCCTTTATATATGAGAGAGCAGCAAAACAGCAAGGCCAAACAGGCCATCGCCCAAAAGGCGGCGCGCTATATCCGGGAAAACCAGGTCATCTTTCTTGACGCTTCCTCCACTGTCATGCATCTCATTAAATATTTTAACTCTTTCAAAAGTCTCACCATCGTCACCAACGGAGTCAAGACCGCCCAGGAGCTGTCCCTCTCAAGCCATCGCATCTACTGTACCGGAGGACTTATGCTGCACAATTCCTCCGCATATGTGGGCGACTATGCGGCTGATTTCGTTCGCAACTTCAATGCGGATCTCTTCTTTTTCTCCAGCCGCGGCATATCCGAGGACGGCCGGATTACCGACGCCTCCCAGGAGGAAACCTACATCCGCAAGGTCATGTTCCGGCACAGCCGCCGTCATATCTTTCTCTATGATCACAATAAGCTGGGACAGACTTACTGCTACAATCTCTGTACTACGGACCAGATCGATGAGGCGATTACAGACTGATTTCGTCTGTCCTGCAGGCAGAGGCCATTCGTCCTTTTCGCAGTACCGAATCATACTGGCATATCACCTTACAATCCCGATGGGCATCCAAACTGATCAGCACTATGCCGTCCAGGCCCACGCTGTAATAGGCGATTCCCCTTTTAGCCGCCGATTCCGCCAGCGGCGTTCCGCCTATATCCTCCGCCGGTGCAAAGATCACTGCCGGGGACACCGCCGACAGCCACTCTTCGCTGCTGGAGGTATGAGTCCCATGGTGGCTGGCCTTCGCCACATCCGCTCTCAGCCCGTTGCCATAGATATCGATCAGCTCCTGTTCCTGACTCCGATAGATGTCGCCGCCGGTGAGATAGACCGACTCCCCATAGGTTATCTTCATCAAGACGGACAGATTATTAATTTCCGTCTCCGTCCCCGTAAAGGCTTCTATCTGTTTCTGAAGCGGACTCAGAACATCAATCGTGACGTCTCCCACCTGCCACCTGGTCCCTGCCTTCACATCCGTGACGATATGGGCTCCCTCTTCCCTAAGACGGCTCAAAAAGGCCGGCTCTATCTGACCGTCCACATATTCGGAGCGATAATAATTCCGGATACGGCCATCCGCACAGTCATAAATATAACCGGAGAGAGCCGGCATACCGCCCGCATGGTCGATATGGGTATGGGACAGCACAAAGTAGTCCAGACTCCCCAGTTCCAGATCCTTTAGCAGAGAAATAATATGCCCGCTACAGTCCGTATAGCCGCAGTCGATCATCATCGTCTGACCGTCGGGGAATATAAGCAGGGTACAGTCTCCGCTCTTGGCCCGGATGTTTGGCGTCGTCAGATTGACTGCCATAACATAGAGCTTCCCGTCTCCCCCCTGCTGCAGCACCCCTTTTACGGCAGTGATCATCTCCTCATACCGGTCCACAGAAGACTTTGTACTTCTCACATCCTTCTCCGGTCCCATGAAGTGAATGTCCGCCTGAAGCAGATACCGGTTGTCCGAGACCGCCATGCTGACCAGAATCTGATCCCATTGCGCCTTACAGCCCCCGTAATGCACCCGGGCAAGGGCGCTGTCCTCGCTGAACGCACGCATATCAATATTGGTAAGGCTTTCCGGAAGCGAGACCATCTCTAGAGACGGACAACAGCGAAACGCCTTGGCCGCAATCACACGCACTCCCTCTGGAAGCGTCACGCTCACAAGCGAAGGACAGAAAGCAAAGGAAAAAACGCCGATCTGCTCTACCGTATCCGCAATACTCACATCGGTCAGGTTTTTGCATCCATAAAAGGCATAGTCACCCACTGTGGTCACCCCCTGCTCTATCACAACCTGGCGAATCTCATCCGCCAGACTCTGCCAGGGGGAAACGCCTGCTTCATACTGATTGGCCATGGGCCCTGTCCCGCTGACGGTCAGACAGCCGGTATATGGATCGAAACACCAGTTTACAGCTTCTTTTAAATAGGATAAGACATTGCGTGTCATCGTTTCTGTTTCTTCCTGTCTTAATTTCATATTCTTCCTCTCCGTCTACTCATAGATTCTTACCTCATGGATAACCGCGTCTTTTGCCCCGTTGGTGGAAACCACGGTGATGCGCACCGCATCCGCCATGACAGGATCCACATTTACACGGCACAGCCGCTGATGGTTACCTGAAATCTCCGTCTGCTTCACGACCTCTCCTGCCATCAAAAACTCGATCCCCGCATCCTTCACCAGTTCCTCCGGCACGCCGCTGCGCTGTTGCGCCTGCCGCACCGCGCTCATAGTCACACGGATGGGATAGGCAAAGTTGGATTCAAAGGTAAGCCGCACCTGACGGATCAGGCAGGCCTTTTGAAGGGTAAGCGTCAGGCTCTCGCCCGACCTGCCGGTCCAGCCGTTTATCTCATCTCCCAGCTTTCTGGAGATACCGTTGATGACCTTTTCCGGCTCTCCTCCCTCCTTCACATAAGTGGCCGTCACCCTGGCCTCAAGCGCCAGATCATCCGGATCACTATTGCGAAATCCCGGAAGGAAGCCGTCTTCCTTTAGAATTTTTTGCTGCAATTCCCCGATATACGGCGTCAGCTCCCGCGGTTCACAGCTGTATTTACGGCAAAGCGCTGCCGCAATCCCCACAGCCTCTCCGCCGACGGCACAGCAGCCGATAATCCGCGCACTGGCCAGCCCCAGCCTTGTGGCGCTGATATCACGGCCCGCCATATACAGATTCCTGATGTTTTTACTGTAATAACAACGATAGGGAATCGTATAGACCCCATCATAATAATTGCAGTCAGAAGGAAGCTTATGAAAATCCAGCAGACCGTGAGGCGCGTGCAGATCCACGCACCAGCCGCCGTAGCATATGGCATCGTCAAATATCTTATGGTTTAAAATATCTGTCTCAGACAGTAGATAATCACCTACCAGACGGCGGCTCTCCCGCACACCGGGCAGAGCTCCCACCCATTCCAGTGCATAGTTCTCCGCGTGATGCTCGTGAATTCCCTCTTTATTATTTTTAATATGATCCCAGATCCCATAGGCATAGGCCATCAGATCATCCCGGATCGTCTCATATTCCACAATAATGTCGTCTCCCTCCCCGCAAAGCTCCAGCCACCAGTAGCCATAATCCACGGCGGCGCTGCTGGTCATGGATGTGCGCCGGTATTCTTCCGGATCCGGAGAATCGCTGCAGTCAATGGTGTCCCTCATCTGAACACAGTGAATCCTCTTTTCCAGCTGCTCCTCCGTCAGTTTCTTTGCAAAAGAGGGCGCCGTAAATCCCACCGGATGTCCCACGTCTCTGGCTTTGAGCAGAATGGTATTTCCCATACGGTAATTATCCGGCTTCTTCGGAGCGTGCAGCTCGCCGAATTCACTCTTCGTCTCACTTCCTGTGCGGTATTCGGCTCCGGCATAGTATCCCAGTGTGCCGTTTCCCGTAGCGTCCACGAAAATCGGGGCCGTCAGCCGGTAGCGCATCTCCGTCGTCTCCTGTACGCAGCAAATCGCCGTAATACGGTTGTTCTGCGTCTCGCAGTCGTACATAACCGTATTAAAAAAAACATCCAGATTTTTTTCCGCCTTCGCCTTCTCAAAAAGCACCATATCCCAGATGGAGTAACTGTACTGGTCATTGCAGCTTTTATTTTCCAGCATCAGTTCATACAAGAGCCCTCCTTCCGCATAGTCCGGCTGTTTTAACGACTGATCGGCTCCGGAAATATGTATGCGTATTTCGCTGGAAGCATTTCCGCCCAGTACCGGGCGGGCATGGACTAACGCCACAGACACTCCCTGACGGGCTGAGGCCACAGCCGCACAGAGACCAGCCATTCCGCCGCCTGTCACAATGACATCATAGGATTTTTCCTCAAAACGCTGACTCATTCTACTCTCTCCTTTCGGCATTTTTTCATTCTGTCAAAAAAGAATCCTGCCCCCCATACATGGTAAACCGGTCCGTCCCCATAACAGACAGATCCTCAAAGCCTTCCATAAAATAATCCGGAAGGAATTCCTCATTAAATTTCACATCGTCTTTTATCGTATTCATAGAGTAGATATAGACAATCGTCAGCCGCTCTTCACACATAAGCGCATATTCATAGCAAAAATCATATCCGGCGATCGTCACATAGGCAGGACAGCAAAAGGACCGGTCATCTCTCCGGGCCGTAAGTATC
The DNA here is from genome assembly GCA_022791755.1 of Lachnospiraceae bacterium. Classification (GTDB taxonomy): domain Bacteria; phylum Bacillota; class Clostridia; order Lachnospirales; family Lachnospiraceae; genus RGIG7193. The sequence goes on from JAAVZR010000024.1 coordinate 82,470, forward strand.
CCCTTCTCCTCGCTGGTCCAGGAAAGAGAGGAAAGCCTTTTTTCTTCCTCCTTATAATCTTCCTTGTCAAGGGTACAGGATAAAAAAATCTGACTCATCGGCCTGTCCCATCCGCTCTCATACTTATAGTAATACTCCACATTTTCTGCCGAATCCGGCAGTTTTTCCGGAAAGAGGAGTAACTGTGTATATTTCTCCGGGATGGACCAGCGGCGGTATTCCTCCACATTCTCTGACGACTCCCGCACTTCTCCCCGCAAAGCCCCGGACAGCCAGAATGTGATCCCCATAAGGAGCGCCGACAGCAAAAGGCTGACTGCAACCGCCACATATTTCACCGTTTTCTTTCCCATAGGGCGCCCTTTCTTCTCTTCCTATCCCTTTACCGCTCCCACCGTCAGGCCTTTCATAAAGAACTTCTGGCCGCAGAGGAATACGATGAATACAGGAACCGTAGCCAGACAGCATGCTGCCATTAAAAGACCGTACTGTGTCCCTTCCATATTTACAAAATTGTTCAGCACTAACGGCAGCGTATACAGTTCCGTCCTATTGATAAAAATAAGCGGATCCAGATAACTGTTCCACGCGCTGATAAACTGTGTGGTAAATACGGCGGCCACTGTCGGCTGGATGATCGGAACCATGATCTGAAGGAAAATCCGGAATTCCCCGGATCCGTCGATCTGGGCCGCTTCCCTCAGTTCATTGGAAGTTCCCATAAATGCCTGCCGCATCATAAATGTGGCGCTTACCGCTATCATTTTGGGCAGGATCAAGGCCCAGTGTGTATTTACCAGCCCGATTTCACTAAAAATTACAAATCGGGGAATCAGAGTCAGCTGCGAAGGAATCATCATCTGCGAAAGATACAAAATAAAGAGGGCATTGCTTCCCCGGAACTTCAGCTTGGCGAAGGCGTACCCGGCCATACAGCTGCTGGCCGCCGCCACCACGGCAGAGAGCACGGAAACCTTGATGGAATTCAGGTATCCCTCTATGAAATGATAATCAACAGATCCTTCAAAGCCCAGGACCCGAAGGTAGTTTTTCGGATACCAGTAATTCGGGAACCAGCTGATCCCCTTCTTCATGACATCTGCTTCCTGTTTTAACGATGCTCCGATCATCCAGATGAAGGGCAGCAGCATAATCAGGCATAGCACAACAATAAGTGTTGTTACGGAAAAACGGAGCAGCCTTTTTTGGGGAGTATTGCTGCCAACTTCTTTTACTCTTGCCATAGTATGCTCCTCCTTTAATCCCTATTGATCTTATTGTTGTGTATATATTGAATGATGGTAACCACCAGAAGTACAAGGAACAAGATAACGGCAACTGCCGAAGCATATCCGGTGCGCCGGTACTGAAACGCCAGCTTATAAATATAATAAACCAGTACATAGGTGGAATCTTTCGGTCCCCCGCCAGTCATGACATTGACATAGCCAAATACCTGAAAGCTACTGATGATGCCGGTCACTGTCATATAAAATGTCGTATTCGCAAGCAGCGGTATCGTCAGTCTGCGGAATTTCTGAATACCGTTTGCCCCGTCTAATGACGCGCATTCATACAACTCCGAAGGAAGAGACTGCATGGCCGCTCCATATAGAAATACCTGATAACCGATCTTGGCCCAGATGACCACCAGCATCACAGCCGGCAGTGCCCACGTATAATTTGCCAGAAATTTCGGCGGATTGCTCCAGCCCAGCGAGCGCATCAGATTTGTCACAGGTCCATAGGAGGAATACAGAGTCTTCCAGATCGTGGAGGTTGCTACAATATTACAGACATGCGGCATATAAAGGGCGATACGTATCACCCCAGACGAACGTTCCCCGCAGAAGCTGTCAATCAGAGTCGCAATCACCAGAGATAAAAAAATGCCGGCAGGTACGGTCACTATAGTAAAGATAATGGTATTCCACAATGATTTCTGAAACCAGCCGTCGCTCCACAGATCAATAAAATTCTTCAGGCCCACAAAATTCCAGTTCCAGAGTCCGTCCGTATACACCCAGTCTGTCAGAGAAATATACAGAGAAATCAGTGTGGGGATCAGACTTAAAAGAATCAACCCGGCCAGGCTGGGAAAAAGAAAGGCAAATGCCATACGTTCTTCTTTTTTCTTCTTTTTACGGATGGATGTCAAACGATTTTTTTGATTTGTTTTCGTCATAACAGATACCTCTTTCTCTGTTTCAAAATCAAACAGATACCTCATATACACGCATCCAAAATGTGAGGGCTGCTGCCTACCGGACAGCAACCCTCCTCGTTTACCTGGTTGCGCCTATCTCATATCTGCTATTGCGCACTCTCTTTCAAAAGTTCATTTCCTCTTTCAACAGCCTTGGCCATGGCCTCTTCAGCAGTCGGCGTCACCCCATAAAAGAAATCCTGTGCTTCTTCCCAGAAAACAGTCTGTAGCTCACTGCTCTTTTTATGGACATAGCTGGCCTTCGTATAGGAAGAACGGTCTGTGCTAAACAAATGTTCAAAGGAAGTCACATCCATCGTATCACCTGCCGTTTCTGTCAGATACGCAAGAATGGAATCCATGTCGGTGCCGAGCCATACGGGATATCTGGCTGCCTTAATGAGGGGATTCATGCCTCCCTGGATATACCAACGCACAAATTCACAGGCCGCCTCTTTATTCGGAGTTCCCGATGCGACACAGATAAAATCACCGGAATAGTTGCCCCATGCCTGCGTCTTCTGATCCGCATACTCTTCACTGGGAACCGGGAAGGGCACCAGAGCCGTCGTAAAATCATGAGGATACTGCTCCGTATCCATGGCCAGCCTCATCTGTGAAAAGATGCCATAGATCGCACATTTTCCTTCCAGGAACAGATTCTGAACCGTCATGGTATCTGCGATATTGTCTTCCAGTGTAGGCGCATAACCGGCATCCATACTGTTCTTCACAAGATTCAGTCCGTCAATCCAGACCTGGTTTTCCCAGTTCAAGGATGTCATGGTGTCATCGGTAAAGGTGTGATTCACACCCAGAACAGAACCCAGATATGTACTCCAGGCAGTGGTGGAGGAGTTAAAGTTCCAGCACATACCGTATACCTTATCCTGCCCCTCTCCCTTAGTCAGCTTGCCTAAAGCATCATAGAATTCCGCATAGGTCCAGCCGTCATAAGGGATCTCAATATGTGCATCCTCAAACATATCCTTATTAATCATCACATAGTTGTTATTGTCAAATTTGGTAGGCAGCCCCCACACTTCACCGTTTTCAAAAACATATTCCGTTGCCACGTTCTCGCCCATCTCTGCCGCGATATCAAACCCTATGGATTCAAGATAATCGCTGTAATCATACAGAAGACCCGAACCGGAACGGTCCGTCAGCTTTATCTTACTGCCATAGCCGATAAATACGTCTACTCCTCCGTCTTCTCCCGCCATCAGATAAGTCTCCAGCTGAAGGTTCCCTTCGGAGTCATTGACATAACGATTGTACACAACCTGTAGTCCCTTGTCCGCATACTCTCTGTTGAAATTCTCTACGATCTCGTCATAGCCGTACTCCGGCTGAATGCCGCCCCAGAACTGCAACGTGATTGTCTTTCCGTCCTCGGTGCCAAACCACTCCTTTTCACCGCTATTGGTTCCTTCGGACGTCTCTCCTTCGGTTCCTTCCGGCGTTACTGCGGCTGTCGTCCCTGCGGTCCCTTCAGGTGTTTGCGTATTGTCTTTCTTCCCGCACCCGGCTATACTGCCGATCAGCATCGCAAATACCGTCAGCAATATCATTGTTTTCCTGAGCCTCATAACCTGTTCCTCCTTTTATAAGTTTTATATGATCTGTAAAGGATTTCCCTTTGCATTCCCATACAGGACGCCACGCCATCCTTATATGTGCATTAACATCACGTGTATACTGCACTGTTAGCTTTACATGTCAGGATATGATCTGCATACTTGTTGGCTTTTTTGTCGGTTTTTATATAAAAATTATAATCTTTATTATCTTTTTTGTCAATACATGTATTTACATTTTTTAATTTTTTTCATTTTGTCCTTACATTTTAACTTTTATATTCGAGCCGGAATCCATACAAAAGCGACCGCCGCATATGTCTCAGAAAGGATATTTTGCAGCGGCCGCCTTCATTTATTCTGCCAAAACCCCAGTTCAGATTTCAAGGATTGCCTTCTGTTCCCGCAGTCTCTCCCGCAGCTTGCCGGTATCCACCTCTTTCGGATCACATTCTCCGTCGATGGCCATGGAAGCCGCCAATCCCGCCGCCTGCCCCACTGCCATACAGACATTCATAATCCGGGTTGCACCAAAGGCAAGATGGTCCGCGCTGATATCTCTGCCTGCCATCATTAAATTGGGAATATCCTTTGAAACCAGGCATCCGTAGGGAATTCCAAAGGGCTCTTCGATGGACAGGCGATACGTCCCATGCCCCGCTCCATTGTGCACATCTACGAAATAAGAGCACAGCGCAATAGTATCCTCCGGCTTTTCCCCCCTGGCGGCATCCTCCACCGTCAGCTTTTTGATTCCCATAACCCTCCGGCTTTCCCGCACTCCGATAGAGGCGTTGACGGAGGTCAGGCGGCAGTGCTCAAAGCCCGGGACATGTTCCCGGAACATCCGAATCAGCTTTGGTATTTGCAGATGCGCCTCCATCTCCCCCCGGCTCAAGTCAAAAAGATCCGAACCGTCGAAATTCAGCAGACGAATCGTATTGACAGCCACCTCTTTGGGATTCGGCTGCCGGATAAAGATCACAGTCTCTCTGTCCACCGGGCACTCTCCCCTTTTACGCAGCTCCTCCAGCAAATGATGCATTCCAAGAAAAATAAAACTCTTATTCTTCCGAAGAAAACCGGCATCGTAGCCTTCCTCAATATTTGACAGGACATCATAGGGAAGCTCCTCCGGATGAGCCTCTATAAAATCGCAAAAAGCCTCTATATCAACGTCCCCCAGATTAAACATCAGCGTCGGAGGCTGCATCACATGATCCTTTTCGTCCCCCTTTTCACACTCCGCACCGCTCATGCTGGCCAGGTCGCCGTCACCGGTTCCGTCCACGAACAGTGTCGCCTCTATCTCTATTTGCTGCCCCTTTCCGGAGACAGTGACGGAACGGATCCTGCTTCCCTCTGTGCTGACACCGCTCAGCTCGCTGTGCAAAAGCAGCTCCACCCCGGCTTCTTTTACCATCTCAAAACAAAGAATACGGGAGTAAAAAGGGTCGATCAGTGTAGTGGAAAGGTGATGCGGACAGTAAGCATGTCCGAAAGACGCGCCGGCCTCCTTTAACCTGTCCACAAACTCCTGAGCAATCCCCCCTATCACCTGACGCCTTTTCTTATCCCAGAACGCAAGAAACGGCAGACCGCTCCCCAGCTGTCCTCCCAAAAAGCCGTTTCTCTCCGCCAAAAGCACCGACTTTCCCTCCCGGGCCGCCGTAACAGCCGCCGCCAGGCCGCCGGGGCCTCCTCCTATTACAACCACATCCTTTTTCATGCTTTCTTCTCCTTTCAGTTGTATTGACAATTTTCAAAAGCGACTATGGAAATCCTAGCTCATTCTTTATTTTTTGTCAATATATGTGTTTATATTTTAATTATTTGTTTGTTTCTGCTCATTCCTGCTTGATAGTTCAACTTTTCTGTTCTTTTTTTCAAAAACCCCGCCAAATCTTGTAATTATATCTTTTCAAATCTATAATTAATATCAGAGGTTTATGAGGAAATGGTTTAAAAAAACGCCGTCAATCACGCAGGATGCGGACACCGGAGAGAGGGATGGAGATATGAAGCAGACAAGGATAACAGACGCAAAGGCAACCGTGATCGGTCTAGATTTTGGTACTCAGGCAGCGCGAGCCGTTCTTGTGCAGGCAGAGACAGGTCAGGTGCTTTATTCATACCGCGTATCGTATGCCGACAGCACTGCCGCACGATCTGCCCGGAGAGATACGCTTCTCCCTTTGGCAGACGACTATGAATGGGCGTTATGGGAGCTCCTGGAACATGCCGTTTTGGCCCGGTACAGAAACACTGTCACAGGGATCTGCGTCGATGCCACCTCCTTTACCATGATCCCCGTGGCGGCAGACGGGAGAGCGCTGTCTCAGCTGGAGGGTTTTTCCAAAGAACCTCATGCCTGCGGAAAGCTGTGGAAATATCACAGGGCACAAGCGCAGGCCGAGGAAGCGCTGGCATTGGCCAGAGAGCGCGAAGAAGCCTTTCTCAGACGGACCGGAGGTTTTCTCTCCTGTGAGTGGGCTCTTCCCAAACTGATGGAGATCCGGGATCAGGCGCCCTTCGTATACGCCGCCGTGGATCTGGTCCTGGATCTATGCGAATTCCTTACCTTCCGCCTGACAGGCCAGGTAACCCGCAGCATGGGAAGCATGTGCTATAAAGGATTGTGGGCCGCTGATCTGGGCTTTCCCTCCGACGGATTTTTAAATGGCCTGCGGCCGGGAATGGCCGGTGAGTATCGCCGTTTCATGCGGGGGCCGGTGCTGCGCCCCGGGGAGCCGGCCGGGTTTTTGCGCGAGGACCTCTGTCAACGCTTTGGATTTTGTAAAGGAATTTCGATTGCCGCAGGTCTTCTGGACGGACATACGGCTTTTGCGGCAATGGGTGCGATGAAAGCAGGAGACGCAGCGTTAGTCATAGGAACATCAAACGTGCTCACCATTCAAAGCGAAGTTTTGTGCGAAGCAGAAGGCATATGCGGCGTTGCCATGAACGGACAGATGCCGGGACTCTACGGTATCGATGCCGGGCAGAGCTGTACGGGCGATATGCTGCAATGGTATCTGGACAATATGATGACAGAGGATATCCAGAGGGAATCCCGGCACAGCGGAATCTCTCCCCACGAAATTCTGACAGCGCAGATTCAGGCTCCATGGGAAAGCAGGATGATCGCTCTGGACTGGTGGAACGGAAGCCGGAACGCGCCCTGCGATATAAGCCTTCATGGCGCCCTCTGGGGATTTTCCATGGATACGCGGCCAAAGGATATTTATCTGGCCCTGTTGCAGTCCATTGTATGCGGTACCCGTGAAATCCTTGATACAGTAGAGCGTCAGGGCGTTACGATCAGACGGATTTTGGCAAGCGGCGGCATTGCCGGCAAAAATCGTCTTCTCATGCAGGAATATGCCAATCTCCTGCACAGGCCTGTCCAGGTGGCGGAGGTAAAGGAAGGCCCGGCTCTGGGAGCAGCTCTCTTTGCCGCCTTAGCAGCAGGCCTTTTTGATACGGTCAGGGAAGCGTATGAACACATGGGTGTGCAGAAATTTATTATTTACACGCCGGACAGAGAACACGAAAGCGCTTACGAAGCGTTGTATCAGAAAGCTCACGCTCTGCGCCTTTTGCTGAAAATGTAACGATATCCGTCCGGTCCCGCAATATGACACAGGAAAAGCATAAAAAAATCAAAAAATATTGACAGCTCTTTCCCGTCCAGATATAATGACGTTCGTAGGCATAAACTATGTCATGTTTTACAGGGTGGGGAAAGTGATATGTCATTATATCATAAAATTGTGGATACGATTATGGAAAAAATCAAAACAGGAGAATGGGAGCCAGGCTACATGATCCCTTCCGAAAAGGAGCTTTGTGAACAGTTCCATGTCAGTCGTCCCACAGTGCGCTCCGCGCTGTCAATCATAGTAAACCAGGGGTATTTAAAACGGATAAAGGGGAAGGGAACCTTTGTCTGTAAACCGAAGCTCCTGGAAAATACCACCGTCTTTCTGGAAAGCTTCAGTCACGGACTGATTGAAAAGGGAATGCAGGTTCAGACAGAAGTCCTGGAGCAGAGAGTAATGGGAGCAGACGAGACCGTAGCCGGAAAACTGGAGCTCTTACCGGGAGATAAGGTCATCAAGCTGGTGCGCCTGCGGTACGTTCGGGAATCGTTCCATGAAGGCCCCATTGTGTACAATATCTCTTATTTTCCGGGGCGATATGAATTTCTGCAAAAATGCGATTTTGAAAAAGAATCTCTGACCGACGCTTTAAAGCGCAACCGCGTCGGCCGCAGATATCTGAAAAAATATGTGGATGCCACGCTGCTGGAAGGAAAGATTGCAAGAATCCTCGGCGTACCGGAAAAAAGTCTGGGGATTTTGATCAGCGCAGTCTGTCGCACCGATGACAGAAGTCAGGTGATCGAATATACCCTCAGCTATTATCCGGCGAACCGTAACACGTTTCTTCTGGAGATCAGCGTGTAAAAATTTTCATCGTGCGGATTGTGGGACTCGAACCCATACCCCTCTCAGGACAGGAACCTAAATCCTGCGCGTCTGCCAGTTCCGCCAAATCCGCTTTACATGAGTAACAAAAAAGCTTTTCCCACGCTCTGTTTTTCGGCCGTCCTACGGGACTTCATCCCCCGGAAAACGGACAGCGTCAGACAGGCTGTTTTTATTATAAGGAGGCTGTCCCATAAAGTCAATCTTTTTTTGCAGGCTGAAAAATGAAAATTTAAAAATACTAATTGACAATTTGCTGTGACTAGTATATAATAGTTCATGCGTTACTGAGAAACGCACTATCAAATACAGATGCAGGTGTAGTTCAATGGTAGAACACTAGCCTTCCAAGCTAGATACGTGGGTTCGATTCCCATCACCTGCTTTGCATCGGCCACAGATGCGCAGGCAGTCAGCTTTACAAGCGCAGGTGATTTCATGGTGGGTATGGCGCAGTTGGTTAGCGCGCCAGATTGTGGCTCTGGAGGTCCAGGGTTCAAGTCCCTGTACCCACCCTCATTGGGCTATCGCCAAGCGGTAAGGCACAGGACTTTGACTCCTGCAGTCGCTGGTTCGAATCCAGCTAGCCCAGTTTATGCGGGCCATTAGCTCAGGTGGTAGAGCACTTGACTTTTAATCAAGTTGTCCGGGGTTCGAGTCCCCGATGGCTCATGAATAGCAGATAAGCCTTGCGGGGCTTATTTTTTTATCTTTCGACAGCTTGTCAGGATAATACAAATGATTACCGGACAGCTTACCCTCTTTTATGGAGAGGCTTACCCTCCGTTCTTACGAAAGGAGGGCGCGGCCAATGTATGTTACATATCCTGATTTAATTCAGACCGGACATGTGCTAATTTTCGCGTTCAGTACATCGAAGGCAAAATCCATGAGGAAGGATTTTATACCGAACCCGAAGATCTTCATCGCGACTTAAATAACCTGTTTTTAGATAAGCTGTTTTTTCCATCGATACCATCGATATCTCTTATGGATATACCCTGTCCGATCCTCCGGCTCATGACACCATTATCATCGCCAGGGAGCATTCCAAGCAGGCCATTATGGTTGCCGATCACTCCAAATTTGACAAACGCTCTTTTATGAAAATCGGAGATCTGACCTTTGCAAAGACCGTGATTACGAACCTCGAGATCCCTGTCGCTTACCGCAATTACTATGAAGCCGTGGGAGTTCATGTAATCACCGCCGATAACTGACCAGGAGGAAGCAATGTGAAAAAAGACAAGTTCATCGCCCGCGATTTGGGAACCGGAGGAATCAAGGCCTCCCTGTTTTCCGCGGACGGAGTATCTCTTTGTGGATTTTTCCGACAATACGGAACATATTTCCCGAAGGACAAACACATCGAGCAGCGTCCTTCGGACTGGTGGAATGCCGTCTGTCATGCTACCAGGCAGCTTTTAGAGGGCAGCTGTACGCAGCCTTGTGAGATCGCCTGTATCGCGCTCTCCGGTCATAGTCTGGTCGCCGTTCCCCTGGGAGCCGGCGGAAACGTGCTGGCAGAACAGGTCCCCATCTGGTGTGACACGAGAGCCGGTCAGGAAGCTGCTGAATTTTTTGACCGTATTTCTTATGAGGACTGGTATTCCGTCACAGGCAACGGGGACCCGCCGGAAACCTATACCCCTTTTAAGCTGATGTGGATGAAGCGTCATCAGCCGGAAATCTACGAGAAGGCCCATGTCGTCCTGGGTTCCAAGGATTTTATCAACTATAAGCTTACCGGCGTTCTCCGCACCGATCCCTCCTACGCCTCGGGATCCGGCACATTCAGCCTTCTGAAGTGGCAGTATGAAAAACGTTTTATGGAAGCTGCCGGAGAATGCGGGCTGCTGCCCGGGACTCGTGATGTCTTAATGAAAGATATGGGGGATTCCCCGGATATTTATCTGGCCAGGCTGGGAGACCGAATGGAAACAGAAAAACTGTAAACAAAAAGCAGCCGGCATTCCTCAAATAACCGCCGGCTGCTCTGCGTATCCCTTTGACTTTCTTACAGTTCTTCCCCGTTTGTCTCAATCACATGCTTATACCAGTAGAACGAATCCTTCCTCGTGCGCTTCATGGTCCCGTTACCCAGATCGTCCCGGTCCACATAGACGAACCCGTATCGCTTTTTCATCTCACCTGTCCCGGCGCTGATGCAGTCGATACACCCCCAGGAGGTATATCCCATCAGATCCACCCCGTCTTCTTCGACGGCTTCCCTCATGACCTCGATATGCCTCTTCAAATAGTCGATCCGGTAGTTGTCATGAACCTTCCCATCCTCTGTCAGCTCATCCACGGCGCCCAGACCGTTTTCCACGATGAACAACGGCTTCTGATAGCGGTCATAAAGCTCGTTCAGCATATAGCGCAAGCCCTGCGGATCAATGGACATCCCCCAGTCCGTGGCTTCCAGGTACGGATTCTTCGGGGAAGCGATGGCAGAACCGGCCAGCTTCAGCTCCGGACGCTCTTCCCCGGAAGCATTGATCGTCATATAATAGCTGAAGGAAATGAAATCCACAGTGCCGTTTCTTAAGATCTCATCGTCTCCCGGCTCCACCTGCAAAGACACGCCTTTCTTCTTCAGCAGAGCTTTTGCATGGTTATTGTAGTAACCGCGGCATTGCAGATCACAGAAATAGAACTGTTGATAATTCATCTCCTGGAACCGGAGCATATCCACAGGATTGCAGGTGTTGGGATAGAAAAACAGTCCTCCCAGCATCATCCCCATCCTGAAATCCGGATATTTGTCATGAGCCAGCTTTACTGCCTTTGCACTGGCCAGAAACTGGTGATGCGCCGCCTGAAACGTCACCTGGTTCACACTGAGCCCGTCCTTGACCCGGCACGCCCCGGCCATATAGGGATTTCCGATGGCAATGCAATTAATCTCATTAAAGGTCAGCCAGTACTTCACCTTATTCTTGTACCGCTCAAAAATCACCTCGCAGAACCGGTAATAAAAGTCGATCAGCTTCCGCGAATACCAGCCATTGTATTCATTGGCCAGATGAAGCGGCGTCTCGTAGTGAAGAATCGTGACCAAGGGCTCTATCCCATACTTGATGCATTCGTCGAATACATTATCATAGAAGCGCAGACCTGCCTCATTGGGCTCCTCATCGTCGCCGTGGGGAAAGATCCTGGACCAGGCGATGCTCAGGCGAAACACCTTAAATCCCATCTCCGCCAGATACGCTATGTCTTCCTTGTAGTGATGATAGAAATCCGTGGCATTATGGTTGGGATAATACTGTCCCTCCACAATATGATCGTGATATACTCTGGTCTGACTGACGGAACCGGCCGTGCTGGCATCGAAAATGCTCGGTCCCTTCCCGTCCTCATTCCAGGCGCCCTCATACTGATTGGCAGCGCTGGCGCCGCCCCACAAAAAGTTCTTCGGAAAACCCATGATACATACCTCCGCTTTCATTCTTTTATCCGTTTTCTTTCTCCGGAAAACACCTGTCTCTCAGAGAACGATACGATTATACCAGATATCCGCCGCCCAAACAAAAAAAGAACAAAATATGTAATTACAGAAAATGTATCCGGACGGATGAAAGCTGCCGATCCTGAATTTCCCCTGTGCCGCCTCAGCCGCCATCCGGTTCATACCGTCCCGGAGGAACAGGCCGGACCGCCTCCGTTCTGGTACAATTCACAGTACTGAGCCACTTGTTCCGCAACGATCTGCGTCATAAGGTAATCGATCTGATAGCTGCCGCTGCCCGGCAGATACAGAACATGGTCAAGCAAGGATTCCTCTATCTTTTCCCGGGAATGGGTCACAAGCCAGATACAGGAGCTCTGTTTCCTCAAATACGGGAGCAGCCCCTGAGAATACAAAGGAATCCGTCCTGACCGGCTGACAAGGACAATCATCGCTCTGTTTTGATCTGAAAAAATCATGCGGTCCGGTTCCGGAACCGCGATGGAGCAGCATGACACAATCCCATAATCCAGCCGGGTATTTAAATAGTCGCCAAACAGACAGGACAGCCCCATCCCGATGCAGGTTATGGCGTGATATCTCACCATGTCCTCCGCCATCTTTCTCACACCGGCCAATACCTTTTCGTCAGCCATTTGTGCCAGATATATGTTCAAATCCTTTCGGAAACCGGAAAATGTCCGGTCCGATCCGGATTCAGGACCAGCCTTTTGCCCAATCAGACAGTAGCGCTCCTGCGTGGCATAGGATTCCTTCATCGCTCTGTACTGGCATGGTATGGCCTCTCTGAATTCCGGAAAGCTTTCAAACCCCAGCTCTCTCACAAAACGCAGAACCGAAGGCTGTGATACGTGACAGGCTTCGGCTATATCCGCCACGCGAAGCCTCGGCACATCGTTGAGATGTCTCAGCAGATATTTGGCGATCTCCTCATTCACCGAGCTGTTTTTTTGATTTTTCAGATATATATTCAGTAAGTTGGCAATCGAATTCATCGAATTCCCGTCCGCCTCCTCTAATCTCCGTGTGAAAAAACATTCTCACAGATAGCATATGGTAAAATGCGCTTCTCCTTGTCCGTCAATCTCCATCATCATGTAGGACGGACGGTGATTATCCTGGCGGGGGAAGGAGAGGCTTCCCGGATTCAAAAGCGTCACGCCCTTATCGTATTGAATCACCGGCTTATGGGTATGGCCGTACAGCGCCAGGCTACAGTTTCTGGCTCTGGCCTCATCTGCCAGAAGACGGTTTGTCATGGACACCCGATAATAATGTCCATGGCACAAAAAAGCTCTGTATGTACCGATCTGAATCTCCTGCTCCATGGGCAGCTGCGTAAAAAAATCATTATTTCCGGCCACGGCATATAAGGGACAATCCACCGTGGACTCCAGCTCCCGCTCCGTCCCCTCCACGTCTCCCAGATGCAGCACCATATCCACCGGCTTCACCTTCTCATAGACGACCCGAAACTTTCCGTTACGGCCATGAGTATCGCTGACGATCAGTATTCTCATCCCTCATACTCCTCAAAATATCTGATTAATTTCTTTTTCATGGCTCTGAGCGCCTTTCCCCGATGGCTCACCGCATTCTTCTGCTCCGGTGTCAGCTCCGCCGTGGTGGCATGAAAGTCCGGCACATAAAAAATAGGATCGTACCCAAAGCCCTCGTCGCCCGCCGGCTCATAGGCTATGATTCCCTCGATAACCCCCTGCGTGGTGAGAGTCTGTCCATCCGGAAGCACCGCCGCTATGGCGCTGACAAACCTGGCTCCCCTCTCTTCATCCGGTACTCCGCAGAGCTTTCGGATAATCGCCGCATTCTTCACCTCATAAGGAGTATCCTCTCCCATATAGCGGGCGGAATAAACGCCCGGCAGCCCGTCCAGATAATCAATCTCCAGGCCCGAATCGTCTGCCAGCACAATGGCATCTGCCGCACAGGAGTGAATCGCCCTGGCCTTAATCAGCGCATTTTCTTCAAACGTCAGGCCGTCCTCGTCGATCTCCATCTCAATACCGGCCTCCTTCATGGAAAGAATCTCCGCATCCAGATCGCTCAGAATCATGCGGATCTCCTTCATTTTTCCGGCATTGCCGGTCGCAAATATGATCTTCATCTCTCCTCCTTGTGATTCTCTGGCTTCACCCTGCGGGGCGGCTTCGGCCCCAGATACTGATACAGATATGCCTTCATCATACCGTTATAAATCTTGCGGTTCTTGTCTGCCTTACGCCCGATATACTTTTCCGCCTCTTCGTAGGCTGTAATAATATAGGCGGACCAGCTGTCCAGCATCTGATAACGCTCTCCCAGCTCCCGGTACAGCGCCGGTAAGCCCTCCTTCTCTCCCAGGCGTTCCCCATAGGGAGGATTCGTAATCAGAAAACCGTACTTCTTCGGATGGCTCAGCTCACTTACCGCACGCCTTTGGAAATGGATCATATGGTCCACTCCGGCTTCCCTGGCATTCTCTCTGGCCGACGCCACCACATCGCCGTCTATATCATAGCCCTGGATATCTACCTTCACCGTATCATCTGCCAGGTCTCTAGCCTCTGTGGCCGCCTCGTACCAGGTTTTCCTGGGAATGAGGTTTGTCCACCCTTCCGCCAGAAAAGCCCGGTTCATCCCCGGCGCCATGTGCGCAGCTATCATGGCTGCCTCTATCGGAAACGTACCGCTCCCGCAGAAGGGATCCACCAGAATTCTGTCGCCCTTCCATGGCGAAAACAAAAGAATCGCTGCCGCCAGCGTCTCCGTAACAGGCGCTTTGCTGGCAAGAAGCCGGTAGCCGCGGCGATGTAACGATTCGCCTGTGGTATCCAGCGCAATCGTAACCTGATCCTTCAACAAAAAAACTCTCAGAGGATACGCCTGCCCTGACTCGGCAAACCAGTTCACATGGTAGTGTTCCTTCAGCCGTTCCACCATGGCTTTTTTCACCAGCGACTGGATATCCGATGTGCTGAACAGCCTGCTTTTCACCGAAGTGGCTTTCGTCACCCAAAAGCGTCCGTCTTCCGGTATATACTCTTCCCATGGCAGCTCTCTGGTCCGCTCAAACAGCTCCTCAAAACTAAGGGCCCGAAAGCTTCCCACCTTCAGCATGATCCGTTCTGTGGTCCGCAGGAAAATATTGGCCCGGCAGGCGGCCGCCATGTCGCCCAGAAAGGTGATCCTTCCGTCCTCTACCTGGCTGACCTCATAGCCCAGCTCCTGTACTTCTTTCTTTAATACGGCCTCCATGCCAAAATGGCAGGGCGCTATCCACTCATATGTCTGCATTGATTTTTTGTTCTCCGTTCCTATGTAGCAGCAGGCATCACGGCCCGCTGTGTTCACTACTTATATATTAAATCCCGACACGGTTTCTGTCAATGCACAGATCTCATCATATGCCCCAATTACCGCGATTGTTTGAAACCCGGCCTCCGACAGATCGCGGGCCGCCGCCATGGCAGAACCGCCTCTTTCACAGTAAAAAACCAGCTCTCTGCCGGCAGGTAACCGTTCTATGACTTTCTCCAGCGAAGAGTAAGGTACATTTACCGCTCCCCGGATATGGCTGATCCCATACTCCCGCCGGGATCTCAAATCAATCAGCAGCGCGCGGGGATGCCCCCTCATATATCTGTGAAGATCCTTCCCGGCCAATGTGTCCATCATCATCACCCGTCTTTCTTTTTCTGCACTCAGTATCGGGCGCCCTGATTTCACCCCTCCGGGCACACAGGTTCCACCCGGTAATATATCATATGTAAGAGAACGCGTTATGTGCCACATCAGAGGGCAGGGACCGGCGCCTGGGATGAAGCTTGTCCCTTCATGCACAAAAACAGGGCGGACACATCATCGCTCGATGCGCCCGCCCTGTCAGCCAGATTACCGTTTACTGATTGTTGGTATGGTCGCAGTTCTTGCTGCTGTTCTGGCTGTTGTTCTTGCTGTTGTTCTGATTGCTGTTCTTGCTGTTATTCTGATTTTTGTTCTGGTTGTTGTTCTTCTCGTAATTGGAATAATTCTCAGTCTTATTATTGGACATGATTTTATACCTCCTGTGAAGATGAATAAGTTACGATCTTATTATTTCACAGGACGCCAAAAATATTCTTCCTGATTTTTCCATCTGTCAAAAGGTGACGCGACACGCTTTCCCCTATCACGACAGTTTTCTTCTCTCCCCTTATCGCTTTCTGCCAAGATAATGAATCAGCAGCGCTGCCGCCAGTATCACCCAGAATGCCTTGGAAAACAAAATGGAAAAAGTCAAATGCAGAACTCCTGAGACGACCCAGAAGACAAAGAAAAGGACCAGCAATATGACCACCAGCGGAATCACCCTGACATACCACCGGTTGACCGTCCCCTTTCGTCCCCCGTCACTCCCATAAGGATCTCCATAGGCGCTCCTGTTCATTCGGCCATCGTCATCGCGGGGATTGCCATAGCCGCCTCTGTCGTCCTGAAACGATGTATCGTCACTCTGCCAGGTCTCCATGATCGTCTTGGCAATCAGACGAGGATCTCCCAGCTCTGCAAAGATATCCTCTTCGCTGCGTCCTTTCTTTAACTCATCGGTAATGTAGCCGTTATAATAACGAACATTCTCCTCAACCACCGCATCCGGAATCTCGCCGCTCAGCGCTTCTCTCAGATGCCCGGTAAACTCATGTCTGGTCATGCTCTCTCCCTTATTAACGTATGCTGCCGGATGTCCTGCCCGATTACAGGAACAGAAACAAAAACTGCCTGCGGATTATATCATCCCCATGTATTTCCTGATTATTATATCATATCGGACAAAGTCCGTCTACCTCCTCTTTCCAAAGACAGATTTCAAAAATTTCTGCAAAGCCTTGCGGCTGCGGTCTGTTCATGTTAAGATTACCAAAAACCAAAAGGCAGGTATTATAATGAAAACAGTAATCCAGCGCGTCAGTCATGCCAGCGTCACCGTGGACGGACAAACCATCGGAGCCATCGGTCAGGGCTATCTGGTCTTAACAGGTATCGCCGCAGGGGACACGAGACAAACCGTAGAACGTATTGCCAGAAAAATGCTGGCTCTGCGCATCTTTGCCGATGAAAACGGAAAGACCAATCTGTCTCTTCGCGATGTAGGCGGTTCCCTTCTGATCGTCTCTCAATTCACCCTATGTGCAGACACCAGCCACGGCAACCGTCCCAGCTTCACCACCGCAGCGCCGCCGGATCTGGCCTTGTCTCTGTATGAATATCTTATTGAATTATGCCGCCGTGAGATTCCCGTGGTGGAGCATGGCAGCTTTGGAGCCGAAATGAAGGTAGAACTGGTCAACGATGGCCCTTTCACCATCTTACTGGAATAAGATCACTTTCACCACCCAGGCAGTCTGTTCCGGCTCAAACGGGCCTCAGCTCCGCTGCCGGCTTGCTCTGGCCCTGCACCCTGACATCATAATATACTTACCAGGGCAGCCGGGGGACGTGCTCCCGCCCACTTCGAGCCTGTTTGAAGGGGGTGGTGCTTATGAGTACATATGAGGAATTCATGGTTATCTTAACCGTGGCGCTACTGATCGTAGCCATTCTGAATCTGAAAAATAAGAAGTAGCCGTCCTACCCTGACAAAGTAAACGGCTACTTCTTAGTCTTTATTCGCCGGGGTGGGTGAGGTGCAGTCACCTTCCGGCTGTCCTGTTAAGTATATTATATGTCAATGCTCCACCATCTGTCAAGAATGAAAATCGCCCCAGTGTAACCAGCACCAGAGCGATTCAGATACACCGGGCAGCGCCCGTATACCTGGGCTTTGACACTCCATAGTATACCACCAAAGCGCCGCCCTAGTCGACTGCGCTTTTTTGCGCCAAAAACGGAGGTATACACACATGGCAAGCATACGAAAGCGGAGAAACTCGTACCAGATCACTGTCAGCAATGGCCGGCGGGCCGACGGCAGCCAGATCATTGAAACAGCTACTTTCACGCCCGATCCGGCCAGAACCGAGAAGCAGAACCAGAAAGCCCTGGAGATTTTCGCGCTAAAATTTGAAGAGCAGGTAAAGAGCGGCAAATACCCGGACGGCGAGAAGCTCACCTTCAAGGACTTTTCCGACAAATATCTCAAGGAATACGCCGTTCAGCACCTGGAACAGAACACAATTGAATTATACAAAACCCTCCTGCGGCTTCATATTGTGCCGGCCATCGGCCACCTGAAGCTGTCCCGGATCCAGCCTCGCAACCCGGATGCCCTTTACAATCAGCTTCGCACCGAACGCAAAGACGGCCGCTTCGGCGGCTACTCCCCCAAAACAATCCGCCACGTTCATAACACGATCAGTGCCGTTTATGCCGTTGCTCTGCGCTGAAACGTGGTTACAGAAAGCCCTTGCAACGCAAGGGCTTTCGTGATGTGCGGCAGAGAGGATTCGAACCCCCGACACCTTGGTCCGTAGCCAAGTGCTCTATCCAGCTGAGCTACTGCCGCATGATATGCAATTTGAAACAAATGCCGGCGACCGGAATCGAACCGGTACGGGTATCGCTACCCACGGGATTTTAAGTCCCGGGCGTCTGCCAGTTCCGCCACGCCGGCAAAGATTTTCTCCCTGCTCCGGCTATCCTGGGCTCTGCCCGGAAAACTGGAACGACCCGAATGGGACTCGAACCCACGACCTCCGCCGTGACAGGGCGGCGCTCTAACCAACTGAGCCATCGGGCCATATTGCAATCCAGACAATCAACCGCAGCCAGCAGGTAATGGACCTTCGGGGACTCGAACCCAGGACCGACCGGTTATGAGCCGGTTGCTCTAACCGACTGAGCTAAAGGTCCGGTTGAAGCATGTACCCGTTCAAACGGGCATTTAATATAATAGCATAACCCCCTAAAAAATGCAAGAGCTTTTTTCAAAAAACAGAAAAAATCTGCCTCGCCGTATCCTGTATCCCGGCCGCGGCCGGCGCCTCGCAGAAAGATCTTGATTCGGACCTTCCTGCAAGGCCTCTGGCTCTTTTCACGCGCTCTGTTTATCTAGCTGATGAACGCTCCCGCCGCGCTGCCTGCCAGGCAGGAGGCCATGACAGTCATCAGATTTTTCATATCCCACGAAAATCCACTGCCTGTGGCCAACGACAAAAGAAGCAGTACGGAAAAATAAAGCGCTCCGGATAAAAGCCCCCACAAAAGCCTGCGGCTTCGCATCTGTTTCCCGGTGATAAAACCACCCATGGCGCAGGAGATCAGATAGATTAGCGTCACTCCCATAGATGCCTGGGATGCGTTCAGCTTCATCTTATAGATAATGAAAGCCAGCAAAAACAGAAGCACCACCGTCACCGCGTAGGAAAGCAGCAGAGTCTTTAAAAAACGCCCCGGATTGATTGCAGGATTCGGATTCATATGAGTTCTCCCGTATTCCTTATTCTTCTCTATATCTATGCCGGGGCTTGCCATGGTATACCTGGCGATCTGCGTTACAGACAAAACATCACAAATTTCAGCACATCCATATAGTCGTTGGCCTCATACATGACCGTCTTGGGACCTGTTTTCACTGCTCCCGGATAAAAAGA
This sequence comes from Lachnospiraceae bacterium, assembly GCA_022791755.1. Lineage (GTDB taxonomy): Bacteria > Bacillota > Clostridia > Lachnospirales > Lachnospiraceae > RGIG7193. Next base: position 101,789 of record JAAVZR010000024.1, read on the forward strand.
ACTGGTATAGGCTTTCTTATGCTCCCGATACTCCACGCAAAGGCAAAAATGCTTTGGCGCCGGGATCAGACAGCCGGACGGCTCTCCTGCCCTGCGCTGACTGTACAGGCGGCTCACCGCCTCCGTCATGCCGTCTTTTATGCGCTCTTTCGCCTCCTCGGGATGCAGCCCCACAGAGCCGCCTCCGATCCCCCGGCTGGTGGCCACGGTCGTAATGGCAGGGCACAGCTCCTTTGCCATTTCGCAGATCATCTCATCACCGCTTATGAAGATCACCGGAATCTTCAGGCTGGCCGCATACATGGCGTTCAGCGTAAATTCACTGCATGGCATCCCGTTGAGCGTCACTTTCTCCACTCCCAGATTCATCGTATGCGCCAGCGGATTTCCGTCGCTGCCTGCACAGGTATGATAGCCTGTCATGGCTGCTGCCTGAAAGCTCTCATCCAGTCCGTCCATCATACCGGCCGGACCACCGGTCCAGCCCCGCAGGATACGTACACGGCGCGGCATGGCTGAGGGATCCAGATTTCTGGCTGAATCATGGGCGTCACGGACCAGGATCTCCGAAGCTCCTCCATCCAAAGCTCCCTCGCAGGCGGCCGTCACTTCCTTCGTCATCTGTCCTGCGAAGTATGCATACCGGTCTCCCGGCTCCGTCTCCTTCCAGTTCACGATACCGGCCGTTCCTTCAATATCCGCACTGACAAAAAGCCTCATGTGGCGCTTCCTTTCGCAAGCTCCTGTTCCAGCACGTCTGCCACATCTGCCAGAGGATTTTCTTCCAGAAACTCGATCTTTCCCGCGTCGCAGGCTTCTGCGATCTTCGGGTCGATAGGCATACGTCCCAGCACTTTCAGGCCATGCTCCTTGGCTACCTCTTCGATATGGCTTTCTCCAAAGATCTTATAATCCCTGCCATTATCCGGGCAGCGGAAATACGACATATTCTCCACCAGCCCCAGAATCGGGATCTTCATCATCTCGGCCATCTTCACCGCCTTACCCACGATCATGGATACCAGCTCCTGGGGAGAAGTCACGATAATAATGCCGTCCACCGGCAGAGACTGGAATACGGTCAGCGGGACATCGCCGGTTCCCGGAGGCATGTCCACAAACAGATAGTCCTCATCCTCCCAGATTACATCCGTCCAGAACTGCTTCACCGCGTTGGCGATCAGGGCTCCGCGCCACACCACCGGGTCTGTCTCATCGGGCAGGAGCAGATTCACAGACATCACGTCGATCCCCGTGGCGCTCTGTGCAGGGAAAATCCCGTCGTCATTGCCCACTGCCTTTTCATGGATTCCGAAGGCCTTCGGAATCGACGGACCGGTGATATCAGCGTCCAGTATCCCCACGTTCAACCCCTTTTCCTTCATGGCGCAGGCCATCAGGGATGTCACGAGAGATTTCCCCACGCCTCCTTTGCCGCTGACGATCCCGACCACCTTCTTTATATTGCTCCACTTGTGAGGAGCTGCGCTGAAGTCCGGCGCTCCCTTGCGATCTGCGCAGTTGCTGTTACAGCTGCCGCAGTCATGGCTGCATTCGTTCATAAAAATTCTCCTTCTGACTTTTTTGAGTCCAAAAGCTCTGCCACGCGGTCGAAAGCTATGACCGCATAAAGAAGCAGGGCCTTCTGACCCTGCTATCATTATATTCCATCTTTCCCCGTATTACAAGGCTAAAATAGACCTGTCACAATCTCTTCACCCGCGTCAAAAGTCCCCACAGCCCCACTGTCACCGCAGCCCACAGGATACATTCCGCACCGCCCACAGCCCACAGAGGCACATCTGACAGCTTCACCGCCACAAAAGCCATGACAACGCCCACGATCAGTCCCAGAAATATGCCGCACACGGAGGATGTACTTCTCTTCACCACCTGTGTCTGATTCTCCCACTGATAAACCGGGAATTTCAGGTTCAGAAACACACCGCTCACTGCCGTAAAGCACACTGCCACCACAGCTAACAGAAACATGACAAGAGCTTCCGCCACCGGCGGCCTGACGCTGATCCATAAAAACACGCTGCTGACCACGGCGCCCGGCAGACTAAGGGTCAGATTCACCAGTATTTTTGACAAAAACACGTCCCGCAGGCTGACCGGCAGGGATTGAATAATCCACAGCTGCTTCCCCTCCAATGACAGCGAGACGCAGGCCGTATTTCCCATCGACAAAAGAATCGCCGGAAGGTATAAAATAATCCGTGAAAGATACCTCTCCAGCCCCGGAACGTTCGTCGCCCCAAGCAATGCCTCCTGCCCCATAAAGCACATCACCGCCGAAGCTGCCACGGCCATAAGAACTCCGATTCCCATGTTGATTACATAGACAGGCGAAGAGATAAAGCCCTTCCACTCTTTATGATACAGAGCCATAAGCGGCGAACGGCCGCCTAAATGTCCCACCTGGTAGCCCCGGGATGTGCCATGGGCCGTGAGTCCGTTCTGTATCTTCTGGTACAGAGCCGATAAAATCATTACGAATACCAGATACAGACCTATAGACGCTCCCGCAAAGGCCGCGAATGCCTGTATGCTGTGTGCCGTCACCGCCAAACCGAACCAGGCCGCCGGCAGATAGATCCGTCCCAGAAGAACCGCGATCTGATCACCCAGCGCAGCAATGGAAGCCGCATTTAACTGACTCTCATCCATCATGCCCATCTTCATGGACAGGCCCAGTATGCCAAACACCAGCACCAGGGAAAACACCACGGTCATTATGTTACTGTAGCGAAAGCGGGACGATACGGCCGCCACCAGCGCTGCCGCCACAGAGGCCAGCGTAGTGGGAATGAGGCTCGCCAGCATCGCTCCCAGAATCCAGAAGACCCAGGGCAGAGCCTCGCTCACTCCGCTCAGATACACCACGCCCATAGGCGCCATGACCCCCAGCGAACACACCGTGTTAAAAATATACATGGTGGCAAAGCGGCTGGTAATCGTCACGGAAACCGGCACCGGCAACGCCATTAAAAGGTCATAGTCCCGACACCCGAACAGTACGCCGTTCGCCTTTAAAAAAGTAAAAAATATCGTCGCCAGACCGCCCATCGTGACAGCATAGAGGGGAATCAGCCGTGCAAGCCCCACCATCTTAAGCCCCACTGCCATGGTATAGCAGTACCAGACGATCAGGGCCGCCAGAAAGATATAAACCATACCCATGGCCGCAAAGCCTGCCCGCCGGCGTCTGTCCTTTTGCTTCAACCCGGAAAGACGCAGCGTATTGAGAAGCTGCACCTTTAAAAGCAGCCAGAATTTCCTACTCACCATCGGTCACCTCCATAAACAAATCCTCCAGCGAATGGTCGCGGACCAGCTTCTCCATATCGCCGTCCACCACCAGGCGTCCGTCACGGATGATTGCCACCTTATTGCACAGCTTCTGGGCCACCTCCAGCACATGGGTGGAGAAAAATATGGCTCCGCCCCGGCTGCATATCTCCCGCATCGTCTCCTTCAGCATCAGGCTGGCCTTGGGGTCCAGCCCCACGAAAGGCTCGTCTAAGACCAGAAGCCTCGGCTCATGGATGAGCGCGGAAATGATTGCCACCTTCTGCCGCATACCGTGAGAGTAGGAACCGATGGAATCTCCCAGCGCCTGTGTGATTTCAAAGCGATCCCCGTACTCACGAATCCGCTTCTCCTTCTCTCCCGGCGTCACCCCGAATATGTCCCCGATAAAATTCAGATACTGTATCCCGGTCAGATGCTCATACAGATCCGGATTATCCGGAATATACGCCGTCACCTGCTTACACCGGAGAGGCTCCCGCTTCACATCATGCCCGTCGATCCGAATTTCCCCCTCCTCAAAGTCCAGCACGCCCACCACCGATTTGATCGTGGTGCTCTTGCCCGCGCCGTTATGTCCGATAAATCCATAGATATCTCCATTTGCCACCGTCAGCGACAGATGATCCACAGCCTTCTTTCCATTTTTATACGTTTTAGTCAGATTTCTGATTTCCAGCATAGATATTCTCCCGTCCTTTCCTGTCTACACATTTAGAAATATATCTAAATATAGGATACCATAACTCCCGGAAAAATCAATACTATATTTAGAAAAATATCTAAATGTTTTGCGATTGACGCTCCCACCCGCTTCCTTTATAATAAGATGAGAGGACTCCGAATCCTCTTCCTGATCCTTAACAGCATTCTCAATACGAAAGGAAACCATACATGTGGATAGCAGATAAATGGAGCGATTACAAAGTGCTGGACTGCTCCGGCAAAGAAAAGCTGGAACGCTGGGGAAGCTATGTGCTGATACGTCCGGATCCCCAGGTCATCTGGGAGACTCCCCGGACACTGCGCGGCTGGAAGCATCCCAATGCCCACTATCACCGCAGCGAACGGGGCGGCGGACAGTGGCAGTTTTTTGATCTGCCCGAACAGTGGAGCATCCATTACCGCAGCCTTACCTTCCAGCTGAAGCCCTTCAGCTTTAAGCATACGGGGCTCTTTCCCGAACAGGCAGTCAACTGGGACTGGTTCTCTGCTGTGATTCGCCGAAAGCAGCCGGATCCCGGTCACCCTGTGAAGGTGTTAAATCTCTTTGCCTATACCGGAGGCGCCACGCTGGCCGCTGCCGCCGCCGGCGCCTGCGTGACCCATGTGGACGCTTCTAAGGGAATGGTCACCTGGGCCAGGGAAAATGCAAAATCCAGCGGGCTGGAGCATGCTCCTATTCGCTGGATTGTGGACGACTGTATGAAGTTTGTGGAGCGGGAGGGACGACGGGGCAGCACCTATGACGCCATCATCATGGATCCTCCGTCCTATGGCCGCGGACCCAAGGGTGAAATCTGGAAAATCGAAGACGCCATCCATCCCCTTATTCGGGCCTGCACGGCGATATTATCCCCCGAACCGCTCTTCTTCCTGATTAATTCCTACACCACCGGACTACAGCCTGCGGTGCTGTCCTACATGATGAATATGGAGATCACCGCCCGCTTTGGAGGACACACCGATGCCCAGGAGATCGGCCTTCCCGTCACCAGCTCACAGCTCATCCTCCCCTGCGGCTGCTCCGGGCGATGGGAGAGGACGCCGGACAGCGGATGCCGGTGATACGGTCTTTGACGCTCCTCTTTAGAGGCATTCTCATCGAACATGGGAAAAGGGCGGCCTACTGCGCCGCCCCGTTTTTTTCCTTTCTGGCCTTCTCCACCGCCACCACGTTGCTTATATTCTTATTCTCCGTGGCATTAAAGGGTAATTCTGCCTGAGCCTCAAAATCTCTCAAGCTGATCGTCCCCTCATACCAGTCAAAAGCGCCATAAAGCTGATTAAGGTCTTCATCCCCGAAGATCATTCCATGTCTGGCATAAATCTCATTGCGGAAAATCTTACACATCACATCCGAGAGACCCTCCAGCTCCTCTTTGGAATACACCTTATTCTGCGAGTCAAAAATCGGCTCTGAAAAAGCCTCGTCACCCCGATTCACCGATTCCAGATACGAGGTCAGCTCCGCGGCAAACTCGCTCTTATGAAATTCCTCCATCCGTTTCTCGAAATCACCGTCTCTCTCCGGCTGCGTACTCTCCGGTACAGAACTCTCATTCTCCTCTGCCTGCCGGGTATCTTCCGCGGTACCGTCCCGGGGACCGCTTTCCTCTGCTTCCCCGTCCGGTTTCTCCTCTTTCGGGCCTGTCGTCTCCGTCCCGGGAGTTTCCCCGGTCTCTCCGTCCGCCAAACTGCCCCCTGTATTTCCAAACTGGCCGAAATCCACCTTTACCTCCGCCTCTGAGCCAAACATTCCGCAGCCGGACAAAAGCAGGCTTAGCGCCAGGCAGGACACCGTGTTTCTTATTCCTCTGATTTTTCTGTCTTTCATATTCTGGTTCCCCCGTTTCTCAAGCCTCTTTGGACTATTTTTGCCAGTATATCAGATTCTCCGGAAAATTTTCCTGCTTTTCCTCTTACGGTTTTCTTACACATTTCCAGCCGCTTCCGGCAGATACTCCCGGCTGCCTACATTAACGGAGCAAATAACCGAAGAACCGCATAGTATATTTCCTTTCGCACCGGAAGCCTTCCTGTCCGGTACTCCGTCACCTCCCGGCACTCCTTCAGAGTGTTCAGAAAGTCGTCACGGACCTGCGTCGCCACGCTGTTGGCATAATGCAGCGTCCCGCACTCAAAATGCAGGTAAAGGCTCCTGTAGTCAAAATTTACGGTACCCACCGTCGCCACCCGGTCATCGCAGACCATACACTTCGCATGGACAAATCCAGGCGTGTACTCATAGATCCGTACTCCCTGATCCAGAAGCTCCGGATAGTGGGAGCGAGTCAGCTGATACACCGTCTTTTTATCGGGAATTCCCGGTGTCATGATCCGTACATCCACACCTCTCTTTGCCGCCAGGCACAGGCAGGTGGTCATCTCATGATCCGTTATCAGATACGGCGTGTAGATATACACATACCGGCTGGCTCCATTGATCAGATTCATATATACATTCTCGGCCAAAATCTCATCATCCAACGGCGTATCGGCATAAGGCTGTACATACCCCTCGCCCGAAAAACCGGCAGGATGCCATACCCTCGGCCGGAATTGATCCAGCTCCCGGTCGGTGGGGCGGAATGCGTTCCACATATTCAGAAACATCAGAGTCAGACTCCACACCGCTTCCCCTCTTAGTACCACGCCGGTATCCTTCCAGCGGCCATGGGGAGAACTCACATTGATATATTCATCAGCCAGATTGATCCCTCCGGTAAATGCCGTATGTCCGTCGATGACCAGGATCTTTCTGTGATCCCGGTTATTCATCACCACGGACAGAAAAGGTACAAAAGGATTAAAGCTGATGCATCGGATCCCGGCTTCCTCCATCGTGCGCCAGTATCCTCCCGGCAGTTTAAACAAACTCCCCACGTCATCATAGATGAACCGCACATCCACACCGGCGGCCGCCTTTTCCTTCAAAATCTCCAGGATACTGTTCCACATCACTCCTTCCTGGACGATAAAATATTCCAGGAAAATGTAGTGTTCTGCTTTCCTCAGCTCCTCCAGAATCACCGGAAAATTCAGATCCCCCAGGGGAAAATACTCGGCCTGCGTATTTTGGTAAACCGGATAGCCCCGCCTGGCCAGATACCGCATCTGTCCGGCCAGGTGAGGCTCCTCCTCTTCTATCTCTTTAAGCAGTTTTTCGTTTTGCTCCGTATATGGCACCGTCAGGCTGTCTGCCCGAAGAAGCGCATCCCGCATTTTCTTCTTGGGCCGCCTTCCTCCAAAAGCCAGATAGAGAAGTCCGCCAAACAGCGGAAATATCAGAATCGGCACCACCCATGCCAGCTTCACCGACGGATTTTTATCACTGTTAATGATATAAGCCACCACGATTATACTGATGATTGCCAGCACAATCGAAGCCGGCACCGAATACCGCACCAGGCGAAGCAGCATACTCCCCAGCCACAGGATCTGTAAGATCAACAGCACTCCCACGATCACTACGCGGCTGGTCACGGCCCGCAAAACTTTCTTCAGTGTTCTTGTTAATCGCATTATTCGCTTCTCTTTTGTTTCCCGTAGCGCCGGGTCCTCCCGTCCTCGATCACTCCCGCCCAGTTCATCCCGTATCCGAAATCATAGGCATGCCCGGCCTCGTCCACATAAGGCTCCAGATCCAGGGGCGTGTCCTCCCCGTGCAATTCCACGGTCTCCATACCGGCAGGAAGCTGTACCGGAAGCAGGCCCGAGGGTTCCTCCTCCCCACACACCAGCTTTAAAACCGCCTCCAGCTGCACGCCGAAATCCACTAAAATCGCGTCTGCCGCCGGTTCCAGCTCAGACAGGATGCAGGGGTTATGCATCCTCACCACCACGATCAGCGGTTTGTCCGGCATGGCCGCACGGGTATTAAGCACCAGGTCCAGATCCGCTTCGTTGGCCGCCGTACCGGTCTTTCCCAGATAGCTGCGGTTGGTAAAGGCCTCACGGAAATCGCCGCCTGCCAGGCTGGTCTCCCGGGCCTTCTTCGCCGTGTAGGGACGGTACTGAAGACTCACAGGAATATATCCGGTCTCCCTGGTATAGCCGTCAGACAGAGGGCTCTCGATAAAGCACAGAGCAAAATCCGCCTCCTCTGGCGAATCCGCCCAGTCAAAGTAACGCCGGGTCACTGCCTCGTCTGCGCCGGGCAGACTCTCGGCGGGAAGAAGGCTCCTGAAAAAGCTCTTGCGTTCCCGGATCGTGCGGCCGGGGATATAAACCCTTTTTCTGCTCGTTACCGGCAGTACTCCCTTATTTTTTAACATCACCACACTCTTTATCTGTGCGGCGAAGCCTTCCCGGCAGAACGCTTCGCACCCCAGTATCTTCGCGCTCTCCTGCGGATCCAGATAGGGATTCTCAAAGAGGCCGCAGCGGAAGCTATTTGTCAGAAGCCGCGCAGCACTTCGGCGAAAACGGGCCAGCATAGCCTCTTCCCCATATTTTTCACATCCCATGCGATAGGCTTCCAGAATCGGCTGGATATCGTTATTTCCACCAAACTGATCCACACCGTTTTCCAGTATCCGCAGATGCCGCTCTGCCACCGTACTGTCCTCATATCCGAAGCAGTGGCTGTCCAGGCAATCCAGCGTGTCCGGATTCGGATCGGCGGTGAGTCCCCAGTCCGTACAGATTACACCGTCATAACCCTGTTCTTCCCTGAGCATATCCCCGATGATATACCGGCTGTAGCTGTTTCCCACATTGGCGCCGCCGGGGTCCACCCCCGTACTCACCGTATAGTAAGGCATAACCGATGCCGCCTTCTTCGTGGGGCCTTCCAGTGCAAAAGCCCCTTCCGTAAAAGGCTTCAGATGATCCGCCAGGCGGCCCCCCGGATATACGGCGTATTTGCCGTAGGGATAGTGGGCGTCACGGCCTCCCTCACAGGGACCTCCTCCGGGCCAGTGCTTTACCATGGCTGCCACGCTCTTCGCTCCCCAGCCATCCTCCGCCTCCGGATCTGTTTGCAGCCCGTCACAGTAGGCCCGCGCCATATCCGTCACCAGCGCCGGGTCCGCTCCGAAAGTATCCTCCACCCGCATCCAGCGAGGCTCCGTTCCCAGGTCAATCTGAGGGCTCAAAGCCGTGGCAATCCCCAGAGCGCGATACTCCTCTCCCATCACCCGGCCAAAGCGACGGCACAGGGCTGGATCAAAGGTGGCCGCCATTCCCAGGCCCTGAGGCCATTTGCTGGTATCGCTGGCCTCGCTCTTAAATTCCGCCGTCGCTTTCCCCGCACTGTGACGGGGGTCGCTGCTGGTATTCACCGGCAGACCATGGGGCATTTGCTCGCACAGAGCCTGTAACTCATTGTTCCAGCGGGCCGCCGTATCTCCATTCTCCAGATACATGGCCAGTACATGGCGTCCGTGATCCTCAGTCAGAAACTTCTTCTGCTGATCGGTCAGCTCCCAGGGCTCTGCACCGCTCTGCGCGTAATTCTGCCCTCCCCGGTAAGTGGCCCGAAAAGGACTGTTCTCTGGAAACGGCACCATCTGGTGGCTGCTGTACATCATGAGGCCGGCGATCTCCTCCACCGTCAGACGGCCGGCCAGATCCTGTGCTCTCTCCTGTGGCGTCAGACGCCAGTCCTCATAGGGCAGCAGCCTGCCCGTGCGCTCCAGATCCTTGAAATACAGACCGTCCTTTTCAAGGATCGGAACTTCCGTATAGCCCAGCACAGGGCCTTTGGGATTTTGGATAAAGCGGGGTGTAGTCATAGATATATCCTCCTTATACAGAAAGAAGGGACTTTCTAAAAACTTAGAAAGCCCCATAAAATCCAGCCCTTATGAATTACTCGATGATCGTGGCTACCTTACCGGAACCTACGGTACGGCCGCCCTCGCGGATAGCGAACAGCAGACCCTGCTCCATAGCTACGGGATGAATCAGCTCCACAGTCATGGTGATATGGTCGCCAGGCATGCACATCTCGGTGCCCTCGGGCAGCATGCACTGTCCGGTCACGTCGGTGGTGCGGAAGTAGAACTGAGGACGGTAGTTATTGAAGAAAGGCGTATGACGGCCACCCTCATCCTTAGTCAGAACGTACACCTCAGCGGTGAACTTGGTGTGGGGATGCACGGAACCGGGCTTAGCCAGAACCTGGCCTCTCTCGATCTCGTTTCTCTGCACGCCACGCAGCAGAGCGCCGATGTTATCACCAGCCTGGCCCTCGTCCAGCAGCTTGTGGAACATCTCAACGCCGGTGCAGACAACCTTTCTCTTCTCCTCCTTCAGGCCGACGATTTCCACTTCGTCCTGAACATGGATGGTTCCTCTCTCCACACGGCCGGTAGCAACCGTACCACGGCCAGTGATGGAGAATACGTCCTCGACAGGCATCAGGAACGGCTTGTCGACGTCGCGCTCAGGGTTAGGAATATACTCATCGATCTGCTCGAACAGCTCGATGATCTTCTCCTGCCACTTGGCATCGCCTTCCAGAGCCTTCAGAGCGGAACCCTGAATGATCGGGGTGTCATCGCCCGGGAACTCGTACTCATTGAGCAGGTCACGGATCTCCATGTCAACCAGCTCCAACAGCTCCTCATCGTCTACCATATCGCACTTGTTCATGAATACGACAACGTAGGGAACGCCAACCTGACGAGCCAGCAGAATGTGCTCGCGGGTCTGAGCCATAACGCCGTCGGTGGCGGCAACAACCAGAATCGCGCCGTCCATCTGAGCTGCACCGGTGATCATGTTCTTTACATAGTCAGCATGGCCAGGGCAATCAACGTGAGCATAGTGACGGTTGGGCGTCTCATACTCTACATGAGCGGTGGAGATGGTGATACCACGCTCTCTCTCTTCGGGAGCCTTATCGATCTGATCGAACGCAACCTTCTCACCCAGACCGTACTTCTCATACAGGGTCTTGGTAATAGCAGCGGTCAGAGTGGTCTTACCATGGTCAACGTGGCCGATGGTACCGATGTTACAATGCGGCTTGGTTCTTTCAAATTTAGCCTTTGCCATTTTAAAAAGTCCTCCTTTTACCTATGCGTCCTCTTTGAGGCCGCTCTTCTTGTTATTCGTTTTTATACAGGCTGTCTATATTATATTAGATAAGCCCTAACTTTTCAAGCAAAACTTTCTTACTTTCCGCCCTTTGAAGACAGAATCTTCTCCTGTACAGACTTGGGAACCTGCTCGTATTTCTCAAAGAACATGGAGTAGTTGCCCCGGCCCTGCGTCTTACTGCGCAGGTCGGTGGAGTAGCCAAACATCTCGGCCAGCGGCACATAGCCCTTGACCATCTTTCCGCCGCCTACATCCTCCATACCTTCGATACGGCCCCGACGGGAATTGATATCGCCGATGACATCGCCCATATATTCCTCAGGCATGGTAACCTCCACCTTCATAATGGGCTCTAACAGCACGCAGCTGCCCTTATGCATGGCATCCTTGAAAGCCAGGGAACCGGCGATCTTAAACGCCATCTCCGAAGAGTCTACCTCGTGGTAGGAACCGTCAAACACGGTAGCCTTCACACCCAGCACGGGGAATCCGCCCAGAATACCGGCCTTGGTGGCTTCCTCAATACCGGCGCCGACCGCAGGGATATATTCCTTCGGAATTGCACCGCCCACTACCTCGGAGGCAAACTCAAAGGTCTTCTCTCCGTTGGGATCCATGGGCTCAAAGCGTACTTTGGCATGGCCGTACTGGCCGCGGCCGCCGGACTGCTTGGCGTACTTGCTGTCCACTTCCACAGGCTTTGTAAAGGTCTCCTTGTAGGCGACCTGAGGCGCGCCCACATTGGCCTCCACCTTAAACTCACGCAGCAGACGGTCCACGATGATCTCCAGATGGAGCTCGCCCATACCGGAAATGATGGTCTGGCCGGTCTCATGATCGGTGTGCGCACGGAAGGTGGGATCCTCCTCCGCCAGCTTTGCCAGCGCCTCTCCCATCTTACCCTGACCAGCCTTCGTCTTGGGCTCGATGGCGATATCGATAACCGGCTCCGGGAACTCCATGGACTCTAAGATAACCGGATGCTGGTCGTCACAGATCGTATCGCCGGTGGTCGTCAGCTTAAAGCCCACGGCTGCCGCGATATCGCCGGAGTATACCTTATCAAGCTCGGCTCTCTTATTGGCATGCATCTGCAGGATACGGCCCACACGCTCCTTCTTGTTCTTGGTGGCATTCAGTACGTAGGAACCGGAGTTCAGCGTACCGGAGTACACTCGGAAGAAGGCCAGCTTACCCACGAAGGGATCCGCCATGATCTTAAATGCCAGAGCGGAGAAAGGCTCCGCATCGGACGAATGCCGCTCCACTTCGTTGCCGTCCATATCCAAGCCCTTAATGGCGGGAATATCGGTGGGAGCAGGCATATACTCCAGAATCGCGTCCAGCAGCTTCTGTACGCCCTTATTGCGGTATGCCGTTCCGCAGCACACGGGGATGATCTGTACGGCGATGGTAGCCTTTCTGAGAGCTGCCTTTAAGGCCGCCGTATCGGGCTCGTTGCCATCCAGATACTCCATCATCAGATCGTCGTCGGTCTCACAGATCGCCTCGACCATATTGGTGCGGTACAGCTCGGCGTCGTCCTTCATATCATCAGGAATCGGTACAACCGAGATATCCTCACCCTTTTCATCGTTATAGATATAAGCCTGCATCTCAAACAGATCAATGATACCCTTAAACTCATCTTCCTTGCCGATAGGCAGCTGGATCGGGACCGCATTGTGTCCCAACCGGGACTTAATCTGATCTACAGCCTTATAGAAATCCGCACCCATGATATCCATCTTGTTGATGAACGCCATACGGGGTACGTTATATTTGTCGGCCTGACGCCATACGTTCTCGGACTGAGGCTCCACACCGCCCTTGGCGCAGAACACGCCCACGGCACTGTCCAGCACGCGCAGGGAGCGTTCCACTTCCACCGTGAAGTCTACGTGACCGGGTGTGTCAATGATATTGATACGATGCTCCAGGGCGCCGGGAGCAGTCTTCGTCTCCTTCTCCAGGGTCCAGTGACATGTGGTGGCGGCCGAAGTGATGGTAATACCTCTCTCCTGCTCCTGCTCCATCCAGTCCATGGTGGCAGTGCCCTCGTGAGTATCACCAATCTTGTAGTTTACACCGGTATAATACAGAATACGCTCAGTCAATGTCGTCTTACCGGCATCAATATGAGCCATAATACCGATGTTTCTGGTTCTCTCTAGGGGATATTCTCTTTCAGCCAAAATTTTCCTCCTTCAAACGGCAGGGCCCAGATTAAAATCTGTAGTGCGCAAACGCCTTGTTCGCCTCTGCCATCTTGTGCATGTCTTCTTTTCTCTTTACGGCTGCGCCGGTGTTATTGGACGCATCCATAATTTCATTGGCCAGCCGGTCCTTCATGGTCTTCTCGCCTCTCGTGCGGGAAAACATGGTCAGCCAGCGCAGGGCCAGGGCCTGCCTTCTGTCAGGCTTTACCTCGATGGGTACCTGATAGGTGGCGCCTCCGACACGCTTTGCCTTTACTTCCAATACAGGCATGATATTATTCATGGCCTCTTCAAATACTTCCAGAGCAGGCTTGCCGGTTTTCTCTTCCACCGACTCGAATGCTCCGTATACGATTTTCTGCGCAACGCCCTTCTTGCCGTCCAGCATGATATTGTTTATCAGCTTTGTAACAATCTTGTTATTGTACAAAGGGTCGGCTAAAACGTCTCTTTTCTGAGTATGTCCTTTACGCGGCACGTTACTTCCCTCCTTAATTAATAGTAGCCCGAAATCCGGGTTTTAATTAGATCATAGGTACTCACTCTTGTGTCCGTGCCCGGTGATGACTGATTTATAATCTGCCTACAGGGATCAAAATGCTTCATTCCGTGCACTGTAACAATTTTAAAGTCCTATCTGGAAAACCGGAAAAGAAGATTTACTTCTTCGGTCTCTTGGCGCCGTATTTGGAACGGGCCTGTCTTCTCTTCGCAACGCCGGCCGTATCTAACGTACCGCGGATGATGTGGTAACGGGTACCGGGCAGATCCTTCACACGGCCGCCGCGGATCATCACGACGCTGTGCTCCTGCAGGTTATGTCCCTCGCCGGGGATATAGCTGGTTACCTCGATTCCGTTAGAAAGACGCACTCTGGCAATCTTACGCAGTGCGGAGTTAGGCTTCTTGGGGGTAGTCGTCTTGACTGCCGTGCAGACGCCTCTCTTCTGAGGAGCGGATTCGTTGGTCGCTTTCTTCTTCAGGGAGTTGTATCCCTTCTGGAGGGCGGGAGCCGTGCTCTTCTTCTCGGCCGTCTGTCTTCCCTTTCTCACTAACTGGTTGAATGTAGGCATTTTTTCACCTCCTGTAGATTTCTTTCGCTGTAATTTTGAGCGTATACAAAGTGTCTGCCAAGGGCAGCCATTTTGCGTACTCAGGCATAAAAAGTAGGCGTTTCTATGCACGCCTACTCATTATATACGGTGTTTTTGGGTGTGTCAAGGGATTTTGAAAATTTTCAAAGATATAGTTGAAACCAACAAACCAAATCAATATCCTGTAATCTCCCCGTAATGAAACTGCCCTGCTTTCGTCAGCGTTACAATGCCTCCGTCTGCTCTGGCCCACCCCTTTTGTATCAGTACGTCCAGCTTCCCGCGAAGAGACTTTGGCGCCGTCTCTCCAAACAGTTCCTCATAGGCTGCCTCCGCGAATCCTTCGCTCAGTCCCAGCCGCCCATATATGTATTCCTGCGCCATATCGGCAGTGTCCCGTTCCCGGATCTGCGCCGTCAGTTTCTCAAAATCTCCGGCATTCTTCATATATAAAGTATTATTATTGAGATTGCGGATATAGTATCCTTCGAAACGCGAAACAGCCCCCACTCCCATACCTATGACAGAAGCTCCGTTTCGCTCAAGAACGCGATACCGGTACTCATATCCCGGCAGGCAGAAAAGCCCGGCCCCATAGCAGAGATACCCCTTTTCTGTCAGATACCCGGCCGCGTGTTCATACATCTCCTGTCTGGCTGCCTTATCCGGGAATTCTCCGGATTCGATTCCCCCCGAAAACCAGATTCCTTTTTCTTTCGCTTCCTCATAGCCTCCCACATCCAACGGTTCCACCGTAATATGGCCCGGCTGCATGATCTCGCAGGCATGGAGCGTATTATGCCAGGACTGCATAGTCTGGCCCGGGATGCCGTAGTTTACCGTAATTCCCACGTTATTCAGATGGAATTTGCGGAAGAAGCGGATGGCGTTACGGATATCCTGAGCCCGGAAGGAACAGTTCAGCGTATGCAGCTCACTGTCGTTATCCGAGCGTGCCATCAGCTCCACACGGTTTGGATGACCGGAGGCGATACCGGTCAGCGACGGCGTCCCGATCGTGTTTGGGAGCGCATCATAGCTAACCTCTGCTCCCGGTACCAAAGGTAGCTTCTCGCGGACGAGAGAGAGAACCTTCCCCAACAGATCGGGACTCATGACCGAAGCACTTCCCCCGCCCAGGCGCACGGCCCGGATCTCATATTCATCCAGATCTCCTTCATAAGAAAGAATCTCCCGGCCCAGACAGGTGAGATACCTGTTTTTCTCCGCGTTGGAGCCAATGAGATAATAACGGCTCAGAAAATTTTCCGGCTGAATACAATAGGGAATATGCAGATCCAGAATCAAGGGGATTCGTGTTTGTGCCATAATCTTTCTCCTCCTGCGGCGTCACCGCCGATGCAATGTAAAGCACAGGGCGTGTCTGTGCCAGGCAGTGCCCGACACCCGCGCCCCGTGCGATATTACAATTCATTCAAATCCGAGAAGCCCGTCCTATCAGCCCGGACCACCGGGACCGCCGGGCCCTCCCGGACCACCGGGACCGCCGGGCCCTCCCGGGCCACCGGGACCGCCGAAGCCCTGAGGACCCTCCATGGCTTCCACCGGGACGCCCAGGAATTTCTGATCGGAGGCCACCTGATGCCCGGCTATCCAGCCATGGGTGATCGCCATGCCTACGGAATTGCCCGCAAAAGGCGTGCTGTAGCCGAATCCGTAGCGTCCTCCCAGGCAGTTTCCGGCTGCGTACAGTCCTTCAATAGGCTCCCATTCCTTATTTAACACGTTCTGCGTCTCGTCCGTGATCATACCTGACATGGTAACCATCATCGGATTGGAGCCGTGGGAGAATGAGCTGGCGCCGCCGTAGAACGGAGCCGTGTCGATGGGAATCATGTACTCCTTCTCCTTGCCGTAATCGCTGTCCACGCCTTCATAGCACAGCTTATTGTAATGCTCGATAGAGGCAAGGAAGTTATCCTTCGCCGCGCCGGAGTAGCCCAGAAGATCCGCCAGCTCCTCCAACGTATTGGCGCAGTAGACACTCCCGCTCATCATATCACGCTCGGCCAGATTGGCGATGGTGATCCGGTTAGATTCTCCGGGCACACAGGATTCCATATCCTGCTCGATCTTATCCCAGTAATCCTGCATGCCGAAATTCGGTGCGCCGTGATCCAGAGGCGCCGCCATCAGCGTCTTGCGCCAGTTGGCATCCGTCACATAGGAGCACAGACCAGCCGGCTGACGAAGACCTACCGCGCCCATCTGTGCAATGGCTCCTTCGTTCATGAAGCGCTTACCCCGGGCATTGAGCATCAGCATGGGAGCCGTGCCCCAGGGGCCCGAGGCCCCCCCGCCGATGGCCATCCATCCGCGTGGAGTCGGCTCGATCATACCGCCTGCCCAGCACGCCATCTTATGTCCTGCACCATTGCGGGAACCGGTGGCCGCCCAGCTGTCGGCGCCGGCTCCGTTTCTTTCAGCCCATTCCATGCCTTCATTTAAAAGGGCCCAGCACATTTCCGGATTTCCGATAAAATCGCCGGAGCAAAGAATCACTCCCTTATTACAGTTGTAGCGGTAATAGGTTCCGTTATTGTCCTTGGCGTACAGGCCCGTCACCTTACCGGACGCATCCTGAATCAGCTTGATTCCCTCACGCTCAAAATCCCAGGTGCATCCCTCGGACTCCTGAACGTATTTTACCACATATTTATGGACGAATTCAATATTATTTCCCTGATAACCGTAGAACTGCGCATTGCACGGCCAGGTCAGGTAGTCGCCGCAGCGGATCGGGTAGGATGCCTTGTGCTGTCCGTAGGCCGCCTGAGTGTTACACAGCGGATAGGAGAACATATCGCTCATATCGTAATGTCCCTCGCCTCCTGCCGGTTCTCCGTCCACCCACTGGTCGCCGGTGCTGCCGTCGCCGGTGGCCTTGGGTACGATGACAGCCGTGGATGCCAGATAGACATTGCTGTCGTCCGCCTTGCGCTCCTCCTCGTAGGAATCATAAATCTCTTTATAACGGTCAAACATCTGCCCGGAATACTGTACGAAATTCTTAAGAATCTCCGGATTTACACGGCCCGCCGCACGCTTGCAGAACTCAGACGTAATCGCACCGGTGTCATAGGGGCCGTATCCGCGGTCAATCAGAAATCGGGAGTTCACATGGCCGATATCCTCGCCGTACCAGCCTCCCATATTGGAACCTGTCTCTTCCAGATCGACAAAATTTCCCCAGGGCTGCTTTTCGACCACAGCCACCGTAACGCCTTCATCCACAGCGCCGAATGCAGCGCCTATGCCTGCATGACCGCCGCCCAAGATAATCACATCATATGTACCTGCATCTTCATAGGAAGCCGGGTCTGCCGGAACCTCCCCCAGCCATTCACCCGGTCCGCAGTAGCCGGTGACACGGCCGGTCACCTCGGCCGGAGCCGGCGTCTCTACCTCTGTGCCGGTGGCCTGAGCGATACAGTTCGCCACACAAGACTGTATCGCCGCCACGGAAGCACTCAGGGTACAGCCGGTGACCGCGTCCACATCTGCACTCTGTCCTTCCACAATAGCAGCTGCCATGGCAGTCTTCTGCTCTTCCTTCAGCAGATCCTGCCCGCCGGAAGACTCGATGATGCATGCGGTAATCGCCGCTGCGGAAAACTCCATCGTCACCGTAATACTGGCATAAGCCATCTCCTCGGTGGCCGAATACGTGCCGGGTGTGTACTTGTCCGTCTGCCCCGGAGCGGGAGCCGTCGTGGACGGAGGCGCCGTCTCGGCCGCTCCTGCCGTGGTCCCCGCAGTCGTAGCCGGCTCCGTGGCTCCGGCAGTCCCGCTGCAGGCGCCCACCAGACCGGCCGCCGCCATACCGGCAGCTCCGGCCAGAGCACCCTTCAGGAAATCTCTCCTGGAAATCGTCTTTTTCTGTGCCATTCTTACACCTCTCTCTTTAAGGAATCCCGGAAAAAATCCACGGTGCCTCCGTGGATACCGAACAGCCTCCGGGTTATATTACTTTTTCATTATGACACAAAAATGCTTGCATTTCTACACGGAATAAATTATGCTTATTATAAGGAATTCCTTATCGAACAAACCCATTTTTTGCGGGATCCGCCCCCTTACAGACGATATCAAAAGGAGCTGCCACATGTATAATAAGCAACTGGAAACATTTTTAAAGGTCGCGGATGAAGGCAACTTTTCCAAAGCTGCCTCTGCTCTCTACGTCAGCTCCAGCGCCGTCATCCAGCAGATCAATCATCTCGAACGCGACCTGGGCGTTGCCCTTTTTGAACGCGGGCGCTATGGTGTACGGCTGACTGAAGCAGGCGCATATCTGGCCGAGGAAGCCAAGAGCTATATTCGCAAGGGAATACAGATACGTAAGAATCTGCTTCATATCTCTTCCAGAACGAACACGCTCTGTATCGGATCAGCCCACTTCCAAAAAGTGCGCCTGCTCTATGATTTCTGGGCCATGTTTTCCCAGCTGGGAAAAAAGTTTGACATTCGCCTGGTTAACATAGAAAATCCCGCTTCCGCAGAGCATGAAGTGGAACTGATCGAGAGCGTTAAGGTCACAACCGGCTGGTTAGATAAATGGGATTTTCTGAATCTGTGTAATGTCCGGACCGGCTGCGCCGTGGCCCGTCACCACGCCCTGGCCGGCCGGCCCTTTATACGCTACGAAGATCTGGCCGGCTGGACGCTGTACTGTCAAAGCCAGCCAGGTATGGCTCATCCGGAGATACCGGGCGGGCTGTACGATGATCTGCGCTGCCACAGCATCATTCCGGAACAAGTGGACGCCTACCATATGGATCTGATGTGGAGATGCGCCTGTGAGCCCTGTGCGCTCATTACGCCCATGTGCTGGCAGGACATTATGCCCGACATGGTCATCCTCCCCTTCGAAAAGGAATACCTTATCCCCTATGGTTTCTACTACCGAAGGGATATCTCCGAAGCCGCCCGCGAATTTCTGGACTTTATCATCAGCCTGTACAACGGCAGATTCCCTGATCTGCCTCTTCCGGTCCTCCCCGCTTCGGTTCCCGTGACGGTACGGTAGCGCCATATCCCCCGTAATCCGCCCCTCTACGAAAGGAAAATATCTTATGCTCCTGGAAAACATAGAAATGCTGCGCGACCTGACGCTCCCCTCTATCCTGCTTCGCTGTCTTCTCTCCATGCTTTTAAGCGGTATCCTGGGATTTGAACGGGAGAAGAAGCGCCGCCCTGCCGGCTTTCGCACCTATATCGTGGTATGCCTGGGCTCCTCCCTTGCCATGATGACCGGCATCTACTTAAACAGTGTCACCGGCAGCGGGGATGCCGGCCGCATCGCGGCTCAGGTCATCAGCGGCATCGGCTTTCTGGGCGCAGGGACTATTCTGGTCACCAAGCAGAATCAGGTCAGAGGGCTTACGACGGCCGCCGGGCTCTGGGCTGCCGCCTGCCTGGGACTGGCGCTGGGAGCCGGCTTTTATACCGGAGCCATTGTGGCCTTTACCGGTATCTGGCTCTCCCTCCATATTCTGCGTATCGTGGACCGGTATCTCTACAACCACTCCAGGATCATGACCCTCTATGTGGAGTTTCAGTCGATACGGGATGTGAGCCGCTTTCTCGCCTATGCCAGACAAAAGCAGTGCACCGTCGGCAATCTGGAGCTCTCCCGCACCAAAAACCAGGATGGTAATACCACGGTCTCCGCCATCGTGACTCTCCATTTTCCCGAGCTGGTCTCCCACACTCAGATCGTGGAAATCTACGGAGCTCTGGACGGTGTCACCTTCATAGAAGAAATCTGATTATCTCCTCTACAAAGAAAGAGGCCGCAGCAGCGATTTCCTCATCGCTCTGCGGCCTTTTCTGCCTTGTATGCTTCTGTTATCCTTTATCCATTGGTTCTCAGAAGTCGCCTTCCGTTGTCAGAACCGCCTCATCCTCCATGACCACGGATTCCGAATCCCCGTATTCCTCTTCTGCAAGAACTCCCAGGCCCGGCATATCCTCCTCCCGCAGCTCTCCGGCAATGCTCATGGCATCCTCATAGGGATTGCCTTCCTCCGCATCAAAATCCTCGGAAAGCACCAGTGTCTCATTGCCGGTGGTCTCGGTATTCAGCTTTACGCTGCGATACCGCTTCATACCGGTACCGGCGGGAATCAGTTTACCGATGATGACGTTTTCCTTCAGGCCGATCAGCGGATCCACCTTACCGTTAATCGCCGCCTCCGTCAGGACCTTGGTGGTCTCCTGGAAGGAAGCAGCCGACAAGAATGAATTCGTCGCCAGGGATGCCTTTGTGATACCCAGCATAATCTGCTTGCCCTCGGCAGGCTTTAACCCGTCTTCGATCAGTTTGCGGTTCATATCCTCATAATCCAGCACATCCATGGAAACGCCGGGCAGCACATCGCTGTCTCCGCTCTCCTCGATGCGGATTTTCTTAAGCATCTGACGCACGATGACTTCCACATGCTTATCATTGATCTCCACGCCCTGGAGACGGTATACGCGCTGAACCTCGCGGATCATATAATCCTGCACGGCGCGGACTCCCTTTATCTTCAGGATATCATGGGGATTCACACTGCCCTCTGTCAGCTCGTCGCCGGCTTCCAGGATCTGGCCGTCCTGAACCTTGATCCGGGACCCGTAGGGGATCAGATACGTCTTCGTATTGCCGTCGTTAGGATCCGTGATGACCATCTCCCGCTTTTTCTTGCTGTCCTTGATCGTAACGATACCGCCAAACTCCGCGATGATCGCCAGGCCCTTGGGCTTTCTGGCCTCAAACAGCTCCTCCACACGGGGAAGACCCTGGGTGATATCATCGCCGGCCACGCCGCCGGTATGGAAGGTTCTCATGGTAAGCTGCGTGCCGGGCTCGCCGATGGACTGGGCCGCGATGATTCCCACCGCTTCGCCCACCTGCACCGGCATACCGGTGGCCATATTGGCGCCGTAGCACTTGGCGCACACACCTACGTGGGAACGGCAGCTGAGTATCGTGCGGATCTTTACCTTCGTGTGTCCGGCCGCGATGATCGCCTTGGCCCGCAGAGGAGTGATCAGCTGATTGGCTTTCACCAACACCTCCTGCGTCTGCGGGTCTTCCATATCCTCTGCCGCCACGCGGCCTGTGATACGGTCCTCCAGACTCTCGATAGTCTCGTCGCCGTCCATGAAGGCGGACACTTCCATGAAGGGAATCTCTCCCGTTTCCTCACAGCAGTCGGTCTCATGGATAATCAGCTCCTGAGACACATCCACCAGACGCCTGGTCAGATAACCGGAGTCCGCCGTGCGCAGAGCCGTATCGGACAGACCCTTGCGGGCGCCGTGGGCCGAGATAAAGTATTCCAGTACGTCCAGTCCCTCGCGGAAGTTGGACTTAATCGGCAGTTCAATGGTGCGTCCGGTGGTATCCGCCATCAGGCCGCGCATACCGGCCAGCTGCTTGATCTGCTTATCGGAACCACGGGCGCCGGAGTCCGCCATCATATAGATATTATTGTATTTATCCAGACCTTCCAAAAGGTCATGAGTCAGAATATCATCGGTCTGCTTCCAGGTGTCAATTACTTCTTTATAGCGCTCCTCCTCCGTGATCAGACCACGACGGAAATTCTTTGCGATCTGGTCCACTGTCGCCTGTGCATCGGCAATCAGCTGCTTCTTGCTGGCAGGCACCGTCATATCGGAGATGGATACGGTCATGGCCGCGCGGGTCGAATACCGGTATCCCATGGATTTGATGCTGTCCAGAGTCTCCGCTGATTTGAAGGCGCCATAGACATTGATGACCTTCTCCAGAATCTGTTTTAACTGCTTCTTGCCCACCAGGAAATCAATCTCCAGCTTCAGCTCGTTGCCCGGAACACTCCGGTCCACAAAGCCCAGATCCTGAGGGATAATCTCATTAAACAGGAAGCGGCCCAGCGTGGATTCCACCACTCTGCTCACCGTGCTGCCGTCCTCCGTCACGCATTCGCGGCGCACATGAATCCTGGCATGGAGATCCAGCGCATTATTCTCGTAGGCGAGAATCGCCTCGTTGAGATTCTTGAAATACTTGCCTTCGCCCTGTACCTTCTCCCGCTCCTGTGTCAGGTAATAGATGCCCAGCACCATATCCTGGGACGGCACCGCCACAGGCCCGCCGTCGGAAGGCTTTAAGAGATTGTTAGGCGACAGCAGCAGGAACCGGCACTCTGCCTGGGCCTCCACGGACAGAGGCAGATGGACCGCCATCTGGTCGCCGTCAAAGTCCGCGTTAAAGGCCGTACACACCAGCGGATGAAGCTTGATCGCCTTGCCCTCGACCAGAATCGGCTCGAAAGCCTGGATTCCCAGGCGGTGCAGCGTAGGCGCACGGTTCAGCATAACAGGATGCTCCTTGATGACATCCTCCAGCACATCCCACACCTCGGTCTGCAGGCGCTCCACCATCTTTTTGGCGCTCTTTATATTGTGAGCCGTATTGTTCTTTACAAGCTCCTTCATAACGAAAGGCTTAAACAGCTCGATGGCCATCTCCTTGGGCAGACCGCACTGATAAATCTTCAGCTCCGGTCCCACCACGATAACGGAACGTCCGGAATAGTCCACACGTTTGCCTAACAGGTTCTGACGGAAACGTCCCTGCTTGCCCTTTAGCATATCGGACAGAGACTTCAACGGCCGGTTGCCTGCCCCGGTGACGGGACGGCCCCTGCGTCCGTTATCAATCAGCGCGTCCACAGCCTCCTGCAGCATACGTTTTTCGTTGCGCACGATGATATCCGGCGCACCCAGCTCCAGAAGACGGGCCAAGCGGTTATTGCGGTTTATAATACGGCGGTACAGATCATTCAGATCCGAGGTGGCGAAGCGTCCTCCATCCAGCTGTACCATGGGACGGATATCCGGCGGAATCACCGGAATCACCGTCATAATCATCCATTCCGGTTTATTGCCGGAGAGACGGAAGGCCTCCACGACCTCCATTCTCTTGATAATACGGGCACGCTTCTGTCCGGAAGCATCCTGCAATGCCTTGCGCAGCTGCGCGGATTCCTCCTCCAGATCAATGGCCCTTAAAAGCTCCTGAATCGACTCGGCGCCCATCCCCACACGGAAGGTCCTGCCCCACTTGGCATAGGCTTCCCGATATTCCTTCTCCGTCAGGACCTGCTTATACTGCAGATCCGTGGTTCCCTTATCCAGCACAATATAGGATGCGAAATACAGCACCTTTTCCAGCACTCTGGGAGACAGATCCAGAATCAGGCCCATCCGGCTGGGAATCCCCTTAAAATACCAGATGTGGGACACCGGAGCCGCCAGCGCGATATGCCCCATACGCTCACGACGCACGCTGGACTTGGTCACCTCCACGCCGCAGCGGTCGCAGATCACGCCCTTATAACGAATCTTTTTATATTTTCCGCAGTGGCACTCCCAGTCCTTCTGGGGCCCGAATATTCTTTCGCAGAACAGACCATCCTTTTCCGGCTTCAGGGTCCTGTAGTTGATCGTCTCAGGCTTTTTTACCTCGCCTCTGGACCATTCCAGAATCTTCTCCGGAGACGCAAGACCGATTTTAATCGCATCAAAGGTCAACGGCTGATACGCCTCATTTGTCTCAGGCATGTGTCTACTCCTTTCTTAAACGCTTTCCTATTCTTCACTATAATCGTCACTGTAGTCGTAGGTATAGTCATCATATTCGGAATCGGAACCGTAGTCGTCCCCGCCGACATTCACAAGCTCTTCGTTTTCAAAAGCCTGCTCCTGATAGCCCATACCGCCCAGATCCTCGTCAAAATTGCCGAAATGCTTATCATTCAGAATAGACTTGATATCGGTATCCTCCATCTCGCTGCTCTCCTTTAACTCCACTTCCGTGTTGTCGTCACGCAGCAGCTTGACGTCCAGTCCCAGGGACTGTAATTCCTTTAACAGCACCTTAAAGGACTCAGGGATACCGGCCTCCGGAATATTCTCTCCCTTGATAATCGCCTCATAAGTCTTCACACGGCCCACCACGTCATCCGACTTCACGGTCAGGATCTCCTGCAGCGTGTAAGCGGCGCCGTATGCCTCCAGAGCCCACACCTCCATCTCGCCGAAGCGCTGTCCGCCGAACTGAGCCTTACCGCCCAGTGGCTGCTGGGTAACCAGTGAGTAAGGACCTGTGGAGCGGGCATGGATCTTATCGTCCACCAGGTGGTGCAGCTTTAAGTAGTGCATATGACCGATCGTAACCGGATTATCGAAGAATTCGCCGGTACGTCCGTCCCGCAGACGGACCTTTCCGTCCCTGCGGATCTCCACTCCCTTCCACAGATCCCTGTGCTCCAGATGAGTTCCCAGGAAATCAATCACATCCTGACGGACCGTATCTTTATATTTGACCTGGAAATCCTCCCACGGCATATTGACATAGTCGTTGGCCAGATCCAGCGTATCCATAATGTCGTTCTCGTCGGCGCCGTCAAAGACCGGCGTCGCCGCGTTAAAGCCCAGCGCCATGGATGCCAGGCTCAGATGGATCTCCAGCACCTGTCCGATATTCATACGGGAAGGCACGCCCAGAGGATTCAGCACGATATCAAGCGGGCGTCCATTGGGCAGATAGGGCATATCCTCCACCGGCAGCACGCGGGAAACCACACCCTTATTGCCGTGGCGGCCTGCCATCTTATCACCCACCGAAATCTTACGCTTCTGTGCGATATAGATGCGGACGGTCTCATTGACGCCGGGACTCAGCTCGTCGCCGTTATCCCTGGTGAATACCTTGGCATCCACCACGATACCGTAGGAACCATGAGGAACCTTCAGGGAGGTATCCCTCACCTCACGGGCCTTCTCTCCAAAGATAGCACGCAGCAGCCGCTCCTCCGCAGTGAGCTCCGTCTCTCCCTTGGGCGTGACCTTACCAACCAGGATATCGCCGGCACGTACCTCCGCGCCGATACGGATGATCCCTCTGTCGTCCAGATCTTTGAGAGCGTCGTCTCCCACACCGGGAACGTCTCTGGTGATCTCTTCCGGTCCCAGCTTTGTGTCGCGGGCCTCCGCCTCATACTCTTCGATATGGACGGAAGTATATACGTCATCCTGTACCAGACGCTCGCTGAGCAGGACGGCATCTTCATAGTTATAGCCTTCCCATGTCATGAAACCGATCAGAGGATTCTTACCCAGGGCAATCTCTCCGTTGAAGGTGGAAGGGCCGTCGGCAATCACATCACCGGCCTTCACCTGATCCCCCTTATAGACAATGGGTCTCTGATTATAGCAGTTGCTCTGGTTACTTCTCTTAAATTTGGTCAGATGGTACACATCCCGCTCACCCCGCTCGGTGCGCAGAATGATCTCATTGGAAGATACCCTCTCCACCACGCCGTTGTTGCGGGCAATGGCACAGACGCCGGAGTCCACCGCCGCCTTGTGCTCGATGCCGGTACCCACCACAGGAGCCTCCGTAGTCAGAAGCGGCACTGCCTGACGCTGCATGTTGGATCCCATCAGAGCCCGGTTGGCATCGTCGTTTTCCAGGAACGGAATCATGGCGGTGGCTACGGAAAACACCATCTTGGGAGATACGTCCATCAGGTCGATCTTTTTCTTTTCAAACTCGGAGGTCTCCTCGCGGAAACGGCCCGAGACGTTATTCCTCACAAAATGGCCCTCGCTGTCCAGCTGCTCGTTCGCCTGGGCCACGATATAGTTGTCCTCCTCGTCGGCAGTCAGATAGATGACCTCATCCGTAACCACCGGATTCTTGGGGTCAGTCTTATCCACCACACGGTAAGGCGCTTCCACAAAGCCATACTCGTTCACTCTGGCATAGCAGGCCAGGGAATTGATCAGGCCGATGTTCGGACCTTCGGGCGTCTCGATGGGACACATACGGCCATAATGGGAGTAGTGCACATCGCGGACCTCAAATCCCGCCCTGTCTCTGGACAGGCCGCCGGGGCCCAGGGCTGACAGACGCCGCTTATGGGTCAGCTCAGACAGAGGGTTGTTCTGATCCATAAACTGAGACAGCTGGGAGCTTCCGAAGAACTCCTTCACCGCTGCCGTCACAGGCTTGATATTAATCAGGGACTGGGGGGAGATCCCCTCGATATCCTGCGTCGTCATACGCTCCCTGACCACACGCTCCATACGGGACAGGCCGATGCGGTACTGGTTCTGTAAGAGCTCGCCCACCGCGCGAATCCGCCGGTTGCCCAGATGGTCGATATCGTCTTTATTGCCCACACCCTCTTCCAGGTGCATATTGTAATTGATGGAAGCAAGAATATCTTCCTTGGTGATATGCTTGGGAACCAGCTCGCTGCGGCTGCGGCGGCAGGCATCCCGCCTCTCCTCCTCCGTGGCGTTCTCTTCCAGAAGCTTCTTTAATTCCGGATAATATACCAGCTCATGGATTCCCACCTCCTGAGGGTCAAAGGAGACATATCCGGCCATGTCCACCATCATATTGGACAGAACCTTCACATTTCTGGTCTCTCCCTGCACCATCACATAGGGAACCGCCGCGTTCTGAATCTCCGCCGCCTTCGCTGCCGTCAGCACGGTTCCGGCCGGCGCAATGATCTCTCCTGTCTCTGCATTCACCACATCCTCAGCCAGGATCTTATTTTTCAGGCGGCTCTTGAAAGCCAGCTTTTTATTGAATTTATACCGACCCACCTTCGCCAGGTCATAGCGCCGGGGATCGAAGAACATGCTGTTGAGCAGACTCTCCGCACTGTCCACCGACAGAGGCTCTCCGGGACGGATCTTCTTATACAGCTCCAAAAGGCCGTCCTGATAATTCTCGGAGGGGTCCTTGCTGAGGCTGGCCTCGATCTTCGGCTCCTCGCCGAAAATATCCCGGATCTGTTCGTTGGTGCCATAGCCCAGGGCACGCACCAGCACCGTCACCGGCACCTTGCGGGTACGGTCCACGCGCACAAAAAAGACATCGTTGGAATCCGTTTCATATTCCAGCCATGCTCCCCTGTTGGGAATCACCGTACAGGAGTACAGTTTCTTACCTAATTTATCATGGGCAATTCCGTAATAGATCCCAGGGGAACGGACCAGCTGGCTGACGATGACGCGCTCTGCTCCGTTGATCACGAAAGAACCCGTATCCGTCATAAGAGGCAGATCCCCCATAAAGATCTCATGCTCATTGATCTCATCGGTTTCTTTATTTATCAGCCTTACCCGTACCTTCAGAGGCGCCGCGTAAGTGGCGTCCCGCTCCTTGCATTCGTCGATGGTATACTTCACATCACCCCTGCATAATGTGAAATCGATAAATTCAAGGCTCAGATGACCGCCAAAGTCAGCGATAGGGGAAATATCATTAAATACTTCCTTTAATCCTTCGTCTAAAAACCACTGGTAGGAGTTTTTCTGGATCTCGATCAAATTGGGCATCTCAAGAACTTCCTTGCGCCTTGAAAAGCTCATTCGAACGCTGTTGCCCGAATAAACCGGGCGGATCTTGCTTTTTTCCATTGACGTTTTCACCCCTGTTTTCTTTATTTATTACGAAAGCCTCTGCGCCATTTGATCCGGGCATCGGGCTTTACCGTATTCAGATACTGTATGGCATACCAATCCATAATAGTGCATTCTTCATAATAACATGAGCCTGTCAAGCTGTCAACCATTTTTTTCTAAATCCAATATTTTTTAGCACAAACTGTCAAACTCCCTTGCATGTTTTGAAGATGAATGCTATAATCTACTCTGACAGACAGCTCCCACCCCTGTAGGCATACCATTGGAGCTGTAATACATTAAAGGAGGAACCCGCCGTGCCATTGTGGGGAACAATTCTCATCGTGATCGCTGTCATTCTGGCAGTCGCTCTCGTTGCTCTGTATTATTTCGGAAGCAAGATGCAGCGCCGCCAGCTGGAACAGGAACAGCTGATGGATCAGATGGCCCAGACCGTATCTATTCTGGTCATCGACAAGAAAGTCATGAAAATGAAAGAATCCGGCCTTCCGCCTGCCGTACTGGAACAGACGCCCAAATATATGAGACGTGCCAAAATCCCCATCGTCAAAGCAAAAGTGGGCAACCGTATCATGGTGATGATGGCCGATACCGCCGCCTATGAAATCCTTCCCGTAAAGACCGAGGCCAAGGTAGTCATCAGCGGCATATTCATCCGCGAGGTTAAAAGCGTTCGCGGTAAGACGATTCAGGCCCCTGAGAAGAAAAAGGGCTTCTTCTCCCGATTTAAGAAGGACAAAGAAGTTAAGAACAAGGCCACTGCAAAAGCAGGTAAATAAGGTGCTGCGAAGGCGCTGCCGGATCCGGCAGCGCCTTTTCTTTCCCTCTCGCCCTTTATTGAGGCCGATCCTCTTTTAACCAGCGCTTCAGGCATTTTAAAAGCTGCCGGATCTCCAGAGGCTTCGTAATGTACTCATCCATTCCCGCTTCCCGGCCAGCCAGTATATCTTCCGTAAACGCATTGGCTGACATGGCTATGACGGGCACTGTGGCCGCGTCCCTGCGGGGCAGATTCCGGATCTCTCTGGTCGCTTTGTAACCATCCAGCACCGGCATCTGTATATCCATAAAAATCAGATCGTAATACCCCTCCTCCACCCGGGCGAAACGCTCCACCGCCTCACGGCCATTGGTCACGCTCTCCACTGCCGCCCCGGCGCTTTCAATGATCTCCTGCGCAATTTCACGGTTTATCTCATTGTCCTCCACGATCAGAACCCGGCATCCTCCGAGTCCCAGTTCCGTAAAGGGCTCAGGCTCATCTCCCTCCGGCTCCGGACCGGCCTTTGCTCCGCCTGCCTCCCGCTGTTTCAAAAAAACCGTTACGATAAAACGGGAACCGGCCCCCGGCCTGCTCTCCACATTGATCCTGCCATCCATCATGCGGACAATATTCTGAGCAATCGTCATGCCCAGACCTGTGCCTTCGATCTTACTGACCCGGGAATCCTCCGCCCGGCTAAACGGCTCGAAGATCTGTTTTACAAAGTCCTCGTCCATGCCGATGCCGTTGTCCTCAAAGACAAACTCATAGCACCCGTAGCCACGCTCCGTGGACTCCCTCTCCAGGACGCTCACCTTCAGGACGCCTCCCGGAGGCGTGTATTTTACACTGTTGCCCAGAATATTGACAAACACCTGCTGCAGGCGCATCATGTCTCCTCGGACCTGCTCTTTGTGAACCTTAACAGGCTGGAAGATAAGCGTATGATTTTTTTCTCTGGCCGCCGGGCCAATCATGGTCTCCAGATTATGCATCAGATCCGGTATGGCAAAATCGTCCTCCGCCAGCTCCATTTTGCCGGATTCGATTTTGCTCATATCCAGGACTTCGTTGATCAGAGAGAGAAGATGCCTGCTGGATATCCGGATTTTATTGAGGCAGTCCTTCACCCGGTTCTTATCCTCCAGGTAAGCCTCCGCGATGGCAGTCATACCCAGAATGCCGTTCATGGGAGTACGGATATCATGGCTCATCCGGGAGAGGAATTCGCTCTTGGAGGCGCTGGCGTGATTCGCCGCTTCACAGGCTTCCCGCAGAGCCCTCTGCTCCCTCTCCTCTTTCCGTTTGGTCTCTGTCACATCCTGAACGGCGTAGACGACTGTCTGTGCCTGACCGTCCTTCTGTGTGGCGAGCACCGCCGTGGCGCGCGCCCAGCCGTACTCCGGCATGGGGCTTTCCCCGGCATCCTCCTGTCGTTTCTCCGTATCCGCCAAAAGCCGCCTGCGGTATTCCAGCGCGACACAGGGCTGCTCTTTTCCCAGACTATGCAGCAGGTTTGGAAGTCCCATGATTTTTATATATTCTTCCTGGTCATCCGGATGAACATATTTACCGGCATAGAGCTTCAGGGCCTCGCTGTAGTTTTTCACTCCCTCCAGAACGCCGCTCTCGCTGTCCAGCTGTGTCACTCTGCGGTATTCGTCCCGCGTCAGGTCGATATAGTAAGTGGCAAAAAACATACTGCTCAGGCTGCCGATGACGTCCGTCTTCTCCTGAGAAGCCTTCCGCCCCTTCTCTTCCCTGTCCTTTTCTCCTGTAATATCTCTTCCCAGTATGTTTACCAGCACGGTATTATCCCGCTGCCGGATATAGAGCACATGCGCCTCAACCCACCGTCTCTGTCCGTCGAAAATGCGATACTGACAGACCTCCTCCAGAAACTCATCCACATCCGCAGCGCGGCTCCTCAGATACTCAAGCGACAGAGCTGACCGAAACGTCTCCACGTCTTCCTCACACACATAAGACGCCATGGCCTGCCGCACATGGCTCTCATAGTCGCCGCTCACGGTCCGTTCCGAGCTCCCCTCTCTGCCCAGGTAGACCCGTTCACAGTAACCGCTCGTCAGATCCACGGTACTCATCATGCTGTAGCGGGATTTGATAATGGCAGCCAGCTGCATATCATGCCGGCTGTGCTCGATCTCCCTGCGTATCCGTTCATCCACATCCTGCAGCGCCAGCACGGCGTACTCCCGTCCTGCCTGGCGGCTTCTCACATAAGCTGTCACAGAAATATAGCCGCCGCCGTCCTCTTTGCGTCTCTGACAGAACAGTTCCGTCTTCTCCTCCCTCGCCCGCCGCAGGGCATCCAGAGAAAATTTCTCAAAAAATTCGTTCCGATAATCCTCATGGAGCTGCTCTGCTATGCTGCCGGCCATATATTCGTCCCATTGCAGCCGCGCCGTCACGATTTCCTCCATCTCCTGGGGCGTTCCGTCCACCCGAACAGGATTTACCAGGCCGCTTTTCAGGTCTATCAGATAGATCCCATAATTCTGTTCTCCCAGCGAACGGATAATCTCCTGATGGCGGACATGGATATCCTCTCTCTCCAGACCCTCCCGATACAGGTCATGGACATCCTTGCTGCATATCATGACCGACCTGTGATTGCTGGCGTAGTCAAAGTCCGGCACCACTTCCATGATCGTCCAGCGAAACCCTCTCCTGGTCTGCCTTCTGTAGGTACAGGTCAGACTCCTTTTTCCGCCATGCAGAGACTGCCGCAGATTCTCTATACGAACAAAGTCCGCAAACCGGTCCCTGTCATTTACATATACTTTTCCGCTTCGCAGAAACTGTCCCAGCCATTCTGAAAGGCAGCCCCTCCCGCCTTCCTCTTCCTCCGGCTCTTCCGGATCAGATTTCACCATCACATATCGGTCCGAATCCAGATTAGCCCGCAAAATCCTGTGATAGGTATAACTGGCTGACTCCATATGAGGCGTCACCGTCACAACGAAGGCCGGGATTCTGTCTTCCCACCGGATCCGGGATGCCGCAATATCCACAGCCTTCCCAAAGGGACCTTCGTAATTGATCGTACAGCTCTGCTGCCTGTCCCCGATAGTAAGAAGCGGACAATTCTTACAGGAGCCTCCCCATATCTCATGGCAGACAAGCCCTTCCCCGATATCCGGCATAAACGTTCGGATCTGGTTATTAAAATACAGGATCTGGTGGTTATCCTCCCGGATCACATAGACTCCCGTCATCTGCATGGCGTCCAGAATTTTCTCATAGTCCCTGATTCCCACAACGATTCTCCTTTCGGACATCCTCTCATCCCTGCCTCTTCCAGGCAATCAGCAATCCGTATGGCTCAGGAAACAACCTTCTCAAAATCGGAAGCTGGGTGCTTGCACAGAGGGCAGACAAAGTCAGCGGGAAGCTCCTCTCCCTCATAAACATATCCGCAGACGCTGCAGCGCCACACCGTCTTGCCTGTCTCCTTCGGCCCGGCAGGTCTGGGTTTAATCGAGGACTGATAATAAGCATAGCTGGCCGACGCCGTATCTGCCAGCACTTCCATATCGTCCACCGAAGCGATGAACAAGGTATGACTTCCCAGATCCGCCTGCTGCTCCACCGTGGCGCTGATATAGCCATTGGTTCCGGCCGTCACATAGTAGAGCCCGTTATCGCTGCGCCTGCATTCGGAAAAACCGGCGAACTTATCCACTTCGCGTCCTGACTGAAAGCCAAAATGACGAAACAGTCCAAAATCCGCCGCTTCGCTGAGAATCGACACGTTAAACTTCCCGCTGTCTCTCACCAGATCATGAGTGAAGTTTGCCTTATTTACCGTAATACTGATCCGGTTAGGCTCCGACGTCACCTGTCCGGCTGTGTTGATGATGCAGCCGCTGTCTCTCCCCTTTGAACACGCAGTCAGGACAAACAGCCCATAAGTCAGCTTGTACATTGCCTTTTTATCCATGATAATACTCTCCTTCTGTTTGATTGTCCGGCGGCCGCCCCGATGCCTGACAGCCCATCTCTATTATTATACTTCGCAGAGAACGGTTTTTCCAGTGTTTTTAACGAATTTTTCTGCCACATACAGGGCAGGTCACGGCGTTCCCTCTTGCACACAGCATGAGATGGCAGCGACAGTGAGGACATCGCCAGAAACAGAGGCGGACCGCAAAGCCTGCAACGAACAGTACGGCCCCGGAACATAAAAGCAGGGCTTCCAGGGAGGTATCCGAAGCCGCAGCCCAGCCCGCATCAGACTGCATCCGAACGCCTGTCGAGACGCACCACAGCAAAAAGCCCGCAGTCATCTCCCCATTTCCAAGAATGCGGTATTGACTGCAGGCTGTCAATTCTGTCAGATTCATATATCCGGCCTCAGAAATTTCTCATGACCAGTATATGATAAAACGGGAAGCCATGTTACTCACTCAACGGATCTCTACCTTGAAGCCGCCCTCAAAGCATTCTCCGGGGGCAAGCGTGTTTCCCCAGATGCGCTCCTCCCAGCTGCCGGTGAAGCCGTCGCCGTCGCAGCGTCCATACCACGGCTCGATACAGACAAAGGGAGCTTTCTTGCCGGGACAGGACCACACCCCAAACAAAGGCGCGTCGAAACTCACCGTCACGTATTCCACGCCCTCCGGATCCACCAGGGATACCCGATGCGCCTGATTCTCCTCGATCACCAGGGCATCCTTATCAAAAAGATGTTCTCCTATCACAAGCAGGCCGCCGTCCGTGGCCACCGGCCTCGTGGCTGTCTGCACCAGTCCCCCCTCGCCGATCACCGAAGCCAGTAACGGCTTATCCGTATCAAAGCGCAGGGCATAGGCCGTCTGACTCTCTCCCGGCCGTCGCGGACATACAAAGGCCGGATGACCTCCGATGGAAAAGTGCAGCGGGCGGGATGCCGGGTTTGTCACCCGCCAGATATTCTCCAGACAGTTATCGCCGATGCGATAACCGATATCCAGAATGAATTCATAGGGGTACATCGTCAGTGTGGCCATATTCTCCGTCAGGCGGAACCAGCACTCGCCGTCCTTTTCCTCCAGAAAGCTGAACTCCATATCTCTGGCAAACCCATGCTGATTCATCTGGTATATCTTATCTCCCAGACGGTACTGTTTATTTTTCAGGCTGCCCACCAGAGGAAAAAGAACCGGGGCATGACGTTTCCAGTACGCCGGATCTCCGTTCCACAGATACTCTTCCCCTGCCGCGTTTTGCAGAGACACCATCTCTGCGCCGCAGGAATCGATAGTCACCGCTATGGTATCATTCTTTAAAATCTTTCGTGCCATATCTTCCCTCCCCTTACTGTGCCGCCGTCGTCTCCTGCGGCGCCGTCTCTGTCTCAGCCGGCACCTTCACGGCGCTGTCATAACAGAAATGCAGCACCTTCTCAAACAAGGCGTCCGCATAGCCCTGCCGTTCCACATTTTCCACGCCATAGGCATTGACAAAGGCCGTCATATCGTCATATCCGACATTATCCATGTAAGTCTGTACCATAGACAGATACTCTTCTTCCGTCACGACAAGATTTTCCCGGTCCGCAATATAATTATAGAGGATCTCATCTTTCACCATAGCCTCGACATCTTCCCTGAGAAAGCCGGCGAATGTTTCCATGTCATAGCCGGACATCGCCTTTACATAATCTTCCAGGCTGAGGCCGTACATGGCAGCCTGAGCCGTATAGCTGGCCATGGCATCCTGCATATAGGCATCCACATAGCCCTCCGGGTAGCCGTTAAAAGATGCCTTTTCCAAAAGTCCGATCCACATGGCATTCATGGCCTGATTTTCCATATAGGAGGTCTTCTGCTGCGTCAGCTGATCCTTAAAGACCGTCTCAAACTCTTCCACCGTTGCGCAGGTGTAATCCTCCAGGCCCTTCACAAATTCATCCGTCAGCTCCGGCACTACCAGCTCTCCCTGAATGTAGTTGATCGTAACGGTAAACTGAGCTATCTTGCCGCTCAGATCCATGTTGTTTTTATAGGGGTCGGGGAAATAGGCGTCGATCACAAACTCCTCCCCGCAGGGCTTTCCGATCAGCCCCTCCTCGAAGCCTTCGATCCATCCGCCCTTCCCCAGCGTGGTGGTCTGATTGGTGGCCGTACCGCCCTGGAACTGCACCCCGTCCACAGCACCGCTGTAATTAAAATTGATGGTGTCCCCCTCAGCGGTCTTTCGGTCCGTGATCTCCGTATAGGAACCGCGGCTTTGCAGAAACTGGTTCAATAACTGCTGATACTCCTCTTCTGTGACTGTGCCGTCGGCCACCTGTACCTCCATGCCGGTATAGCTGTCCAGGGAAACGTAATCCGCCGCCGTATACTCCGGCAGCTCTGCGATACTCACAGCCGGCGTGGTCTCCTCTTCACCGGCCGTACTGTCCTCTGTGGTCTCCGGCGCTCCTGTCGTCTCTGCCTCAGTCGTCTCACCTGCCGTGGATCCGTCCTTCTGGCCGCAGGCCGCCATGGATAATGCCATGCCCATGATCAGGGCAGCACACAGTATTCTACGTCTCATTCTTATTCTCCTCACTTTATTTCATTACAATCTCCTCGATCTGACGAGTTACATACCTTCCTGTTATAACATATCTGCTTCGGGAAAGATAGTCCCTTTTCCCTGATTATCGCTTTTTTGTTGGTTTTTCCCCCACATCTCACAATTTCTTCACATATTTTTCAATATTTGGCTGATGAAATTTCAGAAATTCTGTTGTACAATTTACGTTGACAAAAAAGAGGAGTGATGACAATGAACACCCGCAACCCCTTTACACGGTTTATCCGTACCCTGTTTGTCAGGCCTTTCGGCAAAAAGGTCACGGCTGCGTTTTATCTACTCTGTCCGATTCTGTCCTTTTATCTGCTGGAGATGCTGACCCATAATCCTTTCGCAGATATCCACACCGGCCTTCATCTGTTCAGCTGGGGGATCTATCTGCTGTTCTTTTCCATCTGTTTTTTCCTGACAGGCCATATGAACCGCGCCTTTTCTCTGGCCGTTATTCTGGTCATGGCGGTGGGTATAATCAATTATTACACGATTCGCTTCCGGGGCTCCCCCATCCTGCCATGGGATACCGGCTCTCTGGGAACGGCTCTCAGCGTGGTGGGAAACCAGAGCTTTCAGATCACCTTCCGGACGGCGCTGATCCTGTGTGGTTTTATGCTGCTGATTCTTCTCTCGCTGCACTGCCGCCTGCACCTCCCCTCTCTGAAAAAACGTCTGGCAGCGGCAGCCGGCACGGCGCTGCTGCTCGCCGCCGTCGCCTTCGGGCTGCACACGGACTGGCTGACAGATGCTCTTAATATCTATGAGATGCCCTTTACGCAAGGGTATACCTACCGCCAGAACGGCTTTGTCGTGAGCTACCTGATGAACACCCGGTATCTGAACGTCGCGCAGCCTGTCTCCTATGACGCCATGGCTTTGGAAGAGACCATATCCTCCGTCGAAGAACAGATCGCCGGTATCACCCATGAGACTCCCGGCAGCGCGGTCCGCCCGGGAAGCCAGACTGCAGAAACGTCCCTCTCTTCTTCTCTTACCCTTGAGCCGGGACAAAAGCCCAATATCATCGTTATCATGAACGAAGCCTTCTCTGATCTGTCCGTCCTGGGAGACTTCGATACCAATAAGGATTACATGCCTTATTTCCGCGCTGCCACTCACAATACGATCAGCGGCAATGCCCATGTATCGGTATTGGGCGGCAATACGGCCAACTCGGAATTTGAATTTCTCACGGGAGACTCCATGGCCTTTCTGCCTGTCGGAAGCATCCCCTATCAGCAGTACATCAATGCCGACGTTCCTTCTCTGGTAAATGTACTCGGCAGTCAGGGCTACCGCACCGTTGCCATGCACCCATACTATGCCTCCGGCTGGGACAGGGAGGAGGTCTATGACCATCTGGGATTTGATGAAAAATACTTCCTCGAGGATTTCTCCGACTCCCAGCTGCTGCGCCAATACGTCAGCGACTGGGGAATGTACCAGAAGATTATGACCCTTTTTACGGAGAAAGAAAAGGATGAGCCTCTGTTTCTTTTCGGTGTCACCATGCAGAATCACAGCGGCTACACAAAGGATTACGATAATTTCGATCCGGACGTCCATGTGCTGGAAAAAGACTATAAAAGCGTGGACGCCTACCTGTCGCTGATCGCTCAGTCAGACCGGGCCTATGAGAGACTTCTTCAGTTCTTTTCCCGGACAGACGAGCCCACTGTGGTTGTGATGTTCGGCGATCACCAGCCCACCAGCCTGGAGAACAGTTTCTTTACGGATGTTTTTGGCAAAAGCACCGATCTGCTGACTCTCGAGGAGACGGCGCTGCGCTACCAGACTCCGTTCAAAATCTGGACCAACTATGCCATCGACTCACAGCAGGATATCGATATCTCTGTCAATTACCTGGCTCCTCTCGTGATGAATGTGGCCGGTCTCACCCTGTCCGGGTATCAGGAGTATCTGTGGACGCTCCATGAAGCCCTGCCCGTGGTGACAGCCAACTTTTATATGGACAAGGATGGTGTTCTGCACAGTTACCAGGAAGAGTCCGTCTATCAGACACTTCTCGACGACTATGCGGCAGTTCAGTACAATCATCTGTTCGATGCCAGGAATCGTCAGAATGAGCTGTTTCTTTTGCCAACAGAACTGACAGAGTGATGTTATGGTGAACTATTTATGGGAACTCGAACTTAATTTCCAAAGAGTCTTTTCAGAAAGCCGCGGGAGTGTACATAATTTGTCGCTCCCCTTTCTTTTTCCTGTGATTTTCTTACAAAAAACTGAATATTTTTTAAAATTCCCCTTGTTTTTTTTTCGGGATTGTGCTATATTTAAGACGTTCGCAGAAGTAAAGTAATTCACATGTTATTAGAGATTTCAAGAGCGGCGTGTTTATCCGCCACCTTAAGATTGACACAGCTTTGTTACTCTTTGCTTTTGGAATTTGTAATAACATGTGATTTTTTTATCTGTAGAATCAAAAATTTATATGGAGGTACCAAACATGAACAAGGGTACGGTTAAGTGGTTCAATTCTGAGAAAGGTTACGGTTTTATCACCGGTGAAGACGGCGAAGATGTATTCGTACACTTCTCCGCTATTCAGGCCGATGGTTTCAAGACTCTGGAAGAGGGTCAGGCCGTCAGCTACGAGATCGTTGAAGGCGCCCGCGGCAAGCAGGCCGGCAATGTAGTAAAGCTGTAAGTTTTGGATCCGAAGGACCGGCAGAACGTTCTGCCGGTCTTTTTCATACCCTTTTTTCATTGTCACATTTCCTTAAGATTTCGTAAGATTTTCTTTATTGCATGAGGTTTGTCTTTTATGCTACGATCTTCGTAATCAAGGCTTTCAGATGTGTCGGACAGGGAATCAGACAGGTTTTGCCCTGTCCGCCGCACTTTTTGATAAAGGGGTGGAGATACAACATGATACGACGGGAACTGAGCCGGCTGCGCCGGATTGCTTTATTTACTGTACTTATTTTGGCGCTGACTGCCAACGGCTGCCTGCCT
The DNA here is from genome assembly GCA_022791755.1 of Lachnospiraceae bacterium. Lineage (GTDB taxonomy): Bacteria > Bacillota > Clostridia > Lachnospirales > Lachnospiraceae > RGIG7193. The sequence continues at coordinate 140,011 of JAAVZR010000024.1, forward strand.
TCCTCCATTGCCGGGCAGCCCCCGCCCGACGAGACTCTCTCTCCCTCTGCCGAGAACAGTACGCCTCCCTCACAGAAGAATGGCCAGCTCGCTGAAAATGACATGGAAACGACGTTTTCCGCCTCTCCGGGAGAAATCATAACGGTATCTACCGGCCCCGGCGTCCCGGGAAACGATGCCGGGACAGATCTCTCCAAAAAACCCGGTACCGGCCTGTCAGAAGGCGACCGCGAGATCCGTGTCATCGATCCGGAAAAGCCCATGGTAGCTCTGACCTTCGATGACGGGCCGGGCCCCGGCACCACGGCTATCCTGGACCTTTTGGAGCAGTACGATGCCAGAGCTACTTTTTTCATCATAGGAGAGCGTCTGGAATATCCTGTCCAGGCAGAAAAGCTGATCCGGGCTGCGGAATTGGGCTGTGTCATCGGCAGTCATACCTATGACCATATTTCCTTTAAAAAACTGAATGCCGGTCAGATCCGGGAGCAGATTGATAAGACCAACGAGATCCTGATTCAATATATCGGCATTCCGGCGACCCTGATCCGGCCGCCCTACGGACATCTCACGGAGGAGGCCAGAGAGGCCGCGGACAGCCCCTACATCCACTGGTCCGTCGACACAAATGACTGGCTGACCCGCGACGCACAGGCCGTGATCGAAGAGGTACAGGAAAATGTACAGGACGGCGATATCATTCTGATGCATGATCTCTACTCCTCCACGGCAGAAGCCTGTGAAACTCTCATTCCCTGGCTCATCGAGCAGGGCTATCAGCTGGTGACTGTGCCGGAGATGATGGAGGCGAAAGGAATTACTATGGAAAACGGCAAGATGTATAAAAACGGCCGTTAAAATCTCCTATACGGATATTTTTTATGATTTTGGCCATAATAGAGCGTACCTGAAACCAGGATCTCAAAAACATGGCGCAAAACACAAATTATCCCCCAAAGGAGGCAAACCATGAGTACGAATACCACTCTGTTAAACTATATCTCGCAGAATGTTCAAATGGGACAGACCACGATCCCTCAGCTGATCGCCAGCTGTCAGGACGAGGATTTCTGCCGCGCACTGCGCAGTCAGCTCAACGAATACGAACAGATCGGCGCCGAAGCAAACCGGCTCTTAAACGAGCGGGGACAGGGACCGGATTCCGTCGGCCCCATCGCCAAAATGTCGTCCTACGTCATGACGGAGATGAAGACCATGCAGGATTCTTCCGTGTCTCATATGGCCAAGATGATGGTGCAGGGAAATACCACCGGCGAGACCACTCTTCTAAAACATCTGCGGGAGCATGACGATGCGGACCACGATGTGATCCGGCTGGGGGAGAAGCTTTTGTATACCTTGCGGCACAATTCGGAAGAGATGAAAAAATTTTTATAAATACGGATACGCGATCAAGCACAAAAAGCGGGAGCCTTCTTCACTCCCGCTTTCTTCTTTCATTCCTGTCCTTGCTTTGCCTTACAGCTGAATCCCCTTCAGCAGATCGCCCAGGCTGGTAGAGGCCTTGCCGGTCTCCTTATAATTAAATACCGGCTCCTTCTCCGTCACATTCTCACCGGTCAGGAGAGCCTTCATGCTCAGGCTGATCTTGCCCTTCTCCGTGCCGATGATCTTAGCCTGTACCGTATCGCCCACCTTCACCACATCTTCGGGAGTCTTCACGCGCTTATCGCTCATCTGGGATATATGGACCAGACCGGATACTCCGTCAGCCAGGCGCACGAACGCGCCATATGTCATGATGGATTCCACCGTACCTTCCACCACGGCTCCGGTCTTAAACTGCTCCATCCGGGCCTTCTTCGCCTCAGCGGCCTTCTTCTGTGCCAGCTCCTTACCGGACAGAACCAGACGCTTCTCCGCCTTCTCGCAGGTGATGACCTTCACCTGAATCTCCTTACCCAGGAAATCCTCCAAATTCTCCACATAGCCAGCTGTCAGCTTGGACGCGGGGATAAAACCACGGATTCCCTCCACGTAAGCTACCACGCCGCCCTTTACCACGCCGTCCACCTTTACCGTCAGGGGCTCGCCGCTCTCCATCCAGGTCTGGCAGTTATCCCAGGCCAGCTCCAGATCCGGCTTCTCTGTTTTCTTAATCTCTTCACTCATACCGATTACCTCTCTGTCAGTTTTTCTGATTATATTCTGAACACAGCCCTTTCTCCTACGAAAAACCGGCCAGATATAACGACTCCTATCATTATACCATTCCTTTGCGGCTTATGCAATCCGCTATTTATAAAGTTTTTTGCAGGATTATGTCATTATGCGTTGAAAAACACCTCTGCGCTCTGCGACGGGCAGGCCGGAAAGCTGCGGTCTGCGCTGTACTGAAAGAACTTAAAGGCCACATTCTCCGATTTCAGATAAGAACGGGTATATTCCACCACCTGCCCGGAGGAATCTCTCCCGGTATACTCAAAGCAGAATACCGCCGTCTCCCCCTCCTCGATCTTTAAATACTTTGCCTCTCTCTTCGGACAGCGGATAATCATCAGCGTCTGCCTGAATTCCACCGGAAGATGGCCCCGGCCGTTCATATAATCGTACAGAGACACATGGTTAAAATCCTGTTCCTCCACATCCGGAAAATATTTCCCCGGAATGTAGGTATACTCGATTCCCAGAGGCTCTCCGTCGCCGTAGCGAACGCGGTGCAGCACAAAGACCGGCTCGCTCTCCGCGATGCGCAACCGGGTACACATGGAGGGATAGCCCTGGAGGATACCCGAAAAAATGACGCTGCTGGCAGCCTTCATGCCACGGTTTTTGATCTTGGCGCTCATGCCGTAATCCTGAGTGGACTCACGCCTTCCCACGCCCAGGAGAAGTTTGCTTTTATCCTCCTTTACAAACGTTCCCTTCCCCACGCAGCGGTACAGATAGCCTGTATTCACCAGCATATCCATAGCCTTTTTTACCGTCATCCGATTTACGTCATAGAGCTCTGCCAGCTCCCGTTCACTGGGCAGCTTCTCTCCCGGCAGATAATCCCCCTTTTCTATTTTTTCTACAATGGTATTCATAATCTGCTGATATAACGGCATCTGCATATTTCACCCCTGATTATTTGATAAACTGAAAACGGTCGATCCGCATAAAATTCTCCGTGAATTCTACAAAACGATTCGTATAATCGTAGGTCATCCCGTCCTCCTTTATGAGGGCGTCCCCCTCGCTCACCTCCAGCAGTTCCGCCTTCTGCCCGTCTGCATCCACGACAGACAGCTGCATCTGAGCCCTGTCGATACAGACCTGATACTCCTCCTCGTAGATCCGGTACAGGGAACGGCTGGAGAGATCAAATGCCTCCAGACCAGGGAAATACCCGGCGATGATATAGTTACATTCCAGGGAAACCGGAGCATTGTCCACCTTGCGCAGCCGTTCCAGACAGTAAAGATCCGTTCCGATATTGATGTTCATGAGCTGTGAAACACGTTTATCCGAAGGAATTTTCCGAAATTTCAGAAGCAGGGATTCATTCTCCTTGCCCATGCTCTCCACCAGACTGGTGGTGGAGCGGAAATACCGCAGATTCTTCACGATCCTCCTCTTCTGGACATAGTAGCCGCTCTTATTTTTAGAATAGATTCTTCCCTCATCCTTTAATATCTGCAGGCTGGAGCGAATGGTCATCTTCTGGACATGGTACATTTCACACAGCTGCTGTTCCGAGGGAAGCTTACTGTTTTCCGGGTATCGGTTACTCTCAATACCGCTTCTGATATCGTCTGCAATCAGCACATCCAAATACATCTTTTTCATATATAATTCTTACCCTCGTTTTTATCAATTTCACCAATTTTTTTCCAAAACAATCTGTAGAAAACATTATACCTTATCAGACGAAGTCTGTCCACCCCTGCAAGGGGTCTAAGTTAAGGGGTCCCCGTAAGGGGATACCTTATCAAACGTAGTCTGTCCATCCCTGCAAGAGGCTTAAGTTAAGGGGTCTGTCCGGCAGATCTGAAAGAGGGCAGCGCTCCTCACGCTCCCCTCTGATTTCTACTCTTCCTTTGCCTTATACCGGATCCTCTCCCGGAAATTTTTGAATACCGGATGTTTCTCCCAGCGGTGCAGACTATCTGTCACCCGGTAAGACAGCAGCTGAAAAAACTGAAGATACACAAAGGGCAGCAGATTATGATCCACATCCTGATCGATCATCAGCTTTTTCTTATCGGCCTCCGGTTTACCCAGCCCGATATAAAAGCACCTTTCACATACGGAGGACACAGCGTCGTAGATCTGTCCGGAACGGCCGGAGGTCTCGTCGTGGGCGTCAATGATAAAGACCGAATAGGTCGGCGTCAGCTGCAAATTTGGTCCGTGAAGAAATTCCTCGCTCTCACAGGCGCCGGCCGGAATACAGACAGTCTCACCGATCTTCAGAGCAGCCTCCGCGGCAATGCCATAGGCGGTATGATTGCCCAGCACGTACGCCTGATGCATGGAAGTCAGCAGGCTGAAATGCTCATCGATAAATGCCTGGGACTGGTTGTACACCTGCTCATAGCGGTCTGTTATCCCCCAAAGCTTTGCTATCTCCTTTTCGTAAACCTCCTCTGTGATCCGTCCCATCCTGCGGGCTGCGGACAGCGCAAAGAGATCCAGATAAAGAGTCAGTATCACCACGCCTTTGGTCACATAGCCCACTGTCTCCTCTCCCACGCCATAATCCAGGATCCGGTCACAGTGTTCCTTATAGATACTTTCCACATCTCCTGTCACCCCAATGGCTGCCTGTCCTCTTTGGCGCAGCTCATCCAGCGCTTCTATGGCATTGGTGGAGCGCCCGCTCTGGCTGATTACAAAGTGAAAGAAATCGCCTGTCCCATCATAATGAACAAAGCTGAAGGGAGTCGCCACCTCCACCTCCGTATTCAGAATATCGCTCATATAGTAACGGGCACAGAGAGCTCCATGAAAAGAAGAGCCGGAAGCCACGATCTTTATCCTCCTGTGTTCCTGTCCCAGATAGAGCTCCACCAGTTCCCCGGCTGCTTCATCTGCCCTCTGAAGCATCCTCTCCATCGCCTCTTTGCTTTCCACGATATATGTATCCATGGTTTTCTTTTCTTCCATAAAAATACTATCCCTCCTGTAGTGTCAGATTTTTAATCCAGTTTTCCTTCTTTAAAAAGCGGGTGGCCAGACAAACCTTTAACAGCCCGGCTCCTTCCACCAAAAGATAAGTCAGATCAATCCCCAGATGCAGCAGTCTGGCCCCGATGATGCTGAACAGAACCGGTCCAAACCAGGTGAACAGCCCGTCTATAATCAACACGGATCTCGTGTCTCCGCCGGCCCGCAGCACATAGTATACCGTATTGGAATACCCCTGTGTCCAGGCAAAGAGCGCCTTGATGATGAGAAGCCTGGTGGCCATATACAGATTTTGCTCGCTGAGAGAGAACAGGCGCGGCGTCATGGTACTGGTGACGATCAGAATCGCTCCCCCGGCCAGATAGATGGCCATAACCAGCTTCATAATCGCCCGTACCTCCCGTTTTGCCCGCTCCATATCTCCGGAGCCCAGCGTCTTTCCTATAATAGCGCTGATCGCCACCGAACAGCCGCTGAATACCACATAGACCAGATTGCTGATAGAGTCCACCACCGTGACGGCGGGGATAAAGCTCTCACCGGCAAAACTGTAGCTGATAAAGATCACATTGAGTCCGATGGACCAGATCAGCTCATTGGTCATCAAAGGCAACGCTCTCTTCAGAATCATACCCCTAAAGCCCCTCTCCAGAGAGACCCTGAACCGAAGACGAACATCTGAAAGGTGTCTTCGTCCCAGCCCACAGAGCACGGCCAGCTCGATAAAACGACTGACCACCGTGGACACAGCCGCCCCGGTGACCCCCATGGCCGGAAGTCCCAGCTTACCAAAGATCAGCACATAGTTACCGATGATATTACACATAAAGGACACCGTACCTGCCGTCAAAGTGCAGCCAGGCAGCTCCAGGGAGCGAAAGCACACGGAATACATGTTTGTCATGGCAAAGGGAATAAACGATACCAGAAGTACCGACAGATACTGCTTTGCCAGAACAAACACTTCAGCGTTTTTCAGATACAGGCTGAGAATCAGATCCTGAAAGCCTCCACAGACCGCCAGCCCCAACACCGCCACCAGCAGACAGGCCCGTATCCCCTCATTAAAGATATCCGTAAGCTTATCCCGCCTTTTCGACCCGCCGAACTGGCTGATAAAGATCCCAAATCCATTGGACAGACCAAACAGAATCAGCTGATAGATAAAGAATACCTTGTTGGCCACAGCCACACCGCTGATGGCATCTTCACCGATCATGCCGATCATCACGGTATCGGTCATATTCAGCAGATTATTGAGAAGCTGCTGTATCATCACCGGAAAAGCCAGAATCAGCGCCTTTTTGATAAATTCCCTGTTTTCCTGCACTCTGTTACCTCTTTCTCTGATTTCATGAAAAATAACGGGAGGCGTCCATGGCGCCCCCCATCGTTTCAGACATAATCAAGCAGCTCCGACAGTCTTTCAATCAGGTAATCCGCCTTATCCTGCTTAAAATCAAAACGGGTTTCCCTAAGAGCGACGCAGACAAGTCCCGCGGCCTTTGCCGCCTGTATCCCATAAGCAGAATCCTCCACAGCCACCGCTTCCCATGGGCGAATCCCTAACCTGGCAAGCGAATACCGGTAGATCTCCGGGTCCGGCTTGCTTTTCGTAAACTGCTGCCCGGACACCACCTGCTCAAACCGGCCCTCGATCCCGCACTCTCTCAACACCATATGAATATGCTCAAGCGGTGAGGACGAGGCCAGGGCAATACGCAGGCCCAGTTCTCTCAGACGGTCGCTGGTCCCGCGGAAATCCGGGTTCAGGATCTGTCCGTAATCCACCGGAGGCTGTCCGGACTGAAACCGGCGATAATCCTCCTTCAGCTCTTCCATGGAGATATCCTGTCCGTACAGCGAATGCAGAACTTCCCAGCTCTCCCGGTTGGAAGCTCCCACCAGCCTGTTTAGCTCAGACCGGTGAAAGCTCTTTCCCCTGGCAGTCAGATACGCCTCCTGGCGGGCCATATACACCGGTTCGCTGTCGATGATCACGCCGTCCATATCAAAGATGACTGCTTTTATCATGGCTTTATCAATAGTCAAACTGCCTGTAGTATCTTCTGAAAGCCAGAGAATGACCCGTATGGTGCTCCACATGGACAGCCAGACGGCCGGTCAGAATCGTCTCTGCGACCATGGGGCTCACGATATCGGCAAACTTGTCATCAACGCCTTCCAGCTTATAGTCGGCCAGGTCGATGATGACTTTCTTCTCAGCATACTGATCGAGGAACTTCTCCACACGCTCATCCAGCGGCCGGCAGCTGTCCACGCCCTTCACCAGGAATACCTGCGTCTCTTCATCCACCAGCTCCAGCGTACCATGGAAGAATTCAGGGCTGGAGACAGCCTTGGTGCGCTTCCACTGCATCTCCTCAAGAATACACATGGTAAACATGTAGATATCTCCCCAGATGGTGCCGGAACCGATCCAGATCTGATAGGGCTCCTTATAGGTCTTCTTGGCGATGGCGGCCGCCACAGGCTCAAATTTCTCTTTCACCTTAGCCAGACTCTCATGCACGTTCTCCATATTGGCGGCAAACTCTTCATATTCGTCGAACTCACCGCGCAGATTCAGAAGCTTTAATACCATGTAGTAAAAGCTCAGATAGGTATTCTCCACACCTGTGGTATCCATCGTGCACAGATAATCCACCTGGTCGCACAGAGGAGTGCCCTCCTTTGTGATGGCAGCCACTTTGATTCCGCGCTCACGGCACCATTTGGCCACAGCCACCGTCTCCTTCGTGTCACCGCTCTTGCTGCCGGTGATCACGATGGCATCCTTATTTAACTGCTTATGGTCCTCCAGCATCAGCTCGGCAGCGTTGACGCAGTATACCGGCAGCTGAGTTCTGGTCTCCACTACCTTCTTTACGGAGGTAAACTCTGCGGTGGTTCCGCCTACGCCGGTGAAGAAGATGCTCTTTACGCCGTCCGCGTAGATTTTGGCGGCGATTGCCTCCAACTCACCTTTTTTGGACTGAACGAGCTTTCCCATTTCCATATACTTTTCTTTATCAAAGCTAAGCATGATTGTGTTTCTCCTCTCATTATTTGATATCTGTTTTTCGGATACATCAAAACTTTCTGCGGTATTTCTGTTTATGCCAGGAAGCCCAGAGCGGCGCCCAGGATACCCACACCCATCAGGATAAAGGTGAGGGGCAGAGGCTTCACTCCCTTTTTCAGCAGCCAGTAGACAATACCAAAGACTGCCAGAGGCATGATTCCCGGCAGAATCCCGTCCAGGATCGTCTGCAGGTCAGTGGCCGTCTCGCCCACGCCTACCGGGATGTTTAATGTCATATAGACCATCTCCGCTGTCATGGACCCGGCCACCATAAGGCCGATGATCGAAGCGCCGTAGGTCAGAAGCTGCATGGAACCGCTGGCCTCCAGCTTGCTTAAGAAGCTGGTTCCCAGATTATATCCCAGAAAAGTTCCCATATAGCGCAGGACAAAATGAGGCACGTTATAGATCAGCAGGAACAGAAGCGGTCCCAGGATATTTCCCTGCAAGGCCAGGGATGCGCCTACGCCGGTGGCCAGGATACGCAAAGTACCCCAGAAGAAGCTGTCGCCGATTCCGGCGATGGGTCCCATCATGGCAGTCTTGACAGTGGAGACGCTGGTCTTATCTGCGTGGGCCGGGTCCAGCACACACTTCTCCTCCTGAGCTGCCGAGATGCCCAGCGGAAAAGTGATGATAAAGGGCGTCGTATTATAGAATTCCATGTGCCTGGTCATGGCATCTGCCAGCTCTTCTCCTTTATAAAGCTTCTTGAGGACAGGCAACAGCGCATAGCAGTAGCCCAGATGCATCTGACGCTCATAGTTCCATGTGAACTCCATGGGGATGGAGCGGACAAAGACCTTTTTCAGGTCGTCTTTGGTCACGACCGCGTTCTGATCCTGAGAAACGATATCCGTCACTATCTTAGAATTCATCTAATTCACCTCCTGCCTGCACCTGGGTGCTTCCGCTGTTTGCGCTGAGTCTCTGCTCGATCTGCACCAATATGATGGCGAGAATCACGGCGAAGATCGCCACTCCGGTGGTACCGATGCCGAGGTACTTAACCGTAAAGAAGCCAAGGAAGAAGAATACCACTACCTTCTTGTTCATAATCATCTGAGCCAGCATGGCAAAGCCCAGTGCAGGAATCAGACCGCCGGAAATATTGATACCGGTCTGGATAAAGGCAGGCATATGGTTGAGGACAGCCGTCACGGCATCTGAGCCGAAGTAGTACGCCAGCGGTACGATGGGTACGAAGATCAGCTTGGGGATAAAGCCGGTCATCCAGTAACCCTGCTCAAATTTCTTTACATCGCCGATCTCCGCATAGCGGTCGCATTTATGCATCAGCCACAGGCCGATGGGGGTTCCCAGGGTGCTGACTGCCTGGTAGGCGGCGGCGATGGGATAACTCAGAGCCAGGGCCGTCTCCGGGCCCTGACCTGCCGCGATGGCAAAAGCAGTACCCAGGATCGTGCCGGACACCATATCCGGCGGTATGTATGCCCCTATGGACACGGCGCCGACGAAAGCCAGCTCCAGCGTCCCGCCCATGATGATGCCCTGTTGCAGATCTCCCACGATCAGGCCGGTGAGCGCGCCCAGGACGATGGGACGGTTGATCAGACTGGTTCCGACCATGGTATGGCAGCGGGCCACCAGTGTCAGTAACGCAATCAGTAGTGTCTGAATGATAACCATATTGTTCCCCTTTCATTGATATTGTCCGTATTTTCAGGACATAACGATACACCCACAGGGTGTTGCTGCTTTAAAGAACCGACTCCGCGCTGATTCGCTTTTCGCTGGGGATCATTTGTATATTCAGCTCGATGCCTTCCTGAATCAGTTCTCTCAGCACTTCTTTTTCATGCTCTGTGACATAGATGGCTTTGGACAGCTTCTCCTTATCCTTCGCCGATTTGGTCCCTCCCAAATTAATGGTCCTGACCTGGCATTCCCTGGCGATCCGGGCAGCGTCTTCGATGGTATCAGTGACGATAAACAGCTTGTATTTATCGGTAACACCGGATTTGATTGCCTGAATCGAATCGTCTATGTTCTTTGCCACCAGGCGAATTCCCGGCGGTCTCGCGATTTTTACCGTAGTCAGCCGCAGCTCATCGTTTAAGAGCGAATCGCTGGCTAACAGGATACAGTCTGCCCCCAGATGGGACGTCCAGGAAAATGCCACCTGGCCGTGCAGCAGACGGTGATCCACTCTGAGCGATTTAATCATCTTGTCTGTCCCTCCTAAAAATCATCCATTGGACCAGCCTCTTCCAGATCCATTTCATTACAGTAGAGCATGGCCCCGCGAGCCTCCTCTACCATGCGGGAGATCAGCTCCTTTGCCGGTTCATCCGGGTCCCCGGTGAGGATTCCGATGACCAGCGCCAGGTTGACTCCTGTGACCAGGTGTGTGTTCTTCCGGCGGATCAGCTCCATCAGCTCATTGTTTACGCTTCCGCCGAACATGTCTGTCATGACGATGACCTCATCCTCCTGCGGCAGTGCGTTCAAATCGCGAAGCAGTACATCCTTAAAGTGCTCCTGCCCGGTGTCATCCACATAGGCACAGTAATATTTCAGATTCTGCTGCCTGCCGATGATGAGCTCCAGAGCGCTGGCAAGCCCTTTGGAAAGATAGGCATGGGATGCCAATAGGTAATGCCTCATAGCCTGGCCTTCTCCTTTCATTGATATTGCCCATGTTCTCAGGGCATCATGGTACACCCCTGCGGTGTTTCATTGATATTGCCCGTATTCTCAGGGCATCATGAGTTACTTTTTTTGGTATGGGTTGCGCGCGCATCAAATTGGTATATTTCATAATCCAATTTGTAATTATACTATACTAGATATATATGGCATTGTCAAGAGGGTTTTTAACTTTTATCATTGAAGCTGTTCTGTGTTCACAGCTGTTTTTGAGGGAGGAGGAAGGAACGCCAGGGGCCATAGAGATACCCCGTCCTGGCACGCTCTCGCTCTGTGCAGGAGGCAGCGGTTCTAAGTTCGTGCTGCGCGTACCGCTTGCACTCACTAAGAACCGGCGTCCTGCAAAGGCCCGGACGGGGTATCTCTATGGCCCCTGGCTGTGACTGCCTGTGTTCCCGAAAAGCAGACTGTGAATCACGGGCAGAGCTGTCAGGGACAGACGTCTCTATCCTCCTGTTTCTTCTATAACAATCTTTGTTCTGTTTGACAGAACAACATGTCTGTGTGCAATGGGTAATGGCGGGATGAACTAAAAAAGCCCGGCCTTTAAAGGCCGGGAGAATCCACGCAGTGCTGCCGGAATGCCGCTGCCCTCACAGGAGCAGGGACTGATCTTTTGTTGTGAGATCGCTCATATCAGGCGGCAGGATTTAGGGGCGGAAGTTTCTTCTTCTGATCGGGTGTGGAGAAGGGCTTTTATCGTTATGTGTCTTCTCTGCCCATGGAGAAGACTGGGGAATGATTCCTTTTCTGAAGATATAGGGGCTCTCAGCGCAAAAACAGGCGCAGCAGCTTTTCGTACCGCTTTCTCTGATAGGGCTGGTAGCGCATGGGCAGGTCCAGCCAGGTCTTTTTATCTACGATGCTCTTTTCATGGGAGAATGCCTCAAAGCCGGTTCTGCCGTGGTAGGCTCCCATGCCGCTCTCCCCCACGCCGCCGAAGCCCATCTGGCTGGTGGCCAGGTGAATGACCACGTCGTTGACACAGCCGCCGCCAAAGCGAAGGCGGGACAGAGCCTCCCGGATGCGGTCACGGTCCTCGCCAAAGAGGTAGAGGGCCAGGGGCTTGGGCTCCTCAGCCAGGGTTTCGTAGATTTCCCCGAAACGCTCAAAGGTCAGGACCGGCAGGATCGGACCAAAGATTTCTTCCTGCATCACAGGATCGTCCCGGGTGACGCCAGTGAGCAGAGTGGGAGCGATCTGAAGCGTCTTTGGGGAGGTCTGGCCTCCGGCTGCCACCTTGCCGCAGTCCATCAGCTTAAGGAGACGGAAAAAGTGCTTTTCATTGACGATCCGGCCGTAATCGGGGTTCGCCAGAGGATTCTCTCCATACTGCCGCCGGATTTCGCTTCGGAGCGCTTGTACCAGGCGGTCTCTGACGCTCACGTGGCAGAGGATATAGTCGGGGGCCACGCAGGTCTGGCCGCAGTTTAAAAATTTGCCAAAGACGATGCGCCGGGCAGCCAGTGGAATCCGGGCGCTTTCGTCTACGATGCAGGGACTTTTTCCTCCCAGCTCCAGCACGGCCGGCGTCAGTGTCTTTGCCGTGTGGTACAGCACTTCCCGGCCCACGTTCTGACTGCCGGTGAAGAATACAAAGTCAAATTTTTCTTTTAAGAGGGCGGAATTTTCCTCCCGGCCGCCGGTGACCACAGCCACGTATTCGGGCGGATAGCATTCGCGAATCAGCCTTGCCAGCAGGGCAGAGGTGGCAGGAGCATAGGCGCTGGGCTTTACCACAGCGGTATTCCCGGCGGCTATGGCGTCGGCCAGCGGGTCCAGCGTCAGTAACAGGGGATAGTTCCAGGGGCTCATGATCAGGGTGTTACCGTAGGGGGACGGCTTTCGATAACTGCGGGCAGCGAACTGAGCCAGGGGAGTGGGAACCGTGTGATCTTTCGCCAGACGGGCTGTGTGGCGCAGCAGATAGCTGATCTCCGAGCGCACCAGCCCGGTTTCGCACATGTAGCTCTCATAGGCGCTTTTTCCCAGATCAGCGGCCAGGGACGCGGCAATCTCCGCTTCGCGGCGCTTAAGGGCATTTTGCAGCCTTGTAAGCATCCGGAGGCGAAAGGGTACGGGCAGGGTGGCGCCCGTCTCAAAAAAGCGGCGCTGGTTTTCTACGATTTCGTGGATAGTCATAGTATCATCTCCTGTCTGCGGCTTTGCGGTAGAGTTCTCTCAGTTCTTTTGCATCCATCAATCGGGGCACGGGATAGAGGGGATTGGCTTCCCGGGCAGCGTGGGCGGCCATCACAGGAATGTCTTCCAGACGAATCTGCGGCAGATTTCCGGGGATGCCCAGGCGTTCGTTCAGACGGCGGATGGCGGCGATAAAGGCGGCCGCTCCCTCTTCCCTGCCGGTATAAGCGCCGGCTATGCGGGCGCTTCGGGCCAGCTCCCACAGCTTCCTGTGAACGCAGGGGCCGTAGTGTTCCAGGCCGATGGGCAGCAGCACCGCGTTGGCCAGGCCGTGGGGAGTGTTGTACTGGCCGCCCAGGGAGTGGGCCACCGCGTGGATGTAGCCCACATAGGAACGGGTAAAGGCAATGCCGGCGATATGGGCGGCGCGGAGCATATTTTTCCTGGCTTTCAAGTCCTCTCCATGGAGACAGGCCGTTTCCAGATTCTCAAAAATCAGGCGGACGGCTTTGCGGGCGAGACGTCTGGTCCGGGCAGTGGTGCTGCCGCCGATGTAGGCTTCCACGGCATGAGTCAGGGCGTCCATACCTGTGGTGGCGGTGAGGAAAGAGGGCAGGGTACGGGTAACGGCGGGGTCCAGCACCGTATACCGGGGGATCATGGTGAAGTTATTCATGGTGTATTTGTGTTTCTTTTCCGTGTCGGTGATGACCGCGGTCACAGTCACTTCACTGCCGGTTCCCGCCGTGGTGGGGATGGCGACCAGAGGCGGCAGAGAGCGCAGGACCCGCAGCAGACCTTTCATCTGGTTCAGGCTGCGCCGGGGACAAACGATGCGGGCTCCCACTGCCTTGGCACAGTCCATGGAGGAGCCGCCGCCCATGGCGATCAGAGCCTGACAGTTTTCCTGAAGGTACTGTGCCCGGGCTTCCTCTACGTTGTGCACCGTGGGATTGGCCCGGGTACGGTCATAGACGGTGCAGCGGATGCCGGACTCCTTTAAAAGGGCTTCCAGAGGGGCGGTTATGCCTGCCTGCCGCAGGTGTTCGTCGGTCACCAGCAGAACGGAACGAATCTTCAGCCGGCTAAACAGGGACGGCAGGGCATGGATGCTGTCAAAGCGCTCCGGCTCACGGTAGGGCATCAGAGGCATGGCAAGACGAAAGGCCAGCTGGTACAGCCGGCAGTAGCATTTTGTGATGGGGTTCATGATTCGGGAAGTCCCTCCTTACTGATTTCGCGTAAACGTGTGGTGATGAAACCGAGCGCCTGGTAAAAGCTGTCTCTCGTCTCTTCGCTGAGCCCGCCGCCGGCCAGTTCCACCGCCAGGCTGGCCCGGCATACGAGCCGGGCGGCCAGAGTCCGGCCCGGTCCGGTCAGCTTGATGAGTCCCCGATAGAGGCTCTGGTTCACCTCTTCTTTTGTGATAAAGCCTTTTTGCCGCAAGATGGCCAGGGCGCGGGAGAGATCGGACTTATCCCGGCCGCACAGGTCGCACAGCTCAGGGCCGGTGATCCCGTCTTCATAACGGTACAGGGTCGTCAGATAGATGGCATGGGGACCTTTCAGACCGTAGGGGGCCAGCTCCTTTGCCGCCAGCCGGTGCCAGCAGCGGGAGATCTCGAAGATCGCCAGGGAAAATCGTTCAAAGCGTTCGATCATTTTAAGGCTCCTTCTGTTGGGACGGACAAAAGTTGTAAGTTCAATTTTTTGCATCATACAACAGAGATGTTGATTTGTCAACTTCTTTTTGGGAATGGTTTGATTTTCTGATCGCATCCCTTCCAACTTCCCCTTATACCGGATTAAAAATTATCCCGGATTCCCGAGAAAACGTCTGCAAACATACAGATTTTCCTCAGAATATCCGGGATAAACGTTCGTGTTATCACATAATATACCATTCATAAAGACGCTTTCGCGTCTCTTCACCGGCCGCAGTATGCCTGGATCGCCCGGGCAGCGCATGCCGCCGTGCCCTCGCCGCCGGCGTTATCAATGTTTTCTGTCATACTGCCCCCGCCGGCATACATTTTGCCGAGCGCCAGGAGAATCTCGTCGGAGCAGGTGTAGTAGTGATCCGTAATAAAATCCTGTAGCTTTTTCACCTGCTTTTGCACAGCCTCTGATGTCGGGGCACAATCCTTCATTTCGCCGAATTTTGCCAGAATCCCCATCAGCTCCACCCCATACTGCCGCTCCTGTTCGGAGGTACGTCCGTCTGACTTTTCCTGATATTCCCGGTACTGCGCCGTATGCCCCCAGGATTCTCTGGCCTGCTTTGCGTACTCGTCTATCTTCTTTGTGTCAAATGCCGTAAAGTCCAAGTTCTTCACTCCTATCATTTTTATTCCACGAGCCAGATCGATCAGGTTTTCCAGATGTTCTTTCTTCATCTCCAGCAGCGCAATCTGCTGATCCAGCGCCCGATTGCGGTCAAAAACAGAGTTTTCCAGAATCCTGCCGATCTCTTTCAGAGGAAATCCTATCTCCTTAAAGAGCAGAATGCATTGCAGGCGCTCCAGGGCCGTATCGTCATACAGCCGATAGCCTGCCGGTGTCAGCTCTGCCGGCGGCAGAAGTCCAATCCGGTCATAGTGGTGGAGAGCGCGTATACTCACTCCCGTCAGTCTGCTCACCTCATGAACTGTCATCATCCTCATCTGTCCTCCCTCGTGTGCGCTTATTATAAACTATGACGCAATGTAAGAGTCAAGAGGAAAAAGAAAGTTTTTTCGGCAAACATTTTCTCTGTTTTTATCACCTGCTTCAGGTGATACGGCCCCGGTATTTCTCCGCTTTCCTTTTGCGGTTACGCAAAGAGACTTAACTCATAATCGCCGGAACTGTTAAAGAGCAGGTTGACTTTATGATTTTCACCGGATTCCAGACTTTCCATAAAACGACTGATTGATTTTCTGTACTTCTCATACATACTGTCTTCTTTTTCGATACCGGCGTAGCTTGACCGGCCAAAGAAGTTATCCCACTCATATTTCGCCGAATAGCCTCCGGGAATCCCTGATCTGTCCGAAAATTTTGCCTCAAATATCGACCGCGCGTGTTTCGCCCCTTTGGTAAAGGCTCCCAGAATATCTCCTGATTGACGGTATTGATTCATTGTGTACTCATAAATCTCTGATATCTCTTCCCGGTCAACACCGGTTTTCAATGGAGTATGAAAGTGCGCCGCCTTTTCCCTCAGCATTTGTTCCAGCAAATCTACATATTTATCCTTATAATTTTGAAAGGTATCCTGTAAGAGATTCTGCATCTTTCCACTTAATCCGGCCTGCTTCGTCAGGTAATCGGTTTTCATTCCCTGTACGGCCAGATCCAATCCCAGGCGTTGCTCATTATCTGACCAAAATGCCCCCTGGTTATCCAGCCTTTCTTTACACTCAGCCCCATATACCCCGGCGATTTCCAGATCCCAAAGGGTATAGCCCGTTTTATCTGTCTGTGCTGACGTACTGCCGCAGGCCGCCAGATCTTCCCGCAGACGCGTCGCCATATAGCCGTCATCTTGCTGTAACCACTTCGCTGTGGTATCGCCAAGGGCAGCGTAGGATTCACTTTTTTTCAGATGTTCTTCATATTGGGAAACCCGTTCATCGATCCCTTTGGATAAGCTTTCTCCTAACTCTGCTTTCATCCCAAAATGCCCGTATTCCTCATAAAAATTTCCCACGGAATCACAGTAAGAGTCCACAATGGTTTTCCGGGCGCCGTCCATAATCTCATTGAGCCTGGTTAACTGCCGTTCCTTTTCGTCACCGGAATAATTTTTTTCAATCCGATCTTTTAAAACCGCATAACGAGAGGCGATATAATCAATCTTAGTGTTCAAGCAGTCCGCGTTATCAAAATTCACATCCATCTTTTTAAAATCGGACTCCACTCCCCGCCAGTCTATGTCGTCCCCAATGCCTTCCTGCTCCAGCTTCAGCCGAAACTGTTCCATTTCTTCCTGTGAAACCTTTCCCAGAAGGATGCCGCGCGGATCGCCATTCACAACCAGCTTTCCATCTACGATTTTTAATGAATCCCGGTACTGTTTCCTGTACTGGTTCCATAATGCCTCCTCTTCCGTGTAATGGGATTTTGCAACGATCCCGTCTTCCTCCTTTCGGATAACCGCTGACGGATCTGCTTCATACACCGACTTACATCCCGATGATTCCCGAAAACTGTTTTTCACCTGATTCGACGAATAATACGGCAAGCTTCCTAAAATTCCTTCCATACCCATTGCGATGTCCTCATTTCTTTAAAATTTAAATCAATTCTCTCACTTTCATTCCATAATCTGCCATTCTGTATCTGTCAGACTATGGAATTTGTTCACGTGATCTTCTCCTCATTCCCAGCTAATGTGTGCATTTTTGATATGTTATGAGATTTGTTTTATATCTTTTATTATCGAACCATATAAAGAACATCTTAAGGTTTTATCTTTTGCTGAGGGTATGTTTATTATCGTTTCCGGAATGAGCTCCCAAAGAGCCCCGGATATACGTATGCGAAGGAGCCGGAAACTCTTACCGGCTCCTTCGCACTTGACAGGCGTATATGCTCATTGATATTTTTCTATTAATGATACGACTGCGGATTTTCCCGTACCGCCGTTCTTTTCCTCTCATCCCACCGGCATCGTCGCCACATAAGAGTACATCAATACAAAGTGACAGGCGCTTCCCGCCATCACGAACAAATGAAAGATCTCATGGGAACCGAAATTCTTATGCTTCGCATCAAACAAAGGCACCTTCAGCGCATAGATCACGCCTCCCACCGTGTAGATAATCCCTCCGGCTAAAAGCCAGCCAAAGGCCGCCGGGCTGAGGGCATTGAGAATCTGCGTAAAGGCCAGCACGCAGACCCAGCCCATGCCGATATACAGCAGGGAGGAAAACCATTTCGGACAGGTGATCCAGCAGGCCTTCAGCACGATCCCCACCAGGGCAATTCCCCAGACAATGGCTAAAAGCGTATAGCCCAGACTCCCTCCGATGGCGATGACGCACATGGGCGTATAGGTTCCGGCAATCAGCACAAAAATCATCATGTGATCTATCTTGCGCAATACCCGGTTGACCCGGGGCGAGATGTCGAATGTATGGTAAATGGTGCTGGCCGCATATAACGCGATCATGCTGGCGACAAAAACCGTCAGACATACCAGATGAATGCGATCCGGTTCTCCGGATGCTTTTAATAAAAGCGGCACCGCCGCAAATACAGCCATAAGCCAGCCGATAAAATGAGTGATGGCGCTGCCAGGGTCCTTCGCTCTGGAAATTCGTTTCATACTGTCACACCTTTCTGTCCATTACCTGAAGTCATCCGCCCGGCCTGTGCTTTTTTTGATTAAAGAATATTTTCCCACATTGCCAAACCGGCAGATCATTTATTAGTTTCAAATCCCACATTTTAATATGCGTACATTTCTATATCTGGTTTTTAAAACTACGTTATATCTATATTATATTCGCCAAGGCAGAAAAGTCAAGTAAAATATTGATTTATTTCCGAAATATTACCGTCAGCGGATCTGCGTGTCCGGTGGAAAAGGCCGGCAGATTTTGTCCGCAATGTATTTTTTTGTAAAATGTATCTAAAATAGATAGATACATTTTATTAAGAATGCCAGATTGACAACAATCCTCCTTCTGGCTTATACTGTTACCATCAAAACAGAGGCGGGATAGTGTGTAACTGGTAAGGCAGGCATCAGCTATCGTAAAACAGGTATGTTTTATGGTAGGTGGTGTTTTTTTACTCCCTTTTCAGAATTGTGTACCCGTTGAAAAATAGCCGATAAAATATTGTAAGGAGCATAGCATGAAAAATACAGATATTCTTGTTGATCTGCTCATGGAGGATATAGAAAATAAGACGGTTCTCGAAGCTGCCTGCGG
>JAAVZR010000025.1 GCA_022791755.1 Lachnospiraceae bacterium
ATGAACCCCAAGACGTTGCAATATCTCATGGGCCACTCGGATATTGGCGTCACACTGAACACCTACACCCATCTGGGCTTCGAGGATGCACAGGCGGAGCTGAAACGGGTCTCCAGCGGCGGGTAGTAAAACGGGATAAGCCCCCTTGATTTACTACCTTTCCTACTACTTTCGGGGTCAAAACTGTGCTATTTTATGCCGGGATATGCCAAAAGAGTGAGCGGAAGAAAATGCCGCAAAACACCCGCAAGGCCCGGAATATCAATACTTTCAAGAGGTTTCAGGATATGACAAAAATCTTATTCGTCTGCCATGGCAACATCTGCCGCAGTCCCATGGCCGAGTTCGTACTAAAAGACATGGTTAAAAAAGCAAATCTCACCGATCGCTATGAAATCGCCTCCGCGGCCACCAGCACAGAAGAGATCGGCAATCCTGTGCATCATGGGACCAGAAACCTTCTGCGGCGTCAGGGCATTTCCACTGAGGGAAAATATGCCCGGCAGATGACCAGAAGAGACTACGATAAATACGACTATCTGATCGGCATGGATCAGTGGAATATCCGGAATATGACACGCATCTGCGGCGGAGATCCCGACCATAAGATCTGCCGCCTTCTGGATTTCACCGATTGCCCGGCGGATATCGCAGATCCCTGGTATACAGGAGATTTTGACACCACATACGCGGATGTGGTGCGGGGCTGTCAGGCATTGCTTTACGAGACAGAGCGAAGCCGCTGACATTATCGTGGAACCTTTGATATCAAACATACCAGGATACTATTTCTTATTGTCAGGAGAGGGGAAGGAAAGAGATCCATGATACGTCATATAATCCGGGGGATAGTGCTGACTGCCATACCGGTCTTTGTATTTGGGCAGATAGGTCTGACACCAAGGGGATGGACAGCGGCAGTCTTTTTCCTCCTGGTGGGGGCCGCCGCGTTTTATGATATTGACACAAAGCAGATCCCCGATGGGCTGACAGCAGCGGTAGCTGCGGCGGGAGCTTTTGCCTTCTGTCTTTTTCCGGAGACGGCGTGGTGGGACAGACTGCTGGGAACGGTTTGTGTCAGCGTTCTGATGCTGGCTGTGACTCTGTGCCGGGAGGATGCCTTTGGGGGAGGAGATATAAAGCTGGCGGCGGCCTGCGGCCTATTTCTGGGAGCCGCCAGAAGTCTGATGGCATTTGGACTGGCGACAGCGGCCGGAAGCATCTATGGCCTGGTGAGAATAGCTGCCGGCAGGGCAAA
The DNA here is from genome assembly GCA_022791755.1 of Lachnospiraceae bacterium. GTDB lineage: Bacteria > Bacillota > Clostridia > Lachnospirales > Lachnospiraceae > RGIG7193. Next base: position 1,259 of record JAAVZR010000025.1, read on the forward strand.
TCGCAGGATGCGGATCGCGCTGGGCCCCTTTCTGGGGGTAGGCGTGTTCGTGGCATTCTGGTATTTTTAAAAACACACCGCTCTGCGAGGGATATTAGTAAGGGAGGAAAGACATACAGATGAAAGTAGTAGTAATCGACGGACAGGGAGGCCGGATGGGCCGCATGTTTATCGAGCAGGTAAAAAAGAGAGAGCTTCCCTGTGAGATTCTGGCCATAGGAACCAACGGGATCGCCACGGCAGCCATGTTAAAAGCAGGAGCCGATACCGGAGCCACAGGGGAAAATCCGGTGCGGGTCGCTTGCCGGGACGCAGATGTGATCGTGGGTCCCATCGGGATCCTGGTGGCGGATTCCCTGGCAGGGGAAGTGACGCCGCAGATGGCTCTGGCCATAGGCCAGAGCCGGGCAAAGAGGCTGTTGCTTCCGGTAAACCAGTGCAGCAATATCATAGCCGGTCTGCGGGATATGCCCATGGCCAGACTGATCGATGAGGCAGTGGAAATTCTGAAGGAGCTCCTGTGATTATTTCCACGGGTCCGCGAAGTGATGCGAAAGGAACGGTATGATTACGCCTGAAAGCATGTAAATTGGCAAGACACTGTAATCTGACTGACGAGGATGAATGCGAAAAGCATTCCCAGAAAAGAGATAAACTCGAATTTGAAAGGACGTGTAGACGTGAAAAAAATACAGGTTGTCAGTATATGTATTTTGATTGTTACCTTAGTTGTAATGGCAGTAAATAAGATTGTTATCCCTTTATCGGATTGGGTTATAAGAATGGACGGTATTATCATGTTAGTTGCCCTCTTTGTTGTTTCTTTCAGCACTGTAAAATGTATTAGAGAGAAATCATAAATTCCAGTTTGAGACAAAATGTCCCAAAGACAGAGTGGTACTTTTTACAGTGCCGCCCCCCTTTTTATGCCTGGCGGCATCCTTGCCAATACCCCTAATCATAATATAACTGTAATGTGATAGGGAAGGAGGAAAATGGCAAGGCAAAAAACAGAGGGTATCAGCAGATTTTACCCCCTACCTATATGGCCCGGCTCTGAAAAATGGGCGGCCATATCCGACTCTCCCGTGAGGATTTACAGAAAATCAACTGGGGGCTTGACGATAGCAACAGCGTGAAAAATCAGCGCGACATACTCAACGATTTCGGACGGATCCGTCCGGAAAGACCAGTCCGTGCCGGAATTCGTTCTCAGGCAGACGGCTGTGGCGGGCGGCGGCCGTGGTCTCGTAGAGGCCGGCAGCGAATAAGTCTGCCTGAAGCATTTCCAGGGCGGCAGCCAGAATCGCGGGATTTTCTTCCTTATAATAATGTCGCAGCGTTTCTCTTGCGTCTGCCATCTTCGTGAGTATGGGCAGGGATCCTTTCTTCTTTATCGCCGAAAGGAGAGGAACGCCGCTTTTACGAAAACCCAGGACGCGGGCGTAGAAAGCAAAATTTCTCTGACGCCACCGGTCCGTCTGGTCCTCTCGGATTTGAAGAAGAAGGTGGAGCAGGGCACGGCTCACACGTGTTCTGGTCAGCTGGCGGGTTTTGATCCGGTCAGTGAAAGCGGTAAAACCGGCGTACTCCTCCACATGCCCGGCGATACGCCTGGCAAGCTCAGGAGAAAGATCGGCGAAGCAGGAAAGGCCGTCAACACGGGAGAGACCATTTTCCTCTGTCCTTCCCAGACAGGCCGACAGCAGAGCATACCCCAGAGCCAGGGAAAAATCGTCGGCCTGCATGTAATCCGACCGGGAAAGCAAAAGCGTTGCCACATCCGGCGGAACCTGCCGGGAGAGAAGAGGCGCAAGACTGTCTCCTCGAATATCCTTTGAAAAAAGCAGGGCGCGGATGGCCGAGGCGGAGGCGTAATCCGATCCGGAGGCAGAGGAGGAGCCGGAATGGAAACAGGAACCAGAGGTCTGAGCCGGGGCATATTCTGACAGGGAAGCTTCCCCGTGCCTTTCCCCAGGCAGCTCCGTGCTGTGATAATCCCCCTTTCGCAGGACGGTCACAGGCTTCATCCGGGAGCCGGAGGCGATCAGCGCCTTATGGTATTCCAGGGCAAGGATGCTGTTGGGAGAGGAGAGCAGATTTTCCGGAGGAAGCGCATCCGGCTGATGCTCTTTCAGCCATTGGCCGGTTGCCCTGGCCCTGGCTTTGGGATAAGTAAGCCCCTGACGCAGGCCCTCCTTCAGAAGAAGGGCATAATCCCGGGGCTCCTTTAAGTAGAGGCGGGCCAGGCGATCGAAAAGAGGAGACATTCTGTGTTCACAGCCGAAGCTCACGACTTCCACTATGCCCAGCCGGTCCAGAATCCCGACAGCTCCGGCGGCAAAGGATTCCGCGCTGGCTGTGGCGCAGGCCACGGGCAGCTCCAGGACCAGATCCGCCCCGTTCATAAGAGCCATACGGGCACGGACATATTTATTCAGAATAGCCGGCTCTCCCCGCTGAACGAAATCACCGCTCATGATTACGACGATATGGCTGGCTCCGGTGAGTCTTCTGGTTTCCCGGATATGGTAGGCATGTCCGTTATGAAACGGATTGTATTCGGCGATGATTCCCGCTGTCTTCATGGCATCCTCCTTGTCTGTCCTCTCATTTTATACAATTCAGGGCGCTCTGGCAAGGGAAATCGGAAATAACCTCTTGCAATTCTCTCAAAACGCGTTAGAATAATACTGTAACAAATATACTTACGGAAGGATATGGATTATTATGGAATTTTTAGTTGAAACCAGCGCAAGGCACATTCATTTATCCCAGGAGCACCTGGAGATCCTGTTTGGAGCAGGCCATGAACTGACAGTAAAGAAGATGCTGAGCCAGCCCGGCCAGTATGCCGCCGAGGAGAAGGTCCAGGTGGTCGGCCCCAAGGGCAGCCTGAAGATGTCGGTTTTAGGCCCGGTGAGAAAAGAGACCCAGGTGGAGGTGTCTCTCACGGATGCCCGCAGCCTGGGTGTGACGGCTCTGATCCGCGAGTCCGGCGATATCGAAGGAACCAACGGCTGTAAGCTGATCGGTCCCTGCGGTGAGGTGGAGATCCAGAAGGGTGTGATTGCCGCCAAGCGCCATTTACATATGACTCCCGAGGATGCCGAGGCCTGCGGCCTGGAAGATAAGGATATCATTGGCCTGAAGGTGGAGTCCCCCGACCGTTCTCTGATTTTCGGCGATGTGGTGGTCCGCGTCAGCGCTTCCTATGCCACGGCCGCGCACATTGATACCGACGAGTCCAACGCTCTGGCTCCGGCCGGCACGGTATATGGGACGCTGGTGAAGTTCTGAGGGCAGCGGGAAGACATGTATTTCGGAACCTAATATTCCGAACGCAATATTTTTGAAAATGCAGTTGACAAAGAAAAACATATTGTGTATACTACTTTAGTATGCGTATCAGGAGATAGAGATGCAGATTCATTTATCCGAAGTTCTCAGTCAGCCGGAGCAGAGCAGGAACTACACGGTTCCCCTGGAGATGGATTGCTTTGCCTATGCAGGGATGTCCTATCCGATTATTGAGAAGGAACCGGTGCAGCTGACGATTTATCATAAGGGCGGCAAGAAGCTGGAGATCACCGCGGTCGTTGCGGTAGTTCTCAGTGCAGCCTGTGACCGCTGTCTGTCCGAAGTGACAGTGCCTCTTTCCTTTCAGAGCGAGCTGGAGGTCGATATGGGACAGACGGTGGAGGAACGGATTCAGAATCTGGAGGAAACGGTTTTTATCGAGGGATACATGCTGGATGTGGACAAACTGGTCCGTTGTGAGATGGTTGTACACATGCCGGTAAAGATCCTGTGCAGGGAAGAATGCACGGGACTGGAGAGTGGACGCGGCGAGTCCGACGGCGGAGAAGACCGACCGGCAGATCCCCGTATGGCAGCGATCCGCGACATATTTCAGAAAGCAAATCAAGAGGGAAATAAGGAGGTGTAACCTGTGTCTATTTGTCCTAAGAATAAATCTTCCAAAGCCAGAAGAGACAGCCGCAGAGCAAACTGGAAAATGAGCGCGCCGAATCTGGTAAAATGCAGCAAGTGCGGCGCCCTGATGATGCCCCACAGAGTCTGCAAGGCCTGTGGTTCTTACAACAAGAAGGAGATCGTTCCGGTAGAAGAATAGGGTCAGGACAGAGAGCGCTGCCATTTCGCGATGGCGGCGCTTTTTCCAACGAACAGAAAGAAGTTTGCTATGGGAGGAATTTTCAGTTTTGACAGTCCGCTGATGGAGTTTCTGGGAAAAGCGGCGGATGTGATGATCTTGAGTATACTTTGGCTTTTGGGCTGTCTGCCGGTTCTCACTGTGGGAACCTCCACGACGGCTTTATATTATGCATCTATGAAGGCCATACGGGACGAAGGAAGAGTGACGGCAAACTTTTTCAAATCTTACCGGATGAATCTGAAGCAGTCCATAACGGCAGAACTGATTTTATTGGCGGTCCTCTATATTTTTTATATTGATATACAGGTGGTACTGGCAGTGGAAGGAACATGGAAAGCGCTGGCAGGCGGTCTGTTTGGTTCGCTTTTTTTTCTCTTTCTTGCCTTTGTCAGCTACCTGTTTCCGCTTTTATCCCGTTTTGTCTATACATATAAAGACTGGTTTCGCAACACGTTACTGATGAGTCTGCTGAATCTGCCCATTACGGTGGTTATTCTGTTTTTCAATCTGACGCCGGTGTTTCTCCTATTGTGGCAGCCGGGAATTTTCTTATGGATGCTGCCCTTTTTGCTCTTTATGGGGCCGGGACTCATCGCCCGGGTCAATTCGCTGCTGTTTCTGCATATATTCCGAAAGTACCTGCCAGATCACACGTTATAAGAGGGAGAGAATGAGATGAAGGAAATGAAATTTATCAGCGCTTACATAAAGCGTCACAGTCTGAAATATATCATGGGGATTGTGGCGCTTTGTGCGGTTGATATCATGAATGTCTACATCCCGCAGCTTACAGGGAAGATTACCGACGGTCTGGAAACGCATACGATTACCATGAACGGAATCTGGCATCTGGCCATATGGATTCTGCTTTTGGGAACGGGGATGGCGATCAGCCGGTTCGGATGGCGCTTTTTCATATTCGGAACCGCTCGTTCGATCGAGAAGGAACTGCGCAGCGACATGTTTGGCCATCTGGAAAAATTGTCCATGCGCTATTTTAATGAGCACAAAACCGGCGATCTGATGGCCCATTTTACCAATGATCTGGCTGCGGTACGCATGTTCCTGGGCCCCACGGTAGTCACAGCTTTCGACGCCACTGTTATGCTGATTATGGTACTGACCAGGATGATTTTTTATGTCAATGCGAAGCTGACCATCGTGGCCGTGATTCCCCTGCTCTTAATCATGTATGGCGATTATTTCTATGGAAAGGTCATGCACCGCCGCTTTCTGGAAAAGCAGAAAGCATTCTCCGATCTGACAGATCAGGTACAGGAGGCTGTCTCGGGAATTCGCGTGATCAAGGCATTCGTACAGGAGAGAAAAGAGCTGGCAGCCTTTGCAAAGATCAGCCGCAATAACCAGGATAAAAATATGGGAGTGGTGCGGGCCCGGGCTTTGTTTATGCCCCTGCTGGATCTGATCATCGGAGTCAGCGGTCTTCTGACCCTGCTCTACGGCGGCTATCTGGCCATCGCGGGAGAGATCACCGTGGGACAGTTCGTAGCTTTTAATCAGTACATTTCCATGCTGGTGTGGCCGATGCTGGCTGCCGGCGAGTGCATTACCTTCGTCTCCCAGGGCCTGGCTTCCCTGCGGCGTGTCTGTGTCATCTTTGAAGAACAGCCGGATATCGTTGACGGGGAAGAGGTAAAGGATATCGAAGCGCTTCGCGGCGAGATCGACTTAAACGGTCTGACCTTTGCCTATCCGGATCAGGAGGATGTGCCTGTTCTGGAGGGGCTTCGCGTCCATGTGGAGCAGGGAAGTACCCTGGCAGTGCTGGGGCGCACCGGCAGCGGGAAATCCACGCTGGCCAATCTTTTGCTGCGGCTTTATAATACCCGGTCCGATATGATTCGGATCGACGGTCACTCCCTCTGTGAGATTCCTCTGGCGGTGCTGCGCCGCGATATCGCCTATGTACCACAGGATAATTTCCTCTTCTCAGATACCTTGGAGCACAATATCGCCTTCGGCGCAAATTGGAAGGATAAGAAGGCCATCTGTGAAGCGGCCCGCAACGCCTGCATTCACAGCAATATCATGGAATTTCCGGAAGGATATGAGACCATGGTGGGAGAGCGGGGCGTGACGCTTTCGGGAGGTCAGAAACAGCGCAGCGCCATTGCCAGGGCCTTGCTGAAGGATTCTCCCATTCTGATCCTGGATGACTCCCTGTCTGCGGTGGATACGGATACGGAAGAGCAGATCCTTCATAACCTCAGAGAAAACCGGGTGGGAAAGACTACGATCATTATCGCACACCGCATTTCCACCATTCAGAATGCGGACCACATCCTGGTACTGGACGAGGGCCGGGCGGCAGAATACGGCACGCATGAGGAGCTGATGGCAGAAAACGGAATTTACCGCAGTATTTATGAAAAGCAGCAGCTGGAGAAGCAGCTTAACGAGGAAGGAGGCGAGATGTGATGAGTCTGTTTCATAAGAAAGAGGAAGAGCAGTCCGATATAAATTATGAGGGAAGCGCCATATTGCGCATGCTCTCCTATATGCGTCCCTATCTCGGCGCCATGGCGGTCTGTTTTCTTCTGGTGCTCATCATCACGGCCCTGGAGCTGTATAAGCCGATGCTGATAGGAGACGCCATCGACCGCTATATCACAGGGGACTTTGCGGCCGGTGAGATGGCGAAAGAGCGTTTTACAGGAATTCTGACGGCGGCTGTAAAATATCTGGGGGTTCTGGGAGCGCTCTTTGTCTGCAGCCGGTATCAGTATCTGCTTTTGCAGACCACCGGTCAGAAGATCATCTATGAAATCCGCAATGAGCTGTTCGTCCATGTGGAAAGCCTGTCTATGCGATTTTTTGATCTGACGCCGGTGGGCAAGATCGTGACCCGTATCACCAACGATGTGGAAGCGTTAAATGATCTGTACTCCAATATCCTGGTGAGACTCTTCCGAAATGTGGTGAAAATCGCCGGACTGGCGGTGGTGATGCTCACCCTGAATGTGCAGATGGCTCTCTATTCCCTGGTGATGGTGCCCCTCATCATCCTTCTCACGATCGTGTTTAAAAACATTTCTCGCAGAGCCTATCAGCTGACGAAGACGCGGGTGACGGCATTAAATACTTTTCTGTCAGAAAACATATCCGGGATGAAAGTGATTCAGATCTTTAACAGGGAAAAGGAAAAATATAAGGAGTTTTGTGATAAAAGCGACTCCCTGTATCGGGCCAACTTTCGGGAGATGATGGTATTTGCTATTTTCCGGCCCTGTATCGAGCTGACCTCGGTGGCTGCCATGGTCATCATCATCACCGGCGGCGGAAAAGGCGTGCTGGAGGGGACGCTGTCTTTAGGCACCATGTACATTTTCATGCAGTATATCCGCACCTTTTTCGAGCCGATCCAGGATCTCGCAGAACAGCTGTCCACCTTACAGTCAGCCATCGCTTCGGCGGAGAAGATCTTCACTCTTCTGGACGAAAAGCCGTTAATCCGGGACAGGGAGGAACCGGTGATACTGCCGCAGATCCGGGGGCGGATCGAGTTTAAGCACGTATGGTTTGCCTATAATGGAGAAGATTATATTCTGAAGGATGTGAGCTTTGTCATCGAGCCGGGCCAGAAGGTGGCTTTCGTGGGAGCTACCGGCGCCGGTAAATCTTCGATTCTGAATCTGATCGGCCGTTATTATGACATTCAGAAGGGGGAAATTCTGATCGACGGCGTGGATATCCGGCAGATGAGCAGAGATCAGATCCGCAGCGCCATCGGCCAGGTTCAGCAGGATGTCTTTATCTTCACAGGAGATATAGGCAGCAATATCCGTCTGCGCAATGAGGATATCAGCGACGAGACCATACGGGAGGCAGCCAGGCAGGTCAATGCCAGCCATTTTATCGAGAGGCTGCCGGACGGGTATGGAGAAAAGGTGTCCGAACGGGGAGCTACCTTCTCCTCGGGCCAGCGCCAGCTTCTGTCCTTTGCCCGAACCCTGGCCTTTGACCCCACGATTCTGATTCTGGACGAGGCCACGGCCAATATTGATACGGAGACGGAACAGTGGATTCAGGGAGCTTTGGAGACACTGATGAGAGGGCGCACTACGATTATGGTGGCTCATCGTCTCTCCACCATCCAGCACGCCGATAAGATCATCGTCATGCATGGGGGAAGAATCCGGGAAAGCGGCACCCATCAGGAACTGCTGGACCAGGGGGGAATCTACCATAAGCTGTATCAGCTGCAATTAGCGTAAGAGGTAAAGGGGCGTGCTTTGGGGGAGAAAGTCCTTGTGTAATTTGGCGGGGTCTGTTATAATCCTTTTTAGGCGTTTCGGGGGATAGAAGAAGGGGATGTGGGACATAAGAAAAGTGTAAAGGAGTATCTATGGAATCACTTATCAACTGGTTTACCACCACGCTGGACGGCGTGGTGTCCCGGGAACTCATCGTATTTATCATCTCCATGGTGCCGATTCTGGAGCTTCGGGGGGGCCTGGTGGCGTCGAAGCTTCTGGGTATTGAGCTGCTGCCGGCCACCGGGATCTGTATCGTCGGAAATATTATTCCGGTACCTTTTATCCTCCTCTTTATCACGCCGGTCTTTACCTGGCTGAAGGGTACCAGACTCTTTAAACCGATGGTGGAAAAGCTGGAGAGTAAGGCCATGGGTAAGAGGGAGCAGATTGAGAAATATCAGTTCTGGGGCCTCATGCTCTTTGTGGGGATTCCCCTTCCGGGAACAGGGGCGTGGACAGGCTCTCTGATTGCCTCTCTTCTCAATATTCCGTTTAAGAAGGCATTTCCGGCCACGATCCTTGGGATTTTGCTGGCGGCCGTCATCGTGGATATCGTTTCCTACGGCCTTTTAGGTTTGTTTTTCTGAGGGAGGCATATGAGGCTGCTGGCGATGGGCGCGTTTGCGGCAGGCTGCTGTCTGGCGCGCTCCGAATATGAGAAGAGACATCTTACGGTTTCCCATTATACCATAACAGATGATAAAATTCCGGACTGCTTTGACGGCGTCCGGATTCTTCTGCTGGCAGATCTGCACGGGAGACGCTTCGGCAGGGACAACGACCGGCTGTATGAGCGGATCCGTGCAGAGTATCCGGACTATATCCTGTCGGCAGGAGATATGATTTTAAAAACCAGACCCTTTGATACGTCTTCCGTGGTTCGCCTTTTCGGGCGGCTAAAGAGCCTGTGTCCGGTCTTTTGTGCCAACGGGAATCATGAGCTGGCACTCAGGCGGTATCCGGCGGGAGACAAGGTCACAGCCTACGACCGGTATGTGGGACAGCTGACAGGACAGGGCGTCACGGTGCTGTCCGATTCCACGGTGAAGCTGGAAAGAGAGGGAGCGTATATCGCGGTAACCGGGCTGGATCTGGGGCTGGGCTATTATGCCAGAGGACTCCATGTTCCCATGAGGGAGAATTATCTTTTGAGAAAGCTGGGAGAGCCGGAGACCGGGATTTTTCAGATCCTTATGGGACATTATCCAAACTATCTGGACAGATATGCGCACTGGGGAGCGGATCTGGTGCTGGCCGGCCATATGCATGGAGGCACGGTGCGTCTGCCGGGAAAAGGCGGCCTGATGTCGCCTAACTATGAGTTCTTTCCGGTTTACGACAGGGGTCTCTACCGGAAGGGGCGAACTTCTATGGTGGTGAGCGGCGGGCTGGGCACCCACTCGGTGAATATACGGCTGGGAGGCAATGATTCTCAGCTGCCGGTGATCTGTCTGAGAAAACCGCGGACAAAGAAAGCCAAAGGAGAAGATCATGGGAATCGAGGTTAAGCTGGAGGTCTTCGAGGGACCTTTGGATCTGCTTTTGCATCTGATCGAGAAGAATAAGGTAAATATATACGATATTCCCATTGTGGAGATCACGGCCCAGTATCTGGCCTATGTGCAGGCCATGCAGGAGGAAAACCTGGATATCGTCAGCGACTTTCTGGTCATGGCGGCTACGCTCTTAGATATCAAGTGCCGGATGCTTCTGCCCCGGGAGGTCAACGAGGAGGGGGAAGAGGAAGATCCCCGCAGCGAGCTGGTGGAGCGCCTGCTGGAATATAAGATGTATAAATACGCTTCTCTGGATCTGAGGGACCGCCAGATGGAAGCGGCCAGGGCGCTTTATAAGCCGCCGACGATCCCTCCGGAAGTCGCCTCCTATGAGCAGCCGGTGGACGTGGAGGCGCTTTTATCGGATATCACGCTGTCACGGCTACAGACGGTATTTGATTTTGTGATGAAGCGGCGGGAGGATAAGGTGGATCCGGTGCGAAGCCGGTTTGGTCAGATCCGTAAGGAGCCGGTGAAGGTGGAGGACAAGATCCAGGCCGTGATGGAATATGGCCTGGCACACAGGGTTTTTTTGTTTCGGGAATTGCTGGAAAAGCAGCGCAGCCGTATGGAGATTGTGGTGACCTTTCTGGCTGTTCTGGAGCTTCTGAAGATAGGACGGCTACAGGCCTGGCAGGAACAGCTTTTTGACGATATCCGTCTGGAGCTGGTGGATGACACGCCGGTGGTTTTCGACGAGGAGATGAGACAAGCGGCGGGAGGTTGAGAGATTGGATATCAAAAAAGCGAAGGCGATTCTGGAAGCCATATTATTTACCATGGGGGCTTCCGTATCTCTGGATGTTCTGGCGCAGGCTGTGGAACAGGACAGGGAGACCACACAGCGGCTGTTACATACCATGATGGATGAATATGCGGCGGCCGGCCGGGGCATCCGGCTGATCGAGCTGGAGGACAGTTTTCAGATGTGCAGCAATCCGGATTATTATGAATACCTGATTCGGGTGGCAAGCCAGCCCAAGAAATATGCCCTGACAGATGTGCTTTTGGAGACGCTGTCCATCGTGGCCTACCGCCAGCCCATCGCCAAGGCGGAGATCGAGGCAATCCGCGGTGTCAATTCGGACCATGCCGTAAGCCGGTTGGTGGAGTATGATCTGATTGAGGAGGTAGGGCGGCTCAACGCCCCGGGACGGCCGATTCTCTTTGGCACGACGGAAGCCTTTTTGCGCCATTTCGGAATCGGATCGCTGGAGGAACTGCCGGAGATCGGACCGGAGCAGATGGAGGAATTCAAGCAGGAGGCGGAGGAAGAGATTCAGCTGAGACTGGATATCTAAGCAACAAAAAAATGCTTTTCTTTTTCCGCGGATCATGTTATAGTATTACACGTAACAAAAGCAGAGTAGGAATATATGCGCTAAGTGCCCGAAGGACGGGGAGTTGCCTCCGGGACGAAAGCCAGAGCAGACATAACTGCCCGGCTGCGGTATATATTTCGCATCCCGCTGCTTGCCTGCATATCGTACGGCTGAACAGACTCACGGGATTACTGTCTTATTAACAGTAGTCCTTTTTTTACGCGAAAGCAACGAGCAGTGCGCCAGAGCGGAGAAGAAAGCAGGAGCATGCCCACGGTACAAAAGCCCATAGCATGATCAAGCCCGGGCATGGTCATGCTTTCGGATCCGAACTGGCATAGGGCGAATGCCCGCGAGTGAAACGAAGCAAAG
>JAAVZR010000026.1 GCA_022791755.1 Lachnospiraceae bacterium
AAGCACGCCGCCAGCGTTCATCCTGAGCCAGGATCAAACTCTCGTCTTAAAGTTTGTCTTGGTCTAAGATAAACATCCAGCTTATCTTTTTCCGTTTTACCTTTTTCTAGGTTTTGTTCCAAAAATCTCTTTTAAAGAAATTTTCAGGGTTGGAATATACTGTTCTGTTATCAAGGTGCTTTTGTTGTTTTTGCAAGCAACTTTGACATCATATCACATCATTCGCGGCTTGTCAACAACTTTTTTATTTTTTTCTTTGTCTTCTCTGTTTTCTCTCAGAGGACTTTCAGTATACCACTTATCCACTTCTTCGTCAACCACTTTCTTCCAAAATATCCGATCTTCTGTCCTGTCTCTTTGAGACGGGTCTATCTGATATTATAATAGGTAAAAACAGCATCACACAAAGTGAAAAAGAGGAACGGAGAAAGAGGGATTTGAACCCTCGCGCCGGTTGCCCGACCTACACCCTTAGCAGGGGCGCCTCTTCGGCCTCTTGAGTATTTCTCCGAACTTTGTTTCCCATATGATACGTCGTCAGACGCATAGTTAATTATATCGAACAGGGAAGATATTGTCAAGAGGGTTTTTTAACTTTTTTCTGATTCATATGCAAACCTCCGGACTGCTTATCGCAGGTGTTTACCCTCAGTGGGCAAGATGGCGTGCGTCCCCTTGTCCACTGAGGGTATCATATTTTACTCAGATTTGGGTGATCCTGCTGCCCCCGTATTCTGCGCCATGACGCCCACCGGCCTGTGGGGAACATAAGGCTCCTCCAGATACGCCAGCTCGTCATCCTCCAGAACCAGATCCACCGCCTTCACCGCTCCCTCCACATGGTGCAGCTTCGTGGCTCCCACCACGGGCGATGTGACCTTGGTCAGCAGCCATGACAGGGAAACCTCTGTCATGCTTACGCCCTTTTTAGCGGCCAGTTCTGCCACCCGGGATATAATCTCGCTGTCCTGGCCGGCTGTAGCCTCATATTTACCTTTCGCATAGCTGTCCTCTCTCAGGCGTCTGGAGCTTTCGCCGGGCTGCTTTGACAGTCTTCCTCCTGCCAATGCGCTGTAGGGCGTCATGGCAATATTATCTTCTTCACACAGGCGGACCATCTCCCGCTCCTCTTCCCTGAATATCAGATTATAATGCCCCTGCACCGATACAAACTTTGCAAAGCCTTCCCTCTCAGCCAGGGCATTGGCCTTTGCCAGCTGATAAGCGAGGCAATTCGAGATACCAATAAAACGGACCTTTCCTGCCTTCACCACATGATTCAGTCCTTCCATGATCTCATAGAGCGGCGTCCGGTAATCCCACATATGACAGATATACAAATCCACATGGTCCATCCCAAGATTCATAAGACTTCTGTCAATCATATTCCCGATATGCTGCTGCCCGGTGATCCCCTTCTCGATCTCCTCCTGTGTCCGCGGCAAAAACTTCGTCGCCACCACTATATTCTCTCTTTTCCCATAGTCTCTCAACGCCCTCCCCAGATACTGCTCGCTGGTACCGTTCTGATAGCCGATGGCCGTATCAAAAAAGTTAATCCCCAGCTTTAGCCCCTTCTTTATGATCTCACGGGAATGCTCTTCGTCCACAGTCCAGGAGTGCTGTCCCTTTTGTGCGTCGCCAAACCCCATACATCCCATACAGATGCGGGAGACATTCAATTCCGAATTACCCAATCTTGTATACTGCATATTCTTATTCTTAGCCTTCCTTTCCTGTTTCTCTTAAATCAACTGACGGTATTTCCATTTTCCGCTCTGAAAACGGATATAAAATACCGCCGCCCGAACACACCAGTCCAGGCTCATTGCCAGGGCAATCCCCATGACCCCCATGCCGAACGTAACGGCAAGCAGAACGGACGCTGCCAGCCGCATGCCTATGGTGGTGATGATCGACCAGATAACCGTAAAACTCACATCGCCTGCTGCCCGAAGCCCCTTTCCCAGAGGATCCGCAAAGGGAAATGCGACGCAGTTAAAGACATTGTGGATCAGAACCAGCCACACGGTCAGGCTCCTTGTCTCCGGCGCCACATCAAAGAAAAGCATGATGACAGGCGTCAGTGCAAAAACCGCCGTATTCCACATAACGGAGAACAGGAGCGTGGTTTTTAAGAGTCTGCGAAAATAATACTGCGCCTGCCCGGTATCTCCCGCTCCCATACACTGTCCGATCACGGTGATAAATACCGGTCCCATGGTCACGCAGACCAAAGCGGCAAGAGACCATATGCTCTGTGCGATTCCATTGGCCGCAATCTGACAGGTGCCGAATAAGGCAACGATGCCGCTGAGCGCCACCTTGACAAACTGGAAAATCCCCTGCTCTAACCCATTGGGAACCGCGATCCTCAGAATCTGCTTCAGAAGTCCGGCATTCCATTCCCATATCCGCTGCTTCGTATAATATACGCCGTTGGCCTTCTCAAAGCAGAGAGCGGTCACCGCCACGGCGGAAAAGGTCCTGGCCATCAAAGAAGGCCATGCCACCCCCGCAACGCCCGCCCGCAGAACAAATACCCCGATCACATTCCCTGCTATATTGATCACATTGGAAATGACGGCGATGTACATGGTGACGCTGGTCTTTCCGATACTGCGGTACAGCGCCGCTCCCGCATTATAGACGGCAAGGGCCGGATAGGAATAGGCCGAAATCCGCAGGTAGATCACGCAGGCCTCCATGACATCCTCTTCCACCCTCCCGAATATCACCTCCAGTACCAGTCGTCCAAACAGTAAAAGCAGGAGAACCACAGCCCCGGAAAAAACCGCGGAAACCGTCAGCAGCTGGCTCGCCGCCTCTCCTGCCTCCGGCATCCTTCTGCTCCCTATATATTGGCTGACGATTACGGCGCCGCCGGAGGCCAGGGCAGTAAACATGAAAATAAATATGGTGTTAAAGGAATTTACCAGAGATACGCCGGATACGGCTGCTTCGCTGACAAAGCTGATTACGAAGGTATCCGCCAACCCTACGAGGATCGTGAGGAGCTGCTCCAAAAACAGCGGTATAATCAGATTTTTTAAATCCTTATTGCTGAACATCCTCCTCACCTCCCGGCCGCAGGTTCTGCTGCCATGTGATCTCTTTTGGATGTTCGTATTATAGACCGCCTTTGATTAAATGTCTAATACCTATATTGTATTTTGAGAAATGCCTGTTCTGTATCGCAGTCTGCCATCCCGTTAACCCCTCTGCCCCCTATTCCTCTTTATCATCCCTTTCCCTGTCCTGCTCATAGTCCGTTTTCTCCGAAACCGCCTGCACCTCTTCCCTCATATGCGAAATGAACCGCTGCATGGCGGCTGAGAGCGCCTGATTTTTTTTATAGACCAGAACGCACCCGCTCACGATCGCCGGTTCCAGCGGACGCAGGCATAAGCTGTCATTCCCGCGGGGAAAATCCATCACCATGGCCATACCGATCCCGCTCTCCACCATGACTTCCTGATTGTAATGGGAGAGATTACAGGTGGACGCGATCCGAAGCTTCTCCGCTTCTTCCCCAAACCAGTTCTCCAGCAGATTGCGAACGGACTGCCGGCTGGACAAAATCAGGGGCCGGCCGGCCAGATCTGCCGGCGTGATCCTTTCTCTTTCTGCCAGATCAGAGTCTCTGCGCATCAGGACCTGCCATCTCTCTCTCAGAGGCATCCGGATATAGTGATAGCGGCTGATTTCCACAGGCTCCAGCAAAAGGCCCATATCCAGAACGCCGTTTTCCAGCCTCTCCTTCACGTCGTCTGCGATGGCGGTATAGATATGAAAGCTCACATCCGGGTATTTCCGGGAAAAAGAGGCGATCCCCCTTGAAAGAGGCTTCATATTCTGCGTCTCCCCGCAGCCTATGGAGATTTCTCCCGACACGCTCTCCTCCTCATGCCGCAGCTCCTTCTCGGTCTTATGGGCCAGATTCACGATTTCCTGCGCACGCCGCTGAAGCAGCATCCCTTCTTTTGTCAGCAGTATGCTGTGCCTGCCTCTGTGAAACAGCCTGACTCCCAGCTCCTCCTCCATCTGCATCAGCTGACGGGACAGGGTCGGCTGTGTGATGTGAAGAAGCGCGGCAGCCTTTGTGATGTTTTCCTCTCTCGCCACAGTCAGAAAATATTCCAGTACCCGCAGTTCCATAGGGGGATTCCTCCTTACCTTACCCGATCTGTCTTTATCATAACAGATCCTCCCTGTGGAGACAATGGAAAAACGCAGCTCTATCTGTCATTCTGAAACCGGACTGTCACATTCAGCGCCTTCTGCGGATCCGCCGCGGTCTCGATGGCCTCTGTAATGTCATCCAGGCCGAATTCATGTGTAATAATGGATTCTATGTCCCATCGGCCGCTCTTCATGATCTCCATCACATCCCTCACATCCTCCGGCATATATCCTCCGGAACCGGCGATACTCTTCTGTGCGTAGGTCAGATGCAGCAGATCGATCTCCCGCCGGACATTATTGACCGCCACGATGACAAACCGGCTCCCGATCTTACCGGATTCCATGAACAGGTTCAGCACAGACTCGGCTCCGGCCGCATCTATGAAAAGATCCACGTCCGGCACGGGCCCGTTCAAAGATTCTGCCCGGCCAAAATACGCTTCCGCTTTTGCGGTGAAATCCTCCCTGGCCGTATTGCATACCTGAAAACCCATCTTCCCGGCAATATCCAGACGAAAATCTGACAGATCACAGATCATAACCGATTCCACACCGAAATACTTAAGTGCGATAGCCGCCGCAATTCCGATGGTTCCGCATCCAAATACCACCGCCTTCTCCCCCGGCCTGGGTCTTCCCTGCCTCGCCGCACGGCATCCCACCGTAAAAGGCTCGATCAGACAGCCTGCCCTGTCGGAAATCCGCTCATCCACCTCATACAGCGAATGCCCCTTTCTGGCATTGGGGATATGGATGTACTCGGAAAATCCTCCCAGCGTCCCGGCCCTTTTCGTATCTCCTTTGGCATAGTAGGGATAGGGGTACACACGCTGACCCGGCTTAAAATCCTTCACCTTCCGTCCTGCCGCCGCCACCACCGATATGGTCTCATGGCCAAACTCACCGCCCACGTCCACTTTATGTCCCGTATGGGGTCCATGGGTATATACCGCCACGTCGGTCCCGCAGATGCTGGAATAAATATTCTTGATCAGAACGTCTCTGTCTCCCAGCTCAGGGATCTCCATCTCCTTTATCCGTACGTCCTTCCTCCCCATATAGACAGCCGCTTTCATTTTTGATTGTTCCATCTTCTTCTCCTTTCCTTCATGTCGGTCTGCGATCGGATTATCCGCCGGTCTGCGACCTGTTTTTCTCTCTTGCAATCTCTATTATCCTGCAATATAATAGTAAAATCAATCATCATTATTCCGATTTGTGTTGGAATAATAGAAAGAAGCCGTCATGAACGTAAAGAACAACCAGCGCTACCACGATACGGAAATCCGCATGGAGGCCGCCATGCTCAAGCTCATGAAACACACCGAGCCGGAAAAAATCACGGTCAGGAAAATCTGTGAACAGGCTCAGGTCAACCGCTCCACCTTTTACGCCCATTTTATTGATATTTTTGATATGCTGGATAAGATGGAGGCGGAGCTGGGAAAAGAGCTGATGGAACGCTATACGCCGGGAAATCAGGCATTTTCAGAGGAATCCTTCCTTCCCTTTCTCCTCCACATCAGAAAGCATTGCTATTTCTATAAGGTTGCTCTGAACAACAGAAGAAGCTTCCCCATCCAAAACGGATATGAGAAGCTTCTGTCTGTGATCCGGCCTTTCTGTCACCGTGCAGGTATCACGGATGAAGAAGAAATCATCTGCTGCCTGACCGGTTTCCAGGCCGGATTTACCATGATTCTGAAACGATGGGTGGACAATGACTGCCTCATGGATGAAAACCGTCTGGCTGCCATCCTGTTACAATCTCTTCCCTCTGTCCTTACACAGGACCCGGCGTGAGCCCCGGCCTCTGAAAAACCGGCCCGGCCGCTTTCCGCCTATTCGGCATACCTGGGCTTCAGCCCTCTGGCTTCGGCCGCCTCCCGCAGCATCTTCCAGGCCGCCAGATGGTCGATATCGGTCTCGGCACAGACCTCGTCGCATTTGCCGCACTGGATGCAGTGATAGAGCCCGTTGGATACCGCCTCCATCACCCGGTCTCCCTTGTCCAGCGGATCCAGATGGCGGTAGGCGACGGCCAGCATACCGGCCGGTCCCACGAAATCATCCAGGTGCATGGCCATGACAGGACAGGCCGCGTTGCACACGCCGCAGCGGCAGCAATATTCCATCCCGTACAGAGACCACATCTGATCGCTGCCGTACTCCTCCGGGTCAAATTTAATGGTTTCCGCATCAAAGGACTCGATCCGGACTCTGTTATAGATCTGAGACAGCCTCTCGTCCAGCGCATGCTTGTCCACGATCAGATCCCGGATCACCGGATACCCCTTGAGCGGTTCGATAGTGTAATCCTTATCCTCCAGGAAATGAGTGCAGATCAACGTAGGCTCTCCGTTCAGCGTCATGGCGCAACGGCCGCAGGCCCGGGCCCGGCAGCTGTGGTCATAATTCACGTGGGCCACATTTTCATCGAAATACATCAGCGCATGCAGCCCTGTCATATGTTCCTCGTAGGGAACCTCGCCGCTCACATAGTAGGGTTCCTTATCAACGGCAGGATCAAATTTATATACGGTAAGTTTCATGTGTCATTTACTCCTCTCTCATCTGGGACATCTCTTATGGGAAATTCATCCGGGCTTCTTCAGCCGCCGATCTCCGGATAAGGAATCTTTTCAAATACCATCTCATCTCCCTCCAGATGGCACGCCAGCATACAGTTCCAGTTCACATCATCCTTCTGCGGAAATTCCGGGCGGAAATAGCAGCCTCTGGTCTCTTCCCGCAGCAGGGAAGCGCGGATGCTCATCTCGGCGCTGTCCAGCATATTGATATTTTCGATGGCGGATTTCCACTCCACATTGAAGGTGGTGGAGTCGTCCGCCAGTACCTGGCGGGGCATATCCTCCCGGCGGATCCTCTCCAGCTCGGCGATGGCTTCCTCCATCATCTCTGTAGTGCGGTAGATCGTAAAGCCCCGATATCCCGCCGCCTGAATCTTACGGCGGATCTCATGAGGACGCAGACCGTTTTCCACCTTGCGGGTGCGGATTTCGCTGAGGCGGCGGCATTCCTCCTCCACCGGCGTCCAGTCGATCTCTTCTTCACCCACCGCCGGAGCTGCGTTCAGATAGTTCACGGCACATTTGCCGGTATAATGTCCGTACAGTCGGTTATGACACATATGAGGGCCGCCATTTTCACCGCAGGCTCCGGCTCCCCGCACGTCAAAGAGCCCTTTCAGCTCTGTCATCATGTTCTTATCAATTATGGGAGCGCCGCCATGCTCGTACATCTCCGCCGCCACCTCGAAGTAATTTCCGATGGGGTCAAAGCCGTGCTCCTGGAAGAAACGGACATTGCGCATGATCGGATACCGCACGGTCTCATAGGATTCCTGCGTATAGGTACAGTAGACGCCGTCGTTGGCCGTCCCCTTCTTATCCTTGAAGACCAGCTCCCCGATCCTCTGGCACATTCCCAGGTTTCCGTTGACTACTTCATCGTCCGCAAAGATTCTCTCATGATTTGCGTCGAACAAAACCTCCAGCTCCCCGGCGTCCGCGCCGATTCCGCAGCCAAAGGTGTGCGCCACATCCTTGAAAATAATGCTGTTAAAATCGTACTGGGCAAACTCAGACTCCCCGATCTTCAGGCCATGGCGAAATGCGGCCATGGGCACGTCGCCGGTATTATCCGTGGAATTGATTCCCCGGTATCCGATGTTCAGCCAGCCGTGAATCTGTGTACAGCCGGAGGAAGCCATGATCGTGGCATCGGCGCGGATCACCCGCATTCTGCCGGTGGGCAGATAGATACCGATCGCCCCCAGACAGCGGTCGCCGTTCACCAAAAGATCCGTTATCATGGTCTGATCCATCACATTGATGCGTCCTGTTCCCAACAGGGCATCCATCTCCCTGCGGAAAAAAGCCGACACCGTGGTCTTCGGCAGCTGCGGGCTGATGGGAGCCACCTCTCCGTTGGCATCCCGGAAGGGAAGCGTCTGGCCATGATTAATACTTTCCACATAAGGGTTAAACTCTGCCCCTCCCAGATAATCAAAGGCTGCCTGGGCTGTCTCCCCGTTGATTAACTGCCAGTCCGGCGTGCGCATTCCGGCGTAATCATGCCAGATCATCAGCGCATCCCAGGACATGGCTGAGGCTCCGCTGTGGCGGAAGGGGCCTTTATCCACCATCAGGATCGTCTTTCCCTCCTCCATGGCCCTCTGTGTGGCCCATACGCCCGCGTTGCCTGTACCGATGACCAGCAGTTCCGTGTGATATACCTCGTAGGGGGTACTCTCCAAAACCGGCGCTGTCTGACCGCTCTCCATCTGGGGAGCCGTCTCTGCGGCAGTGGTCTCCGCCGCGGTAGTTTCTGCTTTTGTCGTTTCTTCATTAACGGAAGCCGACGTCGTGGCCGGATCTGTGGCAGCGCCGGCCGGACTGCATGCTCCCAGAATTCCGGTAGCCGCTACGCCCAGAGCGCTGGCCATCGTGCCGCGCAAAAAGTCTCTGCGCGAAATCCCTTCTCTCTTCATGTATTACACCTCCTGTAGGTTTGCACAGGCCCCATTGCCTGTCTGTTATCATTGTAACAGAAGTTTACAGAAAAAAGAAGTAAGAGATGGACACGGAGGCGTTAACCGGCTGTTTCAAAAATAAAAAATATCATTTAATAGCAAAAAATCCCACGCAATAACCCCCTTGAAACCCTCTACCTTTTGTAGTACAATTAACAAAAGGAGATGGCACATCATGGATGAAAAACAATTAGAATACTTCTCTGTCCTATGCGAAACGAAAAACATGACAAAAGCTGCCGGCCGGCTCTACATATCCAGAACCGGTCTGTCTCTCAGCATGAAAAAGCTGGAGAAGGAGCTGGGCGTCCCTCTCTTTCTGCGCAAAAACGGAGGCGTGGAGCTCACCGAATACGGCGCCGTATTCTATCAGGCTGTGTCAGCTCAGCGGCAGATCATGTCCGACTGTCAGAAAAAGCTCACAGATATGAAAACGGCCGCGACAGAGGTCATCCGCATCGGCGCCCTGGCCAATACTCTGGTTCCCGAATATATCCGTCATATCTTTCTGTTTGAACAGATCTGCCCCTCTGTCACAGTGGAAATAGTAGATAACGGAACCCTCAGTTATTTCGACGCGCTGAAAAAGGGATCTCTCGATATCGCCTTCGCCGTGTGCCCTCCCCAGAACCTCCGGCTGTGCTCCACCCGCATCCTGGACTGTGAGCAGGTTCTTCTCATCAATAAGGAGCATCCCCTGGCTGCCAGAGATTCCGTGGATTTCACCTGTGATCTGCACGGCGAGACCCTCCTGGAAGCAGAATCCCGGATGGATACCCATCTGGAGCTGCTTCTTTCCTTCGGGATCCGGCGCAAACATGTGGCAGGAGACTGCCGCATACTTCAGGAGATGTTAAGACAGGGCAAAGGCTGTATCGTCACCCTGTCTTCGCTGGCCCCTCTCTATGCCAGCGAAGGGGTCGCTGTCCTCCCTGTGAAAAATATCCCTGATTCTCTGGATCTGAACGCCTATCTGGTCTACCGTCCGGACAGCGGCAGGAATATCCTGCGTCTGGTGGAGCATATCTCCGGATTCAGAGCCTCTCTTCCATAAACTGCCGGATCCTTTCCTCCAGCTTAAAGCACCCGCATTTGTGATATCCCCTGGCTGCCTGACTCAGATATTCCCTTGCTTTTTCCGGCTGGCCCCATTCCAGATAGATGTTTCCCTGGTAAGCCAGATTCGCCATAGCCAGATCCTCCCCATAGAGCCTGGTCTGTATCTCCAATCCCTTCTGCGTATAAGAGAGCGCTTCCTCAAAGCGTTTTTTCTTCATGAGAATCTGGCCCAGCAGCTCATAACAGTGTTCTTTCGACCATTCATTATCCGCCTTATCAAATAAGCTGTAGGCATGACGGATGGTCTCCTCGCTCTCAGTCAGTTCACCGCTTTCATACAGAGATCTGGCCAGGTGATATTCCGCCCATCCCTGATCGCTCTCCTGGTCCGTAATATAGAAGCCTTCACACTCCTTCACCGCCCGTCTGGCATAACGGATCGCTTCCTCATAATTCCCCATATTGCGGTTAGCCTCGGACACACGCCGCAGCAGTTCGTTATGAAAGAATCCCAGTTCCCGGGACATCTCCCCGAGAGGGGTATCCTCCAGCTCCGCCAGGCCCGCCCGGGCAGTCGCAAGGCCCTGCTCATACCAGCCGCTCAGGATCTGTGTATGGGAAAGATGATGGTACAGTCTGGTCCGCTCCTCCATCCTGCGGGTACAATCCAGAGCCTTCTGATACATTCTGCAGCTTTCATCATAGGAAAAGGCATCCTGCAGCATACTGGCTCTGGCCAGCCAGATCATCACGAGAAGATCCGGATCCTCCGGCGCTCTCTCCATGGCGGCTCTGGTGTAGTCCAACAGCCTCTGCTTCCCCTCCCAATCCGTATTAAACGTATTGGTGCAGGCTTTTGTCAGGTTACGGATATAGGCGTCGCAGATCTTTGGAGTCTGTTTCAGCTCTTCCCTCATCAGATCGCCGATCAGCGGATGCAGATGAACCTCATCGGTAATGGGATTATGTATCACCCAGTTTTTTCCGATCAGGCCGTCGACGACATCATAATCCTCCATCTCACACCAGGCGAAAAATTGTTCCACCGAAATACCGCCAAGAGGCGCCAGGGACAGGTTTTTCAGAAGAAACTGTTCCTGAACCGAGAGCGTGGACAGCTTAAAGACTTCTCTGAGATGACCGAATATCATATTGGCCGCAGGGGCATTTTCACTCTTAGCCGCCAGCGTACCCTCCTTCAGAATATCTGCCATCTTCTCCGGTGCGATACGCCGGCTCTGCATCGTGGATGCCACCAGCCGGATGCTTAAGGGGTGGCCGTCCAGATAGTTGAGGATCTCCTCCACACTGGCCCTGGCCGTGTCCGTCAGTCTTCTGGTATACCCGGCCTGGAACATGGCCATGAGTTCTTCCGGCTCGCTCATCCGGCTGATCTCTATCTCCGCAATCCGGCCGCACCTCTGATGACAGCGGGTGGTAAAGATCACACTGTAGGGGCCGCCGCAGAATTCCTCCAGATCCGGATCCTCCTCCACATCAAAATTATCCATCACAATCAAAACCCGACGGTCCGTGATTTCCTTTAACACCAGCAGCTTTCTCCTGAAATAGGTCTCATCGTCATCCTCCGGATAGTTCTTGCGCTCCATCCCCTGTATGGCAAACAGCGAATCGCTGGCAATGGTCTGTGCCAGGCTTCCCGAAAAAGCGATCCACAAAATTATGTCATATTCCTTCGCATGACCTTTCAGGTACATGCGGGCGATCTCGCTCTTTCCTATTCCTCCCATTCCCACTAAAAACACCTTATTTTCCACACCGCTTAAACACTCTGCTATCTCCCTCTGTTCCCTCTCTCTTCCGATGAAGCAGTTATCCGGATAGACCATGGAGCTGATGAGGCGATAGGTCCTCTTCTCCGAGACCTGATGATCCAAAGAGGCCGCGGCACTCTTTCCCTCCCGCGCAGCCTTCTTGCCCAGAACGGCGCTGACCCGCCCCACCAGCTCCCGAATCCGGATCTCCTCCGGAGGCAGAGCCCCGTCCATAATATGGATCCGCCCCAGATAATAGTAAACATCGTCGCTGAGTTCACAGCCGTCGATCCGGAACGGAAGCAGCACGATATCCTCATGCTCCTTAAAGCGGTCAAACGCACAGTTGATTTCGTTCAGCACATGGGCCGAGGTATTGGAGCTTGCATTCAGCACCAGCAGAAATATGCGGCAGTCCCGTATGGCTTCCACGATAGACTGGGCATAATTGGCTCCCACATCCCGCGGCGCGTACCAGCACCGAATCCCCCTCTCTTCCAGTGACGCGACAATCCTTTGCACCGCCTCAGCGCCTGTCCTTGTGTGATAGCTGATAAAAACCTCTGCTTTCTCCATGCATTTCCTCCTTTGTCCTACATTTCCTCTCTCTTTATCTTCCTTTTGCAGTCACGCTGTCCCACAGCCGTAAGTCCACCTTCTTGTCTCTCTGCGGTCAGAATGATTCCCTGATTTCATTATACCTTATCGGACGAAGTCCGTCTACCTCGGCAGATGTATAAATGAACGCCTCCCTTACAAATGCCAAGCTTCAGTGAGCGCAGGCGGCATGGCGGCGGACCGGAATGGAAGATTCTGAGTAAAAACAAAGCCCTGTGCCGCGAAATGCTGCACAGGGCATTTATGTTTACTTATTACATTCCTTCTCCTCCGGCGTATCCGCCGCCTCGCCCGGCTGCGCCCCACAGATGTCTGCGGCACGCATCAGAGCACGGACCGCTTTTCTCTCACGCCAGTTTGTCAGATGCCACAGACACAATCCACACAGGGACACCGCGGTCAAAATCATCCACAGACCCACTCTGGTGCTGTCACCGGTCATCGGCGCATCGCCGGATGTGCCCGAACCGCCGGGACCGTCTGTGTTCACCGGAGGCTGCGGCTCCCCGGCTGTGGCTCTCCTCGTATTGACAAAGCCGGCCTCCGCCACTCCATCGCGCCCTGTCGTTCCCACCGCCGTTCCGCCTGCGGGAGCTGTGATATCCCAGCCCTCCCTTTTAGTCTCCGTCACGGTATAGCGCGTACCCTCAGGCAGATTGCCGATCACGATACTCTCTCCGTGACTCAGCAGCAGTGTTCCGCCATTTGCCACCTCTCCGGCCATGGACCTGCTGCCGTTACGATAATACGGATAGCTGCCGGTCAGCCCGTTTCCCTGCGCATCGGTAAAGGTTACAATGAAGGAGAACGACCGGGTAAAGTCAGCCTCCGTAAGACCTTCACCGGTTACCGTCTTCGTTATCCGAAGGACTCCCGCTTCGGAAGAAGACAGCTGACCGTCCTTGTAATTGACAAAGACTGCCTTGTCTATCTCACCCTCCGTGATCGTGCCATGGATTCTTCCGTCTGTGGCCGCACCGGTATCCGGGGAAATGACGATCCAGCCTTCCACCGGCATCTCCCTCACCGTATAAACCATGCCGGCCGGGAGCTCCCGGATATCCGCATACTGGTCATGATGCAGGAAAAGAGTCCCGCCGCTTACGATTTCTCCCGCGCTGTCTTCACTGCCGTCCACATAATACCGGAAACTGTCCTCCGGTTCGTTCCCGTCTTTATCCGTCAACGTCACGGTAAATGCAAATAACTGAGTATGGTCAGCCTCTGTGATATCCTCTCCTGTCACAATCTTGTTCACTCGCAGGATTCCCATATCAGGCGTCGGCACAAAGGGCTGATTCGCGTCCTTTTCATTGGTAAAGGCCGCCTCTGCCATCTCATCCTCCACGATGGCCCCCTCGGATATGCCGCTATCCGGCGAGACGATATGAAAACCTTTCACCGACATCTCCGTCACCACATAATGTGTGCCTGCCGGAATGTTCCGGATCTCCATACTGTCCCCGTCACCCAGGGAAATCACATCCCCGCTTCCGATATTCCCGATATGGACGACTCCGTTATTTAAGTAAAAAGGATACTTTTCCGTCAGCTCATTCCCATCGGCATCAAGCAGCGTAATCGTAAAAGAAAACATTGTCGCGCGGTCTGTTGCCGTCAGCCTGTCCCCAACCATCTCTTTGGAAACCCGCAGATCCCCCACAGGACCCAGCCTATGATTCGTAAACGCTACCTCTGCCGTACCATTTATTCCGTCTGTCTTAACGATCTCGCCCGATGCGATCTCTCCTCCGTTGGGTGTGGACGCATTCCAGCCATGGGCCGGACTCTCCGTCACCGTGTAATGCGCCCCCACCGGCAGACCACGAATGGTCACACATTCTCCGTCCCGCAGCTTAATCTTCCCGCTGCCGCCTTCGATCTTCCCGTCCTCTGCCGTCAGGTCATTGCCATAGCTGTACACATAGCTTTCCCGCAGAGGGTTCCATTTGGCATCCGTCAGCGTAACCATAAACTCAAACTCCTGTCTGCGGTCAGCTTCCGTCAGATTGTCACCTTCCACCTTCTTGGAAATCTGAAGAATCTCAGGTATCTTTTCTTTGGTATTGATAAAAGGCACCTCCTCCTTCCCCTCGGCTTTAATCACTCCTGTCTGCTCGCCAGTGGGAGGGATGACGTAACTGGGATCCACCTCTTCCTCTGTCACCTTATAATTTGTTCCGTCGGGCAGGCCCATGATCGTGACGCTCTCGTCATGATGCAGATACAGCTTCCCATAATTGGAAATCACACCGGACTTATCCTCGCCGTAATAATAATACGGATAGTTTCCCCCTAAAGGATTTCCGTCTTTATCTGTCAGCTCCAGGGTAAACTGATAGATCTGCGTGTAATCTGCATCTGTCAGCTGATCGCCTGTTTGGGATTTTGCCTGTACGGTCTTACTGACCTTCAGCTGTCCCGTCCTCACTGGTTCGGTATCCGGCCGGTCTGTCACCACTACGATATTCAGCAGGCTGAACAGGCTGGTGAGATCCGTATCCCCCAGATTCTCGCATTTGGCGCTGGTATTTTGCGCGCCTGCGAACTCCTCGTTTTGCAGGGCGCTGTGATTCTGTTCCACGCGCGCACGGATGAAGCCCGTATCCGTGACAAAGTAAGGATATACGCTGGCTCCCCCGTCCTCATCATGCAGGCCGTAATCCCTGGGAAGGGCGTTGCGTCCATAGTGCAGATCCATACTTCGCAGGACTTCCGTGCCGTTCAGCTTCATATCCTGCCAGCCGTGCAGATCAAAGGAGCCGCTGTTTTGTACCTGACCGATGGCAGTGATATCCCGCAGTGTGATCTCCACATCTTCATCAGCGGCGTACTGAATCATAGTCTTGGCCAGCTTTCCCACACCTGCCATGACAGTGACTCCGTCTCCCTCTTTGCCTGCATCCGCATAGATCGAATAGATGCCCACATAGACAGGCACAATGGTGTCATTCAATTTCAAATCCGAATCCGCAGGTACGGCCGTCTCTTTCAGATAATACTGCGTATGGCCGTTATTTACATCGCTGGCCCACTCCATTTTGGCATAGCCGTCTCCCTCCTCCACATAGGGGGCCAATACCAGCACGCCGTCCCGGCCATCCACGGCTCCTGTCGTACCGCTGGCCACCTTCTGCTGGCAGGCCGGATCACCGTACAGCGTAAACTCGACGCCGTTTATCCCCCGGCCGTCCTGGTCCACCTTCCAGACACGCAGCTCCCGCTGCTCATTGGGTATGTAAACCAGCGACCGGAAGTTCCGGACGAACTGATCCACATTCAAAAAGCTGATGCCGCGCCCATTGACTCCCTGGGTCACATTATAGATATTCTCGACTGCCGTCCGGATTCCTTTCTCCAACTCCTCCCCGGACGTGATACCCGCCGGAACAAAGCTCTTCACATAGTCCGCCAGCGCCTGATACTGTTCCTCATCGGACAGATCGCTTCCCATGCCGAGCAGTTCGGTGAAGACTGCCGGATCGATGATCGCATAGACCATCTTCATATCGGCGTCCATGCCGCTGACCAGCTGGTAACGATCCGCCCGTCCGGGCAAATCGCTCAGTAATCCGGTCAGACGGTGAATCTCCTCGTCCCAGCTCAGATACCAGTCTCCCACGTCCGACTCCGTGTCCACGCAGGCCGCAAAGCTCTGATGCAGCACGGCATTCAAGGCTGCCTTGCGCCAGTCCACTACCGTGCGGCTCTCCGGTGTAACGGCATGAAAGCCCTCCACATTGCCCCCGTACAGTGCCTTCCATGTAGTACCGATCCGCACCATGGGAATGGCTACCACCAGCCCCGTCTCCTGTACCTGCTGTGAAACCGGATCGTTGCTCTGATTGATATTGCCCGTAATCGGATCAAAAGCGCCATAGGTGATATGCGTATTTCCGGTGATCGTGGAGGTAAAGCTGCCGAATGCGCCGGTTACCCAACGGTTGGCCACGGTGATCATCGTCGTATCAGGATTATACTCCAACACCACATCCACAGGCAGAGGACGATAGCCCTTAGGTGTCGCCGTCTCCTTTAATATGTAATACCGCGTCTGATCCTGCCCGTAATGCTCCGCAAAGTCAAAGGGAAGAGGATTCCCATTGATATCCGTCTCATTCCTTTTTATGAAGCGTGCCGTGCCGTCCGCCTCCGTGTTAAGAATCGCCAGAGGAGTATTCTGGGTCTGCACATACTGTCCTCCCTGCTCTTTAGCCGGGTACATTTCAAAGACAACTCCCTCTAAGGGCTGGCCGTTCTGGTCCACCTTCTTGATCTGCTGATACAGAAGAGGCTGCAGATTAAAACGCAGTGCAATACTGGAATCGTAGTTCCCCCGCTCCAGGTAAAACATCCGAAGGGTGTGATCGCTGTTATTGGCAAAGGTCTCGCCTCTCCATGCGGTGGTATCCCGGTTGCTTTCCTGTCCGGCAGCTTCAAACAGTGCCTTCAGGGTCGTCTGCGTCACCAGATTCGCCGGATCCTTTGGATTCTCCGGAATTCCATTGGTGCCGAAGGCGCGGCCGATGCAGACCTCACCTGTAGAGAAATCGATGGTGCCGTATATTTCACTGTGGGTTCCGCCCAGATCCAGCACCAGCACGTCATCAATGAATACCCACACATCGTCGTCCCCGGAGAATTCAAAGGTCATGGGCTGGCGGCCCTTGGAACCGACGCTGATCTCGCCGCCGATGGGCTGGCGGAACTGGATCTCCACCGTCATGCCCAGATGATGATTCATCGTATTGCGCGCGCAATACACATCGCTGGTGAGCTTTCCATTCTCATCCAGTCCGTCAAATACTTCTTCCCCGGTATTGAAAGGAAAGAAATTGCCGATGCTTGCTTTCCCGTCGGTACGGACCGTGGCCGGCGCGTCATAGAGGATAAAGCTGCCCTCTCCCGGCGTCGTATTCGTCGCTTCCCGGCTGGCCCGGAATTCGGCAAAATTCTCACGCATGTTGTAATAATAGTAGCCCTCGTCATCCAGCTGAAACAGGCCGTCTACATTTACATAACTGTGCTTATAGGCACTGGTGACGCTGGGATCAAACAGGTAATCAAGGGATTCCTCACTGTCATCTGTCAGGGATTGTCCTGTCGACGCCTCCCAGAGGCGTATCACGGTATCGCTCAGATTACGGATCGCACCCTCGCCGCCCTCGTTTTCGTAAGGCATGGCGTCTTTGTCCCAGGCGGGATTTGATATCACAGCACCCTTATGATCTCCTGCCAGGCGATAGTCCCGGATCAGAGTATGATTCCGGTAATCGGGAGCGGCCGGATCAGTGACGCCTAACATCACTTCGCGGGCATTGGCCGTATTAATGACAGGATAACCGTTCACCAGAACGGGGCGGACGATCCCCTCCATACCCGCATATGCCCTTCCATACTGCGTATTCTCCCCGGCTCCCTTATTCCAGAGGCCGGCATGGGTGATGCCGTCGCCGAAAATCAGAAGATGACCTTCATTAATCCCCTTGTTCCAGTCGGTCACCGTGGAGAAGCCGACTCCCGCATCTGTCACATCGTCCACCGGAGAGTCAAAGTTCTTCGGGCGAAAATGGTAATCGCTCTTTTGCAGGATATCGCCTCCGTCAGCCGGCGTCGGATCCTTTCCATAATCCTCCACCCAGTAGTCAAACAGATTGACCACCACATTGTCGGGATCCACCGAATGGGAGAGATGATCCGAAAGCCTGGCATCCACCAGCGTGAAGGTAATGCTGAGGATGGAAGAACCAGGGGTTGCCGTACTTTCTCCCTGTACCGTATTTGAATTTACATAAAATATATTGTCGGCTCCGTTGCCTACCGTTCTGGCTTGTACCGTAACAGGAACGCCGTAGGCCAGAGCAGATGAATCAGGTATCTGGCTCAGATCCCATTCTATGTTTACCCGTCCCCAAATTGCGATATTGTAGAGAGTACCGTCCGCTTCCTTTCCTTCTTTTGTTGTTTCATAGGTAAAACCCATGCTCTCCAAAAGATTTATGGTGGCTTTCTGGTCGGCTAAGCTGCTTTTCGTATAAACCCATCCTCTGATCTGAGCCGGAAGCTCCTGATTCAGCCTCGCAATCACACGGTCCCGGTCAAGACTGGTAACAACCACCGGCACGATATAGTCTTTTGTCACATCGCCACCATCGTCAGCCACATAACACCACTGATTAACATATTTTTTATTTACGGCATAGGCCTGTCCCTCGCCCAATTCCACCAACACGGACAGGGCAGGCACATCCTCGCCCAGTGCATACCCTTTTTGAAGGACCGCATTGATTCTGAAGGATGCGGTATCCCCTGACCATCCCATTGCAGGAAAATCAGAGAGATCCCATTCCAGCGGAACCGGAACCTGGGTTCCATCCTCCAGCACCGCCTCGATTTGTCCCGGCAGCATGGCCAGCAAAATCTCGGAGTCCACCGGATTTTCCTCCCCGGCCCCCGGCAGAGCCAGTGCCCACAGGCCGGCCTCATCGGAGTATACTAATACCCCCTCCTCATCCACCCATGTCCACTCCATGACCAGATGTTCTTCTTCTGCCGCGCAGATCTCACATATGAAAGTACAGGGGCTGCCCTCTGCCGTTTCCTGATAGCCGCAGACATCGTCATGCACATGCATACAGGGAGCGCCTTCCACGGCGGCAGCATACCCGCAGACCGTATCATGTTCATGCGCACAGGGTATTCCCTCTGTGGCAGGTATAAAAGAGCAGCCTTCCTTGTGGAGAAGCGCTCCCTCTGTGCTCGTCTCCTCACAGCCCATATCACAAGGCACACCCTCCACAGCGGGCATAAAGCCGCAGACCTCATCATGCTCATGTATACAGGGGAACTCCTCCGTAGACAATCTATAACCGCAGGTCGCGTCATGCTCGTGTGTACAGGGTGTGCCCTGAACAGCTTCCATATAATTACATTCCGTAGTATGTGTGGAGTGATGCTCACACAGGCCTGTCATCTCCTGAGAGTCTGTCTGAGAATCCGTTTCCAAATCTTCGTGAGGCTCCTTAGAAACCTCTTCCTGAGAATCTTCCTCCGACTGCTCCCGGGATTCTTCTGACAGCTCTTCCCGGGGCTCTTCTCCTCCTGCCGGTTCTTCGGCATGGACTGACATTCCGCCAAACAGCGATATGACCACCGTACAGACCAATATCCATGAAATGATTCCGGAAAGATGCTTTTTGTGCCGCTTTTTCCATGCCGTCGATTGATGCAGGTTCCTTTGCTTGCTATTCAAGTCATCGTCCTCCTTACCATCTTCGCTGCCGCTGTCCGGAAGGCGAAAATGCTTTTGTATCTCCATATAAAATCGGTTTTTCCTGTGAAGCTTTTGGTTTTTCTGTGGCGCCCTTCTCTGCCCCGGCGACCAAACCTATGTAACGACTACCGAGGCCTCTACGCTTCCCGGGCCCGAAGCCTCCCTGCCAGCATATTGAGCATCACTCCGCAGAGAGCAAAAGCCAGCAGATAGATCTTCCCCACAGTCCCTGTCAGAAGCGCCATGATCCCTCCCACCATGGGAACATGCCACACCACCTGGCCGATCAGCGCCGTATAGGGTATGGCCGCCAGATCCACATCCTCATTGGCATCGCCCTTTGTGATAAATTCTCCTTCCACCACATGATTTTCCATGACCCGGTGCGTGATGACCGATGATCCGCTCTGAAAGGCAATCACATCTCCCACCTTCACATCGGAAGGAACCGCAGGCTTCACCAGAGCCAGACTGCCCACCGGCATTTCCGGCTCCATACTGCCGCTGACCACATTATAGGTCTCATAATCCAGGATATGAGGCAGAAACAGTGGCGACAGCAGTGCGATTACCAGCAGCAGAATCCCTGTCCCCATGACGTTGCATAGGGCGGGAATCACTCCCCCGCCCTTTTTACGCTCAGAAGGCTGTTCCGGCAGCCGTTCGTTATCATTCATCTTTTTTGCCCCTTATCCTCTTCGTATTCACTGCCTCCGTCTTTCTTTCTCTTCGATTCCTGCCAAACAGGAGGTAGAATACCAGCATGACGATCATGAGAATTCCCACGGAAAGAGACAATCTCACAGCCATAGGCATACCGCTCAGAGGAAGGATTGCATCGGCTATTCCTTCCAGATCTGCTTCGCCGTCCCCGTCGCTGTCAAAGGCTCCTCTGGGCGTATCCAGATCCAGAATATCCTCCACTTCCTGGTCACCCTGGGGCACGACCGGATCCGTCACGTCTTCCACCGACGGTTCCGGCGGCACATCGGGATTATCCGACCCTTCCGGTACTGCTTCCGACGGAGACGTCTCCGCCTGAGACGCCCCTGCCGCAGCCTCCTCGGACGTCGCAGTCTCCTCCGGCGGAGCCGTCGAAGCAGGCGGTCCCTCTGTCTCAATGGGCGTATATGTGAAGGTAAATACGTTCTCCGCCTCATTTTCTGACAGTGTCTTTGTCAGATTATAGGCCTGGGGCTGATATCCTTCCAAATACAGAAAAGCCACCACCGGCTTATCTCCCACATTTCCGTAAAACTGTTCGCTGGGCGCCAGCGTATTACCGGCCGTATCCTGATAATTCACCGTATAGCGGACCACATTCCCCCGGATGCCGTAGGACACCACATAGACAGCGTCTCCGGTACAGGGCACGGAACCCACCAGCCCCTCCTGACCGCTCAGATGAAAGCCTTTGACATAATATTTCTCATTCTCCAGCGTAACCTGATTGATGTAACTGGTCAGATTGATTCTCTCCTCGGCACTGTACGAGATATTTTCCAACTCGATCACAGCTGCGCCGGAGAAAGTGCCCTTTCCGCCGGCTGACAGTGTAATCGTATAGGTATAGCCATCGGACCGGGGACCTTCGTCCTCGGCCAGGGACATCCCTGCCATGGACAAAAGCAGGCAAAATCCCAGAAGCATGGCAGAAAACTTTTTCCACCCTCTATGCTTTTTCATCCTGCATACTCCCCCCTTCTTCCTGCTCTCTCCTGTTTCGACGCAGGCTCATCACTGCCAGCAGCAAAAGGACTGCGCCGCTGCCTCCTGCCATCAGAACATATTTCATTATCTGTGTCTCATCGCCGGTATTCACGGTCTTTGTCTGGTTCGGTTCAGGCGGGTCCTTAGGAGTCTCCGGATTCTGAGGATTCTGCGGCTGTTCAGGAGGAGGCGTCTGGGCATTGGGCTCCACGGCAAAGCGCAGAGCCAGATCCGCCAGCGTATTCTGATAATTATTTCCCTGTGTCTCTCCGTCTAAGGCCACCTGAAGCGTCACGGTCCCGGAGGCGCCGTCAGCCAGATGATCCAGATAAAAAAACTCTTCCATACCGATCGTCGCCCGGTGCAGGCCCACGCCGCCGGAGGTATCTTCGCCGCCTACGGAATCGCTGCTGTAGATATCCGTCACATTACCCGCCGCATCCTTATAGGACAGGATATAGGTATATGCGCCGCCGTTTGCAACGCTGGCATCCTCGAAGCTGCTGAGCACCTGGTTTGTCATCCACCAGTCGGCTCCCTTGCCGCTGCTGTTTTTCAAAGCCAGCGTAAATGTCACGGTGTCTCCGGGCTGCAGGCCCCGGACAATCTCATTCATATCCTTTGAAGTAAAGTTACTCTCCAGACCGGAACCGTCAAAATTGACCATCCAGTCCTCTCCGCCCTGAATCTCATCCGCATAAGCGGGAACCGCCAGGATTCCTGTGAGCAAAACTGCCAGAAGCAGTCCTGTCATCCTCTTTCTCATCTTCGTTCCCTCCCTATCTCAGACTCAGGATTCCGTCTTCGGAAACGCTCACCTCACGTCCCCACGCACTCATGACCGCATCCTCGGCATTATGTGTCTGTACCGCGTCGGCCTCCACCTCGATCCGGAAGGAGACTCCGTCATATTTGTAGGTGGTGGTAATCGTCGTATATCCGTTCTCCGTCACCTTTTCCTGTGTCACATAAGAGGCGATGGATCCGTCTATGGAGATCATATCGGAAAAGGGCGCCGAGATCTCTTCTACCGCAAGGGGCGTGTTATAGTACAGCACCGTGCGCTCTCCGGGGAATTCCCGTTCTCCCGGGGCATATTCCGAATTGGTCAGCTTCTCATCCAGCAGCCACCCGTTATCCACGCCGGTGGCATCACAGAGCAGATTCAGCTGGATCATGGCCGGGGACAGCTCCTGTAGCTTGCTGCCGTCCGCATTCAGCCAGTACTTATATATCGTGACGCGCACATATTCGTCTATGTCGCCGCTGTTGGAAACACTCAGCGCCTCCTCATACTTCTTTCCCGGTATGATGACATCGCCTTCCTCCAGTTCCCGTTCCAGAAGGCTGCCTCCCTTTTCCTCCCAGTTTCCGTTGGCGTCATAATCACGCACGCTGACCACATTGCCGTTTTCATTTAATGTGACGCCTATATGAAACATCTCCAAAGCCGAGGTATAATTCTCCGAATAATATGTCAGGGCCGCCCGGGCTCCGCCGATGGTGCTGAACATCAAAAGCCCGGCTGCTGCCACAAACAGTACCATGGTAAGTACCGGCAGTCTGTTCTTTTTACGCTTTCCCATCAGCTCTGCCCCCCTTCCTCTCTGTTCTCATTCGTCCCTTCCCGCACGCCGTCGATTTGGACTTTTCTGCTCCAGTCTGCTTCCAGAGGGGCACCGTCGGCGTCGTAGCGGACAGGGGTACATTCGTAGACTACGACGACGTTAAAATCCTTTGCGTCCTCCGGAACTCCCTCGATCTTCACCAGCAGCTCCTTCGTGGATTCTCCTCCGCTCAGTATCGTATTATAGTAATAATAGCCGTCCTCTCCCCGGGTCCAGCTCTCGTCCGCACTGGAGTAGTTTAAGACATATATATCCCCCGCAAAAGCGACAGCCCTCACCCAGACCGGTTCCGATTCCGGGTCGCTGACAATGACTACCCTCTTCTGCCAGCTGTCAAATTCCTCCCGGATCGTCGTCGAATCTCCCAGATGCAGAGTCTTACCCCCTTCTGCCGTCACATAGGTCGTAAAATAGGCCATGGCGCTGCCGATTCCCGCACCTGCTATCAGAAGCGTGGCAGCGATTGCCAGTATCCACTGTTTTCGTTTCATATCCTGCCGCCTCCCTTACTGCGCCTCATTGTCTCCGGTATTATCCCAGGTCCAGACACCGTTCTCATCCTTTGAAAAGCGATTTACGACTCCATAGCCTTTTCTGTCCTGCTCATCATAACGGTTACGAAACGTTACCCCGGCAGAATCGGTATCCTCAATGGGATTATCAAAATCTTCCAGTGTCAGCGGTCCTTCCGGCTCCTGCCCGACCTGAGTGTAAGCCGAACCATGATAAACCTCCGTCACCGTGACCTGGGCTCCGATGGGAATACGTCCCTCGATGCGGATCGTCTTCTCTCCGGCCGCGTCAAAGGTCAGTGCCGCCACATCGGAATATACTTTTTCTCCGTCCAGCTCCGCCTCGATCCGGAATACGAAGGTGGCCGGTCCGGAGTTCTCATAGCTTTCCAGAATCTTTGTAATCTCCAGATCTCCATAGCGGGGACTCTGCGCAGGCTTTAATACCACAGACATATCATAGAGCCATTCACCCGGATTCGAAGTGTTCTGAATCAGAGAGCCCGGCTCCTGTCCCGGTACGGGCTCCTTGCCCGGCAGAGATATCAGCTCCGGAAAGAATGTGTAGACATAGCGGCTGGAATAGGCCACGGTCGCCAGATTCTCTTTTGTCTCATCTTCCTTATCCGGCACGGAGGTTATATAATCTTCCCTGTCTGTCAGGCTTTCACTGCGGGCTACCAGCAGATACAGGCCGCTCTCCAGCCCCTCGATCCGGGTATTTGCCGGCTTTTGCGTCTGTGCCGCCTCGATCTTTTGGTCCTCCCGGAATGTAAATTCCGCGACTCCGGCTGCCAGACTGCGCCAGTCCTCATTGCTCAGACCGGAGAGATCGGACAGCGCTGCCTCCAGGCCCTCCATGCCCCGGTAATCGCCGGTGAGCGTATAGCCATAGGTATCATAGACACCGTCTTCCTTCGCATCCGCTACCTTATACACGTCTATCACAATACCGGCATTCTCCAGGTCCTCTATCGTCCCCGGAGACACCGTCACAGAGCAGGATTTCGTAATATCCGCCGGCGTCCCCGCCGCCAGCACCGCGCCCTCGTATACAGACAGGGCCAGCACGGCGCAGACAGCCAGCAGAAGCGCTGTCAGGGAGCGTCTCCACCTACTTTTCATGGTTCTTCCTCCTTTATCTCATTCTCCAGGTCTTCCATCTGTTCCGGGTGGATATCCCTCAGTGTGATCTTTGATGGCTTTCTCCTGTAACGTACCAGCAGTATCACCAGCAATACGAACAATATCGGAATGATGATCGCGGGCATCACGATATATACCGGCAGCTTTACTGCCTCTGCACGTATGTATAACGTACCTGCCGGATTTTCGATCCGGTGTCCCCGTACTAAAAGCCTGTGGGTATTGATCCCATAAGGAGTACAGGTCTGCAATGTGACATAGTCCGCATCCGATACGGCCTGTAAGGCGTCCACCTCAGCAGGCTCCACGATCAGAATCTGGTCCACCTCATAGGTCAGAAGCTGGTTTAATACGGTAATCGTAAAGGTATCTCCCACTACCAGTTTATCCAGATTCGTGAAGAGCTTGGCGCTGGGCAGGCCCCGGTGAGCGGATATGACCGAATGGGTCCCCTCGCCGCCGACAGGAAGGCTCGTGCCCTCCAGATGCCCTGCCGCCACGTTTAAAATCGAATCGTCCGTGCCGTGATAAATGGGCAGCTCCACATTGATACAGCCGATCGTGACGTATCCGATGATCCCCGTACCGGCCACATCCAGCACACTGTAATAGGTATCCGCCAGCTGTTCATATTGGGTGAAGGGATACTGAAGCTTCTGAAGCTTTTCGTTATACTGTCTCGCATCCTCCAGCATCGCCGCATACTCTTCTTCCGACATGTCTGCAATCACATTATCGTAGTTTGCGATGGCTTTGGTCTGATGAAAAGAATTCCAGTAGTCGCTGACCGTGGGATAGAGCATTATCCCCAGGCCGGCCATCAGGATCAGAACCAGAATGACGGTGGACAGCGACGGTCCTTTTTTCTTCTTTTTCTTGTCTCTCTTTT
This sequence comes from Lachnospiraceae bacterium, assembly GCA_022791755.1. Taxonomy (GTDB): domain Bacteria; phylum Bacillota; class Clostridia; order Lachnospirales; family Lachnospiraceae; genus RGIG7193. Next base: position 25,351 of record JAAVZR010000026.1, read on the forward strand.
TTTTGTCTGTTTTCGGGTTCGCGTCCTTTTTCATAGGTCTCCCCGCAATTCCATATTTCTAAGCTCATATGCGCCTGGAAAGCGCACAGCCAGGACATGAAAGCCGACTGCGCTGCCCTGCGGGCTTTCACAATCGCCCTGTCTGCTGACGTTCGCCGGACAGAATTCTCTTTCCGTTGCTCGCCGCACACCACGTGAAGGTGTCAGCCTGTGCGGCTGGCCCGGCCTGGGAAAGCCGGACCGGGAGAGGGCGGATGCCCTGCTCCCTGATTGTCTTATGTAGATAATTAACCCGCTCGAACGACCGGAATGATCACTCTCTTCCGCTCATACGCTTCTTGGTAACCAGCATCACGCCGGCGCCCAGAACCAGGATACCGCCGACTACGTAGAAGATCGTAGTACCGATACCGCCGGTGGAGGGGAGAAGGGAACCGGAGCGGTTCTCGATATCAATCGTAAACAGCATGGTATCTTCGTCCATCTCCAATGTTTCTGACTCAATATTATCACCGATCTGCTTTGTTACGTTCCAGGCAATAACTGCGGCTCCATCCGCTCTACTAATTTCATAGCTTACGATAATCGTAATCGGATTTGCCAGCTTATTATAACCATTGGGAGCCGTTACCTCCGTAATCGTATAAGTACCTTCCGATAATCCTTTGAACTGCAGCTCGCCATTCTCATCTACCCATGCGGTTATCTCTACCTCTTCCGTCAAATCTCCTTCTACCGGAACCGCATCAATAGTATATACTTTTTTGAATCTGGCGTACTCACCGTCAGCATTCTTTACATACTTATCATCAGCTACCAATACAGGAGTGCCGTCTTCATTCGTTTCCCCTGTCTCAGAGCCGGGTACGGTCTGTGTGTACGTATTGTCATCCAGCAGATACCAATCTCCATTTTCATCTGCCACAAATGCCAGCTCTTCCGTAACGACTCTGTTTAATTTAGTTCCTTTGATAGTAAATTCGGCGCCCGTCAGTGAATTACCGTTCTCGTCTGTCTTATGCAGTAAGAGCCCCAGAACATAGGTATAGGTCTTAATAATCGGGCTTTCTCCAATGGGGTCGTCAGGCTTAGGCTCATCCGGTGTCTCCGGTGTTCCCCTGTTCTCATCCCTGGGATCATTGGAATACTTCAGATAAATTTCGTTTGTGTTCGGAATGGTTCCGATTTCCGCTTCTTCATTTAACTTAGCCGAATATGTGACGGTAATATCTTTGCCGGCCTCGTCTGCCCATTTAATAAAGTCGATGAAAACAATTTCCACATGTGTTTTTCCTGTGGTTTCATCTTCTGTTACATTTACATAATAATCAAAATTTTCACGCGGTTCGCTTTTATCTTTCCACTCCGTAAGCTTCGTATCGCCAATGCTTATTTCCACATCTTCATTAAAGGTCAGGCCTTTGGACAGAGTATCGTCGAAAATGAAGAAATAATTCTTGTAGCCTGCCATGGAAGGTACCCTGGAAGTTACGATATAAGGAACGTCATCCCCGATGGCTGCCGTATTGTAATCCTCATCTTCATCTGTTCCGCTGGGTCTGTTACCGGCAATCGCGCCCTGTATATTATTAAGATCATCCGTATCTTCATCCACCGCGATTTTCTTATCCACATCAGGATAGGTCGCCTTCACAACCACATTGGCGGAAGGAGTCGTGGAAGTCAGGGAGCAGATAGAAGAGAAGCCCTCACCGATCTCTGCCGCACCCCTGGGATATACCAGGTAAGTACCCAGAATCAGTCCCTCAACAGTAATGCAATCTTTCCCGTCGTCATCGGTAAAAGTATTCTTAGCTTCTGTTTCTGTCGCTTCTGTTCTGGCAATAACGCTCTCATCGACAGACTCTTCGGGTAAGCTGACAGCATACGCTAAAGCTTCCTGAGCAAACTCTGCAACATTTTCATCTGTGAGAGCAATATACTTTGTCTGCTGGCCAATGGTCACTACGGCATAAGAAGAAGTCTCCTGACCATTCTCATCTTTTTCCTGTGCGTCTACAATGTATTTTGCACCGGTACCATTAAAGAAATCAACCCACTTTTCAGCAATCGTATAAGCGACTGTCAGACTGTCTCCGCTGCCTGCATAAGACAGATCAAAGATCCTGTACAGATCATATTGCTGATTGTTTACCACGCCTGTAATAGTGATTTTACCTGTTTCCGATCCCTGGCTTCCGCTGAGTTCAGAAGCAAAAGCAGGTATCGTCATGGTAAGAACCATAATCATTACAAGCAAAATACTACCAAGCTTTTTCCATTTCTTCATAATTCCTACATCCTTTCTTCTCTTAATTTTTTTATTTATCTCCCGAAAGGCGGTCACTTTCGATTTCTCCGCTGTTTCGGGGCACTGACGCTTTTACAGCAGATCAGTATTTCCTGATTCACCTCCCTTATGTGGGTTTATGTATACAGCAGGATACTGCGTCAGGTAAAGCCATGCAGATTATCCATTGTATTTTCATATGACGGCGGTCTTTTCCATCATAAGACCGCCAGTATTCCGATAAATTATGTCAATCAATCAATCCAAGATCAGAGAGGGGCCATACACGAAGCAGAATACGCCCGATAGTCAGATTCGTTCGGATACAGCCCACCGCCGTATTTCTGGAATCCACCGATGTCTCTCTGTGATCTCCCATCACGAATATACAGCTGTCAGGCACCTGGTAGGGAAGTTCGATATTGCAGTTGCCCAGTGACTTCTCAGAGATATACGGCTCATCCAGCTGTACATCATTGACAAACACATTTCCTTCTTCATCGATATCCACCCAGTCGCCTGCATTGGCAATGACTCTCTTCACCAGAATATTATTATTGTAGTAGAAGGCCACCACGTCCCCGGTCTTATAGTCCGAACCGTTCAGAGCCACTACGATATCTCCGTCATGCAGGGTCTCTGTCATGGAACCGCCTGTGATCTGGAGAACCGGCAGCAACAGAACTGCGATCAGAACTGCCGCCGCCGCTACGGTTATTAAGATGTAAATCGTGCTCCTGAGCATCCGGCCATAGCTGTTTTTGTACTGTACTGCCCGCAGCTCTGCTTCCAGCTGCTCCAGTGACGGAGCCTCCAGTTTCTTCTTACTCATGCATGTTCCTCGGTTCGCTATTGATTCAGAGTTTTCCTGCTCCGTCTGCGTCTCAGATCGTAGCTGTACAGCGCTCCGGTGCTGAGTAACAGGATACCGCCGATGGTGAAGATGATGGTGCCGGCGCCGCCGGTTTCGGGGAGTTTGTAACGTTTCTGATTCACATACTGCACTACGTCTTCTTTGGGCTGCGCAGCTTCTCTATCCACCACTATCGTACCGGTTACCGTATCTCCTTCTGTTATGGCATTTCCGTTGACTTGATAGAACGGTTTGAACAGTTCGCTTATATCATTACCCTTGGAACCATCCTCATTGATAATATGTCCGCCTGTTTCCCTGATCGTGTACCTGGTTCCGTCAGGCAAAAAGTTTACTATGATATATTCGCCTTCCCTCAGTTCAAATTTTCCGCCGTCAAATACAATAACGTCGCTTTTGATAACCTCGTCTGTTCCATCCGGATTCTTTTTAAAGCGGGTATAGGAATAGTCATCCGGCAGATTATTGCCATCCTTATCTGTAAAATTAATTTCAAACTCGTATTCGAAATTATCAGGAAGGCCCATCGCATCCTTTTCTATCCTTAATTTTCCCGTATTCTGTTCCGGTGTGATCGACGATACCGAAGGTAAGGTAAATCTCATATAACAGGTCGAACCGGAAGCTCCGCGTTCCGTATAAAAGAAACTGAGCTTATGCTCTCCCTCGCTTCCTTTTTCAATGTAGTCCCACAGATTGACGTACTCGCCCATGGAAGGATGAACGCCGCCTATATCGCAAACCAGTGTACCATCCAGAAATACCCACATATCGTCGTCGCCGAAGAAATAATATTCCAGTGGTCCGACATAATCTTCTGTCAGGTTAAATTGAACCTCAAACTGCATTCCGAAATACGAATTATGATCCTGCCCGTCATCACTTGCCGGAAAACTGGAGGTCCCTAAACCTACCGCTTTTCTTTGATCTGCTTTCTCTTTATTTCCAAACTTTAAATCATGGCCTGCCGCCCCGTATGTTTCTGCCTGATCCATGGGCCAGTAATTATTGGTCCAGAGAGGTAACTTGCTGCTCCAGCCTTCCGTGATATACGCGAGATATTCCAGCTCCTGCGCGCTCGTGCCCGTCACCCCCGTAAACGTATAGGTGTCGCCGGAACGATTAAAGTTTAAAGAGAATTTTTCATTTTGGTTTCCTACAATTACTTCTTTTCCTGCCGCGGTACCGTCATTAAATAAATTCGGCGCCGCAACACCGGCGGAATATATGATTTTCCCCTCCGAAGATAATCCTTTCACCAGATTAAACGTGCACTTATTTACGTCTGCATTATTATCGTTTCCTTTGTTTAAAGTCTGACTTTTTAATGATGTTGTTTCTTTTCTATCTGCTCCTTCTGCCGCCAGATGAACTACCTTTCTACCCACTGTTGCTTCTTCGTCATCCCATTCAACAGAACCATAGGGCACCTGTGCATTATTGTTGCCAAACGCTAACATTGTGCCTTTACCATTATAGTTGCTATTTATACCCTGATTGTTGGTATTGGCATAGATGGTATTATTTCCTGCCTCATTCTGTGAGGCATAAGTTCCGGAATTTGCAATATCTTCGCTTTTGTAAAGCTTTCCGTCCGTAATGTCGTAGTCATAAAAATTAACCGCGTTATTATAAAGACTTGTGCTTTCATCAAAAACAAGACGTATTACCGTATTTTCTTCTATGAGAAGCAACTTATCGTCATTACCGGCGGAGACGGCACGGTTGGTAAAATGATAGCTTAATACGTCGTCCTCTCTTCCATAGATCATCCAGTCTGCTTCATCAATACTTGTTACTGTCCCTGTCCCTTTCCAGATCCATATCTCCTTTAACGTATAGTTTCCGTTTTCATACAGTCTGTTAAAATATGCCAGATTCGGAGCAATGATATACTCATACTCTTTTTCATCGTACATTTCGGTTAATACGGATTCTGTCAGGAGCGGATATTTTCTGTTTTTCAGAGGTTTTCCATTTGCATCCAAATTTGAACCCACATCCAGGAAGATCTTTTTGATGGTATGTTCCGCACCGTTTTGCGGCAGTTTCCCACCGCTGGTATCTATTACATACAGCGCGGCAACATCGAGGCCGTTTTCGGATACCGTGTTGGTGTACGCATAATACTGAACCTTAAATTTTGGATTCGCCACCTGGCCATTCTGCGCAACCACCATGAGATTATTTTCCAGAACCATTTCTTCCATTTCCGGAATCTCTTCTTCTTCGCCGGTCAGGAACAGACTTCCCACTTCTTCGAGCTCTTCCTCATTGCCGGACATCACGCTCAAAAGCATGCCGGTATTCAGATCTTCAATAACAGCCTCCTCAGGAGCTTCCTCTATCTTATCCAGAATTTGTTCCTTCGGCGTTACCTGGGCCGTCACCTTACAGTCATTTAAATCCAGCTCCTGTCCGTCACAGTGCAGATGGAACTCCAGAACAGACAGGTCAGACCATTCTCCCTCTACCTCCGCATCTTCCGCCACGATAGAGGATATCTCCTCGTATACCGGATTTTCCTTTTCCAGTGTCACCACTTCCAGCATCAGGCGACGGTCTTTTTCCTTATCCGGGACTTCTTCTGTCTCCGCGCTGTCTCCGGCCTCCTCGTCCCCCTCGCCGGTCTCCGATTCGTCCGTCTCCACGGTCTCATCCTCGGCTGATGTTTCCTGCCCGTCCCCGATCTCCTGCGTTTTTGGTTCTTCCTGCGTCTCCTGACTCTCCGGTACTTCTTCCCTGGTCTCTTCTTCCGTCTCCGGCTCTGTTTCGTCCGCCGCCACGGTCTCCGGCTGCGATTCTGTCTCAGGAATCATCTCGCCGGCAGGTCTCTCCTCCGTCTTATCCTCTTCCGGCCCCATATAGGATGCCGTACCCTGAATATTTAAAGTCACGGAGAAATCCTCTGCCTCATAGACGAATGTGCTGTCCACATCCACATCGACCGTTTCGATTCTTATATATCTGGCCAGTGCCAGTATGCCGCTTTCCGGCATTTCACACTCTAATACCGGGATCTCTGTCTCATCCGCAGTCAGCTCTGCGCTTTCGGACTCCCGGACCCCATTTTCATCCTGGCTCAGTATCGAAGTATGAAGCTTCACTCCCTCGCGGGCCGCCAGATGTTCGCCCAGAGCCTCTTTCAATTCCTCCTCCAGGGCAGCCTTCGGCGTCACCTGTACGGTGACAGAGCAGTCCGACAGATCCACTTCTGTCTCGCCCAGATACAGACGAGCTTCCAGTACGGACAGATCCAAAACCCGGTTTTCTGCCGCCGTCTCATCTGCATCATCGAAGTATGCCTCCAGCTGCCTGTACAGATCGCTGTCGCTGTCCAGCGTTCTCACAGCCAGTTCCAGCTCGCCCGACTCATTTCCTACTCTTGTCAGATTCTCCGGCTGAACGGTCCCTGTCTCCGGCTGCCTGTCATCATCGGATAAGCTGCCTTCCTCCTGTACATCGTCTGCCTGCCCCTCCATGCTTTCAGGCTCTGTCTCCTCTTTTGGCGCTGTCTGCGTCTCTGCGGGATCCGAAGCCTCTTCTTCTGCGGGCTCTTTGCTCTCCTCCGTCTCCGGTGATACGATTACATTCTTATCATCGTCAGACTCATCCTCCGGGACAGACACCTGCCCCCGGATATTCCATGTCACGACGTAGTTTTCCATAGTATAGGTAAATACGTCGTCCACATCTATTTTCTCATCGTCTTTCACATCGGTCTGCTCATACCGTGCCATACCCAGCACTCGGTTTTCTGTCAGAGTACCATGCAGTACCGGCAGCTCTTCCTCTTCTCCTGTCAGCCGGACGGTTTCTGTCTCTGCGATGCCATTCTCATTCTGCTGCAAAAGCGCTACGGCGATACCGCTCTCCTGTGCCGGATCCGACTCCTCTCCCGCTATCCGCGCCAGCTCCTCCTCCGTCACAGCCTTGGGCGTCACCTGTGCTATGACCTCGCAGCCGGACAAATCCAGTTCTTCGTCTGCGCGATACACATGGAATTCCAGCACGGACAGATCGATGAGATCATTCTCCGTATCCACATTTTTTACTGCTGTCAGATAACCGGCCATCTCGCCGCAGATGGCGTCGGCCATATCCAGCTCACGAACCTCCAGCCTCAGCTTTGCTTCTTCTGTCCCGTTTTCTCCTTCTGTGGCAGATTCCTGCGTCTCTTCTTCTGAAGCCGCGGTATTCTCTTCGGTTATCTGAGTTTCAGCCCCGGCAGTCTCGGCTATACTCCCTGTTTCTGCCTCATCGGAGCTTTCCACTGTTTCCTGGTCATTATCAGCATTCTCGGCCTGCGTATCGCCCACAGTCTCGCCATCCGTCGCCTGGTCTGCGACAGGACTCTCATTCTGATCCGTCTCCGTAGCTTTCGGCATACCGGCCAGGCCGCGCACATGCAGTTTCAGGGTGTATGTGTCGCTGTCATATATGAACTCGTCGTCGATCTCAATACTGTCTTTCTTTTCCTGCGGATCGGCCGTCTCCGTTTCGGAGCTCTCTTCCTCAGTCTGATCTTCCGTGACGTTTTCCGTGGAAGCTTCGCTGTCTTCGACACTCTCGCTCTCTTCTGTCTCTTCTCCTGTCTCTTCTGCCGGCTCTGCGCTCTCCACCTCGTGGAAGCAGCCTTTCTCATGCTGATGCTCCGGCACCACAGTCTGTGTGCAGACCAGGACACGCACTGTCCTCATCTCGCCTTCTTCTTCTGTCTCTCTCTCTTCATAACAGCTGTCATTATGCTGATGAGGGATGATCTCCTCCCTCTCGCAGGTCAGAACCTGATCCTTACTGTAACATTCGTCTGTATGAGTATGGGCTCCCTGGCCTTCTTCGGATTCACAGATCAGCTTTTTTCCGATTTCGTAGCATTCATCGGTATGTACATGGGCTTCGCTCTGCTCCTGCTCACAGATATATACGGGATCCTGACTTATGCATTCTTCCGTATGGGTATGCTCCTCCCCTTCCTCCGGAGCGCAGTTATATACGGGGTCCGGGCTCACACACTCATTTGTATGGGTATGGACTTCCTGCTCTTGCTCTTCGCAGATCAGCTTCTTTTCCTCTTCATAGCACGCATCGGTGTGGATATGCCCTTCGCTTTCTTCCAGCTCACAGGTCAGAGTCTCATGTTCCTCATAGCAGGCTCCCTCATGGGTATGGGCCTCTATCTCAGGGAGAGCGCACCTCATTGCGCCGTCAGCGCCGTAGCAGTTCTCTTCATGGACATGGACTACATAGTCTGCCTGACCGCAGATCAGACTGCCCTCTTCATTCATGCATTCTTCCGTATGCGTATGGACGGCAAACACACACTCCAGAACATCGTCCTTACGCTCCATTGAAATTCCGGGAATCATCATCACGCCTGCCACGCCCAAAATCACCGCGCAGGAAAGAACGCCGACGGCCTTCTGCCAGCGTTTCCAGCTTTTATTTTTCCGTACGAATTTTTCAACCCGTTTAGAGGTATCGTGATTCATCTTCATCCTCCTTTTATGTTACATGGCGTCTGTCCTACAGACGTTCGATGATATTCCCTTCCGTATCCGAAACGGTTTCTGTCTCCAAATCCTGAGCAAGGATTTCTTCCGCGATCTGACGCAGCTTCTCTTCGTCGGCATTTCTTATCGCTTCTTCTTTATCCAGCTCCTGTCCGGTCTGCCTGACATTCATAAGATACTGATCCGCCGCCCTCTGGGCCGCCTCAAAGATTCCGTTTAGCTTAAGAGCCGCCTCTGCGATCGAACCTGCTTTCTCTATCTCGATTCTGCGAAAGTTTTGCTGTCTCTCCAGCATCTCTCTCAATTCCCGCAGCTGAGCATCCTTCTTATCCAGACGTCCTTTCAGACGTTCGATCTGACTGTCTTTATCGTCCAGACGGCTCTTGAGCCGTTCACATGTCGCCTCAGACTGAATGAGATTCATCTCAAATTCCCGGGATTGCTGCCTCTGTCGTTCAAACTCCCTGCCCTGATCCAACAGAAGCTGAAGAAGATCCTGCCTCCTTAATTTGCGCAGTTCTCTGTCTGTCATAAAACTATCCCCTTCTCTATACTATAACTGTGAATCTTCCTCTCCCGTGCTGTCAATGAGTTTCAGTAATTCCAGAGCACTGCGGAAACTCATCGTCTTCTTCTTATCTACCCATGTCACCTGTCCCTGCCAGGTGGCATTGTTCCTATATTGAATATGCACAAGAAAGGTAGCTTTATTGTCATATTTTTTTTCGATGCCGTCCTCATTCATCTGTTTCACCTGTTACCTTTTCTGTTCCTATACCCGCCGCATTGCTACACTTTCTCATCTTTACTATATTCTATAATAATACATGTAAAAGAAACGGTTAAAAAAAACCGTTTTGTCAAGTTTTAACAGATGATATTCTGTAATGTACCTGTATTCGTGGGGAAGCTTCTTTCCTGCGAAATGAAGTGTCAATGCGCTCTATGACGGAGGGGAATTCTTCCTGACAGATCTCCGGCAGCATCACCAGAAACTGGCTCCTGTTATAGCGTGTATAGACGTCTCCCTGACGCAAGGATTCCCTGATGGCCTCAGAAAGCTTATTCCCCGCTTCTCTGATTTTCTCCACATCTCTGTGATTCTTCTCTTTTACGTCTTCCTGTCTCATATCGGAGGTTTGAGATTTTTTTTGAGTGATCGTGCACAAAAGCAGATAGACCGACTGCCCTGAGCGCTTCATGACTCTCTCCGTTATCCGATAGCTGTCTATAAAACCCGGAAGAAGACAGAAATATGCCCCTGTCTGCTCTTCCTTCTCCCGTATCTGATTCTTTATCTCCTCCAGGCTGCCGGCATTCTGCCTGAGTCTGCTTCTCATCTTCTGAAAATACTCCAGCATCCTCTCGGAAGGAGGGATGGCCAGCTCTTCGAAATACATGGCCGTGGTCTTCTCATAGAGTTCCATGGCTTCTTCCACCCGGTCCAGCTCGATCAGGCAGTCGATCTGCGCCACCTGCCATTCGTCAAAGGGATAGAGAACTGCCGCCTTTTTACACAGGGCGCAGAGTTCTTCGTACTCCCCCCTCTCTTTCATCAGGACGCACAGCTTTTCCATGCACTCAAAATACAGATGCTGACAGTGGGCCTCCTCCACGGCCACCCACTCTTCTCCTGCCAGGGCGGGGAGGAAGGCTCCTCCAATCCGGCCGGCTTCTTTTAACAGTTTCAGGCTCTCTTCCGCAGGACACTGCCTGGCCTCTTTGATCAGACGCTCGAAAACAGCCACATCCACCTCCACAGGAAAGGAGCTGACAAAATAGTATCTCCCCTTCTCGGAACGGATGTAGTTTTCATCCGGCAATTCCATCTTTTTCAGAATTTTCCGCAGCTGATATGCCGTGACCCGCAGATTCACCGCTCTGTCGCTTTCCTCATCATAGCCAAACAGATACTCCGTAAGTCTTTCTCTGGATATCCCCTCTTCGCCCACATACAGTAAGATCTGAAGCAGCTGAAGCGTCTTTGAAGTCGGTTTCTTCGTAAGCTTCACTGCTTCTCCCCGGTAAAACATGGAAAATTCACCCATAAGGCGAACTTCCAAAACATCTCTTCTCTCTTCTTCTACCATTCTCCGTGCCTTCCGTCAGGAAACATTCCAGCCTACTAACAGCTGTTCATCTTCTATTATTTTTTCATAAGCCTGTTCCATCAGAAGCTCTATATTAGCCCGGATTCCTTCGTATGTGCTCTGATACATTCTCCACAGACATCGCGGATTGACTTTTTCCTCATCCACCAGGGCGTCCTGGCTGACGCATTTGATATAGTAGTATATGCTGGACCGGGGAAGCGGCTCCCCCTTTCTGGTGACAAATACCGGTCCTGTTTCGATCTGCTCGCTCTGCGTATAGGCCAAAAGCTCTTTTTTCAGGACAGGCGGAATCCTGAGAATTCTCTTTTGCTTGCTGTTATGACTCTCCAGCTGTATGGTTCCTCTCTTCACATTCTCCACGGTGAGCTGCGCCAGCTCCTGGATCCTCACTCCCGCGCCGCCCATGACCTTGATGAGCAGATAAGATTTTTTATTATCCATCTCTCTGGCTGTCCGAAGAAGCCGCAGATACTCGGAACGTGTAAGCTCCGGCTGTACTTCCGTATAGCTGCGGTTCACATTGATAACCTGCCATTCCCTGCGGCCCAGAAACTGTACGAAACTGTTCCAGGCTGACATCTTGGTACTGACAGTCCGCGGAGAGAGATCCTGGTCTTCCATCCACTCCCGCCACTCCTGTCCTGTTCCGGCTCTCAGAAGCTTATCCTCAGGCAGATATTCATACAGTCCGATAAGGATCGTCTGATAGCTCTGTAAAGAACCTTTTCCCCGTCCCTTCTGCCTCAGACTCTCCAAAAACTCTTCCAGTATCTCCATGGTCATTTGAATTTTGTCTTTTTGTCTGCCGTCCTCTTCGCTCATGAGCATCTACCTCTCTTCACACTGGCGTCCGGATCAATTATTATCATAATCAGAATTTTGTGAGAAAAGGGTTGAAAAAATAAAAGGATTTTCTCTCCTCACTTTATGATTATATCATATCTGTATCACAGAATTCAATAGTCATTCTCGAAATCTACACCGAAAACAGACCGGAGAAAATTGCAAACTGCGGTCTTATTTTCCGTTGCTATAAAATGTCCGATAAAAGTTTTAAAATTTCTACAGAACATATCTGTTTTCTCAATATCTGATCTTCCTACCTCACAGAAAAACAAAATTCTGATTTCATTTATATGACCAGCCCCAGTCTGTCCAGTCTTCTTGCATGTTCCCTTCCGCTGGATATCAGATAGATCCTCGTCGTCTCGATGGAACAGTGTCCCAGAATATCCGCCAGCTGTACGATATCCTTGCAGGCACGATAGAACACAGTGGCAAAGAGATGGCGCAGATTATGGGGAAACACTTTGGTCGATGTCACGCCTGCCTGCGCACACAGTCTCTTCATCTCCTGCCAGATCTGACAGCGGGACAGCTGGCCGCCGGATCTGGTGATAAAAACGGATCCCTCTCTGATTCTGTTTTTCCCTGCATATTTCAACAGCTTCTTACAGAGCTTCCCCGGAAGAAGAATCGTTCGGATCTTCCCTTTCAGGGATATCTCCGCCCTGCCTGCTCTGGCTGTCTCCACCGTGATATACTTCACCTCCGATACCCGTATCCCTGTGGCACAGATCGTCTCCATTACCAGAGCCAGCCTCTCCTGTCCCTTCGTTCGGGCCGCCGCCAGGAGTTTCCCATATTCTTCCCGGTTTAGCTCCCGCCCCGGCTCTCTGAATATTTTTCTCTGTACCCTGAGAAATTTCACACGGTATTCATGCCATCCCATATACCCAAAGAAACCGTTGACAGCCGACAGCATCGAATTGATCGTAACCGGAGCATATCCCTGTTCGGACAGATACTCTTTCCAGGCGGTTACCCTCTCCTTCGTCACTTCTTTCGCTCCCAGAAAATGGAGAAAGGAGCGTATATCTCTCAGATATTTTTCAATCGTTCCGCAGCAGCGTTCTTCTTCCATCAGGTGCATCCGATAGTTTTCCAGGTGGTCTGTGATGATGTAATGATTCATTTTGGTCCCTCCTATGTCTGTTTCAGATCTGTCGTTCCTTACATTCCTCCTACTTTAACGTAACAAAAAAGCGGCTGCAAACCTGTGGTTCATAGCCGCCCTTCATGTGTTTTTATCGGACTAAGTCCATCTGTCCGGGAGAAGATTTCAAAAGAATATCCGCCTGTATGGTATTATGATTCTTTCATATCTTCCGGCTTCTCTCCAGGCTCTTCCCGTACCTTGGCGATGCTGGCCACGCGGATCTCCTTACCTGCGGTCTCCTGGTCCATGCTGATCAGCTTCACGCCTGAGGTGATCCTGCCCAGCATGGAGATACTGGACACCCCGATCCGGATGATGATCCCCTCCGTGGTGATAATCATGATTTCCTGATCCTTATTGACGGCCTTCACACCTACGATATATCCTGTCTTACTGTTGATCTTATAGCATTTGACGCCCTTGCCTCCCCTCAGCTGAGGAGTATATTCTTCCAGCATGGTGCGCTTGCCCATACCATTCTCCGACACGATTAAAAGCGCGTCTCCCTGACTGTCCAGCTGCATACCCACCACCTGGTCGGAGAGCTCCAGCTTCATGCCGATGACTCCCATGGATACCCGGCCTGTGGGACGCACGTCCGTCTCATGGAAACGGATACACTGTCCTTCTCTGGATACCAGGAAGATATCCTTTGTGTTATCTGTGGTCTTCACCTCGATCAGCTCGTCGTCCTCTCTGAGATTGATGGCGGTGAGGCCGGTCTTTCGGATATTTGAATACTCGCTGACAGAGGTCTTCTTCACCATTCCCTGTTTCGTGGCCATAAAGAGATATTTATCCTCGGCAAACTCACGGATCGGAATCATGGCCGTGATCTTTTCGCCGGGTGCGATCTGTAAGAGATTCACGATGGCGATACCCCTGGATGTCCGGTTCGATTCGGGAATCTCGTAGGTCTTCAGCCGGTATACCTTTCCCTTATTGGTAAAGAACATCAGATAATGATGATTCGTCGTCATCATCAGTTCGGCGATATAATCATCCTCCAGGGTCTGCATCCCCTTGATCCCCTTGCCTCCCCTGTTCTGACTGCGGAAATTGGTCACGGACATCCGCTTGATATAGCCCAGGTTTGTCATGGCAATGATGGTATTCTCGTCAGGAATCAGATCCTCCATGGAAAAATCGTCGCTGTCGTCGAATCCGATGACCGTCTTCCTGTCGTCGCCGTATTTCGTGGCGATAATCATGATTTCCTCGCGAATCACACTCAGCAGTTTCTTCACATCCGCCAGAATCGCCTTTAATTCGGCGATCTTTTCCATCAGCTCCTTATACTCGTTCTCCAGCTTCTCTCTCTCCAGACCGGTCAGTGCACGGATACGCATATCCACAATGGCCTGTGCCTGCGGGTCTGTCAGTCCGAAGCGCTCCATCAGGCGTTCCTTGCTGATCTGAATGGTCCGGGAGCTTCTCACGATCCGGATAACCTCGTCGATATTATCCAGAGCAATCAGCAGGCCCTCCACGATATGGGCCCTCTCCTCCGCCTTATTCAGATCATATCTGGTCCTGCGGGTCACTACCTCCTTCTGATGGTCCAGATAGTGGTACAGCATATCCCGCAGATTCAGTACCTTCGGCTCCTTATTGACCAGAGCCAGCATAATTACGCCGAAGCTGTCCTGGAGCTGTGTATGCTTTAGAAGCTGGTTCAGCATGATATTGGGATTCACATCCCGGCGCAGTTCGATGCAGATACGCATTCCGGTGCGGTCCGACTCGTCTCTGAGATCCGTGATGCCGTCCAGCTTCTTGTCCCTCACCAGCTCTGCGATCTTTTCAATGAGTCTGGCCTTATTGACCATATAGGGAATCTCCGTCACCACTATGCGGTTCTTTCCATTGGGCATGGGTTCAATATTCGTGACGGAGCGGACCCGGATCTTACCGCGGCCTGTGCGGTAAGCCTCCTCTATGCCGGACCGGCCCAGGATCTCCGCCCCTGTGGGAAAATCAGGCCCCTTCACGATCTCCAGCAGCTCTTCGATATCGGTATCCCTGTCATAGATCACCTGATTGTCGATGATCTTCACCACAGCGCCGATTACCTCTCTGAGATTATGGGGAGGGATATTGGTAGCCATACCCACGGCGATACCGGTGGTCCCGTTTACCAGCAGATTCGGAAAACGGGAAGGCATCACTACGGGCTCTTTCTCCGTATCGTCAAAGTTCGGCTCAAAATCCACCGTGTCTTTATTAATGTCGGCCAGCATCTCCATGGATATTTTGCTGAGACGGGCTTCCGTGTAACGCATGGCGGCGGCGCCGTCGCCGTCCACGGATCCGAAGTTGCCGTGGCCGTCCACCAGAGGATAGCGCATGGACCAGCTCTGGGCCATATTGACTAAGGCTCCGTAAATGGAGCTGTCGCCATGGGGATGGTACTTACCCATGGTATCACCGACGATACGGGCGCATTTGCGGTGAGGCTTATCCGGTCCGTTATTCAGCTCGATCATGGAATACAGCACCCGCCGCTGCACCGGCTTTAATCCGTCTCTCACATCAGGCAGAGCGCGGGCCGCTATTACGCTCATGGCATAATCGATGTAGGAATCTTCCATCGTTTCCTTCAGGTCTATATCCTTGACCTGATCAAATATTTTATCATCCATCGGATTTTTCCTCGCTCCTTATCAGATATCCAGGTTCTTCACGAATTTGGCATTGGCTTCGATGAACTCCTTGCGGGGTTCCACCTTATCGCCCATCAGGATCGTAAAGGTCAGATCCACCTCCTGCTCATTCTCACTGTCCATCACCACCCGGCGCAGGGTTCTCCTCTCCGGGTCCATGGTGGTCTCCCACAGCTGCTCGGCATCCATCTCACCCAGCCCCTTATAGCGCTGAATCTTGTTCGTACCGTCCCGGCCGATCTCGTTCATGATATCCGTCAGCTGCTCTTCGCTGTAGGCATACCAGATCTTTTTATTTTTCTCCACCTTATACAGGGGAGGCTGAGCCAGATAGACATGCCCCTGCCGTATGAGTTCCGGCATAAAGCGGTAGAAAAAGGTCAGAAGCAATGTGCTGATATGAGCGCCGTCCACGTCGGCATCAGCCATTATCACGATCTTGTGATAGCGCAGCTTCGATATGTCAAAATCATCGTGAATACCGGTACCGAAGGCCGTAATCATGGACTTGATCTCTTCATTGGCATAGATTCTGTCCAGCCTGGCCTTCTCCACATTGAGGATCTTTCCTCTGAGAGGAAGAATGGCCTGATTGGCCCGGGATCTGGCCTCCTTGGCCGAGCCCCCGGCAGACAGTCCCTCCACGATGAAAATCTCGCAGTTTTCCGGATTCTTATCCGAACAGTCGGCCAGCTTACCGGGCAGGGCCGTACCCTCCAACGCCGTCTTCCTGCGGGTCAGGTCCCTGGCCTTTCTGGCGGCTGCCCTGGCTCTCTGGGCCAGGATGGATTTCTCCAGGATCTGCTTTGCCACATTGGGATTCTGTTCCAGGAAATAGGTCAGCTGCTCGCTGACGATGCCGTCTACGGCTCCTCTGGCGTCGCTGTTTCCCAGCTTCTGCTTCGTCTGTCCCTCGAACTGGGGATCTTCGATCTTGATGCTGATGATAGCCGTCATACCCTCCCGGATATCGTCGCCGGTCAGATTATCTTCGCTGTCCTTTAACATCTTACTCTTGCGGGCATAATCGTTAAATACCTTGGTCAGCGCTCCGCGAAATCCTGCCATGTGGGTGCCTCCCTCCGGCGTGATGATATTATTCACAAAGCTGTAGGTACTCTCGTTAAAGGAATCGTTATGCTGAATGGCCACTTCCACATAGATCTCGTTGCGCGTCCCCTCACAGTAGATGACCTGGGGATAGAGGGCCGTCTTTCCCTTATTCAGATAGGTGACAAACTCCTTAATGCCGCCCTCATAATGAAAGGTGTGTTCCTTTCCTCCGTCTCTTGTGTCCTCAATATGAATCTTCAGCCCCTTCGTCAGAAAAGCTGTCTCTCTGAGGCGGGTCTTCAGCGTGTCATAGTCAAAGACCACATCGTCAAAGATCTCATGATCGGCCTTAAAGGTGACCGTGGAGCCGTGATCGCTCTTACGGCACGTACCTGTCTGAGTCAGGGGAGATACCACATGGCCTCTCTCATAGCGCTGCCGGTAGACCTTACCCTCCCGGCGGATCTCCACCTCCAGCCACACCGACAGGGCGTTGACCACCGAGGCTCCCACGCCGTGCAGGCCGCCGGATACCTTATAGGCCCCGCCGCCGAATTTGCCTCCGGCATGGAGCTGGGTGAAGATGACCTCCACAGCGGGCACTCCCATCTTCGGATGAATATCCACCGGCATACCCCGGCCGTTATCTCTCACGGTCACAGAATTATCCGACTGTATGGTCACGTCGATGGTATCGCAGAAACCCGCCAGCGACTCATCCACGGAATTATCCACGATCTCATATACCAGATGATGCAGCCCTCTTAAAGATGTGCTGCCGATATACATACCCGGTCTCTTTCGGACCGCCTCCAGTCCTTCCAATACCTGTATCTGTTCTGCGCTGTAATCAGAACCCATTCTTATTTCCTCCTATCTCAGTTCTCTCCCACTATACATCCTCTGTTTACCCGGAATATCTTATTGACCGGAAAGCGGTTTCTTACAAATTCATCCACGCCGGTACAGGTCAGGAGAATCTGGACATTCTCCAGACTGTCCAGCAGCTTTTCCTGCCTTCCTCTGTCCAGCTCTGACAATACGTCGTCTAAGAGGAGCACCGGGCAGTCTCCCGTGCGTTTTCTCACGATCTCGATCTCGGACAGCTTTAAAGACAGAGCCGCCGTGCGCTGCTGTCCCTGGGAGCCGAAGGTACGGATATCGATCTCTCCCAGCATAAACGCCATGTCGTCCCGATGGGGGCCGGTGAGAGTAGCTCTGGCCTTTAAATCCCTCTGTTTTTTTCTGTTCAGCTCCTGCTCAAACTCCTCTGCCGTCACGCTGGGCTCATAGGTCAGGCAGATCTCTTCTAACCCGCCGGTGATGCCGTCGTGTATTCCTCTCATGATCTCTTCCAGCTGACGGATAAATAAAAGACGGCGCCTTATGATTTCACAGCCATAGCGCACCAGCTGCATATCCCAGACTTGCAGCGTATCCATATAATCTTCATGGAATTCCAGCTCTTTTAAAAGCTTATTGCGCTGCATGACCACCCTGTTATAATTGGACAGATTGTTCATATAGATCGGATCTAACTGACACAGCTCCGTATCCAGAAACCGGCGTCTGGCGGCAGGTCCCTCCTTGATAATATTCAGATCCTCGGGAGAAAAAAACACCACGTTTGCCACGCCGAACAGATCGCTGGCCCGGCGGAGCGCCACCCCGTTTAAGGCGATGCCCTTGGCCCGGTTTTTCTTCAGATGCATATCTACACGGTCCGTGATCCCTCTCTTTTCCACGAAGTATTTGATATGGGCCTCCTCCTCATGAAACCGGATCATCTCCCGGTCCTTCCCGGCCCGGTGAGAATGGGAAGTGGCCCCCACAAACACAGCCTCCAGTATATTGGTCTTCCCCTGAGCATTGTCCCCATAGAAAATATTGACACCCTGGGAAAAATCAATCTGGATTTCTTCGTAATTGCGAAAATTTTTCAGCTCCAGAGAACGGATTATCATACTGTCGCCTGCCTATTTCACGATCCGGACCGTTTCACCCCGGAATGTAACGATATCTCCGTCGTAGAGCTTACGCCCCCGGCGGCTGTCGGTCTCGCCGTTTACCATGACCTGGCCATCCTGGATGACGATCTTTGATTCCACGCCGGAATCCGTAAGACCGGCCGCCTTTAACGCCTGTCCCAGCTTAATATACTCCTCGCGAAGCGTGACTGTCTTCATATTATCTCCTTACACCCTGTTAAAGTTCACCGGCAGAATCAGATAGATATAATTCTCTTCCTCATCTCTTATGAAGCAGGGCGCCTTGGAATTCACCATATAGATATCCACGGTTTCGTCGTCGATCACCCGCAGAGCGTCGATGAGAAACTTCGGATTAAAGCCGATCATAATATCCTTTCCCTGCTTGTTTACCAGAATCTCTTCTTTCATCGTACCCATCATGGAAGTCAGGCTCATCTCCAGCATCTGATCCTGCAGATTCAGGATGATAGGTTTTTTGTCATTCTCCCTGATCAGTAGCACAGACCGGTCGATGGAATCGAGAAAATCCTTTTTATTAATGGTCATCTTCGTCTCATAGTCGCCGGAGAGCATCTGCTGCACCCGGAAATATTCCCCTTCGATGAGACGGGACACCACCAGAGTCCGGTCAAACTCAAACAGGATATGATTAGGTCCGAAGAAGATCAGCACGTCCTTATCCGCTTCTCCGGAGAGGATCTTACTGATCTCAGTCAGAGTCTTACCCGGCACTACTACCTTCTGCGGGGCATAGGAGTCCCTGAGGCGTACCTTTCGTATGGAGATACGGTGCCCGTCCAGGGAAGTGATCTTTAACTCATTTTCATTTACCTCGAACAGCTCTCCGGTCATCAGCTTATTCACGTCGCCGGCCGCGATGGAAAAGATGGTCTGACGAATCATCTCCTTTAATGTAAACTGGGACACGCTGATATAATCGTCCTTCTCGATCATGGGAAGGTAGGAAAACTCGTCGGCTTCCTTTCCTGTGATTTTGAAATCCGCTTTTTCGCAGGTGATGGATACGTTATATTTATCATCGCTCTCGATAAGGATTTCACTGTCGGGGAGCTTGCGGATGATTTCGGAGAAGAGCTTTGCCTCTATGGCGATCCGCCCCTTTTCCAGAATCTGCCCTTCCACCACGGTTTCGATGCCCAGCTCCATATCGTTGGCTGTCAGCTTGATCTCTCCGGCTGAGGCATCGATCAGAATACATTCCAGTATCGTCATCGTCGTTTTGGCAGGAACAGCCTTGGATACGATGTTGATACCTGCCGCCAGACTGGCCTTGGTAAATGAAAGTTTCATAAGATGGCTCCTTTCCGTCTCTCCCGCCGGGGGAGAGATATAGAATAGATTAAATTCAGCAGTAATCGTAATAAGGGGTGTTGATATGTGTAAAAGCCCGGATAACCATGACAAAATCAGGCTTTAGGGGCAGGGACAACCATGTGAAAAGGGCAGGGACAACCTATGGATAACATGAAGCTTTTCCACATGAACATAAACCTGTTAAAAATGCCTTAAAGTAATACACCGCTTGTCCACAGCGAAATAACAGACTTTTTCACAATCCTTTGTGGATAACTTTAAGTGGGGTTAATCTTTTTCTTTAAGATATCCACAGTGCTCTTTAAGGTGTCGTCGCTGTCCAGAGCATTTTCCACGTTATCGCTGCCGGATATAATGGTGGAGTGATCCCGCCCTCCCATATATTTACCGATGAGAGCCAGGGAGACATCTGTCATCTTCCGGCACAGATACATGGCGATGTGTCTGGCGTAGACCACATCCTTGGTCCGCCTCTTACCTGTAATATCTTCTTTCTTAAATCCAAAGTGTTCGGCTACAATGGTGATGATCACATCGGGAGTGATCTCCCGGACACCGTCGGGCGATATCATATCCTTTAAGGCTTCCTCGGCCAGCGCTTCGTCGATGACGGAGGCGTTATTGAGCCTGGCGGAAGCCACCACCTTCGTGAGAGCTCCTTCCAGCTCCCGGATGTTGGACTTGATATTGGTGGCGATGTATTTGATCACTTCGTTATCAATGTTATAGCCTTCCAGTTCTTCCTTCTTCCTTAATATAGCCATGCGCGTCTCATAGTCCGGAGCCTGGATATCCACGGTCAGGCCCCACTCGAAGCGGGAGACCAGGCGGTCCTCCAGATTGACCAGATCCTTGGGAGAGCGGTCGCTGGAGATAATGATCTGCTTCTTTGACTCGTGAAGCGTATTAAAGGTATGGAAGAATTCCTCGATGGTACTTTCCTTGCCCTGGATGAACTGGATATCGTCGATGAGCAGGATATCGTTGTTTCTGTATTTTTCCCGGAAGTCGGGAGTCGTCTTATTGCGGATGGAATCAATCAGTTCATTGGTGAATTTCTCGCTGGTCACGTACATGACGCGGCTGGAGGGATCGTTTTTCAGGATAAAATTGGCGATGGAATGCATCAGGTGCGTTTTGCCAAGTCCCACGCCCCCATAGATAAACAGGGGGTTATAGACCTCTGCCGGCGATTCGGCCACAGCCAGACAGGCGGCGTGGGCCATCCTGTTGTTGGAACCTACCACGAAGGTGTTAAAGGTATACTTCGGGTTCAGGTTTACATTCTGGGTGGAGGCGTAGGGAGAGGAGTCTTTTTTCGCGGCAGAGGAAGGCATGGCGGCCTTATCGTCGGGAGAGACGAACTGCACCGTACACTTGAACCCGGTCACGACCTCGATGCTGACCTGAAGCTTTACGGTGAACCTCTTATGGAGATAGCTGATGAAATAGGTCTCCGGAACCATGACGAATACGACGGTATCCCTGACATCCACCACCTCCAGAGGGAGGAGCCATGTTTCAAAAACCACATCGATGATATCGTATTCTTCTTTCATTACTTGTAAAACGGTATCCCACTTACTCCGGATTTTCTCTAACATCGGTTTTCTCCCCATGAATTCGTAAAAAAATACAAGCCGCCGCTTAAGCAAAGAGCCGACAGCCTACAGGTCACACTTATCAATACTATAACAAAAAAGGAACGATTTTTCAATGAAAAAATTTAAGATTGTGGATAAATGGAAAAAAGAAGGGGGAAAACAGGCTTGTACACCGGGTGTGCAGAAGTTTTCCCCAGCCAAAAACCCTTGAAAACAGAGGAAATCCGGAAATAAAGGGATTGTTTTCCACAAGTTATCCACAAAATGTGCATAACTTGTGGAAAACCTGTTGAAAGTTGTGGAATAAAAAGTGGAAAATGTAAAAAAAGCTTTATTTTATGCGGATTTGGGGGCTGTGGAAAACCGAAGGAAGATTTTATGACGAAAAAGCTTGACGAACGGGGGGTTTTTCTCTATAATTGATTCGATTATAAAAATCAGGGAGCGCTTTGACGCCTTCCATTATGCCCTGACCGGGAAGAGGAAAGGAGGGATATCACAATGAAGATGACATTTCAGCCGAAGACCAGACAGAGAGCCAAGGTACACGGCTTCCGCAAGAGAATGAGCACTGCCAATGGCAGAAAGGTTCTGTCCGCCAGAAGAGCGAAGGGAAGAAAGCAGTTATCCGCATAAGGCCGCAGCAACTGTGGCCTTTTGTTTTCTTCACCGCCGGACGGGCAGCGGAAATTTGCCCGGATGATCAGGAGGCGGTATGAAACAGGAGATGTATCTGAAAAAAAACAGTGACTTTCAGGAGGTATATCACGGAGGAAGGTCTTTGGCCAATAAGTCCCTGGTGATGTATGTGCTGGCGAGAGGGAAGGAACGGCCTTCCCGTATTGGTATGTCCGTAAGCCGTAAGGTGGGAAACAGCGTTGTGCGCCACCGTGTCAAGCGCCTGATCAGGGAAAGTCACAGAAGGAACCGTCATCGTATTGCAGACGGTCTGGACATCGTAGTAATTGCCAGAAACGAGGCAAAGAACAGGAATTACTGGGATATTGAGAGAGATTTTCTGCATCTGGCAGCCATGCATCATATCCTTGAGAGAGAGTCGGTATGAAAAAGATATTAATTTTTATGGTTCGCTTTTACCGCAGGCATCTGTCGGGTATGAAGAGATATACCCACTGTATTTATACGCCTACCTGTTCCCAGTATGCCATAGAGGCGCTGGAAAAATACGGAGCCCTGAAGGGCTCATGGCTGACATGTAAAAGAATTCTGAGATGCAACCCTTTTTGCAAGGGCGGCTACGATCCTGTTCCGTAGGAAGAGAGGTACTTGATTGAAACTGATTTTATTGACGAAGAGCAATACATTTCTGATCGGATGGATTGCTTCCCTGTTCGGTTATATTATGGAGTTTATCTATAATATGACGAATTCTGTTTTCGGGATTGAAAGCATTGGCCTGTCTATTATCGTGTTTACCATATTGGTAAATGTAGCCATGATTCCTCTGATGTTAAAACAGCAGAAGAGCATGAAGATCAACAGCATCATCCAGCCCGAGATTCAGGCCATCCAGAAGAAATATAAGGGCAAGGATGATCAGAAGTCTCAGATTCGTATGCAGGCGGAGACGCAGTCTGTCTATGACAAATACGGCGCATCCATGACGGGAGGCTGTCTGACCAGCTTTATCAGTCTGCCTATTATGCTGGGGCTGTACCGAATTATTTTGAATATGCCGGCATACATTGAGTCCTTTAAGGTATATTTTACCAATGTGGCCGTACAGATCCAGCAGCAGAGCGGTTTCGCAGGGCTTCTGGAAGAAATCGCGAAGACAAAGGGAATCAAGGGAGATCTGAGCGAAACCAATATTTTGATTGATCTGATGTATAAGTTTTCCGGTGAGGACTGGACAAACCTTCAGACCATGTTTCCCAATATCAGCGAGGTGATCTCTGAAAATGCGCAGAAGATCACACAGGTACTGAATTTTGGTCCGATTAATCTGATGGAGGCTCCCGGTTTAAACCTGTCGTGGGCTATCCTGATTCCGATTCTGGCAGGTCTGACCCAGTGGATCTGTACGAAGATGATGACGCCTCCCAGCCAGAGCAGTCAGAACAAGGGGGACGATCCCATGGGAGCGTCCATGAAGATGATGAATTCCATATTCCCTCTGATGAGCGTGGTATTCTGCTTTACCTTCCCCTGCTATATCGGTATCTACTGGGTGGCTAACAGCGCGTCCCGTATTCCGATACAGTTCATTGTCAATAAGATGGTGGCAAAGGAAGACGTCAATGACATTATCCTCCAGAATATCGAGAAAAAGAATAAGAAGAGAGCTAAAAAGGGTCTCCCTCCTCTCAGTGAGAAGACAGTGGAGAAGAATATAGAAGATCTGGAGAGAAAATATCAGATGGCGGGGAGCCAGGCATCCACAGGAGGCCGTCACGGCGCTTCTTCCATGCGTGCCAGGGCTGACGCGGGTAAGCAGGTCAATAATACGGAATATTATAACAGCCGGGCAGCCAAACCGGGCAGTATGGCAGCCAAGGCTAATATGGTGAAGGAATATAATGAAAAGAACAAGAAATAAGCAGGGGGAATCGATATGAAGGAATATATGGAATTTTCCGCTAAGACCGTAGATGAAGCCATTACAAAAGCTCTGCTTGAATTAGAAATATCCAGTGACCGGCTGAAATATGAAGTGATCGAGAAGGGCAGCTCAGGTATTCTGGGAATGTTTACCCGCCCTGCGGTGATCCGTGTGGTGAAGCCTTCGCAGAATGAAGACGAATATCTGTTAGAGGAGCCGGAAGATAGCACGGAAGCAGTGTCCGCGGCTTTGGAGAAGGAGTCCCTGTCTTCTGAAAAAGAAAAGTCTGTAAAAGAATCTCTTGCGAAGGAAAAACCTGTAAAAGAAAACTTTACAAAGGAAAAGCCTGCAAAAGAATCTTCCATAACTGAAAATATCTCTGCCATGGATCGGGAGAGATCCAGGGAAACGGCGAAAGCTCCGGCCAGAGAAGGAAACAGAGAGCATAAAAAGCCGGCCAGAGAATACAATAGGAATTCCTCCGGAAGTACCAAGCCCGCAAAGGAAAAAGAGGGAAAGCCTGCGGTATCCAAACCGATGATCCTGGTAAAGCCGGATGACGAGGAGACGTTACAGCTTTTAAATAAAGTGGAAAAATTCCTGAAGGATATGTTTGCCGCCATGTCTATGGAGGTGAATATAGAGACAGGCTATGATCCGGAAGAGAAGACGATACTGGTCAATCTGAGCGGTGAGGATATGGGCGTCCTGATCGGTAAGAGAGGGCAGACGCTGGATTCCATTCAGTACCTGTCCAGTCTTGTGGTAAATAAAGGCGAGGAGGAATATGTCCGCGTCAAGGTAGATACCGAGAATTACCGCGAGAGAAGAAAAGAAACTCTGGAGACCCTGGCCAGAAATATTTCCTTCAAGGTAAAGAGAAGCAAGAGACCGGTATCACTGGAACCCATGAACCCCTATGAGAGAAGAGTGATCCATGCGGCCTTGCAGAACGATAAGTATGTGGTGACGAGAAGCGAGGGCGTGGAGCCTTACCGTCATATTGTTATTTCCCCGAAAAATACCAGATACGGAGCGAGAAAATAAGATTTAAACAGGGGGATTTTTGGAATGATAAAAAGAAGGTATTCTCCAAAGCAAACAGGAGGATACCTTTTTGATTTTTCGCGAAAGCAATGAGCAGTGCGCCGGAGCGGAGGAGAATTCGCGGTCATGCAAAATGGAAAAAAGAGGGAACAGAATTAGATCAAGCATGACCGTGAATTCGGAGGCGCTGCGGCATAGGGCGAAGCCCGCGACCGAGAGGAAGCGAAGCGGAGTCGAGGAGCGCTGCGTGCCCATGTGCAAGTCGGTGAAAGCAATGAGCAGTGCGCCGGAGCGGAGGAGAATTCGCGGTCATGAAAAATGGAAATAAATGGAAGGAATGAGCGCAGTCTATGAGATCGGAGACAATCGCAGCGATATCAACGGCTCTGGCTGATTCCGGGATCGGTATCGTCCGGATCAGCGGCGAGGAGGCCATAGAAGTGGCGGACCGTATCTTTCATATGCCATCAGGGATATCTCTGAGGGAGTGCAGGAGTCATACGATTCATTACGGTCATATATATGAAGAAAACCGTATCGTAGATGAAGTCCTTGTTATGTTAATGCGCGCTCCTCACAGTTTCACCACAGAGGATACGGTGGAGATAAACTGCCATGGAGGTCTCTATGTGGTAAAGAAAGTGCTGGAGTCAGCGCTGAAAAATGGAGCCAGGCTGGCAGAGCCGGGAGAATTTACAAAGAGGGCTTTTCTGGGAGGCCGTATGGATTTGTCACAGGCAGAGGCTGTGATGGAGCTGATTCGCTCCCAGAACGACTATGCCCTGGAGGCTTCTGTGAGGCAGTTAAAGGGAGATGTGTCGGAAGCTGTCCGTGACATGCGGGAACAGATCCTTTATCAGATTGCCTATATTGAATCTGCTCTGGATGACCCGGAGCATATATCCCTGGACGGATATCCAAAAGAGCTCTATGAGAGACTGGATGAATTGACGAACAAAATGGAAAGTCTGATTGCTTCCTTTGAAGACGGCAGACAGATGACAGAAGGAATCAAGACAGTCATTCTGGGTAAACCCAATGCGGGCAAATCGTCCCTCTTAAATCTTCTGACAGGAGAGGAGAGAGCGATAGTGACAGATGTGGCCGGTACTACCAGGGATGTGCTGGAGGAGAGGATACTGTTAAACGGAATCAGTCTGCGTCTTCTGGATACGGCAGGAATTCACAGTACAAAAGACAGGGTAGAACAGATAGGGATCCGTAAAGCCTATGAGCAGGCAGAAGATGCAGATCTCATACTGTATGTGGCGGACAGTCTTTCCGGCATCGACGGAGACGACAGAACTATCTGGAAAGAAATAAAAGGAAAAAATGTAATTCTGCTCATAAATAAGACAGATCTGAAGCAGGTGGGGGAGCAGAAAATCCAGGAAGTCAGAGAGGCGGCAAAAAAAGAGCTGTGTTCAGCAGAAACGATAGAGTTCTCAGCTCTGACAAAAAAGGGATTGAGGGAGCTCACAGATACGATCTATGACCTGTTCTTTGCGGGAAAGATATCGTTTAACGATCAGATTTATATTACAAATATCCGGCACAGAGATCTGCTCATGGAAGCCAGGAAGAGTCTGAGGTTAGTAGGAGAAAGTATCTGTCAGGGAATGCCAGAAGATTTCTATTCGATAGATTTGATGGACGCCTATGAAAAGCTGGGGCAGATCATAGGCGAGGAGACAGGAGAGGATCTGGTCAATGAGATATTTTCCAGATTCTGCATGGGAAAGTAGGAGGAGATATGGCTCAGTTGACAGAAAAATACGATGTGATCGTAGTGGGTGCGGGACATGCCGGCTGTGAAGCGGCACTGGCGTCTGCCAGGCTGGGTCTTGAGACCATTGTCTTTACGGTCAGCGTAGACAGTATCGCGCTGATGCCCTGTAATCCGAATATAGGAGGCAGTTCCAAAGGGCATCTGGTCAGGGAGTTGGATGCTCTGGGTGGAGAGATGGGAAAGAATATTGATAAGACCTTCATTCAGTCTAAGATGTTAAATGCATCCAAGGGTCCGGCTGTCCACTCACTGCGCGCTCAGGCCGATAAGCAGGACTATACCAGACAGATGCGTATTACATTGGAAAATACGGAACACCTCACCATCCGCCAGGCGGAAGTAGTGGAAATCCTCACAGAAGAGAAAGAAGGAAAAAAGCATATCCGGGGAGTCATGACCTCCTCGAAAGCTGTCTATCTGGCCGGTGCTGTGGTGCTGGCCACAGGAGTCTATCTGAAGGCAAGATGCATCTATGGAGATGTAACGAATGCTACCGGTCCAAATGGATTGCAGGCGGCCAATGGTCTGACAGATTCTCTCATAAAGCATGGCATACGGATTCGCCGCTTTAAGACAGGTACTCCGGCCAGGGTGGATAAAAGATCCATAGATTTCAGTAAGATGGAAGAGCAGTTCGGCGATGAGAGAGTCATTCCCTTTTCTTTTACCACTGATCCGGAGAGTGTACAGATTCCTCAGGTATCCTGTTGGCTGACTTATACGAATGAAAAGACCCATGAGATAATACGGGCAAATCTGGACCGCTCCCCTCTGTTTTCCGGAGCCATAGAAGGAACAGGGCCGAGATACTGCCCTTCCATCGAAGATAAGGTGGTGAAATTTCCGGATAAGGAGCGCCATCAGGTCTTTGTGGAACCGGAGGGGAACTACACGAATGAAATGTATCTGGGAGGTATGTCCAGCTCCCTGCCAGAGGATGTGCAGGAAGCTATGTACCGAACGGTGGCCGGGCTGGAGCATGTGAAGATCGTCCGTCATGCTTATGCCATTGAGTATGATTCCATTGATCCGAATCAGTTATATGCCACTCTGGAATGTAAAGAGATAGAGGGATTATTTGGGGCCGGGCAGATAAACGGAAGTTCCGGTTATGAGGAGGCAGCGGTACAGGGCTTTATGGCGGGAGTCAATGCAGTCCGCAGAGTAAGAGATCAGGAGATGATTGTACTGGATCGCTCTCAGGCTTACATAGGAGTCCTGATCGACGACCTGGTGACCAAGGAAAATACGGAGCCCTATCGTATGATGACATCCCGTGCCGAATACCGCCTTCTGCTACGTCAGGATAATGCAGATCAGAGATTGACACCGCTGGGATATGAGATCGGCCTCATTCATGAAGACCGCTATCAGGCTCTTTTGGAAAAGCAGGAAAAAATACGTCAGGAGATAAAAAGGCTGGAGAATACCACGCTGGGATCTGGTGAGAAAGTACAAAAGCTTCTGAGAGAGTATAACAGCACGGAATTACGGAGCGGTACGACTCTGGCAGAACTGGTAAAACGACCTGAACTCTCCTATGAGATATTGGAGCCTTTGGATAAAGATCGTCCTCAACTTCCTATGGACGTGATCGAACAGGTCAATATAGAGATCAAATATGAAGGATATATAAAGCGGCAGTTACAGCAGGTAAAGCAATTCAGAAAACTGGAGAAGAGAAAACTGGATGGTGATTTTGATTACGGAGAAATAAAGGGACTGCGAAGAGAGGCAGTTCAGAAGCTTAATCTCTATCACCCGGTATCCATAGGTCAGGCGTCAAGGATAGCGGGAGTCTCTCCGGCAGATATATCTGTTTTGCTGGTTTATATGGAACAGAAAAACAGAAGCAATGTTTCACGTGAAACAATTAAGGACAAGGAGAAAAATCCGGAGGAAGATCCACGTGTATAGCGAGAAAATAAAGAGTGCGTTCCATACCATGAATATCCATCTGTCGGATCGCCAGGCGGAAGCATTTCAAATTTATTATGAGATGCTGATCCAATGGAATGAAAACATAAATCTTACGGCCATTACGGAATTCGAGCAGGTATTAATGAAACATTTTATTGACAGTGTGGCCGTAGATATGGTAACAGATATGAGTAAGATACACAAAATAATAGATGTAGGTACAGGCGCCGGTTTTCCCGGTATACCACTGAAAATCCTGTATCCGGATATGGAACTGACTTTATTGGATTCTCTGAATAAGAGAGTGAAATATCTGCAAGCAGTGACAAAACGCCTGGAACTGTCAAAAGTAACCCTAATACATGGCCGGGCAGAAGAGATCGGAAGGATGGAAGAGTACAGAGAACAATATGACCTTTGTGTTTCCCGGGCCGTGGCCAATCTCTCCGTACTGTCAGAATACTGTGTCCCCTTTATAAAGACAGGAGGATACTTCATATCCTATAAGGCAGAAGAAGTAGAAGAAGAGGCGGAAACAGCACAGAAGGCAATACGCTGCCTCCATTGCGAGAAACCAGTCATAGAGAAAGTCCGGATTCCTGGCAGCGATATCGTACGTTCCTTTGTCATCATAAGAAAGAAAGGAAGGACAGATATGAGATATCCCAGAAAGCCAGGAGTGCCAGCGAAAAATCCGCTTTAATTATCCTGTGGTGTAAATGTTTCACGTGAAACATTTACACCACACAATCAATATAGAGATAACAGAAGATACAGAGAAGACCGTATCAACAGACAAGAGTCAGCGACCAGACTGGTAGGATGCCACTGTTATTGTTCAAAGTCTTCTTATGGGGAGCGCAGAGAGTCACAGCCATAGTTGCTATGCATTTCCTGTCCGGGCCCTTGGCGGATGCCGGTACTTAGTGAGCAGACGCGAAAGCGTCTGAGAGCTTAGTACCGCTGCTTCCGCCACGGAGCGAGAGCGTGCCCGGGCAGGAAATGCATAGCAATGTGGCGTCCCTCTCTCCCTCCCCTAAAAAGCCGCCACAAACAATAACCAGTGGACCGGAAAAAATGCAAAAAAGGTTTGTATATCTATAGGAAATCATGCTATAATAAGGAAAGATTGCGATAGTATAAAATAAGAACAGAAAACTCAAACAAAAAACAAAAGCAAAAAACAATAACAAGAGTATCAGAACGCAGGAAAGGACTATAGAGAAATATGAGAAGAAAGAAACATCCAATCATAAAAACAATAGCTGTCTTTGGAATAGCAGCCATCTCCATAGAAAAAATAAATAAAAGGCTCTTCTCTAAAGCATGTGTAAATTCACTTTCCTGCGAAGACGGCCATTATCATAGCTGGAAGCACGGGGAATTCTTCTATAAGAAGAAAGAGGGAATGGCCGGCCGGCCTCTTTTAGTACTGCATGATCTGTATCCTGACAAGAGTGCGGAGGACTGTGAGAAGCTGGCTCTTAAGCTGTCTGAGAAAAGAACAGTATATACCATGGATTTGCTGGGGTGCGGCCGTTCTGCCAAACCGGCGGTGACATACAGTAATTTTCTCTATGTGCTACAGGTGATTGAATGTGTGAAACTCATAGGTCAGCCTGTCCATCTGGTGGCGGAAGGAAGGTCTTCCATGATCGCCATGGCGGCGGCTCACTATATGCCGGAATCCTTCAGCTGTATTACATTGCTGCATCCGGTACATGAGAGAGAATGTCGGAGAATTCCGGACTTGCGAAGCCGCCTGATAAAGAAGCTGATCGAGCTGCCTGTAATAGGAACTCTGGCTTATCATATCATGTTTTCTGACAGTGCGGCGGCACATATGGGCGGATTCCATGCCAGATATCTCTATGCCAGCATTTTAGGAGGATATACCAATCAAGATGTGAAATGGATGCTGAAAGATATGAAAGTACCGGTTCATGTCATAGATATGTCTGAGAAGGGACAGTGACGGGAATATGGGAAGAATTATAGCAATCGCAAATCAAAAGGGAGGCGTGGGAAAGACTACTACGGCTATCAATCTGTCCGCATGTCTGGCTGAGGCAGAAAAGAGGGTATTGGTCATAGATATGGATCCTCAGGGCAATACCACCAGTGGTCTGGGTGTGGATAAGAACAGGCTGGAGCGCACCATTTATGAGATGATGCTGGGAGAGTTTGAGATAAAGGAGTGTATCATCCCGGACCTGTTTGATAATCTGGATCTGGTTCCTGCCAATGTGAATCTGTCGGGAGCCGAGATCGAGCTGATCGGAATTGATAAAAAGGAATATATTCTAAAGGAATTGCTGCTTCCCATAAAGGAGGAGTATGAGTTTATTATCATAGATTGTCCTCCTTCCCTGAGTATGCTGACGGTGGATGCCCTGACGGCGGCGGACAGCGTATTGGTTCCCATACAGTGTGAATTCTATGCGCTGGAAGGATTGAGTCAGCTGATCCACACGATTAATCTGGTTAAAAAGAGACTGAATAAAGGGCTGGATATAGAGGGCGTCGTGTTTACTATGTATGATGCCCGGACGAATCTGTCCTTGCAGGTGGTGGAGAATGTGAAGAGTAATCTGAAACAGAATGTTTACAAGACGATCATTCCCCGCAATGTGCGCCTGGCGGAAGCTCCCAGCCACGGGCTGCCTATCAATTTCTATGATACGCGCTCGGCAGGGGCGGAGAGCTACCGGTTACTGGCAGAGGAAGTGATCGCTTATAAAACAGATATACATAAAAGGGGAAGATGATGGCAGAGAAGAGAAAAAGATCAGGATTGGGAAAAGGACTGGGTAAAGGGATCGACGCTCTGATTACTGTGGCGGAACCGGAGGAAAATCATGAGGAGGAATCCGGGGAAAAAACGCCTCATATGCTGGATATCCATCTGGTAGAGCCCAACAGAGAACAGCCCCGAAAGATATTTGACGATGAGTCCTTAGCAGAGCTGGCAGATTCGATCAGACAATACGGAATCTTGCAGCCTCTTCTGGTGCAAAAGAAAGATGACTACTATGCGATCATCGCCGGAGAGAGAAGATGGAGAGCAGCCAGGCTGGCCGGTCTGAAGGAGGTCCCGGTGGTAATCAGGGAGCTTTCCCGCCAGGAGAGTATGGAGATCTCCCTGATCGAAAATATACAGAGAGAGGATCTGAATCCGGTGGAGGAGGCCAGAGCCTATCAGATGCTGATACAGGAGTTTGGACTCAGGCATGAGGAGCTGGCAGAGAGAGTCAGCAAGAGCCGGGCAGCCGTAACTAATTCCATGCGGCTCTTAAAGCTGGATGAATCCGTACTGGATATGCTGATACGGGGGGACCTGACACAGGGACATGCCCGGGCGTTATTGGCACTGGAAGATAAGAATATGCAGCTTCATGCGGCACAGATGGTGATCGACCGAAATCTCAGCGTGAGAGATGCGGAAAAGCTGATTAAGACGCTCTTAAATCCGCCGGAGAAGAAGGAAAAGGGAATTCTTCCGGGACAGGCGGTCTACCGCGATCTGGAGAAAAAGTTAAAAGACAGTCTGGGGACCAGAGTAGCCATCAGCCGCAAAAATGAAAACCAGGGTAAAATAGAGATATCTTACTATTCCGTGGAGGAATTGGAGAGAATAACAGAAATACTGGAAAAAGTACGCTAGGAGGAAAACGTAACTATGGAAAACAGCATTTTAAACAGGCTGGCCTTTGATCCTGCCATCTTGATTTTTGTTTTGGCAGGATTGGTGTTGGTTCTGTTGGTTGTGGTGATCGTATGCATTGTAAAGATGAAAGCGCTCTTTCGTAAATATGACCTGTTTATGAGAGGAAAGGATGCCGAGAGCATGGAGGAGAGCTTTCTGAAAGTATATGAGGATGTGGAGACACTGAAGCAGGAAGATAAGGCCAATAAGGATATGATGAAAGCGATCAATATAACGCTGAACCGGTCTTATCAGAAGACGTCGGTGCTTCGCTATGACGCGTTTCCCGGGATGGGCGGACAGTTCAGCTTTGTGATGACTCTGTTGGACCGCAATGACAGCGGCGTACTGTTAAATTGTATTCACAGCAGGGAATCCTGTTATCTGTATATCAAGGAAATCATTCAGGGCGAGAGCGCTCTGGCTCTGAGTAAGGAGGAGACCAAGAGTCTGGAGGAGGCAAAGAAAAAGCACTGAAAATGGAAAATACCGTCAGAAGCGATTTCTGTCGATCCGATAGGCGGCAACCGCAGATGACTGTAAATATATCATATCAATCGAGGAGGAAAAATATATGTCTTATGTATCTGAGGTAATGGAACGTGTAGTGGCCAAAAATCCGGGGGAACCGGAATTTCATCAGGCCGTAAAAGAAGTGCTGGATTCCCTGGCACTGGTCATTGATGCCCACGAGGAGGAATTTCGCAGCATTGGACTTCTGGAGAGACTGACGGAGCCGGAGAGAATTATTTCATTCCGTGTACCGTGGGTGGATGACAAGGGACAGGTACAGGTAAACAAGGGATATCGTGTACAGTTTAACAGTGCTATCGGTCCGTATAAGGGAGGACTGCGTTTCCATCCTTCCGTGAACCAGGGCATTCTGAAGTTTCTGGGATTTGAGCAGGTATTTAAAAATTCTCTGACCGGACTGCCCATCGGCGGAGGTAAAGGAGGATCGGATTTTGATCCCAAGGGAAAGAGCGACAGAGAGGTGATGGCCTTTTGCCAGAGCTTTATGACGGAGCTGTGCAAATATATCGGCGCGGACCAGGATGTGCCGGCCGGGGATATCGGTGTGGGCGGCAGAGAGATCGGTTTTCTGTATGGTCAGTATAAGAGGATCCGGGGGTTATATGAAGGCGTGCTGACTGGCAAAGGGCTGACCTATGGCGGTTCTCTGGCCAGGACACAGGCTACCGGCTATGGTCTCGTATATATCACGGAGGAGATGCTGAAGCATACAGGAAAGAGCCTGAATGGTAAGACTGTGGTAGTATCTGGTTCCGGGAATGTGGCCATCTATGCCACGGAGAAGGCACAGGAGCTGGGAGCCAAGGTGGTGGCTCTCAGTGATTCCAACGGCTACATCTATGATCCCAACGGCATTCAGCTGGATGTGGTGAAGGATATCAAGGAAGTCCGCCGCGGCCGGATCCGTGAATATGCTGCCGCCGTACCGGGCAGCGTGTACACGGAGGGAAAAGGGATCTGGACGATCGCCTGCGATGTGGCTCTGCCCTGTGCAACACAGAATGAGCTGGATGCGAAGGATGCGAAAACTCTCATTGATAACGGCTGCTTCTGTGTGGCTGAGGGCGCCAATATGCCCAGCACCAGAGAAGCCACGGATTATTTCCTGGAGAAGAAGATCCTGTTCATGCCCGGCAAGGCGGCCAATGCCGGCGGCGTGGCTACCTCAGCTCTGGAGATGAGTCAGAACAGTCAGCGTCTGAGCTGGAGTTTTGAGGAAGTGGATGAGAAGCTGAAGGGTATCATGGCAGGTATCTATGCCAAAGTCAGCGACGCGGCTTTACGCTACGGCGTGGAGGGCAATTTTGTGGCCGGAGCCAATATCGCAGGCTTTGAGAAGGTGGCAGACGCGATGAAGGCACAGGGAATCGTGTAGAAGAGAAAAATGACGGTCCGCTTCCTCAGGGGAAATGAAAGGAAGCGGACCGTCTCCAAAGGGCCGGGACCTGGAAAACAATAAGATAACGAGGAGAACAGGAAATGATTGACATTAAGTTTCTGAGAGAAAATCCGGAGATCGTAAAGCAGAATATCCGCAATAAATTCCAGGATGCCAAGCTGCCTCTGGTGGATGAGGTCATGGAGCTGGATAAGGAAAACCGGGATATCAAACAGGAGGTGGAGGCTCTGCGGGCTAGCCGCAATAAACTGTCCAAGCAGATCGGCGCTCTGATGGGCAAGGGACAGAAGGAAGAGGCTGAGAAGGTGAAGGCTCAGGTAGCGGCCGATGCGGACAGGATCAACGAACTGTCTGAGAGGGAGAAGGAAGTGGAGGAGCGCATCAGAAAGATCATGATGACGATTCCCAATATCATCGATCCTTCCGTACCCATCGGACGGGACGACAGCGAGAATGTGGAGGTAAAGCGCTACGGCGAGCCGGTGATTCCGGATTTTGAGATTCCTTATCACACGGAAATTATGGAACGCTTCCAGGGCATAGATCTGGACAGTGCCCGCAAGGTGGCAGGAAATGGTTTTTATTACCTGATGGGCGACATCGCCAGACTGCATTCCGCCGTGATTTCTTATGCCAGGGATTTTATGATCGACAGGGGTTTTACCTACTGTGTACCGCCTTTTATGATTCGCAGCGATGTGGTGACAGGCGTCATGAGCTTTGCGGAGATGGATGCGATGATGTATAAGATTGAAGGGGAGGATCTGTATCTGATCGGAACCAGCGAACATTCCATGATCGGCAAGTTTATCGACACGGTCAATAAGGAAGAAAACCTGCCCTATACTCTGACCAGCTATTCACCTTGCTTCCGCAAGGAGAAAGGGGCCCATGGCATAGAGGAGAGGGGCGTATACCGGATTCATCAATTTGAAAAGCAGGAGATGATCGTGGTCTGCCGTCCACAGGAGAGTCCCATGTGGTTTGACCGGCTGTGGCAGAATACGGTGGACCTGTTTCGGAGTATGGATATCCCGGTGCGCACTCTGGAATGCTGCTCCGGCGATCTGGCAGATCTGAAGGTAAAATCGGTGGATGTGGAGGCATGGTCTCCCAGACAGAAGAAATACTTTGAGGTGGGAAGCTGCTCCAATCTGGGAGACGCCCAGGCCCGCCGCCTGAAAATCCGCGTGGCCGGACAGGACGGTAAAAAGTATTTTGCCCATACATTAAATAACACAGTGGCAGCGCCGCCCAGGATGCTGATCGCTTTTCTGGAGAATAATCTCAATGAGGACGGTTCGGTTCGTATTCCTGAGGCTCTGCGTCCTTACATGGGAGGCAAGACTCTGATCCAGTAATTCAGTGATCCTGTTATACGGTTTTTGAAAGGGGAATTGTGCACAGATATTTGAGAACAATCGGATTCAGCAAGATCGAGACCAAATCCCAGGAGGTCCGCCTGTTAGAGAGTATGGAGTTGTCTCCTCCATACGGGGGACCGGACAGGGAGAGACATGAGAAGACCTATGCCCAGCTGCGCTGTGAGGTGGGAGAGGGGATGGGTGTGATCATTCACGGATACCGCCGTCCGGAGGATGGGGAATTCGTGAGGGAGTACTATTTTCCCTATATGGAAGGCCAGTCTCTGACGGTCATGGAAAGCGGTTTTATCCGTCGAATGAATGATAGGGAGGCATATACGGTGCTCAGCGAGGAGTACCGGCTGGGTTCTTCTCTGATTTTTTTTCTGACAAATGGTCTGTTTTACAGAGAGAGGGCGGAGAAAAAGCTTCCTTCTACGCTGAAGGCTTTTTCCCTGACAGGTCTGTCCGTCCAGGGGACGATCCTTCTGCCGATTCAGAAGACGAAGAATCAGATTGCCCGGCTCAACGCCGATAATCATAACAGGAATAAAATGCTGGAGGCGGCCAGAAGCGGAGACGAGCTGGCCATGGAAAGTCTGACCATGGAGGATATCAATCTGTACGGCCAGATATCCCGGCGTATGCTCAGGGAAGATATTTATTCGATTGTGGATTCCTGTTTCATGCCCACCGGTGTGGAGTGTGACTGCTATATGGTGATCGGGGAGATTCTCCGCTTTGAGCTGGTGAATAACTACTGGACCCGGGAGAAGGTCTATCGGTTGCTGATCGCCTGTAACGGTCTGGAGCTGACCATCGGAATCAATGAGAAGGATCTTTTGGGGATACCGGAAGAAGGAAGACGATTCAAGGGCGATATCTGGCTCCAGGGATTTGGGGAGTTCGATGAGTAGTGGATAACTGTGGACCGTAAAAGTGCGGAAAGTATGTTTTTAAAAGCAGGACTGTGAAGAAATGTGGTTTCCCGGGGGCTCTTTGTGGATAAGTATTCTGCAGAGAGCTCATACCGTGGAAAAGCATCATGCTTCCCAGTCCTGTCGCTTTTATAAGGGTGTCCGTCAGCTCATGGATGTGCTGAACTTCTGTTTCACCTTATCAATTTTCTGCTGATCCACCTGCTCGGTGGGATACCAGCCCTTGGCCTGCATTTTTTTGTAGATATCATCCTGTATGCAGATGGACTCATTCAGAGCCCGGTCGAATGCCTGATGGACTCTGGTATCGGATGCCTCCAATGCTCCGTGCATATAGAGATCGCAGACGCCCTTGGCACTCAGCAGGATATTCTCCATCGCCTGTTTGTCTTCCATGGTTTACCTCCTGTTAATACTTTTTGATGTGGTTCTACACTAACTGATAGAACTGGTCAAAGATTTCCTGATGTCTGGTACTGAGCTGTTCCACACAGCTGCGCAGATCCGGATCCGAGAGATTCTTGGCCGCTTCTTCACACTGCTTTTTCAGTATCTGTTCATGTCCCAGCGCATCTTCGATATAAAGTAGATCTTTTTCGCTCATGATTATCACCTCCGATTTTAGTATGGACCATGAGAGAAAAACCATGAAGAGAGATTGCTGGTGCAGGAGGAAAGAATGGGTAAAATACTGTAAGAAGGTGGATGGTAAAATATGGCCGGTAAAATTTTTAATGTTTTAACAGGGTTGACTTTTTGAGTAATTACGGTTACAATGTAATAGCTGGTGTGAGAGGTGCTCTCACAGAGTATTTTGTTTTCTATAGGATTTCTGTTTTTGTAGCTCAGTTGGACAGAGCGGCTGTTTTCTTATATCCAGGTCATCCGAGTCCGGGGAGGAAAAAAGCTCTTTTCATAAATTTTATATCGTTTGAGTCCTCGTAGCTCAGCTGGATAGAGCACACGCCTCCTAAGCGTGGGGTCGGAAGTTCAAATCTTCTCGGGGACGCTGGAATGCCGTAACTTCAAGGGTTGCGGCATTTTTGTTCCTTCAGGGATTTAGGCAGAACCTCCTTTCATAACCTTATTTTCGACCTGCCGCCTGTAGGGGAAGC
Organism: Lachnospiraceae bacterium; assembly: GCA_022791755.1. Taxonomy (GTDB): domain Bacteria; phylum Bacillota; class Clostridia; order Lachnospirales; family Lachnospiraceae; genus RGIG7193. The sequence continues at coordinate 63,162 of JAAVZR010000026.1, forward strand.
CCGAAATGGATTAGAACCCTTTTGCAGGAAAAACAAGGTCTGTGATTTTGTCAAGATTAGTTGACACATTTTCCTCAAGAATTTTGTATCCTATGCTGCTTCTTTCAGGGAATCATAGTATCGCTGCCGTTTTATCATGGGAGGAAGACCTCCATTAGAGGAACAGATCCTCCGGTTATTCCAATAGCTGATGAAATATCTCCAGATGAG
>JAAVZR010000027.1 GCA_022791755.1 Lachnospiraceae bacterium
ATCAAAGTATCAAAGGATAAATAATATAGTCAGGAACGTTATGTGGAAAATCATATCATTTAAAAGAATAGCATCACAGGTCAGAAAATTTTAAAGTTTTTCTGTCCTTAATAATATTACGAGAATTTTAGCACTTAGGTATGATATGAAGAGGCGGGATGCATGTAAAACAGGCAAAACAGCTGACCGGAAGCCGATAGGGTAGAGGGGCGGACGCGAGGGACAGCGCTTTTGGGGAGGCAGGCGGGATACAGCCGGGGGAAGAGAGCCTTCCTGGCCGGACCCTTGCAGGACGCCGGCGCTTAGTGAGCGCGAGCGGCAGCGAAGCGCGAACTTAGAGCCGCTGCCTCCTGCACGGAGCGGGAGCGCGTCCGGCCAGGAAGGCTCTCTTCCTCCGGCGTCCCTCCCCCTCCTCCCCCTAACCTGTATAATAATAAAGAGAGGTACTTCTTATGAGTGAAACAGAAAAGAAAAAGATCCTCCTGATCGCCACCGGCGGAACCATCGCTTCTGCTCAGGGCGGGGAGGGGCTGTCGCCGGCGGTGAAGCCGGAGGAGCTTCTGGACGCGGTGCCGGGGATCCGGGAGATCTGCAATCCCCATGCGGTGCAGATTTTAAATATTGACAGCACCAATCTTCAGCCGGAAAACTGGGTTCAGATGGTGCGGGTGATCCGGGAATCTTATGACGGCTATGACGGCTTTGTCATCACCCACGGCACGGATACCATGGCCTATACGGCTTCGGCGCTTTCTTATCTGATTCAGAATGCGGACAAGCCTATCGTGCTGACCGGATCGCAGAAGCCCATCGGCTATGGGATCACCGATGCGGGAAAGAACCTGACAGACAGCTTTACTCTGGCCTGCGAGAAGGATATGGCAGGGGTTTATCTGGTCTTTGACGGCAAGGCGATTTTTGGCACCAGGGCCCGCAAGGTGAAGAGTAAAAGCTACGATGCCTTTGAGAGCGTGAACCATCCGCCGGCGGCTCTGATCTACGATGGCCGGGTGGTCCGGTATTTTTCGGAGGAAGTGCGGCCGGGCGGTCCGGTCTTTTGCGAGGAGGTGCGGCCTTCGGTATTTCTGTTAAAGCTGATCCCCGGTATGAATCCGGATGTTCTGGAATATGTGGGCGCCCGCTATGATGTGATTGTGATCGAGAGCTATGGGGTCGGCGGCGTCCCCTTTGTGGACCGGCGCAATTTCCTCACGGAGGTGGAGAGGCTGGCGGATCAGGGGAAGATCGTGGTGGTGGCGACTCAGGCCCTGTTTGAGGGCAGCGATATGAGCGTCTATGAGGTGGGGCGCAGGGCGATGAGCTTTCCGACGCTTTTGCAGTCCTGCGATATGACCGTGGAGTCGGTGGTGACGAAGATGATGTGGCTTCTGGGGCAGACGCAGGACAGAGAGGAGATCCGTAAGAGATTCTATGAGCCGGTGAACCGGGATCTGTATCCGATGCTCCGGGGCTCCAAAGGATAGAAATTCTCGTCGTGCTGTGATAACCGGTTCAGATATGTCTAAAATATGAAAAGATTGTTAAAATTTATCAACCCGGCGTTTTGCCGGCGGGAAGCGGTTGACAGCGGAAATTGGTACAAGTATAATAATACGATATCAGGGCTGGCGGCCTTCGTCCGGTAAGGAATCGGAAACGCGTAGTGCGGATCCTTTTACAGATACTATGGGGCCTGCGAGCGGAAAAAGAGAAAATACGGCCGTGAGGCGAGAAGGAGTACGACAGTGGAGAATAAAGAAATTTCAAATGCGGTGATCAAGAGGCTGCCCAGATACCACAGATATCTGGGAGATCTGATGGCCCAGGGCGTGGAGAGAATTTCCTCCCAGGAGCTGAGCATCAGGATGAATGTGACAGCCTCTCAGATTCGCCAGGACCTGAATAATTTCGGCGGCTTTGGCCAGCAGGGCTACGGCTATAACGTGGCGTACCTCTACCAGGAGATTGCGAAAATCCTGGGTCTGGACAGAGAGAACAGCATGGTTATCATCGGCTGCGGCAACTTTGGCCGGGCGCTGGCCAATTATCAGAATTTTGAGAACCGGGGGTTTGTGACAAAGGCGATTTTTGATGTGAATCCGGATAAGGTGGGCAACCGTGTGCGCAATATTCCGGTGCTCTATATTGATGAGCTGCCGAATTTTTTGCAGAATAACGATATCAAGATCGCTGTCCTTACGATTCCCAGGGAGGCTGCGGTGAAGGTGGCGGATATCCTGGTGAGCAACGGGATCAAGGCGATCTGGAATTTTGCCCATGTGGATCTGGACGTCCCGGCCGGTGTGGTGGTGGAGAATGTGCATCTGTCCGAGAGTCTGATGCAGCTGTCCTACCGGCTAGCGGAAGCGGCGAAGAAGTGACCGGCCGCCGGGGGCATATATGATACGGGGGATCGGAAACGACATCATTGAAATCCAGCGTGTGAAAAGGGCCTGCCAGTCGGAGGCCTTTTTGCGCTATGTCTATACGGTGAAGGAACAGGAATGTTTCAGGCGTCTCCCTGCCTCTCTGGCAGGGAATTTTGCTGTCAAGGAGGCGGTGGCCAAGATGCTGGGGACAGGCTTTTCGGGTTTTGGCCCCGCAGATATCGAGGTGCTGCGGGACGAGGCGGGCCGGCCCTATGTGAATTTGTATGCCGGAGCCAGAAAGAGGCAGCAGGAGCTGGGGGTAGAGAAGATCTGGGTGTCCATCTCTCACACAAAGGAGATCGCCGCGGCTTCGGCGGTGGGGGAGGGAGCGTGAGCCTTCACATGGACGCGCAGCCTTTCATAGGATAAAAGGGGGCATATTTTTTACTGATAGCTGAATACGCACGATGAGACTGGAAATACTTACGGTAAATGGAAATGAAAACAGAGATCGGAGTGTGACAGATGACTATCAGACGAGGAGATGTATATTACGCAGATTTGCGGCCGGTGGTGGGCTCAGAGCAGGGAGGAATCCGCCCTGTGCTGATTATACAGAACGATGTGGGCAACCGGCACAGCCCCACGGTGATCTGCGCGGCGATTACATCAAAGATGAACAAGGCAAAGCTTCCCACCCATGTGGAACTGCCCCACAGGGACTGCGATATGATGAGGGATTCCGTGATCCTTCTGGAGCAGCTGCGCACGGTGGATAAGCAGCGGCTCAGGGAAAAGATATGTCACCTGGACGAGCGGCTTTTGCGCCAGGTGGACGAGGCGCTTTTTGTCAGTTTAAGCCTGGATACATACGCCCACGGATATTGACGAAAAGAGCGGCAGATGATAAGATGATAGCAGGGCCGGCCGGCATGGGCCTGCGGCCAAGACTTTCAAAAAGGAGAAGAGAAGAAACCGATGGAAGAGGGCAGTCCATTGCGCAGAGTTCTGCGCGCACTGGGAATACACACAGAGGATGACAATGTGACGGAGGAAGATATCCGCACCATGGTACAGGAGGGGCACGAGCAGGGGCTTCTGGAAGCGGATGTGGCCGCGATGATTAATAATATCGTGGAGCTGAGCGAGACCGAGGTGAAGGATATCATGATCCACCGGCGCAATATCACGGCCATCAGCGCCGGTACGCCGCTTGACAGGGCGGTGGATGTGATCCTCAGCGAAAATAATTCACGTTTTCCTGTCTACGGCACGGATATTGACGACATCCGGGGCATACTGTATCTGCGGGATGCCGTGATCTGCCGGGAGGGAGGACAGCATGACGGGGAGGAGATCGGGCAGATCCCGGGGCTTTTGCGGGAGGCTCATTTTACGCCGGAGACCAGGAGCGTGCGGGTGCTGCTGCAGGAGATGCGGCGGGATAAGCAGCACATGGCTCTGGTGGTGGATGAATACGGACAGACCTGTGGGCTGATCACAATGGAGGACATTCTGGAAGAGATCGTGGGGGATATCCTGGATGAGTATGACGAAGCGCAGGTCTACATCACCGCATTGGAAGGCGGAGCCTATATGCTAAAGGGAATGGCGCCTTTAGATGAGGTCGCCGAGCGGCTGCATATCAGCTGCGATGAAAATTATGACACGCTGAACGGCCTGCTGATTTCTTTACTGGACCGGATCCCGGCGGAGGGGGAGAAGCTGACGGTTACATATGGGGGGTATCTGTTCCATATCATCCAGGTGAAGAATAAGATGATCCAGATGGTGCGGGCGGTTCCTGAGGCAAAACCTGCAAAAGATCCGTGATTTTCCTGTTGAAACCTGTCTCAAAAGATGCTAGAATACTCAGGAATCATGGACGAGAAGGATAGAAGAGGAGATATGTATGTCAGGACATTCCAAATTTGCCAATATCAAGCACAAAAAAGAGAAAAACGACGCGGCCAAGGGAAAGATTTTTACGGTGATCGGCCGTGAAATCGCCGTGGCTGTGAAGGAAGGCGGGGCAGATCCGGCCAATAACAGCAAGCTGCGCGACGTCATTGCAAAGGCAAAGGCCAATAATATGCCCAATGATACCATCGACCGGGGCATCAAGAAGGCGGCCGGGGACTTAAGCAGCGTGAACTATGAAAAGATTACATATGAGGGCTACGGCCCGGGAGGCGTGGCGGTCATTGTGGACACGCTGACAGATAACAAGAACCGCACCGCGGCCAATGTGCGCAGCGCCTTCACCAAGGGAAACGGAAATATCGGCACACCCGGCTGCGTGTCCTTTATGTTTGATCAGAAGGGACAGATCATCGTGGACAAGGAAGAGTGCGAGATGGACCCGGACGAGCTGATGATGATCGCGTTGGATGCCGGCGCCGAAGATTTCAGCGAGGAGGAGGACTGCTACGAGATCTATACGGATCCCGACGGATTCAGTCAGATCCGCGAAACGCTGGAGAAGGAGAAGATTCCCATGATGAGCGCCGAGGTGACGATGGTGCCTCAGAACTGGGTGGAGTTAAATGATGAGGACGCCGTCAAGTACCTGCAGAGGACGCTGGATCTGCTGGACGACGACGATGATGTACAGGCCGTGTATCATAACTGGTCCGAGTGATTCTAAGAAACGGGAATCAGACGCAGGCGTGTCGTTACTGTTTCCGGCACAGGCGGGATTTTCACGAAAAAACAGTTGACAATCGCACTTCCGTGCTTTATAATGATAAAACATTAAAATTAATAATTTTGTACAGAATGGACAAAACAGTTATATATCTGTCCGGCGTCCGTAGCAGGATGGCGGAACGATGACACTGATATATCGGCACAAATCCGCTTTCCGGTGAACCCGGATCCGGCGAGACGACAGAACGGCCTGTCAGACAGGCCGTCTGTTACTGTACCGGATCGTTTTGTGCTTATATATATAAAAAACAAGGAGGATATCTTATGAAAAAGAGAATGTTGGCTCTTCTTCTTGCAGCGGCCATGGTCTTAAGCCTGGCGGCCTGCTCAGGAGGCGGAGACCAGACGACAGCGGCCCCGGGAACGGACGCGGCTACCACCGCGGCGGCGGGCAACAATGAGACGTCGCCGGCTGATTCCACTCAGGGAGATAACAGCGGTGAAGCAGAGGCCGCTCAGAAGTATTTCCCTGTGACCGGCGATCCCATCAGCATGACACAGGGCGACGCGGACGGCGGTGAGGTGAATCATACTCCGTATGCCGGTATCGCAGGCAAGGATTACACCGATGAGAAGGTATATACCCTGAATGATTATACCGGCGGTACCACCAATATGAAATGGGATCCTGTCAACTGGGAGACCAATCAGGACGCCGCTATTCTGGACTATCTTTCCAGCGGATTCTATGCGTTCACATTGAATGAGAACCGGGACGGCGACTCCATCATCTGTGAGATGGCGGCTGATTTCCCCGAGGATGTGACCAGCCAGTACGTGGGCTCCTACGGAGTGGAAGAGGGCGATACGGCGAAGGCATTCCGTATCCCGATCCGCCAGGATCTGAAGTGGGAAGACGGCACGCCCATCAATGCGGACAGCTTTATCTACTCCTATCGCGAGATGCTGGATCCCATTATGAAGAACCGTCGTGCCGACTCCATGTATGCCGGCAGCGTAGCGGTATACGGCGCGAAGAACTATGTGTACCAGGGCCAGAACGCCTTTACTCCTCTGGGGATGACCGTGCAGGAGTTCATTGACGGCGGCGGCGACGTTTCCACCCTGTATGTGGACATGACCGGATTCTGGAACGTGACGGCTCCCGACGGCGGACAGTACGCCTCCGTTACGGATGAAGAGCAGGTCCGGGACGCAGCTGTGGAGGACGAGACGGCCGACGAGGCGTTTGTATCCGGCAAATATCTGTTTGACACCTATCTGGCTCCCGGCTGCCCCTACGAGGCCAATGCGGCTGAGCTTGTTGGCACCATGGAGAAGTACGAGGATAATTACAGCTTTGACAACGTGGGTATCCTGAAGACCGGCGACTATGAGCTGACCTTTATCTATACGACTCCCATTGAGAACCCGGACTACAATGTGTGCTACAATAATTCCACCGCTTATCTGCTGCACCCTGAACTGTGGGAGTCCTGCAAGAGCTACTATGACTCCAACAATAACAAGGTCGAAGCCGGATCCGACGCGGTGAACCAGATCACCACAAACTACGGTACCAGCGTGGAGACTTCTCAGTCCTACGGCCCTTACAAGCTGACCTATTTCGAGCTGGATAAGCAGTATACCATGGAGCGCAATGAGAACTGGTATGGATACGTTGACGGAAATCATCTGGGACAGTATCAGACCGATATCATCTCCGTGCAGGTGATTCCGGAGCAGGCCACGGCCCTTCTGGCTTTCTTAAACGGCGAGCTGGACAGCGTGTCCCTGAGTTCTGAGGATATGGCTTCCTATGGCACCAGCGATTACATCCGCTATGAGCCTCAGTCCTACACCACGAAGCTGTCCATCAATACCGACAGCGCGTCCCTGGCTTCCAGAGGAGTCTCGGTTCTGGAGAACGTGAATTTCCGTCATGCCTTCTCCCTGGCCATCGACAGAAACACCTTTGCGGCGTCCTACACCACGGCTGGTTCCGCCGGCCATGGCCTGCTGAATTATCTGTATCTGGCGAATCCTGTGACCGGCTCCCGCTATCGTGATTCCGAGGGCGGTATGCAGGCTCTGGTGAAGCTGTACGGCCTGACCTGGGGTGAGGACGGCGACTTCGATACGCTGGAGGAGGCTTATGAGGCCATCACCGGCTATGATATGACAGAAGCGCAGCGTCTGATGCAGCTGGCTTATGATCAGTGTGTGGCCGACGGTTCCTATGACGGGAATTCCAAGGTGGAGATCACTCTGAGCGTATATGCTTCCGACGATGTCTATGTACAGATGTTTAACTATCTGAACGAGGCCCTGCAGAATGCCTGCAAGGGTACCGGCTTTGACGGCAAGGTGTCCATGGTCATGAAGGTAGACCAGGACTACTATGACACGATTCAGTCCGGCGGTACGGACATGATCTTCTCCACATGGGGCGGCGCGGCTTCCCTGCCTTACACCCTTCTGTACGAGTGCTACTCTGACGCGGCGGACGGCAGCGGCAATCAGCAGGAGTACGGCTTCGATACGAAGAAGGTCAATGTGACCATTGAGATCGACGGCGTGTCCTACACCAGCGATCTGCAGACCTGGGCCAGATGGGCTGACGGCGACCTGACGGCCACCATCAGCTCCGGCAGCAATACCCTGGCGCCCTTCGCCTCCTATGACACGGATTCCAGATCTGCTGCCTTCGGTCAGCTGGAGTATGCGTATCTGTCCTACTATACGGTGATTCCGCTGTACTACAGGAATGTGGCCAGTCTGATCTCTCAGAAGATCAATTACGGTTCCGATACCTTTGTCACTACGACGACAGCTTTTGGCGGTGTTCGCTATATGACCTTCAACTACAGCGATGACGAGTGGAAGGATGTGGTAGCCGCCGGTCTGAGTTACTGATTCTGATCCGGAGGGAACAGAAAAAATAACGTAAACTGACCGTCTTACGGCCGCAGGCGGCGATACGCCTGCGGTCGTATTTACTATCAGACCGGAGAGAAAGGGGACGCCGATGCTAAAGTATATAATTAAAAGACTTTTATTGATGATACTCACGTTTTTCGTGATTATGACGATGTGCTTTGTGCTCGTCAAGATGCTTCCTCTGCCTGCAGTGAAGCAGCAGGGCAGAGATGTGCAGCTGGTCCTGGCCCGAAGAGAGGCCATGGGATATAACAAACCGATCATGGTACAGTACGGACTGTACTGGCAGCATATTCTTCAGAGCGGTGACTTTGGCCTGGGCGAACAGATGTATGTGGGTCAGGAGGTCGCGAAGATCATGCTGGATAAATTGCCTTACACGATTGTCGTTAATCTGTATTCGTTGCTTTTGTCACTTCCACTGGGACTGATATTCGGCATATATGCCGCTTTAAAAAAGAATAAATGGCAGGATCACTTCATATCCACGGCGGTTATGGTGTTTATTTCTGTGCCTTCCTATGTGTACGCTTTCATCGTACAGTATTTTCTGTGTTTTAAGACGGGCTGGTTTTCTCTGACTGTGGCTTCCAGAGAGTCGACCACCTTCTTCAGCTGGGCCATGTTTGTCTCCATGTTTCCTGCGATCCTGTCGCTGGGCTTCGGCACGGTGGCCGGCCTGACCCGTTTTACCAGGGCGGAGCTGTCGGAGGTGCTGACAGGAGATTATCTGCTTTTAGCCAGAACCAAGGGGCTGACCCGGTCCCAGGCCATCGTCCGTCACGCCATGCGCAACGCCATGGTGCCGATCCTTCCCATGATCTTATCCATGTTTGTAGGTATCCTGGGCGGATCCCTGATTATCGAAAACATTTTTGCCATTCCTGGCATCGGCAGCCTGTACGTATCGTCGATACAGTTGCGGGATTACAATTTCTTCATGGCAGACACCCTGTTTTACACGTTGGTGGGCCTGATTGCAGGTCTGGTGGTCGATTTAAGCTATGGATTCATTGATCCGCGCATCAAGATGGGGGAGAGATAATTATGGCATATAAAAATATATCGGAGATACCGGCTGAGAAATTCACGCTGGCACAGCGGGACGAGAAGATCTCGGATCAGAAATTTGAGACAAAGCCGGTGGGCTATTTTAAGGATGCGTTTCTTCGTTTTAAAAAGAATAAGTCTTCCCTGGCGGCGGCTGTCATCATTATGATCCTGTTCCTGTTTGCGATCATTGTTCCTTTCGTATCGGATTACGATGTGACGGTCAGGGACGGCTACTATGCACTGATGACCCCGAAGAGCCGGCTTTTTGCCGGCCTGGGCTGGGACGGCTGCAAGATGCAGACGGAGACTCAGGCCGGATATGAGTATTATAATTCCATCGGCCAGGAATACGGGGAGAGTGCGGTCAAGGAAGTAAAGAACGTTACTCAGGATGCCAATACGGGCAATGCGGTTTATAATATCAAGGTGGACGGCTATGATAAGGTGGGCTTTATCTATGCCGATCTCTCCAAAGAAGAGTATGAAGCTCTGCAGGCCTATCAGAATGAGACGGGGCTGCAGGTGATCTATCCCATGCCGGCCAACTATAAGACCAACTTTATCGCCGTCACCAGCTCGGCGAATCTGTGGTATGAGCTGGCGGATAACAGTACGGCTACGGCAGGGGGATCGGCCCATCATGATGAGGAGGGCAATCCGGTCTATGTGGCGAATTACCTGACCTCGGAGAACAAGAACCGGGCCGGATATGAGAGCCTGCGCCTGGCCACGGATGACGGCGGGGAGGACGGCAACACCTGGTTTGTCTACGCGGTCAAGAACCAGTCCGGTTACCATGTGAGACTGCTCTATAAGGAGTATTATCACTATAAGAACGGAGTGGAGCCCATGTTCCTGTTCGGGACCAACCAGCATGGCCAGGATATCCTGGTATGTCTGGCCAACGGAGCGAGGCTGTCCTTTATTCTGGCTATTTCCGTATCCTTTATCAACTTTATCATCGGTATCGCTTACGGCGCCGTGGAAGGTTATTACGGCGGGGCAGTGGATCTGTTTATGGAGCGTATTTCTGATATTCTGGCCTCGGTGCCTTTCATTGTGGTGGCTACCCTGTTCCAGATGCATCTGGCCACAAAGGTGGGACCGGTATGGTCATTGCTCTTTGCCTTTGTGCTGACAGGATGGATCGGGATCGCTTCCCGCGTCAGAACCCAGTTCTACCGCTTTAAGAATTCGGAATATGTCCTGGCGGCCAGGACGCTGGGGGCCAGAGACTCCAGACTGATCTTCCGGCATATCCTGCCCAATTCCCTGGGTACGATCATTACCGGTACGATCCTGATCATCCCGAATGTAATTTTCCAGGAGTCCATGCTGTCCTACCTGGGTATCATCAGCCTGGAGACTTCCAGCCTGACCTCCATCGGTACGATGCTGGCCGGAGGACGGGCCTATCTGTCCACTTATCCGCATGTTATCTTTTTCCCGGCGATTTTCATTTCGCTTTTGGAGATTTCGTTTAACCTGTTTGGAAACGGACTGCGGGATGCGTTCAACCCTTCCCTGAGAGGAGCTGATGAATAATGGCAGAAGAGAAAAAACTGGAAGTAAAAGATCTGAAGATTTCGTTTAAGACCATGAGCGGCAAGGTACAGGCTGTAAGAGATATCAGCTTTGACCTGTATAAGGGAGAGACGCTGGCCATCGTGGGAGAATCCGGTTCCGGTAAGTCGGTGACCAGCCGTGCCATCATGGGAATCCTGGCCGGGAACGCCATCGTGGAGGGCGGTAAGATCCTTTATGGGGATAAGGATCTGTTAAAGATCACCGAGGAGGAATTCCACCATATCCGCGGCGATAAGATCTCTATGGTGTTTCAGGATCCCCTGTCGAGCCTGAATCCGATCATGCGTATCGGAGCGCAGCTGACAGAGGCCATGCTTTTAAAGAATAAGGCGTCCCGCCGTGAGAATAAGAAAAATCTGGAAACCATGTTTAAGGCATTGTCTGAGCGTATGGCCGGTGCCGGCGTAGCCGGGGCGGAGGAGGACATCGCCAAATTTAAGAAGTTCAGCTTAAAGCACTGCGAGCTGCAGGCTGTCTACTCGGAGAGCTATGCTTCGGCGGAGCAGGCCGAGGATCTGGCACAGAATATGTCCCTGCGTATCAGCAATAAGGCCATGAAGGATATCGGCGAGGATGCGGCGGAGCTTCAGGAGGCGGCGAAGAAGGCGTGCAGCCATTTCGTGGTCCGAAAGAGAGCCCCGGAGCTGGAGACGGCGGCCGCGGCAGTGAAGAGCGGCGTGGCGGCGGGAAAGAAGAGCGGGGATTATACTTCCTGCCTGGAGCCCCTTAAGAAAATGGAGGAGATCCTCTCGGAGGCTCTCGCCTTTGAAGAACCCAACACCTTTACGCTGGGTTACTATCTGACCTATGTGGACGGCAATATCCCGGATATGCCGGTGGCCGAGCTGAACCGGCTGACCCACGATAAGATTACGGCAGATTATATGGACGCCTTCGTTGCAAAGGTGGAGAAGGCGGTGAGATACTCGGCGGAGCAGACCAATAAGGAGCGGACGAACGCCATCCGGCTTTTGGAGGAGCAGCTGCCGGTCTTTGCGGATAAGCCGGATAAGGCGGCGGTGGACGCGTCCCTTAAGCTGATGAAGCCGGCGGTCCTTAAGTGTCTGGACCCTCTGGAGGTGGCTAAAGACAGCCTGACCTATACCTTTGCCTCTTCCATGGACTATACGGCGGATCTGTATTTTAGCGGCGGCAGGAGAAACGAGAAGGAAGCGAAGCGCTTTGCTGCGGAGACGAAGAAGCATGAAGCGATCATTGCCAGAGGCAAGGTGCCGGAGTGGGGTGTGATCCCTGCCAGTTATGTGGATCTGGATGCGGTCAGACAGGAGATGGAGGATACCGTCCGTGAGATGGCTGCTCATTTCAGAGGGCAGATCGAAGCAGTGGAGCAGGGGGATTTTAAAAAGCGTGCGGCACAGATCATAGACTATCTGAAAGAGGTGGCTCAGGAATCGGTCAATGAGGTGACCCGTGCCGTGGCCAAGGAGCGGGCGATCAAGCTGATGGAGAGCGTGGGTATCGACGAGCCCAGACGCCGTTTTAATCAGTATCCCTTTGAGTTTTCCGGCGGTATGCGCCAGCGTATCGTAATCGCCATAGCGCTGACGGCCAATCCGGATATCCTGATCTGCGATGAACCCACCACGGCTTTGGATGTGACGATTCAGGCACAGATCCTGGAGCTCATCAATAATCTGAAAAAAGAGAGAAACCTGTCGGTTATCTTCATCACCCACGATCTGGGCGTGGTGGCCAATATGGCGGACCGCATCGCGGTGATGTATGCCGGAAAGATCGTGGAGTATGGCACGGCTGCGGATGTATTTTACAGCCCGGCGCATCCTTATACCTGGGCCTTGCTCTCCTCCGTGCCGGATCTGGAGACCACGGCGAAGCTGGAGTCTATCCCCGGCACCCCTCCTAATATGATTTACCCGCCCAAGGGAGATGCCTTTGCCGACAGAAACAAATATGCCATGCAGATTGACTTCGAGGAGCAGCCTCCCATGTTTCGGATCAGCGACACCCATTACGCGGCCACATGGCTCCTGCACCCCAGCGCTCCCAAGGTGGAGATGCCGGTGGTGATCACGGAGAGGATTGAGAAGATGAAAAAGATGCGGGGAGGTGAGGCGCAATGAGTGTGAGACAGGATAACGACGTATTGCTCAAGGTAGAGAATCTTTCCATGTTCTTTGGCAAGGGCAAGAATAAGAAAAAAGCGGTAAACGACGTCTCCTTTGAAGTGAGGAAGGGGGAGGTCTTTGGCCTGGTGGGCGAATCAGGCTGCGGCAAGACCACCACAGGCCGCACGATCATCAAGCTCTACGATGCCGACGGCGGAAGCGTGTACTTCAAGGGCAAACGCATTGTGGCCGGCACCCGCTGCTATCAGAGCGAGATCTCCGAACTGCGGGCAAAGATCAAAGAGCTGTCCGCAGGCAGCGATGCGGATAAGGATCAGAAGATCAAGGAGTGCAATGACCGTATTGAAGAGCTGAAAAGCGAGATCGCCAAAGCCAAATACGATAATAAACACTGTGACGAGGATTACCGCAGGGAGGCGAAGGCGGAGTTAGATAAAGAATACGAGGAGAAGATCGCCGCAGCGCCGGAGGCAGAGAAGGCGGAGCTTCGCAGAGAGCATCAGCATAAGAGCCACGCTCTGAAAAATTCCCGTCTGGTGACAAAGATCCAGATGATTTATCAGGATCCGGTGGCCTCCCTGGACCCTCGTATGACCGTGCGGGAGATCATCTCAGAGGGCCTGACGATCCAGGGGATCAAGGATAAGGCTTATATTGACAAAGAGGTTTACCGGATGTTAGAGCTGGTGGGGCTGGTGCCGGAGCATGCGTCCCGCTATCCTCACGAGTTTTCCGGCGGTCAGCGCCAGCGTATCGGTATTGCCCGGTCTGTTATCATGAATCCGGAGCTGATTATTGCCGATGAGCCGATTTCCGCGCTGGATGTGTCGATCCGCGCGCAGGTTATCAACCTCTTAAACGATCTGCGCAATACTATGGGCCTGACGATACTCTTTATCGCTCATGACCTGTCGGTGGTGAAATATTTCTCTGACCGGATCGGCGTGATGTATTTTGGCAACATGGTGGAGCTGGCAGATTCGGACGAGCTGTTCCGTCATCCGCTCCATCCCTACACCAGATCGCTCTTATCGGCCATACCGCTGCCGGATCCGGAGTCGGAGAAGCAGAGAGAGCGAATCCGCTATAACCCTTTGGTGGATCACGAGTATACCACGGAGGAGCCGAAGCTGCGGGAGGTCTGTCCGGGCCACGCGGTGCGCTGTACGCTCAAAGAGTTTGAGAAGTATAAGGCGATTGTGGAGGAAGGCTGAGCGGCATGAAAAAATATCTGATCCCGGCACTTCTGGGAGCGGCGGCTGTCCTGTGGGTTCTGACCATACGCGGATTTTTCGGACCGGGCCTTGGCCTGGCCCAGCGCTACATGTATCTGTCGGACGCTTTTCTCGTCCCCGGCGTCATGATCACCGGCGTAGGACTCTTAGTCTACGTGTCAGGGGAGGGCGGTCTGGATGCGGTGGGATATGGCTTGCAGTTTTTAAAGCCCAGGCGTTTGCGCGACACCAGGATTCAGTCGTATCAGGACTATAAGCTGAAAAGAGCAGAGAAGAAGACTCCCTGTCGTTTTCTTTTGCGCGTGGGAGCGGTGTACCTGTTGTTCAGCGTGCTGTTTACCTTTCTGTATTTTAGGGCGTAGGAGACAGGCGGCAGAAGAGATAAAGGAGGAGGCATGGGAGGACCTGTGCCTCTTTTTTCTCTATATAATGCGTTTAAGGAGGATAAAGAGATGCTTTGTATTAAAAACGGTATGATACACACCGGAGTGGACCGGGAGCCTTTTCAGGGAGACATCCTGGTGGAGGGAAAAAAGATTGTGAAGATCCTGCATGCCGGCGAGGAGATTCCCGGGAAGGATATGCAGGTGATCGATGCCGGCGGTCTGTCGGTATATCCGGGCTTTGTGGAGGCGCACTGCCATATCGGGCTGGACGGCTATGGTATTGGCTACGAGGGTATGGATTACAATGAGATGAACGATATTGCCTGTCCGCAGATGAGAGGCATCGACGGAGTGAAGGCCATGGACCCGGCCTTTGCCATGGCCGCGGAGGCGGGAGTCACCTGTGTGGCAACGGGACCCGGCAGCGCCAACGTGCTGGGAGGGACCTTTACGGCGATCAAGACCGTGGGAAAACGTGTGGAACATATGATTGTGAAGGAAGCCATTGCAATGAAATGTGCCTTTGGGGAAAATCCCAAGCGCTGCTACAGGGATAAGGGAAATTCGACCCGCATGTCCACCGCGGCCAAACTGCGGGAGATGCTCTATAAGGCCAGAGAATACGGGGAAAAGCTGGCGGCGGCCGGAGATGATGTGACGAAAAAGCCGGCCTTTGATATGAAGCTGGAAGCGTTGCAGCCGGTGCTTAGGGGAGAACTGCCTCTGAAAGCCCATGCCCATGCCACGGATGATATTTTTACCGCCCTTCGGATCGCGAAAGAATTCGGTGTGAAGATCACGCTGGAGCATGTGACCGAGGGTCATCTGATCGCAGAAGAGCTGGCGAAGGAGAGTGTTCCCATGGCCGTGGGACCGACCTTGACGAACGCCTCGAAATTTGAGCTGCGCAATAAGAGCTGGACGACTCCGGGCGTGCTGGCCGCGGCAGGCTGCCAGGTCTCCATCATCACCGATTCACCGGTGATTCCCCAGCAGTATCTGCCTCTGTGCGCGGGGCTGGCGGTACAGGCCGGCATGGACCCCTTTGCGGCGCTGCAGGCGATCACCATCAATCCGGCCAGACACATCGGAATCGAAGACAGGGTGGGCTCTCTGGAGGCCGGTAAGGACGCAGATATTGTGATTACGGACGGAAGTCCCTTTGAGGTGTCCACCAGGGTACTCTGTGTGCTGATCGACGGACAGGTGATCCGGGAGCTTTCCGTATAGAAAACAGATAAAGAGGTATGATATGGATAACAAAAGAAAAGGGGAGAGCGAAAGATCTGCCGGACGGAGCGGCTCCCACAGGGTCTATTACCGGGAATATGAGTCCCCTGTGGGGCGGCTCCGTCTGGTGGAGAGAGACGGCTTTCTCACGGCGGTGAGCCTGGCAGGTAAGAGCCAGCCCGATGCGTACAGGCGGCGGGGAGAGCTGAGCTATGAGGAGGCAGGCTATCTTCTGGCGGAAGCAGGAGCGCAGGACACGGAGACGGAGCTTTTGGCCAGGGTCCACCGGGAACTGACGGAGTATTTCGCCGGGCAGCGCCGGGAATTTACGGCGCCGCTTAAGCCGGAGGGAACGCCGTTTCAGATGCAGGTATGGCAGGCTCTTCGGACGATCCCCTACGGGGAGACCCGCAGCTACGGGCAGATCGCGGCCCAGATCGGTAAACCCGGGGCCAGCCGGGCCGTGGGGATGGGAAACCATTATAACCCGATCGCTATTCTGATTCCCTGCCACCGGGTCATCGGGGCAGACGGTAGTCTGACCGGATACGGAGGCGGGCTGGATATCAAGGAGTATCTTCTGAAGCTGGAGGGAATTCTATGCTGACCATCGGATGTCATTTGTCTTCGTCGAAGGGATTCCTTCATATGGGAAAGGAAGCCGTATCCATCGGGGCCACCACCTTTCAGTTTTTTACCCGCAACCCCCGGGGCGGCCGGGCGAAGGAGCTGGATCATGAGGATATCCGGGCCTATGAGGAGTATGCCATAGCCCATGGCTTTCCTGTGATCCTGGCCCATGCGCCCTACACCTTAAATGCCTGTGCGAGGGAAGGCCGGACCAGGGAGTTTGCCTGGGAGACCATGGCGGATGATCTTAAGCGTATGGAGGCGCTGCCGGGACAGATGTATAATTTTCATCCCGGCAGCCATGTGGGACAGGGGATGGAGGCGGCTGTGGAGCTGATCGCTGCCTGCCTGAATCAGGCCATGACAAAGAATCAGACCACCACGATCCTTCTGGAGACTATGGCCGGAAAGGGCAGCGAGGTGGGAAGCAGGTTCGAGGAGCTCCGGGCGGTCATCGACCGGGTGCGCTGGCCGGAGCATATGGGAGTGTGTCTGGACACCTGCCATGTCTATGACGCCGGATATGATATCGTAAACCGCCTGGATGAGGTGCTGGAGGAGTTTGACAGGATCCTGGGCCTGGAGCGGCTGCGGGCCATCCACTTAAATGACAGCAAGAATCCCTTTGCCAGCCATAAAGACCGCCACGAGAAAATCGGAGAGGGCTCCCTGGGCGCAGAGACCTTTGTCCGGATCATCAACCATCCGAAGCTTCGGAAGCTTCCGTTTTTCCTGGAGACGCCCAATGAACTGCCGGGATATGCCGGAGAGATCGCTTTTTTGCGCGGGGCATATCGGGAGTGACGGATTACTCATGAAAGGAAAACCAATCGTTCTATGATTTTCAGCAGTCTTCTTTTTTTATTTCGATTTTTGCCGCTGATGCTTTTTTTCTATTTTGCGGCGCCCCGGGGCTGGCGCAATGCCATCCTCTTTCTGGGAAGCCTCATTTTTTATGCATGGGGAGAGCCGGTTTATGTGGTACTGATGCTTTTTTCCACAGCAGTGGATTACACCCATGGCCAGATCATTGAGAAGGCTCTGAGCAAGGGGAGAGAAAAGCGGGCGAAAGCGGCGCTTCTGTCCTCGGTGGTGGTGAATCTGGGGCTTTTAGGTGTGTTTAAATATACGGACTTTCTGATCCGGATTGTGAACAGCTTTACGGGGCTGGCGATTCCTCTTACAAAACTGCCGTTACCCATCGGTATTTCATTCTATACCTTCCAGACCATGTCCTACAGCATTGATATCTACAGAGGGCAGGCTGCCACCCAGCGCAATATCATTGATTTCGGGGCTTATGTGGCGATGTTCCCGCAGCTGATCGCCGGTCCCATCGTGCGGTATCAGACAGTGGCAGAGGAGCTGAGAAGCAGGAGGGAGAATCCGGAGCTGTTTGGGGCGGGCGTGAGTCTCTTTCTGGCAGGATTGGGCAAGAAAGTGCTGCTGGCTAATAATATGGGGCTTCTGTGGGATACCGTCTCCGGGATGACCGCGCAGGGGCTCTCGGCTGCGACAGCCTGGCTGGGTGCGGCGGCTTTCGGTCTTCAGATCTACTTTGATTTCTCAGGGTATTCCGATATGGCCAGAGGACTGGGGCTGATGTTCGGGTTTCATTTCCCGCTGAATTTTGACTATCCCTATATCTCCCGAAGCATTACGGAATTTTGGCGGCGCTGGCATATAACGCTGGGAACATGGTTCCGGGAATATGTCTATATTCCCCTGGGAGGAAACCGCCGGGGGCTGGGGATACAGCTGCGCAATATTCTGGTGGTGTGGCTGCTCACAGGAATCTGGCACGGGGCCAATGTGAATTTCCTGCTGTGGGGACTCTATTTTGCCGTATTTCTGATCCTGGAGAAGATGTTTTTATTAAAATGGCTGGAGCGTGCACCGGCCATGGGCAGACTCTACACACTGGCGCTTGTGGCAGTCAGCTGGGTGATCTTTGCCAGTGTGGACGGCGCCGGAGGTCCGGGTTATTTACGGGCCATGGCCGGAGGCGGGGCAGGGCTGTGGGATGGGACGACCCTGTACCTTCTGCGAAATTATGGCGTACTGTTAGGATTGTGTGTGCTGGGGTCTACGCCGGGGCCTAAGCGGGCGGTTCTGTACCTGAGAGAGAGATGTGCCGAGACGGTGTGGCAGCTTCTGGCAAGCGGAGCAGGCGCGGTCCTTTTTATTCTGTGTACATCGTATCTGGTGGATGCCAGCTATAATCCGTTCCTATACTTTCGGTTCTAGTGCAGGAGGTCATTATGAAGAAAAAGACAGTGTGGATTCCTGTGGCGATGTTCCTGGCGCTGATCTATGGCGGTATGCTGTGGGGCTTCATGAAGCCGGACCGGCAGTATTCCGATACGGAAAACCGCTTTCTGACAGCGCGTCCGGAGTTTTCCTTAAAAGCTCTGTTTGACGGAAGCTTTACAAAGGACTACGAAAAATATATCACGGATCAGTTTCCGGTGCGGGATGAGTGGATCGGTCTGAAGACCGGTGTGGAAGCGCTTCTGGGGAAGACGGAGACAAAGGGCGTGTGGCTGGCCCGGGAGGGATATCTGATCGTAAATTATCCGGCGTCTGATTTTGAGACAAAACGGGCGCAGGACAATATCCGGTTTCTGGCGGAAGCAGTGAAGGATTACAGTGAGAGGCTGGGACAGGAGCATGTGCGTGTGATGCTGGTGCCGTCGGCCAGCCAGATTCTCACAGACCTGCTTCCTGCGTTTTGCCCCCGCTATGACCAGTCCGGCTATCTGAAAGCGGTGGAGGAGGCAGTGGGCCCGGAGAGCTGTATAGATATGGAAGAGGTGCTGGCGGCTCATAAAGAAGAATATATATATTACCGGACTGACCATCACTGGACGACGCTGGGGGCTTTCTATGCCTATGAAGCCTGGGCAGAGAGTATGGGATTTACGCCTGTGGCGGACAGCTGTCTCAAGGTGGTGTCACAGGATTTCCTGGGGACGACCTGGTCCCGGCTTCACGGGATGGGGCGCGCCGACGAGATCTCCGTGTACGATACCGATATGGAAGTGACGCGCATCCGCAATCTGACCGAACGGGAGGAGGGCTTCTATAACTGGGAGGCTTTAAAGACCCGGGATCAGTATGCGGTCTTTCTGGGCGGCAATGATGGGATCGTGGAGCTGGAGCCGGGGGATAAGGAGAGCGGACAGGACCCCGAGAGAGTTCTTTTAGTGGTGAAGGATTCCTTTGCCAACTGCCTGATTCCCTATGCTGCCGGACACTATGACCGGGTGGTGGTGGCAGATCTGCGGTATCTGAATATGAGCCTGAAGGCGGTGGCTGAGAAATATGGCGTCACTGACTTGCTGGTGCTGTACCATGCGCAGGCCTTTGCCACGGAGGCCACGGTATTTAAGATTGCGAGATAGCAGAGGAAGAGACTTCAGGGGCCGGCGGGGACCGGCAGGGGCAGGAGGAGCAGACAAATGAGACAGCTGCGTCTGGACAAATATCTGGCGGATATGGGAAGAGGAAGCCGCAGCCAGATCAGACAGGATGTGAGAAAAGGGATGGTAAAGGTGAACGGCATCACGGTAAAGACACCGGAGTTAAAGATCGATCCCGAAGACGATCAGGTATCCCACGCAGGAGAACCGGTGGGCTATGCGCCTTTCGCGTACTATATGCTGAATAAGCCGGCAGGCTGCGTCTCGGCCACGGAGGACAGGCGGGAGAAGACGGTTCTGGATCTGATTGCCGGAGATGGCCGGAAGGACCTTTTTCCGGTGGGAAGGCTGGACAAGGACACGGAAGGGCTTTTGCTCATTACCAATGACGGTGCGCTGGCCCACCGGCTCCTGCATCCGAAGAAGCATGTGGATAAGACCTATTATGCCAGATTGGAGGGACCGGTCGCTGCCAAAACGGTGCGGGAGTTCGAGGCAGGGCTGGATATCGGGGATGAGAGACCGACGCTTCCTGCCAGGCTTCATATCATAAGGAGCGGTCCGGTCTCGGAGGTGGAGATCACGATTCGGGAGGGACGTTTTCACCAGATCAAGCGGATGGCGGAGGCTGTGGGCAGCCGTGTGCTGTATCTGAAACGGCTGTCCATGGGGCCGCTTGCGCTGGATCCGGCCCTTGGACCCGGGGAATTCCGGCCCCTGTCTGAGGAGGAGACCGCGGCGCTGGGGCAGCTTACATCCTCCTGTCATTTGTTCGACAATACTGGACAATAGCCTGTATATATATTATAATGACAGTAATGAGAGCGGCAGAGACGGACAGGGGAGATTTCATATGGGACTGTTAAAAAGAATATGGCGCTGGCTCTGTTCTCTGTTTGGCGGCGGCCGGAAACGGGAAACCGACGATCTGGACCGCTACGTCAGGCAGATGCAGGAGGCGCTTTTGAGTATGAAGGCACAGACGGGGGCCGTGCAGGCGGCGCAGGAAAAGAGAGCGCGGGAGATCGCCCGGTGTGAGGAGGAGATCCGTAAGATGGAGCGCTATGCTGCAAAAGCAGCCGGCGAGGACCGCGATGATGAGGCCCGGTTTTTTCTGGAGAAGAAGGCGTCTCTGTCAAAGGAGCTTTTGAGGCTGACTTCGGCACGGGATATGGCGGCCGGGTATACTGCCCAGGCGGAGAATCTCTGCAACAAGGCGCAGGCTCAGCTTTCCGAAATCACGGCCAGAAAGGATGCGGTGAAGGCAAAGCTGGCTGCGGCCGAACTGATGGAATCCATGAACCGCTTAAACGAAGGGCAGGCCGGCAGCTCTCTGTCAGGGCTGGAAGCCGGGGCCCAGGCGGCCATGGACAGAGCCGAGGCGATGGCAGAGCTGGAAGGAAGGACCGGCGGCAGTGAGCTGGAGGCTCTGATGAACAAGTATGACGGGCAGGAGAGCATGGCAGCCGGGACAGAGGATCCGACGGCGGCGAAGTCAGGCAGATCATAAAGAGTAAGGAGGACAGACAGATGGGAATTTTCGGCGGCCAGATGGCCAACGTGGTGGAGTGGGAGGAATATCGCGATGATATTCTGTTCTGGAAATGGAATAACGATGAGATCAAGAAGGGCAGCAAGCTGATCATCCGTCAGGGCCAGGATGCCATCTTTATGGCTGACGGACGGGTGGAAGGCGTGTTCCGCGATGAGGGAAGCTACGATATCGAGTCCCAGATCATTCCGTTCCTCAGCACTCTCAAGGGATTCAAATTCGGCTTTAATTCAGGGATGCGCGCCGAGGTCCTGTTTATCAATACCAAGGAAGTCCCGATGAAATGGGGAACGAAGAATGCCATCAACCTGCCGGCTCCGGGATTGCCGGGCGGATTGCCCATCAGGGCTTTCGGTACATATAACTGCTATGTGGCGGACCATATGGTGCTGATCGAGAGGATCGCCGGAGTGAAGAAGCAGTTCGCCATCGGCGATGTGAGGGAGAGAGTGGATTCCATGGTGAGCCAGCTTCTGATGAAGTGGATCGTAAAGGAAGGCAAGGATATGTTTAACCTTCAGGCCAACGCTTTCGATATTGCCAGAGGGATCTGTGAGGATCTGGATATGGAGATGCAGAAGATCGGCATTGGTATCACCGATTTTGTCATTTCCAGCGTATCCTATCCCGAAGAAGTAGCCAGCATGCAGAGGAAGGCGGCGGCTCAGAGCATGGTGGGGGATATGAACCGCTACCAGCAGATGGGTGTGGTGGATTCCATGGGCAAGGGCGGCCGAAACGGCAGTGCCGCGGCCGATATGGTGCAGATGCAGATGGGCATGGCCATGGGACAGCAGATGATGAATCAGATGAACCAGGGTGCGCAGGCTGTTTCGTCAAACGGTGCGCAGGGCGTTAATTTCTGCCCCAACTGCGGGACGAAGGCGGCGGGAGCTAAATTCTGCCCCAACTGCGGAACCAAGCTGGGATAGAGACGGTATGCCGGAGCATCCTGGCGCCGGAAGGATACAGGCAGACATAGGATCAGGAACCGGCTGAAGGAGGACAGTCACACGGAGGTTATATCTATTGACCGGTGCGACTGTTTTTTCATTTGACCGGTGAGAATGCTCATGTCTGAGACTGTGAAGAGAGCTTAACCGGAGAGCCGCCGCAGACCGGGTGAGAGCGGAAAGGCCTGACCGGATAAGAATAAAAACCAAGAAATGGGGGATTGCAATGAGTCGATTAGAGATCAAGAAATCTGACGCAGTCCAGAAATCCGTGGAGCGGATGTATGAGGTGCTGGAGAGGCGAATGATAGCCGGCGCTATCGATTCCTGTCCAGCTGATTTTCATCTGGGATTTCTGAAGATGTGTCACGCACAGACCTGCGGAAAATGCGCTTCCTGCCGGATCGGGCTGAGACAGCTGCAGAACCTTCTGACAGATGTGCTGGAAAACAGAGCTACGGTGGATACGCTGGAGTTGATCCGCAAGACAGCCAAGGATATCTATGAGGCGGCGGACTGCGCCATCGGTTATGAGGCGGCGCGGATGATTTACAATGGGGTTACGGAGTGCTATGACGACTATGTTCGTTATATCGAAAACGGCGGTTATATCGATGCCACGAAGATATCCGTTCCCTGTGTGGACGCATGTCCGGCCAGCGTGGATATCCCGGGATACGTGGCGCTGGTGGGAGAAGGGCGCTACGAGGATGCGGTGCGTCTGATCCGCAAGGATAACCCGTTCCCGACCACCTGCGCGTATGTGTGCGAGCATCCCTGTGAGAGAAAATGCCGCCGCCGTATCATTGACAGCCCCATTAATATCCGGGGGATCAAGCGGGCGGCAGTGGACTATGCGAAGGATGTGCCGGTGGAGCAGTGCGCGCCGGCGACGGGAAAGAAAGTGGCTGTCATCGGCGGCGGTCCCAGCGGCCTGAGTGCGGCGTACTATCTGTCCCTGATGGGGCATAAGGTGACTGTCTTTGAGGCGAAGCCCAAGTTAGGCGGTATGCTGCGTTACGGTATCCCCAGCTATCGTTTCCCCAGGGAAAAACTGCAGGAGGATATCGACGCGATTCTGTCTCTGGGTGTGGAGGTAAAGAGAGGAACGAAGATCGGCCGGGATATCACGATCCAGGCGCTGATTCTTAAGTATGACGCGGTATATATCGCCATCGGGGCCCATGTGGATAAGAAGATGGGGATCGAGGGCGAGGACGCAAAGAATGTGGTCTCGGCAGTGGATCTGCTCAATAAGATCGGTCACGATGAATTCCCTGATTTCGCCGGAGAAAACGTGGTGATCCTGGGCGGCGGCAACGTGGCCATGGACTGTGCCCGCTCAGCGGTGCGTCTGGGCGCGGCGAAGACTTCTATCGTGTACCGCCGCCGCCAGGAGGATATGCCGGCCCTGGCAGCGGAGATCGAGAGCGCCATTGCGGAAGGCGTGGAGATCAAGCCTTTGATGGTGCCGCTTCGGATCGAGAAGGACGAGGATGGAGCCGTGAAGGGGCTGTGGGTGAAGCCACAGATGATAGGACCCTGCGATAGAAAGGGACGTCCGTCGCCGAAGGATTCCAGCAAACCGGAGCAGTTCATTCCCTGTGACCGGGTGATCGTAGCTATCGGCCAGAATATTGATTACAAGCACTTTGAAAACAGCGGAATTCAGGTCAGCCGCGGCGTGATCGGCGCTCTGGATGACGGGATGATCCGGGATAAAGAGGGCGTGTTTGCCGGCGGCGACTGTGTGACTGGCCCGGCCACCGTGATCCGCGCCATCGAGGGCGGCAAGGTGGCGGCAGCCAATATCGACGCCTTCCTGGGCTATAAGCATATGATCAGCTGTGATGTGGATATTCCGGCGGATTACATACATAATCGTCTTCCCTGCGGCCGTGTGAATATGGTGGAGAGGGAAGCCTGTGAGCGTAAATGTGATTTCGAGGGCGTAGAGCTGGGCATGAGTGAGGAAGAGGCGTGCCAGGAGTCTTCCCGCTGTCTGCGCTGTGACTACTATGGATATGGTTCACTGAAAGGAGGGAGGACGACACAATGGTAAACGCTACAATCAATGGAATTGCCGTGACGGTTCCCGAGGGAACCACGATCATGGAAGCGGCGGAGCAGGTGGGAATTCAGATTCCCCGTCTCTGCTATCTGAAGGGAATCAACGAAATAGGCGCCTGCCGTATCTGTGTGGTGGAGGTGGAGGGCTCCGACCAGCTGGTCACCTCCTGCAATCACTATGTGGAGGAGGGGATGGTGGTTCAGACCAACAGTCCCCGGGCGCGCCGCAGCCGCAAGACGACCATACAGCTGATTTTGTCACAGCACAATCAGGACTGCCCGGTCTGCTCCCGCAACGGCACCTGCACGCTGCAGGATATCGCCGGCCGTATGAGCATTCTGAGCGTACCCTTCCCGAAGGAGTGCGAGGAGTACAGCTGGGACGATACGTTTCCGATTATCCGCGACGCGTCCAAATGTATCAAGTGTATGCGCTGCGTGAATATCTGTGAGAAGGTGCAGGGACTGGGAGTGTGGGAGGTCATCAATACCGGCTACCGCACCACGATCCACATTCGGGAAAATCTGCCTATCCGTGAAGCGGGCTGCGCTGCCTGCGGCCAGTGTGTCACCCACTGTCCGGTGGGCGCTCTGACGGTGCGCAGGGACGGGAATGCGGTGTTCGATGCGCTGGATGACCCCGGGATCACCACGGTGGTGCAGATCGCGCCGGCAGTCCGGGCTGCCTTTGCCGAGAGCCTGGGACTGGACCGTGACCAGGTAACCACCGGCCAGCTGGTGGCAGCTCTGAAGAAGATCGGTTTTGACTATGTGTTTGATACGAATTTTGCGGCAGACCTGACGATCATGGAGGAGGGAAGCGAGCTGATCGAACGCCTGTCTCACAAAGACCGCTATCAGTGGCCCATGTTTACCTCCTGCTGCCCCGGCTGGGTCCGTTTCCTGCGCAGCGAGTATCCGGATATGATGCCTCAGCTGTCCTCAGCCAAGTCGCCGCAGCAGATGTTCGGCGCTGTGGCGAAGACCTATTTCGCCGAGAAGATCGGTGTGTCGCCGGATAAACTGTGTGTGATCTCCATCATGCCCTGCAGCGCCAAAAAGTACGAATGCAGCGTCAGCTGTATGAGCGCCGACGGTTCCACGCCGGATGTGGATATGGTCATGATCACCAGAGAGATCATGCGCTTTGTGCAGATGGCCCATATCAATGTGGCAGACCTGCCGGAACAGCCCTTTGACAGCCCTCTGGGTACCGGCACCGGCGCGGCCGTGATCTTCGGCGCCTCCGGCGGCGTCATGGAGGCGGCGCTGCGTTCCGCCTACTTCTTACTGATGGGTAAGAATATCGAGCCCGAGGCATTTAAGGAAGTCCGCGGCCTGACCGAGCGCCGGGAGCTGACGGTAGAGGTGGCGGGCAATCAGGTGCGCTGCGCCGTGGTCTCCAGCCTGGGCGAGGCCAGAAAGCTCATCGAAGATGTGCGCAGCGGCAAATGCCAGTATGAGTTTGTGGAGGTCATGGCCTGTCCCGGAGGATGCTCCGGCGGCGGCGGTCAGCCCATCAAGGACGGAGAGGAGAGAGCGTCTGTGCGTGCGACAAAGCTGTATCAGCTGGATGCTGCCGATAAGCTGCGCTATTCCCATGAAAATCCCGATGTCCAGGCGCTCTACAAGGAGTATTTGGGAGCGCCCATGTCCCATAAGGCCCATGAACTGCTCCATACGGATCAGAGAGAGTGGGATTAGGCCGGATATATGACAAAATAAATCAGACATAAAAGCGGAGCCGCCTCTAAGGACAGAGGCGGTTCTTTTTTGGGAAATATAGATGAAACAGGCGGATTCTTATGTCCGCAGGGTGCGGAATAACGGTATTTTGCAGAAAAGAGAAGGCATGACAGAATATTCTTTGCAGAAAGTTTCTGTCATGAACAGGAAACCTGCCCCATACAGTATAGAGAATGAAAAGAATGCAGGCAGACAGGATGCGCAGACTTTTTTTCTCCCTGCTGTATGGGGCAGGTTTTTTTCTGTTATTGGGGATGCTGTGGCGGCAGGGAACAGGACAGGTACAGGCAGCAGCAGAGGATTCACTGGTACAGAGAAACGACAAAGGGTATATGGACAGACTGGAAACATCCGGCCGTCCGGACGGATCCGCTCCGGTGGTGGCTCTGACGTTTGACGACGGGCCCCATCCGGTTTACACGGGGCAGCTGTTGGACGGCCTCAGTGAGCGGGGAATCAAGGCCACTTTTTTTGTGATCGGTGTCAATGTGGAAGGCCATGAGGAGATTGTGGAACGCATGGCAGAGGAGGGACATCTGATCGGCAACCATACCTATAACCATGTGCAGCTGACACGGCTCTCCGGCCAGAAGGCCTGTGAGGAAATCGACGAGACCAACACCATGCTGGAGGAAATCTGCGGGTCCCGCATCGTCTATATCCGACCGCCCTTTGGTTCCTGGCCGAAAAACTTAAGCAGTCTGACCGATATGCAGGTAGTGCTCTGGAGCGTGGACCCCCTGGACTGGAAACGCCAGGATACGGAGGCTGTGGTGCAGGCAGTGCTGAAAAATGTGAAGGACGGAGATATCATACTGCTTCACGACGTATATAAAACCTCCGTGGAGGCAGCCTTGCAGATCATAGACAGGCTGACAGAGGAGGGGTATGAATTTGCCAGGATAGATGAGCTGCTGCTGGATTAAGGGTGGGCTGGTTGCAGGAGAGGGAGGGGAGAGGAGAGGGACGCCCGGTTCCTGTGGGTATTCCCGGCCGGACGCGCTCTCGCTCCGTTACAAACGCAGCGGTACTAGGTTCGCGCGGCGCTGCCGCTCCCCGCTCACCAAGGACCGGCGTTTGTAAAGGGTCCGGCCGGGAATACCCACAGG
This sequence comes from Lachnospiraceae bacterium, assembly GCA_022791755.1. Classification (GTDB taxonomy): domain Bacteria; phylum Bacillota; class Clostridia; order Lachnospirales; family Lachnospiraceae; genus RGIG7193. The sequence goes on from JAAVZR010000027.1 coordinate 27,040, forward strand.
AACCGGGCTGTTTTTCGCCTGCCCCCCATATCCTGCAAGGGGCAGCCTGCTGTGGGTCTGCGTGGGGTTAGTTGATGCTTATGGCGGGGGTTTTATGGCTTGGAGTGGGATTTATTATAAACGATATAACATTAACTGATGCCGTCAGGTTTTGGTTCAGCAGTCCCAGGCACATCATTTCTGTGCGCCGCTATGAATGTGGAAACATTTTCCGTACGGATATCAATTCTATCATCCGCCTCATTATTGACCTTCAGATAGATATACATGGGCGTCTCGCCCGGAACGCCGCCAATCAAAACCTCGAAGAGCTCGTCGATCTCGTAGCGCATGATGTACAGACCTGAGCCAATATCCTGCCCCTGATATCGCCCAAAATCGGACCAGGTAAGCGAGTCTCCTTTTTGTGACAGCATGACCACATCATCAAGGGTCAATTTTCGGTTTTCAATCCTGTTATTCTTTACCTGTATCCAGCGTATATAGGCCCATTGACGTTTTTCAGAGTCCACCGTATTGAGATCAATGGGCGTTGCGCACTCCTGATACGTGTAGAAATCTTCTGCTTCAGATGGGTGAATGAAATACTCGATGCCTTCAAGCCCTGTATTGTTTGCCTGTTCGCCCGTCAGTCTGCCGGCAGACTGGTAGCCATAGGGTAAGCTGGATACTGGCATATATGGGGCGACATAGGCATCGCCGTTCATGATCAAAGCCGGACGTTCTGTATTTGGGGAGTTTGGTTCTGTTTTTACCGGATTTGTCAAAAAACATATCGCCACGAAAACACAGGCGAGAACCGCAACGGATACAATCCGGAAGGTCGGCTTTTTGTAATTCAACACATTTTTTATTCTTTCTTTTACGCCAATTTCTCCAAAGGCCAGCGGGCAAATTGTTACCAGTCGCCGTTGGGTACTGCACTCCAGCAGGGCGGTGGAGTACTGCTTCTTTCCGTCCAAATCCATGTGCCGGATGACCTTTTCATCACAGGCCTGCTCAATGTCCCGGCACAGCAGTACATAGGCCGCCCAGCACAGTGGGTTAAACCAGTGAACCGCCAGAATCAGAAATCCCATGGGCTTCCACCAGTGGTCACGCCTTGTCAAATGTGCCTTTTCGTGTGCAATCACCGACTCCATGGCGCCCATGCCGGATGGCAGATAGATTTTGGGTCTGACCAATCCCAGGATAAACGGGGACTTCAAATGGTCGCACAGAAAGATGTTTCCCTCATAGGGGATTTTTTCCGCAACGCTTCGGTGTACTTGTGCATAGCTGATCACAGCATATAACAGCATGGCGGCGACACCAATGAGCCAGATTACCGAAGAAACGAGGATGAATACATAGAATGGGTTGGCACTATCGCCGGGGTTTGGCAGAAACGTCTCGCCGAGAATGGGATTGACCACATTGTTGACAGCGGGAATGCCGCTGCTGATGACGGGCGTTTCATACCGGATGTTATGGGCGTTGAAGGTTTCGGCGCTGGGGATCAGGCTCCATGCGCTCTCGAAGGAGATAGGAACCACCAGCCGCAGAGCGACAATACCCCACAAAAGAACGCTCATCCCTTTCGGTGTCTTTTTCAACAAGAATCGAAGCAGCGCCACCGCCAGAATCAGCCAGCTTGCGGCAATGCTCATGTTCAGAGTTTTCAGGAATATATCGCTCATATTATTCACCTGCCCTGTCGATCAGTTCACGAATCTCGGTAATTTCCTCGGCTGTCAGCTTCTTCTCACTGGTAAATGCGGCAAGAAAGGCGGGGAGCGAACCCGCAAAGGTCTCATCCACATACTTCTTGCTATGACGGGCATAGAACTCCTGCCGGGATACAAGAGAAGTTACTGTGCCGTTATTGTTTTGAAACAGGCCCTTGTCGCAGAGTCGGCGCAGTACCGTGTGTGTGGTTGTCCGTTTCCAGGTGAGTTTTGCCGCAGCCAGCTTTGTCAGTTCGGAGGATGTGACTGGCTCTCTCTCCCAGATGATGTCCGCAAAACGAGCTTCCACAACCCCTAATTGTATTTCTGCCATAAGTATAACCTCCTGTCTATATAGTGTAGTCTCATATATAGACTACACAATGTAGACAAATTTGTCAAGAACCTTTTTAATAAAGAAAAAATCGTCAATCATGTTCTTGAAAAAATGGCTGTTTTTTCAGCTGTTCCACAGATGAACTATGGCAGACTATTTCGGATAACCGTTTGCTTCAAATACTCAGAGAGATGATATTATCGAAACGGTCAATTATTTTCAGGCCATTGACTTGTGTATCGATATGGCGCAAGAGCAGCTTACCGAGGATATCATCAAAGAATTGCACCACATTTTGAAGCAAAGTACAAAGGCTTCCTGGCTTGCATGGTTTGCCGTTGGGGATCATAAGAAAAGAGCCAATATGGTCGGCGGCCGTGAAGCTGCGAAGCCGAAAGAGATTACTCCACGCATGAAGGTTCTGTTTTCTGAATATGAAGTCAAAGCTGCCGTCACGATTAATGATATCATTCGCTTCCATTATGCGTTTGAACGCATTCATCCATTCCAGGATGACAACGGCAGAGTCGACAGGCTGATAGCATTAAAGGAGTGCCTGCGTTTCGGGCTTATTCCGTTTATCATTGAGGATACCAAAAAACTGTATTATTACCAGGGACTCTCTGAATGGGAGAAGGGCTATCTGACAGACACCTGTCTGGATGGACAGGATACCTTCAGAAAACCAATGTCCATGTTCGATATCCAGTCATAAAACCCTCTTTGGAGATTTCCCTGAGCGGTTGGCTGGAGGCCATAATTAGATAAGTCATTTTTCTTACTCTTTTTTTAATCCTGTTTACAAGATTGAACACTCTGTGGTATCATGGGACAAAACATGAAAACAGACAGGCAGAAGGCGGCGCTTGCCTTTTGCGATCAGATATCAGAGAGGTTAGATTATGGACAGAGAGATGGACCAGGAATTGGAGTTGCAGATCGGACAGGGTCTGGAGCAGTTTTTGGAGAGAGAGATGGATGGGCTTGCCGAAGCAGGAGCGATCCCGGGCTGGCAGGCGCCTCAGCGTGAGACGAAGGGACCGGAGCAGGGAGAGGGGCTACAAAGGCCGGAGACCGGAGCGGGAAGACAGAGGCCGGATCCGGAAGCAAGGATGCAAAAACCGGAATCGGGGGGGAGAGCGCAGGAGCCGCAGCCGGGAAAGAGGATACCGAGGCAGGAGTCGGTGGAGAAAGGGCGGCATGAGATCAGAACCGATATGCTGCCGCCGTCTTCCCGGAGACGTACCGTGCAGGCGAATATGGCAGGCAGGGAGAGCGCCGCTCGGGAGCCGTCCTCCCGGAAGCCGTCCCCGCAGAAGGCTGCCGTGCAGTCAGGCTCCGTGAAGAGGGCGGCCCGCCCTGCCGGTAAGGAAGAGACAGCTCTCCGACAGAAGGCGAAGAAGCGGTATGAGGAGGAGGACGAGGATATCCGCCGCAGGAGTTCCTGGGAGGAGGATGAAGATTACGAAGAAGAGGAGGAGTATGAGGAGGAGAAGCCGAAGCGGCCCCGTCGCAGAAAGCGCAGAAGATCCCGCCTCAGACGTCTTTTGGTTTTTTTGCTGATCGTGGCTCTTCTGGTCGTGGGCCTGTGGCACTGGGCGGTGGGTAAGGTCTATGGAAAGATGAATTACAGTCCGGTCGAATCCCTGACGAATGAACCCATGAAGGAGGATGGGGTGATTAATATTCTCCTGATTGGCAATGATTCCCGTTCCCAGGGGGAGGATGGGCGTTCCGACGCGATGATTCTTCTGTCCATCAGCAGCAGGACAAAGACCATACATATAATGTCTCTTCTCAGAGATATGTATGTGGATATCCCGGGCAGAGAGGGGAACCGCCTGAATGCGGCCTATGCTTTCGGAGGCCCGGAGCTTCTGATGGAGACGCTAAAGCAGAATCTGGATCTGGAGGTCAATCGCTACATCCAGGTGAATTTTCAGGCTTTTGCCAATCTGGTGGACGCTGTGGGGGGAGTGGATCTGGAACTGAGCAATGATGAGGTGGGGTATGTGAACGGGTATCTCACCGAGTACAATAATCTGGAGGGAAGGCCGGAGGGAACCGATTATCTGGACAGCGCTGCCAGCGGTATGCTGCATCTGAACGGACCTCAGGCGCTGGCCTATTGCCGGATCCGCTATATCGGGAGCGATTTCGGACGTACCGAACGGCAGCGCAAGGTGCTTTCTGAAGTGATGCGCAGAGCGCCCAAGGCCCTTTTGACGAATCCGTTTACCTTCATCAATAATCTGCTGCCGAACCTGACCACCAACCTGACCGAGGCGGAGTGCCGGCAGCTGAGCCTGCAGATTTTCCGTCTGGCCGGCTACGAGACGGTTTCCAGCAGCATACCGGTTCCCGGCAGCTATTCCAATGCAAGTATCGGAGGGAAATCGGTGCTGGAGGTGGACTTTGAGGTCAATAAAGCGTTCATCCGCCAAAACATCTACGGAGAAGAATAAAAATTGCCATTTCTGACCATACTGCCCCTGGAAGGCTTCTGGCGGATAGAGCCAGAAAGATAAGGAGGCAGTTATGTCAGAATTGACCAGAATCAGAGAAGTGAGAGGCAGAGAGATCCTGGATTCCCGCGGAAATCCTACCGTGGAGGCAGAGGTGGAGCTGGTGTGCGGGATACGGGGCCGGGCCGGCGTTCCTTCCGGCGCTTCCACCGGACAGTTTGAGGCAGTGGAGCTTCGGGACGGAGGAGAGCGCTATCAGGGAAAAGGGGTAAAGACGGCGGTACGCAATATCAATACGGAGCTGGCCCGCACTGTCATGGGAAAGGATGCCCAGGATCAGAAAGAGATTGACCGGTTATTGCGAATGGCGGATGGCACGGAAAATAAAAAGAGGCTGGGAGCCAATGCGGTGCTGGCGGTGTCCTTAGCCTGCGCGGACGCGACGGCTAAAGCGCTGGGACTGCCGCTTTATCGCTATCTGGGAGGAACAGCAGCCTGTCGTCTGCCTGTGCCGATGATGAACATTTTAAACGGCGGCTGCCATGCGGATAATACCGTGGATTTTCAGGAATTCATGATTATGCCGGTGGGGGCAGCGGATTTCGGGAAAGCGTTGCAGATGTGCGCGGAGATCTATCATACGCTGAAGATCCTCTTAAAGGAGAGAGGGCTCTCCACAGCCGTGGGCGATGAGGGCGGATTTGCTCCGAATCTGAAGGATGCCAGGGAGGTTCTGACGGTTATGGTGGATGCGATCCAAAAGAGCGGTTACGGGCCGGGCCGGGATGTGGCCATCGCCATGGATGTGGCGGCCAGTGAGCTGTATGACGAGGTGACAGGTCTGTATCTCTTCCCGGGGGAGAGCACCATGGCCGGGGTACCGGTGCGTCGCAGCGCCCATGAGATGGTCGATTATCTGGAAGGTCTGGTGAAGCAGTTCCCGATCGTATCCATCGAAGACGGGCTGGATGAGGAGGACTGGGATGGATGGCAGGTGCTCACCCGGCGTCTGGGCGGCAAGGTCCAGCTGGTGGGGGACGATTTGTTCGTGACCAACACCATGCGCCTGAGAAGAGGGATCCGGACGCAGTCGGCCAATTCCATTCTGGTCAAGGTAAATCAGATCGGTACGCTGTCGGAAGCCATGGAAGCGGTGGAGCTGGCAAAATCCTCCGGCTATACGGCTGTCATATCCCACCGTTCCGGTGAGACGGAGGATACCTTTATCGCAGATCTGGCAGTGGCTATGAATACCGGGCAGATCAAGACGGGAGCGCCCTGCCGCACGGACCGCACCGCCAAGTATAACCAGCTGTCCCGTATCGCGGACAGCCTGGGACAGGACGCGGTCTATGAGAATCCTTTTTCCTGGAAAAGCACCGTAATCTGAAAATTTTGGTTGAAATCCCTTTTGAAATATGCTATGCTTATCCTGTTTGACTATAGGAGGTATAGAGATGACAGCTTTAAAAATTGGGCTTACCATAGTATTCGTTCTGGTATCCATAGCGGTAGTTGGCATTGTATTGATTCAGGATGGCGAGTCCGGCGGTCTGTCCGGCTCCATCAGCGGCGGCGGTGAGACTTTCTGGAATAAGAATAAGAATCGTTCTGCGGAAGGAAAGATTGAGAAGGTGACGAAATACCTGGTGGTTGCATTCATGGTATTGTCCCTGCTGTTGAATCTCCCTGTTTTCGGCTGATTACGAAAAGTAACAGGGTTCATTGCTTTGCCGGGAGGAGGGCATCCGGTCTTCCGTCAGAGCAATGAACCCTGTTTTCTTTTTTGCGTCTCAGGAACAGGCACGGTGCGCCGGCGTGCGGGGCGGGAGATCTCAGTGCCGTGGGAGATCAAAAATGGATTGGATAAGATGGGGTAAAGGAGGAAGAGGATGGCTAAGAAGGAAGGAATCAAGCTGATAGCCAATAACAAAAAAGCCTATTACGATTATTTCATTGAGGATACCTATGAGGCCGGTATCGCTTTGGCCGGTACGGAGGTGAAATCTCTGCGCATGGGCAAGTGCAGCCTGAAAGAATCCTTTATACGGATTGACCGGGGGGAGCTTTTTGTATACAATATGCATATAAGCCCTTATGAGAAGGGAAATATCTTTAACAAAGATCCGCTGCGTGTGCGAAAGCTTCTGGTACACCGCTATGAGATCAATAAGATGTCTGCCAAGGTGGCAGAGAAAGGTTTTACGCTGGTGCCGCTGCGGGTGTATTTTAAGGACAGTCTGGTAAAGGTGGAGATCGGGCTGGCGCGGGGTAAAAAGCTCTATGATAAGAGAGAGACGATCGCGAAAAAGGATCAGAAGCGAGAGGCAGAGAGAGAGCTGCGAGCCCGAAACGGATGAAATCAACGGGGATATATGGGGAACGGATTAGCAGGAGGAGATAGGACATGAGACTGGGAGCGCTGGAGGCGAGAGGCAGTAAGATGATCTGTGCCGTAGGTACGCAGGACGGTGCGATCGAAAAGAAGCAGATCATCCCGACCAGGGGGCCAGGGGAGACGATGGACGAGGTCATTGGCTTTTTTGCGGACAGCCGTATCGAAGCTTTGGGGATTGCCAGCTTTGGGCCGGTAGACGTACATAAAAGTTCAGCCACCTATGGCTATATACTGGACACGCCGAAGGAGGGCTGGCGGCATTTTGATTTGCTGGGGACGGTCCGCAGTGCCCTCTGTGTGCCGGTGGAGCTGGAGACCGATATGAACGGCGCCTGTCTGGGGGAGATGACTTTTGGAATCGCCAAAGGCCTGGACAGCGTGGTCTATGTGAGCATCGGCACCGGTATCGGCGCCGGGGTGGCGGTGAACGGGCTTTTACTCCATGGTATGCTCCATCCTGAGGCGGGGCACATGCTCTTACGGCGCCACCCCAGGGACGGCTATGAGGGCATCTGTCCTTTTCACGCCACCTGTTTTGAGGGGCTGGCTTCCGGCCCGGCCATCGCTGAGCGCTGGGGCCGTCCGGCGGAAACGCTGATAGGAGACAATAAGGTGTGGGAGATGGAGAGCCATTATATCGCCCAGGCCATGGTAAATCTGATCCTTGTTATGTCTCCCCGCATTATCATCCTGGGAGGAGGCGTGATGAAGCAGGAGGAGCTCTTTCCGATGATACGCAAACGGGTGAAGAAGATCCTGAATGAGTATCTGAATACGGCAGAGATGATGGATATGGATCACTATATCGTGCCGGCCAGCCTCCAGGGCGACCAGGGCATTTTGGGATGCATCGAGCTGGCCAGAAGAGCGCTTATGCAAAAAAATCCGGTTGACAGATAACCGGGAGGTGAATATAATAAGAGTGTGAAGACGAAAGATCTCAGCGTACTCCGGGCTTGTACCGGTTTCGACGGGGGTTCGGAAGTCAGAGCAGCCATCTGCGGACCGTGACCGCATACCAAAACGGACCTAAATATAAACGCTGAAGATAATTTAGCAATCGCCGCTTAATGCGGCTGTCTGCCTCAGGTTGCTCACAGCCTGAGTGTCAGGCATCATGAATTGTGAGGCACTTTTCTCCTTAAGCTTTGCGGGAGCAAAAGAATCCATGAAGCTACTGAATCCATAAGCCTGTCTTTCGGCGTATGGAGGAGGGAATGTTCGTAGAGAGACTGTGATGGGAGAAGCTTTGATGAAAGGGCTTTCGGACGCGGGTTCGACTCCCGCCAGGTCCATAGAAAAAGGGGCTGTGAAAAAAGTCCTTTAACAGAAAAGAACACTTTCAGGAATAAAACCGGGAGGTGTTCTTTTCTTTTTAGTATCATTTATCTGCTATGTCTAAAATTATAGAAACTCAGGGTAGATGCCGCTTGACATCTTCCCTGCAATCCAGCACAATAAAGGTACCATAAACAAGTCAGATGCATGGCTGATATTTCTGGGCATAGACGACCAGGGAACAATCTGACAGTCTGAGGAGGCCACGATGCGACTCATTGATCAGTTTGACTCAAAAGATTTATATATTCTGAAAATATTCATCACCCATTTTCAAGAAAAGAAAACCTGCATCACATCCGATCACCTGTCCGGGATCACGGGCCGGACGAGTCGGACGATCAAGGATGATATCAAGAGGATTTCTCAACTTCTGGAACGTTGGAATGTGGCGAAGATTGTTTCCAAAAAAGGAGAAGGTTACCGGATTGTACCGCTGGATTCAGAGGTTTACCAGAAATTTTCTACGACCATCCAGGTTTACAGCGAATTTTATGGCAAGCAGAATCTGGATGCTTTTAAGAGAAGAATTTTCCTTTTGAAAATCCTGCTGGCGGATGGGAAGCTGACCCTGGATAAGCTGTCAGATATGCTTTTTATCAATAAAACCACTTTGTATAAAGACATGAATGAAGTGAAAACCATGCTGAATACATGGGGTGTTCGTGTCAGATCTTCCAGCCGGGGAATCGAGATCATAGATTGCGGAGAGTTGGTTTACCGCATGCTGATTATCGATGTCTCGCAGGATTTTTTATACGAAACCAGCGGTTTTGATAACTTTAGTTTTTTAAATGAATATACCAGCTCTTTGATCGGTACAAAAGAAGAATATAAGCAAATTCGGAAACCATTGCTGGATTATCTGAGAGAGATCAATTTTGTGGTGCGGGATTATCATGCCAATGCCCTTGCTCTTTATGTTTGTATTATGAAAAAGAGGATGGCGCAGGGAGCCGGGATTGACTGGCTTCCGGAAAAGTATAGGAGTTTGGAAAGCTCTAAAGAGTACAAGATTGCAGAGAAGATTTTAAAAATTACAGGAGTAAAGCCGGTTGCGAAGGAAGAACTCTTGTCTCTGACGGCTCTTCTTTTGTGCAGCAGAGACTATTGGATCCAGTCCGATAAAGATGCTGCCTATATGGATCAGAAGCTTTTAGAGGAATGTGAAGAACTGTATCAATATGTCATTACCAACATTGAGGAAGTAGGAAGCAATTTTTGGAGCGATATCATCCATTCGGAGCCTTTTCGGGAAAATAAAGCCGCTTTTTTTTCTGAATTTATAAGGATCTTTGTTAATGTAAAGTATGGCTACAGCGGTGCATCCAAACTAATTCATATTTTTGAAGCGGCCATATATGATTTTTCACAGCTGGCCATGGAGATATCCAGGTTATTGCTTTACTTTATTCAGAAAAAATACGATGTAAATATATGCGGAAAGAATTTCCCGATGCTGATTTGCCTGGTGGAGGTGGTTCTGAACCAACTGAGTCTGCGTTCCGGTAAAAAGAGAATTGCTGTCTGCTCATATCTGGGAAGAGTAATTTCTCATCAGGAGGCGGAATACCTGACGGAGCGGTTTGGCGCATACATTTCCTCCTTGAAGGTTTTTAACCTGTATGAAATCCGAAAAGAAAATTTTGAGGATTACGATTTACTGATCAGCGACAGAGAGCTTTTGATCAACCATTATCCGATTCCATGGATTTACTATAATTTTACGGATCCGGAGAAGGAGTCTTATCTTCTGAAAAAGGTGTTTACAGAGAAGGTTTCCAGGAGATTTATTGATAAATTGGCTTCCATTACCAAGACCATACAAGATGTAATCAGTACTAATATGATACGGTTTTTTAAGGCACTCTCATTGATTTATGGTCATGACGGTACGGAGGATGTGATCTTTGAATTTTTAAAAACAAAGAACGGAATCCTAAACTATGGCGGCGGGCCGGTAATATTTTTTTTTCTGGAATACACTTTGTGCAGGAGAGAATTTATTGATGTGTATGCAGTAAAAGGATTTGCGAAGTATGCCTTCGTGGTGAGTCTGGACCAGCTTGTGGATATCCATGAAATAAAAGCCTCCAGTATGATTTTTGATCAGTTTTTGAAACAGGAGGATTATGTAAAAAGGCTGTTTTCTGATGTTTATGGAACATATGAAAAGCTTTTGTCAAATATAAATGAGCAAACATGAGTGAGGCGGAAAGAACGTCATATTTCACTTTTTTAAGTGAAATATGACGTTCTTCATTCGTGGCAATGAGGGATGGTTAATTGAAAACCAGGAGGAAATGGGTATAATAAAAACCGGAGTACCGCAAAGCGCGGCCCGGATGTCTTAAAAAGGGAAAGGAGGAGCTATGCTAAAATTGTTTTTATCTTCCCACGGTACGCTGGCCAGCGGGATGAAACGCTCGGTGGAGCTGCTGAGCGGGAAAAAAAATCAACTAACGGTTTTTGACGCCTATGTGGATGAAAAACGGCTGGAGGATGCACTGGATGATTTTTTTGCCTGCTGCAAAGAAGAGGATCAGAAGATGTTGTTGTCGGATCTGTACGGAGGAAGCGTAAATCAGAAAATGTCTCTGTACCTGGATCATCCGGATACCTGTCTGGTCGCCGGTGTGAATCTGGCGCTGGTATTGGAGCTGTCGCTTCGGGAGAAAATAAGCGAAACGGAGATAGAAGGCCTGATTGAAGAAAGCCGGAGCATGCTGAGGATGGTGAGGATGTCGGAAGTGGAAGCGGGAAGTGACGAGGATTTCCTGTGAAAGGAATTTTGTAAGGAAGGAAAGGAGAGGGAAACAATATGATTAAGCTGCTGCGGTTGGATGACCGAATGATACATGGCCAAATCTCTACGAAGTGGTCCAGGGTTTTGTCGGTGGATCGAATTATCGTCATCAATGACGATGCGGCTGCGAATGAGCTGGTAAAAAGATCTCTGATGATGGCGGCGCCGGCTACCTGCAAGGTGGCTATCAAATCTGTCAGGGATTCCGTCGAGCTTTTGAAAAATCCCAAAGCAAAGGAACATGATATTCTGCTGATTGTGGCAAATCCTGCGGATCTGCTTACCGTGGTGAATCAGGTAGAGGGTATTCAGAAAGTAAACATCGGAAATTTCGGGCTGCTGGAAAAAAGCGGGAATGTAAAAAGAAAGCGGTATAACGAATATTTCTGGTATTCGGAGGATGAGGCGGAGATTTACCGGCAGATCGTAGAAAAAGGCTTGGAATGTACAATTCAGGTGATCCCGGATGACGTACCCAGTCCGTTATCCAATATATTGAAAAAAGAAAAGGGGAGTTGAATGATGGCAGTGGTAGGATTAAAGCTCGGCTTATTGTATGCGTTTATTATGTGGTTTGACGGGAGGATTCTTTCCTGGTCCTGTCTTATGCGACCTATTGTACTGGCGCCGCTGTCTGGCCTGGTTATGGGAGATATCGGGACAGGGATTTTAATGGGAGCGGCGCTGGAATCGGTCTACATGGGAATTTCCAGCATTGGCGGAGCGACGCCGGCCGATGCGCCGCTGGCCGCTATCATTACGACGGCGTTTGCCGTCCTGACCGATGCGGGAATGGAAACGGCCATAGCCTTGTCGATTCCCATTGGAACGGTTATGGCGTCTTTTAACAGCTTATGTCTGCCGATCTGGGCGGGGGTAGCTCCTGCGCTGACAAAAATGATCGTGAAAGGTGAGGTGAAAAAATTTGAAATTTCCGCTCATCTTTTGACTATCGCTGCAGTATTGGTACCAGGACTGGCCTGCGCAGCTGCGGTAGCCTTTGGTGTGGAAGGCTTGGAATCCCTTCTAGCCGTAATGCCCGGATGGGTTATGACGGGGCTGGGAGCTGCCGGCGGCATGATGATGGCCATTGGATTTGCGATTCTCACATCCATGATTTGGTCCAAAGAAGTAGGGTATTTCTTTTTCTTTGGATATGTACTGGTAAGATACTTGGGGATGGACACACTGGCAATTGCTATTTTGGGGGCGATTGTTGCAGCTACGGTTTTCCTGTCCGAAAAGCGTACGATTGATCTGAACAATAAGTTGGAGAAAATGGCGGCAGGCGGTATGACGAAAGAGGAGGAGGAATTCTTTTAATGGAAAAAAAAGTATTGACAAATGAAGAGAAAAAGTTATTGCGGAAAGTGCAGCTTCGCTCCCATATGTGTTTTCTTCAGGGAAATATGCTGAATATGCAGGCCACCGGCGTGACCTATTCGCTGATTCCCGTCATTGAAGAAATCTATAAGGATGACCCTGAGGGCAAAAAAGAAGCCTACGCGCGTTCTCAGCAGTTTTTTAATACGCATGCCGTTCCTTTTTCCTTCCTTATGGGCTTAAACTGGGCAATGGAAAAGGAACATAACGAGAAAAACACCATCGACGGTAAGACCATAGAGAGTGTAAAGGCGGCCTTGATGGGACCGACGGCAGGTATGTTTGACAGCTTGTTTTTTAATTGCCTGCGGGTAATTGCCGGCGGCGTCGGAATCGGCTTATGCGCTCAGAGAAACCCCCTTGGAATCCTGCTGTTCATTTTGATTTATGGAGTTCCTCAGAGTGTATTAAAATTTATTTTTGTAAAAATGGGCTATGTATATGGAACTTCTTTTATTGACACGGTATTTAATTCTGGGTTGATGAACGCATTTACAAAGGCGGCTTCTATTTTGGGAATCACTATGGTGGGAGCCATGACGGCGCAGATGGTAAATGTTCCTCTGAATATAGTGCTTACTATGGGCGAGACTTCCCTGAATATTGCGGACGTCATTAACTCGATTTTCCCCGGACTTTTGGGAGTGCTGCTCCTCTTTGGCTTTGCGGCCCTGATTAAAAAGGGCGTTCGTCCTACGATCTTAGTAGTATGCACGTTGGCGGCCGGTTTGATCGGAGCCTTGATTGGGATATTCTGATGGAGATTAAAGGAAAAAGAAGGAGGATTTGACTGAAAACGATGAAGCTTTTAGTGCAGGCAGATGATTTTGGCTTTACAAAAGGAACGACCTACGGGACGGTGGAAGGCATCGATCATGGGATATTGACTTGCTCCGGGCTGTTTACCAATATGCCTACCAGTGAATTTGCCGCCGGATTTATTCGGGAAAGGCCGGATTTTTGCTTTGGTTTGGATTTTAACATTACCAATGGGCCGTGCGTTAGTAATCCTCGGAACGTTTCACACCTGGTAGATGAAACGAGCGAGTTTATACGTTCTGGTAATCGCATTCATGACCCTCGTTTTGCAAGCGAGGAGGGGCGGCGGGAAATGTTTCCTTATGACGAGGTGTACTGTGAGCTGGAAGCGCAGTATGAAAAATTCATCGAGCTGACCGGAAGGAGACCGAAATACATACAATCCCATTCCCTCTCCCATGAGAATTATGTGGCTGCCATTCGCAACTTCACGGAGGAGAAAAAGCTTCCCTATGCCATGGATGTGCTGGAGAGGTATGGGTTTGAGTTCTATGTGGATTATCACGATAATGAGGCGACCATGAAAAAGATTTTTGATCCTGTGGCTCAGATCAATCGCTCACCTTTGAAAATGCTGTTGGAGCGAAGAGAAAGCCTGGTCAAATGTGATTATGTTTTCATCGGCGGTCACGCCGGTTATGTGGATGCTGAGCTGATGAAATGGAGTACCTGTTCCATTGAACGTTGCAAGGATCTGGAGCTGGTTCTTTCCGGTGAAGTCAGAAAATGGATTGAAGAAGAGGAAATCGAGCTGATTTCCTATGATGATTTGGAGCGGTAAAAAAGGATGAAACATATCATGATGATCCGTTCAGGGCAGTAAATTTCAAAACAAATGAAAAGGGGCAGCTGCTCTGCCCAAATGGGAAAGCGTTTCATTTTGCCTATAGAAAACCGGTAAAGGGGAACCAATATGGCCGTCAGGAAGAGTATTATACCTGTGAAGACTGCCGTGGATGCCCCTATGCTGAGAGGTGTGAAAAGACAGATAAAAACCGTACAATCCGGATCAATGAACTAAGCGCCATGCATACAGAGGTGGTGGAAAATCTGGAAAGCATATATTTTCTGTAATATGAAGAGGCCGTGAAGAACGGAGTTTTTCAACTCCTATTTTTTCACAGCCCCTTTTTCTGTATTCTAAACAGCTGCAGACAGTAATGCTTCTACAGGAGTGAAACGAGACAAAAGCGGGAATAATTGACATTGGCGGGGATCCGCTGTATAGTATACCTATCTCAACAAAGAAAGGAGTATAATATAATGAAGTATGTATGCACAGTGTGTGGTTATGTGTACGATGAGGAGACCGGCGATCCGGAGAACGGGGTGGCGGCTGGTACTAAATGGGAGGATGTCCCGGAGGATTACGTATGTCCTCTGTGCCAGATGGGCAAGGAAGTATTCGAGGCTGAATAACCGGACGTAGTGTCTTAAGTTCAGACGAAGGAGTGCAGGTGCGAGGGGCCTGAGAACAAGGAGAGAGGATTATGTATTGCAAAGTATGCGGCAAACAGCTTCCGGACGGGGCTGTACGGTGCGATGAATGTGGCAGCCTGGTGGATGGAGCCACAGGAGATTACAAGGAGGAAAAACGGGACAGCAGGGGTGGATCTTTCTCCGGCTTTGATACCGGCGACGGCTATTATCAGGATAACCGTAACCAGGACGGCAGCTATTCCAGCTACTATGACGGCGGATCGGAGCCGGTCTATGAGCGGCAGTCCGGCGCCAGAAAGGGATTTGCCATCACATCCATGGTACTGGGAATCATTGGTCTGGTGGGCACCTGCTGTTCCTTTTTTACCTATGGAGGACTGAGCATTTTATTGGGACTTCTGGGGCTGGTCTTTGGTATCCTGGGCCTTAAGTCTCAGGGAAAGGGGATGGCCATCGCCGGAATCGTTATGGCGGCCCTGAATCTGATTATCGGAATTTTGATTCTGATTTTGATGGTGATCAGTCTTCAGTCGCTTTCCGGGATGTCGCCGGAAGAGTACAGAGATTTCATAGAGGAGCTGGAGAATATCTACGGTGCCCAGATGATCCGCTTAAAAGGAGCCTGGCGGCAGCCGTAACGAAAAGGCTGTTTATTGGCGGCAGCCGTTCACAGAAAATCCCTAATTTTTTATGGAAAGCCCCTTTCTTTTTTGCAGAAAACGTGGTATACCATTTACAGGAGGATTAGCACTCGATAGCGATGGTGGCTAACAATGTGCGAAAAGTGTTTTTCCCCGGACCAGGTATACGAAAAGCATGAGGAAGGGAGGCTTTCTTATTATGAATATCAGTAAATTTACGCAGAATTCGATTCAGGCGGTCCAGGATTGTGAGAAGCTGGCTTATCAGTACGGTAACCAGGAGATTGACGAGGAACATCTTCTGTATGCTCTGTGGGGGCTGGAGGACAGCCTGATCCGCAAGCTCCTGATCCGCATGGGAGTGGACGAGGGAGCTTTTGAGGCAGGCCTGCAAGAGGCTCTTGACCGCCGGGTGAAGGTCTCCGGCGGCAATGTCTATATCAGCGGGGACCTGAATAAGGTTCTGCTGAATGCGGAGGACGAGGCGAAACGGATGGGAGACCAGTATGTTTCGGTGGAGCATCTGTTTCTGGCGATGGTAGCGGCTCCCAATCGGGCGGTGAAAGAGCTGTTCAGGCGGTACGGGATCGACAGGGAGACCTTCTTACAGGCACTGTCTTCAGTGCGCGGCAGCCAGCAGGTCACAAGCGATAATCCCGAGGCGACCTACGACACACTGAATAAATACGGTACGGATCTGGTGGAGAAGGCCAGGGATCAGAAGCTGGATCCGGTGATCGGCCGCGACGCAGAGATCCGCAATGTGGTGCGGATCCTGTCGCGCAAATCCAAGAATAACCCGGTGCTCATCGGCGAGCCCGGCGTGGGTAAGACGGCTGTGGCGGAGGGTCTGGCCCAGCGTATCGTGAGAGGCGACGTGCCGCAGGGACTGAAGGATAAAAAGGTCTTTTCCCTGGATATGGGCGCTCTGGTGGCCGGGGCCAAATACCGGGGCGAGTTTGAGGAGCGTCTGAAGGCGGTGCTGGAGGAGGTGCGAAAGAGCGAGGGGCAGATCATTCTGTTTATTGACGAGCTGCATCTGATCGTGGGAGCCGGTAAGACCGACGGGGCCATGGATGCCGGTAATATGCTCAAGCCCATGCTGGCCAGAGGAGAGCTGCACTGCATCGGCGCCACCACCCTGGACGAGTACCGCAAGTATATCGAGAAGGATGCGGCTCTGGAACGTCGGTTCCAGCCGGTGCTGGTGGATGAGCCCACGGTGGAGGAGACGATTTCCATTCTGCGCGGTCTGAAGGAGCGCTATGAGGTATTTCACGGCGTAAAGATCACGGACAGCGCTTTAGTCAGCGCGGCCACCCTGTCGGGACGCTATATTACCGATCGCTTTCTGCCGGATAAGGCCATCGATCTGGTGGACGAGGCCTGTGCTCTGGTGAAGACAGAGCTGGATTCCATGCCGGCGGAGCTGGATGAGCTGTCCCGCAAGATCACGCAGCTGGAGATCGAGGAAGCCGCCCTGAAGAAGGAGACGGACCGTCTGAGTCATGACCGTCTGGATAACCTCCAGAGAGAACTGGCGGAGCTTAAGGATCAGTTTGGCAGCAGGAAGGCCCAGTGGGATAATGAAAAGAGCAGTGTGGAGCATCTGTCTCATCTGCGGGAGGAGATCGAGGAGGTGAACCGCCAGATCCAGGCGGCGACCCAGGCCTATGATCTGAATAAAGCGGCGGAGCTGCAATATGGCCGTCTGCCGGATCTGCAAAAGAAACTGGCGGCGGAAGAGGAGCGTGTCCGGGGACAGGATATGTCTTTGGTCCATGAGGCGGTCACCGACGAGGAGATCGAGAGGATCGTGTCCCGGTGGACCGGGATTCCGGTGGCAAAGCTGACAGAGAGCGAGAGGAACAAGATTCTGCATCTGGAGGATGAACTTCACAAGCGGGTGGTGGGACAGGACGAAGGCGTTACCAAGGTGACCGAGGCCATCATCCGTTCCAATGCGGGGATCAAGGATCCCAATGCGCCGGTCGGTTCGTTTCTGTTTCTGGGCCCCACCGGCGTGGGAAAGACCGAGCTGGCCAAGACGCTGGCGGCCAGCCTGTTTGATGATGAGAGCAACATGGTCCGCATCGATATGAGCGAGTATATGGAGAAATACTCCGTATCCCGCCTGATCGGAGCACCTCCGGGATACGTGGGTTACGACGAGGGCGGGCAGCTGACCGAGGCGGTGCGCCGCAAGCCCTACAGCGTGGTCCTCTTTGACGAGATCGAGAAGGCGCACCCCGATGTATTCAATGTCCTTTTGCAGGTGCTGGACGATGGCCGCATCACTGACTCCCAGGGACGCACCGTGGATTTCAAAAACACGATTCTCATCATGACTTCCAATATCGGCTCTTCCTATCTGTTAGATGGGATCGGACCGGACGGCAGTATCCTGCCGGAAGCGGAGGAGGCTGTCATGAGGGATCTGCGGGCCCATTTCCGTCCGGAATTTCTGAATCGCCTGGACGAGACCATTTTGTTTAAACCGCTGACAAAGGAAAATATCAGATCGATCATAGATCTGATGGTAGGCAATATCAATACGCGCCTGGCCGGTAAGGAGCTCAAATTGCGGCTGACGGACGGGGCCAGGGCCTATATCGTGGAAAACGGATACGATCCGGTGTATGGGGCCAGACCTTTAAACCGGTACCTGAAAAAGCATGTGGAGACGCTGGCGGCGCGGCTGATTCTGGGCGGGAATGTGGGCGCCGGAGATACGATCGTGATTGATGTGGCGCAGGATGGCCTGAGGGGAGAGATCGTACAGGAAGGCATTGCGCTCAGAGAGTGACCTGTGGCTTTTGCGCCGGATGACAGACGGTCCTGCCTTTCATGCAGGGCCGCTGCCGGCAAAAGAAAGAGAGAAAGGGATAAAAGGATCATGAGTACGGAGACTCTGCCGCAGGATGCGGCGATGCTTTTGAGCTTTATTAATTTGAAGCTACGGGATTATTACGACAATCTGGAGGAGCTCTGTGGCAGTATGGATGTGAACCGGGAGGAGCTGTGCCGCAAGCTGGCCGGGATCGACTATGAGTACGATCCTGCGGTGAATCAGTTTATTTAAAATACAAACAAATGTTCGGAAAACTGTTGCAATCCATCCGCATCTGTGTTAAAATGGGGGAAAGACCAGAACATATGTACGGATGGATTTTGTTATGCAGATATGTAATGATTTACCTTTGGAGAAAAAGCTGGAGATCTTGTCTGACGCGGCCAAATACGACGCCGCCTGTACGTCCAGCGGTGTGGATCGCCGGGGAGCGGCCGGTACCATAGGGAATACCAGCGCCTGTGGGATCTGTCACAGCTTTGCGGCAGACGGCAGGTGTATTTCCCTGCTGAAGATTCTGATGACCAATGAGTGTGTGTACGACTGTAAATACTGTATCAACCGCCGTTCCAACGATGTGCTGCGCACCACCTTCACACCGGAGGAGATCTGCACGCTGACCATACAGTTTTACCGGCGCAATTATATCGAAGGGCTGTTTTTAAGCTCCGGCGTCCGCCAGAGTCCCGATGCCACTATGGAGAAGATGTATGAGACGCTGTATCTTTTGCGCAACACGTACCGCTTTCGGGGATATATCCATGTGAAGGGGATACCGGGAGCGGATCCGGAACTGATCGAGCGGATCGGGTATCTGACCGATCGGATGAGCGTGAATCTGGAGCTGCCCACCGGCAGCAGTCTGCGGGCGCTGGCGCCTCATAAGACGAGGGAGACGATCTTAAAACCGATCCGGCAGATCCAAAGGGGGATGACACAGGAAGCCCTTTTGCTGACCGACGGAAAGGAAAAGCGCGGGGAGATGACGCAGGTGTCGGAGGGAGGCGGCCGGCCGGACAGGCTCCTGTGGGAGGAGATGAGCTCAGGCGCCTTTCCCAGGCCCATGCGGATACCGCCTGCCACGGAAAATGCATTTTCGGCCGGAGCGGGGGCGTCGAAACAGCCGCCGCTTCCGGCGTCCCGGGGGATCCGGGGGGATCTGGTAAAAGGGGAGCGTCCCCGCTTCGTGCCGGCAGGCCAGAGTACCCAGATGATCGTCGGAGCTACGCCGGAGACCGATTATCAGATCGTGACGGTGGCGGAGGCGCTGTACCATCGCTTTGATCTGCGCCGCGTCTTTTATTCGGCGTATATCGGTATCAATGATGACAGCAGTCTGCCGGCAGTGGGGACGAAGCCGCCGCTGTTACGGGAGCACCGGCTGTATCAGGCGGACTGGCTTTTGCGCTTCTATGGTTTCACGGCCGGAGAGCTTCTGGATGAGAGGCGTCCGAATTTTAACGTATTTCTGGATCCGAAATGCGACTGGGCGGTGCGCCACATGGGCTGCTTTCCTGTGGAGGTTAATCAGGCGGACTATGCCACTCTTCTCAGGGTCCCTGGGATCGGTGTCAAATCGGCACAGCGGATTCTGAAGGCCCGCCGCAGCGCGCCGCTGGATTTTCCGGATCTGAAAAAGCTGGGAGTGGTGCTGAAGCGGGCTCACTTTTTTATCACCTGCCGGGGACGTATGATGTACCGGGTGAGGCTGGAAGAGAATTTTGTGACGTCCTGTCTGGTAGACCAGAACAGAAAAAAGAACTGGCAGGCAGAGCATGGGGAGGAGACATACCGGCAGCTGTCCCTGTTTGACGATATGAAGCTGGACATGGCGCCCACGGTGGAGGACACCCGGGCCAGCGTCACCGGGCAGCTGTGACAGGTGCATGATGCGGGGAGGAAAAGAGATGAAGACGGTATTTGTCTGCGGCCCGGAACCGGAGGATATCTTTACGGCAGTCTACGATGCCTGGGCCAGCCGCCTGGGGCACGGTCATGTGGAGCTGGAGATTGGGGAGGAGAACTGGCAGGGGCAGCTGTTTTCGGAATACCGCCGCGTGGAGCGGGACAGTGAGAAGGCGCAGAAGGTGGCGCGTTCGGTGAACAGCAGGATATCGCCGGAGGCCTATCACGGGATCTATCAGGCAGCCCTCTCCTTTTCTGCGGACCGGGCGGAGGCGATCTACCGTTTTCTGATACGGGGCTTTCAGATGGGGGCCAGAGTGACGGATTGCCTTCAGGATCCGGCAGTGGGCCGGGTATTTGAGCTCTCTCGCCGGGTAGGGAGAGAGGGACATCTTTTTCTGGAGTTTGCCCGGTTTGTACAGTGGGATAACGGCGTGCTTTTCGCCAGACTGGAGCCTAAGAGCAATATACTTCCCATTATCGCTCCTCACTTTGCAGGGCGTCTGTCGGGGGAGGACTGGATTATTTTCGATGCGGTGAGACACCGGGCGGCGGTTCATCCGGCAGGGAGGACCTGGTTTCTGATGGACACGGCAGACAGCGGATGGGATGATATGTTTGACCGTCCGGCGGGCGAGGGAGAGATCACCATAGCCAACGCCGGCGGGGACGGTGCGGTCTGGGAGGATCTGTGGCGCAGCTTTGTGAAAACCATTGCCATCGAGGCCAGGGTCAATCCGGGGCTGCAGCGGAATCTGATGCCTCTGTGGTATCGCAAAAACATGACGGAGCATCAGAAGCCGGCTGGCAGAAAAAAGTAAGAAAATTTATGAAAAATAAAGGGAAAAATTTCTCCGCCTGTGGTATACTGATACCAGAGCCACAAAGCGTAGCACAGTCTGCGGATCACATGAGGCAGTCTTAAGCGGAGGAATAAAATATGAAACGGGTTTTTCTGATTGTACTTGACAGCGTGGGAATCGGCGAGCTGCCGGATGCTCATTTGTACGGAGACGAGGGAAGTAATACGGTAAAGGCTGCCGCGTCCAGCCCATATTTTTCAATGCCCAATATGAAGCGCCTGGGGTTGTTTAATATCGACGGTATGGACTGGGCACAGAGCGAGGCGGCGCCCGCCGGGGCGTTTGGACGCCTGGCAGAGCGGTCGAAGGGAAAGGATACGACCACGGGCCACTGGGAGATCGCCGGTCTGGTTTCGGACAGTCCGATGCCTACCTTTCCGGACGGATTTCCGCAGGACTTGCTCTCGCAGCTTAAGGAACGTACCGGGCGGGAGATTCTCTGCAATAAGCCCTACTCCGGCACCGACGTGATTCGGGATTATGGCGAGGAGCACGTGCGCACGGGAGCGCTCATCGTGTATACTTCGGCGGACAGCGTATTGCAAATCGCGGCCCATGAGTCGGTGATTCCGGTGGAGGAGCTGTACCGTATCTGCGAGATCGCCAGGGAGATCTGTCAGGGGCCTTATGGGGTGGGGCGTGTGATTGCGCGCCCTTTTGAGGGAGAGTACCCCTTTAAGAGGACGTCCCGCCGCCATGACTATTCTCTGGTGCCCCCGGTGGATACGATGCTGGACATCCTGAAAAGAGCCGGTCTGGAGACGCGGGGCGTGGGAAAGATCAGCGACATTTTCGCGGGGAAGGGAATCAGCTCCACTGTCCGCACGGCCTGCAATGCGGAAGGAATCGACCGGACCATTGAACACATGCGGACTTCTTTTGAGGGGCTTTGTTTTACAAATCTGGTGGATTATGATATGCTGTATGGTCACCGCAATGACATAGATGGCTATGCAAAGGCGCTGACATATTTTGATGAGAGACTGCCGGAGCTTCTGGCTCTACTGCAGCCGGAGGATCTTTTGATGATCACAGCGGATCATGGCTGTGATCCGGCCACGCCGTCCACCGACCATTCCAGGGAGTACATCCCTCTTGTGATGGCCGGAGCTGTGCTGAGGCAGGGGAGCAATATCGGCACCCGCTCCAGCTTTGCGGATATTGCCGCCACGATTCTGGATTATTTCGGTCAGCCGGGGACAGGAAGCGGCCACAGCTTCCTGGAGGAGATCCGTGAGAAGTAATCGGAATTCTCGGCGGAAACCTTCCATGTAAATTTCTGCCGCCTCTTGTCAAAGCGGAAGAAATGGTGTATAATTGGTTCAGACAAAAGAGAAGGTTGTGTAGCGACCTGGGATGTTCGATACCCCTGTTTTTTTGAACCTACAGTTTGATTAACGGGATTCCTATATCTTTAAGCGGATGTCAGGCCTCCGAATGTGCAGTGGAAGGCAGAAGCTTATTTGCGGTAACCCACCTGGCCGATGTGCTAGGCGTCAAAACGCAGGGACCGGCATTCTGGGACTATACAAAAGATTGGAGCCAGCTCATTATGAGCTGGCTCTTCTGAGAGAAAAATAACCCCAAAAGGCAGAAGAGTCTGTCTGTGCAGGCCCATGGATACGGGCTTACAGGGAGAGGGAGGATTTTGATTCTCCTGTGGAGGAAGAATGAAAAAAAGAATTACCTGGAAACGAATGATTCTGCTGCTGGCTGTGGCACTGGCTGCCATGGGAGCGGCGTTGTGGGTCTCCCATCTTCCGTCGGCGGAGGACGAGGATACGGTATATATGACAGAAGCCTATGCCATGAAGGCTACAGCCAGCCTGCTGATCCGCACGGCGTCGGACCCGGAGGATCAGGCGCTGCCGCAGACAAAGGAGAACAGTCTGTGGTATGAGCCCTATGCGGCGTATCTGTACAGCCGGGGCTACTGGGAGCCGCCAAAGACAGAGTCCGGGGAAGAGACGGACAATGGCGATCGGACGGATGCTTCGGACAGTGAGGGCAGGAGGGATCTGAGCTGGGAGCTTCTGACCTGGGGACAGTTTAAGCGGCTGGCCGGGGCGCTGGCGGAAAATCAGGAGCTTTCTGACAGCCGTTTTCTGGAGAAGATCACCGGTGCTCAGGAGGAAGACAGCCATCCGGTGGCGGAGGACAGATGGTGGGAGTTTTACGAGAAGCTGGCTCTTTCCCTGGGCTGTGAGGAGTATCGCATTGAGGAGATCACGGTGTACGGGACAGACGAGACCGTGGACATCGCTGCCGGGGCGGCGGCCACCAGCAAAGGGCGTATCCGTTACAGCGGCTTTGATATGAAAGAATACATAGATAAGACGGTCCGGGTGCGTCTGATGGGAAATGAGCTTTTGGGGATTTTGAACGTGACGCAGACCACTGTGACCTATGAAAATGTGTGGCTGCTGGGAAGCAGCGACACGGAGGTATCCGTATTCATGGAGGGCTTTACCAGGAATTTCGCGGCGGAGGCGCCGGAGGGAAATTATGAGGGCGTTCTGGCAGATCTTACGCTGGAACAGGGCCGGCTGACCAAAATAGCGGTGAAGCGGGATACCATAGCAGGGAAGGTCCTGGCGGTCCGGGGAGATTCCATTGAGATTCAGGGATACGGAAATGTGCCGCTGTCCGAGGCGGTCCGGGTCTATAAGATATTTGACGGTGTGGAGCAAAAGCGTCTGGCGGATATCGTGGTAGGCTACAGTGTGCATGAATTCATCGTGGCAGACGGAAAGATTTGCGCAGCCTTGGCTCTTGATAATATCGAGGTGGAGACGATTCGTGTTCTGATATCCAATAACGGATTTGAAGGCAGCGGTCACGACCGGGTTTCCCTTGTGTGCGACTCTCCCATGAAGATTACCATTGATAACGTGACGACAGAGTGGGCGGCCGGTACGGAATTTACGGTGACGCCGGACAGTGCAGAGTTTCAGAAGGGACGTATTATCGTGGAGGCTGAGGCGGAGATCCGGATTACATCCCTGGAGAGAAGCTATGGCACGCCTTCTTATAAAGGAAGTATGGAGCTGGCCCTGGAAGACGGGAAGATCCTGGTGGTAAATGAAGTCCGTCTGGAGGATTATCTGTGCCGTGTGGTGCCCAGCGAGATGCCTGCCGGTCATGGACTGGAGGCGTTAAAGGCGCAGGCGGTCTGCGCCAGAAGCTATGCCTATAACCAGATTCGGGCCAATGCCTGCCGCAGTCAGGGCGCCCATGTGGATGATACGACCAAATATCAGGTATACAATAATTCCGACACCAAGGAACTGTGTACGCAGGCTGTGCTGGAGACGGCCGGCCGGGTGCTGTCCTATGGAGGAGAGGTGATCACTGCCTACTATTCCTCCACCACCTGCGGCAGCTCCACGGACACGACGATCTGGGGCAGCTCGCCGGAGGAGTATCCGTACCTGGTGGGAAGGATGCTCTCTCTTTCGCAGGAACAGCCGGATCTGACCAATGAGGAAAATTTCTGTTCCTTTATTATGAACCCGGATTATGAGACCTTTGACACCCAGTTTGCCTGGTATCGATGGAATCTGTATGCGGATCTGACCACGCTGTCCAACGCGATCAACGCTTCCTTAGCTAAGCTGGGAGAGGATGGCAGTCCCTATGTGCTGGTAAAGCAGGAAAACGGGGAGTATTGTCAGGCTCCGATCCAGAGTATCGGGGCGGTGACAGAGATGGCTGTGACGGCCAGAGGATCCGGCGGGATCGTGTCCGAGATGCAAATCACAGGCACACAGGCGCAGATTCTGTTGCTTCGCCAGGGGAATGTCCGCTCATACCTGGGCAGCCGCGATTACGAGATCCATAAAAAGGACGGTTCCGTGGTGGATGGCATGGGATCTCTGCCCAGCGCCTTTATCTGCCTGGTGGAAGTGCGGGAAGGGGAGAACCTGACGGGCTATCAGATCTACGGCGGAGGCTATGGCCACGGGGTGGGCATGAGCCAGAACGGGGCGAAGACCATGGCGGCGCAGGGAATGAGCTTTGAGGAGATTTTGCAGTTCTTTTATCCGGGTGCGGAGTTAAAGAGTATTTATGAGGGATAAGGGGGGCTGTTTATAAGGGCGAGGGAAGGGAGGGGAGAGGGACGCCCGGCTCCTGAGAGGATTCCCGGCCGGACGCGCTCTCGCTCCGTGCAGGAGGCAGCGGCTCTAAGTTCGCGCTTCGCTGCCGCTCGCGCTCACTAAGTGCCGGCGTCCTGCAAGGGTCCGGCCGGGAATCCCCTCAGGAACCGGGCTGTTTCTTCGCCTGTCTTCCCCATGCCCTGCAAGGGGCAGCCTGCTGTGGACCTGCGAGTTTTTGTTTGATGCCTTCCGCTACTCGTTTGCGGTCCGGGTGGTATGAATTCTTGAGTTTGTGGTATCTGGCATGATGGATTTGCGAGAGCGGGATTTGGGGAGAGGGCCTGAAAGGGTATTGGATATGGATAGAATATGGTGGGCGCAAGGGGCTCTTCTGCTGTGCCGGCATACCGGGTAACCGGCGGCATCATCAGGGCCTGTGCGCCCACCTTTTGCGGTACTGCGAGGGTGAGATGCCCTCGGATTTTTTGAATACCTTGTTAAAATAGCTGGGATCGCCTATACCGCAGGCGGCGGAGATGGCTTCGACGCTGCGGCCGCTGAAGCGCAGCAGCTCTTTGGCGTAGGTGATGCGCTGGCTCAGAATGTAATTGCCCACGGTGAAGCCGTAGCAGCGTTTGAATTCCCGGGCCAGATGAAATTTGCTCAGGTAAAACTGTTCGCTGAGGCTGTTAAGAGAGACGGCCTGGGCGAAATGGGCGTCAATGTACTCTTTTATGGATGCCAGTTTGTCCTGGGTAGGGCTGTCGTTTGCCGGTTCTGTGCAAAGAGGGACGGTAACGCACAAAGTCAGTACATCGGTAATCAGCTTGGAACAGATGAATTCGGCTGTCTTATCCCGGCGGGCACTGGCCTCCAGAAGCTGTAAGACGGGAGCGGAAAAAAGGCTGACGTCGTCAGTATGAAAAATTCCCGAAGGGGTATCTTTAATAAAGCAGGAGTAGTATGGGCGGGCCATGGAACCGTTGAAATGAATCCACATCAATTCCCAGGGCTCTTCCTCGCTGCTTTGATGGGAGTAGGGCTGGCGGCAGTCGATGAGGGTACAGTCTCCGGCAGAGAGGGATGAGGAAATGCCCCGGCAGGTGATCTGTCCCTGTCCGGAGAGCACCAGAATGAAGAGAAAGGAATCCAGTCCCTCTCTCTGACAGAGATGGCTTTGGATACTTCTGAGCGTACCGACCTCCTGCACATAGAACAGAGATGAGCGGGCAAAGCTGCCCGGCGTATGCAGCTGACGGCGGGACTCACAGATCCCCTGAGTGGGAAAGGACTGAAATTCTACAGCCATGGGAACCTCCTGACCTCCTGAAATGGGAGCAATATATTACTGTTTTTAAGCAAATTATACCGTTGCAAAAAACATTATACTACTATATACTGGCTTCTGGAACCTCAAAATTTATGAAAGAGAGAAAGCGTATGGATAAAATCGCACTGATCACGGGAATCACCGGCCAGGATGGTTCCTATTTGACGGAATTGCTGTTAGACAAGGGCTATGAGGTGCACGGCATCATTCGCCGCCACAGCACGGCCGGTAATGACGAGAGGATCGCCCATCTGGTCCGAAATCCCAGGGTACATCTGCACTACGGCGATCTGACGGACTCCAGCAATCTGGCCCGCCTGGTGGAAAAGCTGAAGCCCAACGAGGTCTATAATCTGGCGGCACAGTCTCATGTGGGCGTTTCTTTTGACGTGCCGGAGTACACGGCGGAGGCCACGGGAGTGGGGACGCTGCGTCTTTTAGAGGCGATCAAGGAGAGCGGTCTGCCTATCCGCTATTATCAGGCTTCGACATCAGAGCTTTTCGGAGGGATCCCGGAGACGGCGCCTCAGAGTGAGACGACTCCCTTTTATCCCAAGAGCCCTTACGGTGTGGCCAAGCTGTATTCCTACTGGATCACGGTGAATTACAGGGAATCCTACGGGATTTTTGCCTGCAACGGGATTCTGTTTAATCATGAGTCCCCCCGGCGCGGGGAGAACTTTGTGACGCGCAAGATCACCCTGGCAGTGGCGAATATTCTGGCGGGAAAGCAGGAGAAGCTGTCCTTAGGCAATATGGATGCCAAACGCGACTGGGGCTATGCCGGCGACTATGTAGAAGGAATGTGGCGGATGCTGCAGCAGGAAAAGCCCGGCGACTATGTGTTGGCTACGAATCAGACTCATACGGTTCGGGAATTTGTCCGGGCCGCCTTCAAAGAAGTGGGGATCGAGATCCGTTTCGAGGGCAGCGGCCTGGAGGAAAAGGGATATGATGTCCGCACCGGCCGGCTCTTGGTGGATGTGGATCCGGAGTTTTTCCGCCCGGCAGAGGTGGAGTTTCTCTGGGGCAACTGTACAAAGGCGGAGACAGAGCTGGAATGGGAGCGAAAGACAGATTTCGACGGTCTGGTGAAGATGATGGTGAATTCCGATGTGCTGCACATCACCGGAAAATCCAGCGAAGACTGGAGATATGCGCATCTGTAGAGATGGCAGCCAGAGGAGAAGAAGACGAAAAGGAGAACAGCGGAAAATGAAAATTCTGATTACCGGCTGCAAGGGGCAGCTGGGCACGGAGATCGTAAAGCAGATAAAGCTTGGTTACAGTGAAATCGGGGAATTGCCGGAGGCGGTGAAGCGTGCACAGGTCACGGCGGTGGATCTGCCGGAGGTGGATATCTCTAAATTGCAGCCTACCCTTGACTTTATAGCGAAATGCAGTCCGGATGTGGTGATTAACTGTGCCGCCTTCACCAATGTGGACGGATGCGAGACCAACAAAGATATGGCGTTTGCAGCCAATGCCGCAGGTCCCCGCAACCTGGCCATGGCCTGCGAGAGGACAGGGGCCAAGCTCATCCATGTCTCCACGGATTATGTCTTCAGCGGCCGTGAAAACGGCGGAGTGGCCCTGGATGAGGCGGATGTGCCGGGACCAATCAGCGCCTATGGCACCACGAAGCTCCTGGGTGAGCAGTATGTGAGACAGTTTTGCAGCCGGTTCTTTATCGTGCGCACAGCCTGGCTTTACAGCTATTACGGCAAAAATTTTGTAAAGACCATGTACAATGCCGGTAAAAAGACAGGTAAGCTTACGGTGGTAAACGATCAGCTGGGAAATCCCACCAATGCGGTGGATCTTGCTCATGTGATTTTACAGCTGGCAGCTACAGAGGAATATGGCCTGTACCACTGTACCGGAGAGGGAATCTGCTCCTGGTATGATTTTACTGTGGCTATCATGAAGGAAGCGGGGATCGAAGCCGTGGTGGAGCCGTGCAGCAGCGCACAGTATAAGGAAAAGAATCCTCAGGCGGCGGACAGGCCGGCCTGGAGCGCTCTGGATAATCGGATGTTGCGGACCACGGTGGGGAATCCTGTCAGGCCCTGGCAGGAAGCGTTACAGGCTTTTTTTGAAAACTGGGACGGAGAGAACGGCATGAGAGGAAACAGATTATGATGGAGAAAGAAGCAAAGATTTATGTGGCAGGCCACAGAGGGATGGTAGGCTCGGCCATCGTCCGCGTCCTGGAAAAGAAGGGATATCACAATATCCTGACCAAAACCCACCATGAGCTGAATCTCTGCCGTCAGACAGAGGTGGAGAGCTTTTTTGAGGAGGAGAAGCCGGATTACGTATTTCTGGCAGCCGCCAAGGTGGGGGGAATTGTGGCCAACCAGGAGGCACTGGCGGACTTTATGTATGACAATATGATTCTGGAGATGAATGTCATCCATTCGGCCTGGCAAAACGGCTGTAAAAAACTTCTTTTTCTGGGCTCCTCCTGTATTTATCCCCGCATGGCGCCTCAGCCCATGCCGGAGAGCTGCCTTCTGACATCGGAGCTGGAGAAAACCAACGAAGCCTATGCTCTGGCCAAGATTTCCGGCCTGAAATACTGTGAATTTCTGAACCGTCAATACGGAACGGACTATATCTCAGCCATGCCCACCAATTTGTACGGGCCTAATGACAACTATCATCCTACCCACAGCCATGTACTGCCGGCACTGATCCGCCGCTTCCATGAGGCGAAGACGCAGGGACTCCCGCAGGTGACCTGCTGGGGCACCGGCGCACCGCTGAGGGAATTTCTGTATGTGGACGATCTGGCCGATGCCTGTGTGTTTCTGATGAATCATTATTCCGGCAACGAGACGGTCAACGTGGGTACCGGACAGGAGCTGACGATCCGGGAGCTGACGGATCTGGTGGCCCGGATCATCGGCTATACGGGAGAGATCCGGTGGGATACCTCCAGGCCTGACGGGACGCCGCGCAAGCTCCTGGACGTGAGCAAGCTGGAGAGGCTGGGCTGGCGTTATACTACGGAGCTTTCGGAAGGAATCCGACTGGCTTATGAGGACTTCCTGAATAATCCCATGCGGGCGGAACGATGAGAGGAGGCGGGAATGAATATAGTATTGCTGTCAGGCGGATCCGGAAAGCGCCTGTGGCCTTTGTCCAACGATATCCGTTCCAAACAGTTCATCAAACTGTTTCGCAGAGAGGACGGAAGCTATGAGTCCATGGTACAGAGGGTATACCGGCAGATCCGCCAGGTGGACCGGGAAGCCACTGTGACCATCGCCACCTCCAGGACCCAGGTCTCCGCAATCCATAATCAGCTGGGGACAGAGGTGGGAATCAGCATTGAGCCATGCAGGCGGGATACCTTTCCGGCCATCGCGCTGGCCTGCGCCTACCTCCATGATGTGAGAGGGCTTGATCTTCAGGAGGCCGCCGTGATCTGTCCGGTGGATCCTTACGTGGATAGCGACTATTTCGAGGCGCTGGGCCGTCTGGGCTGTCTGGCAGAGACGGGGGAGGCCAATCTGGCTTTGATGGGAATCCGGCCCACCTATCCCAGCGAGAAATATGGCTATATCATACCGGAGGATGACCGGGAGATCAGTCTGGTGCGAACCTTTAAGGAGAAGCCGGATCTGGAGACGGCGAAGACATATATGGAGCTGGGAGCGCTGTGGAACGGCGGAGTCTTTGCCTGCCGGATCGGCTATATTCTGGATAGGGCTTATGAGCAGACCGGTCTTCGGGACTATCACGATTTATTCGCCCGGTATGAGACGCTCAAAAAGATCAGCTTTGACTATGCCGTGGTGGAGAGAGAGCCGAAGATCCAGGTGATGCGTTTTGACGGCGGATGGAAGGATCTGGGGACATGGAATACGCTGACGGAAGAGATGAGCGAGCCGGTGATCGGACAGGGAATCCGGGACGAGAGCTGTGAGAATGTGAGTATCATCAATGAGCTGAACATACCGGTTCTCTGCATGGGACTAAAGAATGTGATCGTGTCCGCCGGTCCTGACGGAATTCTGGTGTCGGACCGTGAGAAATCCAGCTATATCAAGCCCTATGTGGATGAGATCCGGCAGCAGGTGATGTTTGCGGAGAAATCCTGGGGCAGCTTTACGATTCTGGATCTGGAGGAGAGGAGCCTGACCATCCGCGTGACTTTGAATCCCGGTCACAGCATGAATTATCACAGCCATGACCATCGCGACGAAGTGTGGACGGTGGTGAGCGGCTCTGGTACGGCGGTGATCGACGGCGAGCGGCGGCCGGTGGCTCCCGGCGATATCCTGCGTATGCCGGCCGGCTGCCGCCATATGATTACGGCGGATACGGAGCTGAAACTGATCGAGGTCCAGATGGGTCATGAGATAAGCGTCCATGATAAACATAAATATCCGCTGCCGGAAGCCTCTCAGATAGGATGAAAGAAGGGGGACCGTGTGCGCGCACGTTTTTGTTTGATGCCCATTTGGGCATCCCTTAACCTGTGTCCATTTGGGCCAGAAGGACTTTGTCCGGCAAAGTGTATCAAAAAACGCTCAGACTTTACGGCCTGAGCGTTTTTCTTTCAGGGGGTTTTTAACAGCCCTTTTTATGGACGCTTTGATCAGGGGCGGGACGCCGCTTTACGTTCAATGAAGATAGGCGTAGACCGGCAGGCCGTCCTCGTATTCTACGGGGGAGGCGCCCTGGATCAGAGGCATGGCGTACTTTACGTAGCCTTCGCCCACATCGCGGCCGCCGTTTGTGATCCACTCGGCCGGGAAAGGCTTCTCCTGATTGCAGACTTCGTTGACATCCACGCGCACATAGTCGATATGGTATGTCTCGCCTTCGGCGCGCTTGAAGCCGATCATGATGCCCGTCTCGCCTTCCAGGGCAGCCTTCACACCTTCGGAACCGGCGGCGGCCGCCTCGGTGACGTCGGTCAGGGAGGACAGATGGGCGGCGCAGCGCTGCAACAGGCTGAATTCGATGGGACGGACCTTGCAGCCGAATTTCTGTTTTACCAGGTCAGCCAGATAGGCGGCGGTGCCGGCCAGGGACTTGTGACCGAAATTATCCACCGCGATATCGGAAGCGGCATACTCGCAGATAAACTTACCCTCGGTATCGTGTACGCCCTCGGATACGGCCACCATCACATTGTTGGTCTTCTGGAAAGCGGCCTCTACATCGGCCAAGAAGCCTTCCACACTGAAGGGAGTCTCGGGCAGGTAGATCAGAACCGGGTTGTCCCCTTCAAATTTACGGGCCAGCACGGAAGCGGCGGTGAGCCAGCCGGCATGGCGGCCCATGATCTCCACGATGGAGACAAATTTGGCGCCGTATACACCGGCATCCAGGCTGATCTCACGGCAGGTGGCAGCCACATACTTGGCGGCGCTGCCGTAGCCGGGACAGTGGTCGGTGCAGATCAGATCATTGTCGATGGTCTTGGGAACGCCGATGAAACGGATCGGACTGTTTACACTGGCGGCATAACGGGACATCTTGCTTACGGTGTCCAT
Source organism: Lachnospiraceae bacterium (assembly GCA_022791755.1). Taxonomy (GTDB): domain Bacteria; phylum Bacillota; class Clostridia; order Lachnospirales; family Lachnospiraceae; genus RGIG7193. Next base: position 58,932 of record JAAVZR010000027.1, read on the forward strand.
GGAATCGTTGCCGCCGATATAGAAGAAATAGCCCACGTTAAGCTCCTCCAGCGCCTTCATAAGACGGGGGAACACGGGATCGGCCAGATCCTCAGGCAGCTTGAAACGGCAGGAGCCCAGATAGGAAGAAGGAGAAGACTGCATGATCTTAAGCTCCTTTTCGGACATATCGGACAGGACGACCTTGCGTCCTTCCAGAAAGCCCTTGATTCCGTTGACCATGCCGTATACGTGGTCAACCTCGTCGGTGTGCTTCATGGCCTCGGTCACTACGCCGTAGAGGCTGGAATTGATGACGGAGGTGGGGCCGCCGGACTGGCCGACGATTACGTTTTTCTTGCTCATGTTTTTCACTCCTTATTATGTTATCGTAGTAAAAGCAGATAAAACTTTCCGCGTCCATTTTATAACAGGTTTAGAGATTATGCAAGGGGAAAAGGCGGTTTTACCGTCATTCGGGAGAAAAAAAGACCAATCGAAAAAATAGTCTGGTCAAAACGATTTTTTTGTGATATAGTATCTTCTGTCCGTTAAAAGGACGAAGTTATAAGTATTTTTTTATCAAGGAGGACTGAAATTATGAAAATGAGAAAAGTGATCTGCGTACTGGCGGCAGGCGTGCTGGCCCTGTCCATGACGGCCTGCTCCGGGGATGATGCAAATGCCACCACGGCGGCCACTGAGACCACAGCGGCTTCCGAGACCACAGCGGCTTCCGAGACCACGGCGGCTCCCGAGACCACGGCAGCTCCTGAGACCACGGCTGCTCCGGCCGGCGCCTATAAGGCAGGTACATACACCGCTTCTTCCAAAGGCATGGAGAGCGATGTGGCGGTGACAGTCACGATCGACGACAGCGGCGCGATTACGGATGTTGTCATTGATGCCTCCGGAGAGACCCCGACCATCGGCGGAGCGGCGGCAGAGAAGCTGGTTCCTGTTATCCTGGAGGCACAGTCCGCAGAGATCGACGGGATTGCCAGCGCTACCGTGACTTCCGATGCCATCAAGGCCGCTCTGACTGATTGCCTGACCCAGGCACAGTAATGCGTGCAGTGATCTGATCGCTGTCTGAATGCGAGAATGTGGAACCGGAGACTGCTTTCCGGCAGACAGGCCGTATCCTTTTGGTGGGATGCGGCCTGTTTGACTGTAAGAAATGACTTGCCATTGTGACGTGTAGCATGTATAATTGAGGCAGGGAACTTCATCTCCCGAACGAAGAGAGAATGATAGAGATACAGGGAGTCAGTATGAGTAAAAAGATAAAGAAATTCCTGGGGTTCAGCCTGACAGGTATGGTAGTCCTCTGCATCGGCATTTTTGCTTGGATGATGCAGTATATGGATCAGAAAAGCACGGAGGCGATCCGGGCGATCGGCGAGCTGTACATGCTGGAAGTCAACGACCAGCTGGAGCAGAAGTTTTCGGCGATCACGGATCTGCGGCTGGATCAGGTGGGAGGAATCATAAGAGGTACGGCCGCGGGAAATTTTGAGTCTGTCGAACAGCTGCAGAATCAGCTGGCGAGCAGCGCCGGCGTCCGCGAGTTTGAGTTCCTTGGCCTGTATACGGCAGACGGGGAAGGCCAGGTGATCTATGGAAATGCCATAGAGCCGATTGACCGGCGGGAATTTGAGGAGGCCCTGATCGATGGAGAGAAGGGGCTTTCCAGTGCTTACAGCGAGTCGGGGGAGAAGCTGCTTTTGCTGATACAGGAGGCACAGTATCCCATGAGCGACGGTCGGACCAGCTGCGCTGTCGTGGTGGGGATTCCGATGGATTACCTTAATGAGGCCATGGCGCTGGATACCGATGGCGCGCTGGTATATTCTCATATTATCCGGCGTGACGGAAGCTATGTGATCCGCAACGGAGAAGCATTCCGCGATAATTATTTTAACCGGATCGTGGAGATCTGTTCGGAATTTAACGGAAAGACTCCGGAGCAATATGTGGAGGAGCTTCAGAATGCGATGACGGAGGACAAAGATTACTCCGCTCTGCTGATGGAAGGCGGCGTTCACCGTCATCTGTACTGCTCGGCTCTGCCGGGCTCAGAGTGGTATCTGGTCAGTATTATGCCCTACGGTGTTCTGGACGATGCTGTCAATAATCTGAGCAATGAGCGTTCAATCACGGTATTAGGGGTATGCAGCGTGATACTTCTCGGTTTGGGAGGCGTGTTTTTCGTGTACTTCCAGATGTCGAGGCAGCAGATGAAGGAGCTGGAGGCCGCCAGGCAGGAGGCGCTTCGTGCCAACCATGCAAAGAGCGAGTTCCTCTCCAATATGAGTCATGATATCCGGACTCCCATGAACGGTATCGTGGGAATGACGGCTATCGCCATGGCGAATATGGACGACAGCGCCAGGGTCCAGGACTGCCTGAAGAAGATCACGCTTTCCAGCAGGCATCTTCTGGGACTTATTAACGATGTGCTGGATATGTCAAAGATTGAGAGCGGCCGGCTGTCTCTGAATATGGACCAGCTGTCTCTGCGCGATACGATGGACAGCATTGTCAACATCGTGCAGCCTCAGATCCGTTCGCGAAAGCAGCACTTCGACGTTTTTATCCAGAAAATCGAGACGGAGGATGTGTACTGCGACAGCGTGCGTCTGAATCAGATTCTGATCAATCTTTTGTCCAATGCGGTGAAGTTTACGCCGGAGGGCGGCGTGATCAATGTCTATCTGTCGCAGGAGTCCTCGCCGTTGGGAGAGAATTTTGTGCGCTGTCATTTCCGGGTGAAGGACAGCGGCATCGGCATGACGCCGGAGTTTCAGAAAGAGATATTTGACACATTCACCAGAGAGAAAAACCAGCAGGTGGATAAGACAGAGGGCACCGGTCTGGGAATGGCGATCACAAAATATATTGTGGACGCCATGAAAGGGACGATCGAAGTCACCAGCGCCGTAGGCAAGGGAAGCGAGTTCCATGTGACGCTGGATCTGGAAAAGGCCCTGACAAAGATAGAGGATATGTTCCTGCCGGCCTGGAATATCCTGGTGGTGGATAATAACGAGGATCTGTGCCGCAGTGCCGTGGATGCGCTGAAGGAGATCGGGGTATCGCCGGAATGGGCCCTGGATGGCAGGACGGCGGTTCAGATGGTGGAGAAGCGCCACAGAGAGCATAATGACTATCATTTTGTGCTGCTGGACTGGCGGATGCCGGATATGGACGGCGTGCAGACGACACGGGAGATTCGAAAGCGCGTGGGTGACGCGGTCCCGATTCTGATTATTTCGGCTTATGACTGGAGCGATATCGAGGAAGAGGCCAAGGAGGCAGGGGTTCATGGTTTTATCTCCAAGCCGCTGTTTAAGTCAAACCTGTATCTGGGACTGAGCCATTATATGGAAGGAGAGTCGGAAGAGCCGGAAGAGGAAGAGAATGACAGTCAGGAATTTGCCGGAATGCGTGTCCTCCTGGCCGAAGACAATGATCTGAACTGGGAGATTGCGGAGGACATTCTTTCCGAGGCCGGGTTTGAACTGGAGAGGGCGGAGAATGGCAAGATATGTGCGGAGATGTTTGAAAAATCAGAACCTTACTATTATGATCTGGTTTTGATGGATATCCGGATGCCGGTGATGACCGGCTACGACGCCGCGGTGCGGATCCGTGCCACGGAACGTCCGGATTCCGGTTTGCCGATCATTGCCATGACGGCGGATGCTTTTTCCGAGGATATTAAAAGGTGCCTGGAGTGCGGGATGAATGCCCATATTGCGAAGCCCATCGATGTTCAGATTCTGATCCAGCATCTGAGAAAGTATTTGAAAAAGGATTCGGAGGAGTGATCCATGCTGCGAATAGCCATTGTGGATGACGAACCGAAGGAACGGGAGCAGCTGCAAGAATATGTGGAGAACTATTTTTCGGCTCAGGGGAAGGATATTTTTATTCTGAGCTATCCGGACGGCGCCTCGCTGATCAGGGAGGCGCCGAAGGATCTGGATATCCTCTTTCTGGATATTCAGATGGAGGAAGTGGACGGCATACACGCGGCCAGGCGGATCCGTGAGTATGACAGCGAGGTCCTGATTATCTTCATCACCAATATGGTCCAGTATGCCATCGAAGGTTATTCGGTGAACGCGCTGGATTTTGTACTGAAACCGGTGGATGGGGAGGCAGTGGCCAGAGAGCTGGACAAGGCGGTGAAGCGGTTAAAGAGCAAGGCATCGCCGATGATCTCCGTGCGGGGCGTCGAAGGCGTGTTTGTAATGGATGCGGGGAAGATAAGCTATATCGAGACCTATGACCGCAGGCTTTTGATTCACACTGCGAAAGGGGAGGCAATCCGCTGTAATGATACACTTCAGGCATTGGAGGAGAGGCTGCCGGGATGGTTTTTTCGCTGTCACAGCGCTTACCTGGTGAATCTGCGCCTGGTGGAGAGGATCGCAGGCAGTGATATCGTGGTAGACGGGGACAGAATTCCGCTGAGCAAACACCGCAAGAGGGAATTCATGCAAGCGATGGCCAGCTATGTAAAGGAGATACTGTGAGATGGCGGTATGGCTGAAATCCATGGTAATCCCTGTGGGCCTGACAGCAGCGGAGCTGTTTTTGCTGCGGTATCTGGTCTACGGAAAGAAACGATATAAAAGATCTGGCACACTGCCGTCACAGGTTGTACTGGCAGTGTTTTTTTGTGTCGGCGTTTTTTTACAGGTGAGTCGTTTTTGGGGCAGCAGCGGCATGGGGTCCTACCTGAAAATACTGGTAAAGGCGGCGTATTACTATCTGATTCTGACCGGCTATCTGAACATTAACAGAAGGCTGGCTTTTTATTATCTGGTGATCTTTTATATACCGGTGGATGTCTGCGATCTGGCGGTGTTTGTGACAATGCTCAGAAACTGGGGGATCGATGTGAGCGGATCCGGGCTGATGCCGGGGCAGGCGTTTATCTATCTGTGGATCAGCTTTCTGCTGCGTCTGCTGGTACTGTCTGTGATACGGCGGTTTATGGATGAGAATCATCAGAGAAGTCTGAGCGGTATGCAGATGATTCTGATCGTCATAGCTGTGCTGCCCTTTTTATATATGAGGGACCTGGGGTTCTGGCTCCCTCTCAGCAATGACGAGATCGGCTCGTGGTCTCTGATCTTTCTGGGGGTGACAGGCGTCATTTCCCTGCTTTTGGTCATCGGAAATGAGAGAATGGTCTACTATCATATCCAGCGCAACGAACTTTTGAAAATGCAGCATCTGATTCATCATCAGCATGAACAGTACGAGTTGCGCCGGGAAGCGGTGGATCTGGTGAATCAGAAATATCACGATATGCGCCATCAGCTGATGGGGATTTTGGGCATGGATGACGTGAAGGAAATTCACCGGTATGTGGACTCCCTGCGCTGTGAAATCACTCCATTTGAGAGCTTCTTCCGGACGGGAAACCAGCTGATGGATATCATTTTGAGTGAAAAGGCCCGGGAATGCGCAGGGAAGAACATTCAGCTGGTTCCCACGGTGGACGGCAGCGTCCTGTCCGTGCTGGAGGCCGCCGACCTGTGCACGATATTTGGCAATGCCCTGGATAATGCCATTGAAAGCTGTGAGAAGCTGCCGGAGGGACGATCCCGGAGGATTACTCTGAAGGTGTATGCCGTCAGAGGCTTTCTGGGGATCTGCCTGGAAAATTCCTGCATCAGGAGAATGAGACGGGAGGAGGGGCATTTTCTGACCACAAAAGACGATGCGGAGAACCATGGCTTTGGCCTGAAGGGGATCCGGCAGGCTGTGGAGAAGTATCAGGGAGTGATGGAGACGGAGATACAGGGCTCCGAATTTGTCCTGACCTTGCTGATTCCTCTGACGGAAGATTCTGCGCCGTCCAGTTAGACAGATATTTAACCCACTTATCCGTAACGGATTCCCTTTCTTTTTGTTTTGCGCTAGAATAAGGGCGGTTGTGATATGGGGTCACAACGACAGAGGATATCATTCTATGAAAGGGGATCAAGGTATATGAAGAAACAGGGTATTTCCCGAAGAGATTTTTTAAAGGGCGCAGCAGCCGGTGCGGCTACGGTGGCCTTCAGCGGTATTCTGGGCGCCTGCGCTTCGGAGCCGGAAGGAACGACGGCGGCTCCCGTCACAGAAGCGCTTACGACGGCAGCTCCTGAGACGACGGCGCCGGCAGAGACGGCCACAGCAGCTCCCGAGACGACGGCTCCTGAGACCACGGCGGCAGGCGGTGAGGGCGGCCCCGGTGGACCCGGCGGAGGTCCCGGTGGACCCGGAGGTCCCGGCGGAGCCAGCACACCGGTGGAGCCCTTTACCTCCGGTGTGACGCAGGACGGCCGTGTGAAGGGCTACTCCGGCCCTGGCGACTGGCTGGGCACGGCTCCCTCTCTGACTCCTGAGGAGACAGTGGATGTGGAGATCGTGGTGGTAGGAGCAGGTCATGCGGGAACCCACGCGGCTCTGTCTGCCATGCAGAACGGTGCAAAGAGCCTGGTGGTGCTGGAGCGCCAGGATCCGGATATGTTTGACTGGTACGGGGAGGATATTGCGGCCTATAACTGCAAGCTGGCCAAAGAGCACGGGATCGCCGAGTATGACCTGGGCGCCATTACCAACGAGTATGTGACGCGCAGCGGCGGCCGCTGCAATCCGGACGTGATCCGCAGCTTTGTACAGAATTCCGGTCCTATGGTAGACAATCTTCTGGATGTGGCCCGCGAGGTGTGCGCTGATAAGGCCGGTTATGCCTCACTGCCCGGTATCGCCGGTACGGTGCTGGAAACCAATGTGAACATGCTGGAGGATATCATGCTGGTCTATGACAACACGGAGAACGGCCAGCTGTTTATTCAGACGCAGATGGATCCGGAGAAACTGCGTCAGGGGCTCGACGTATATGAGTGCGAAAATCTGACCAACTATCCCATCGTGACCGGCACGAAGACCTGGGCCTCCACCGTCACCTTTGCCGGTAAATATAATGCGGAGCCGATCCAGGGCGTGGCGGCCAACTCCACCATCCGTTATGTCCAGAGCGCATGTCTGGCCAAGGCGGCTTCCATGGGTGCGGAGATATATTTCAATGCGGATGCCCAGGTGCTGGTGCAGAATGCAGAAGGGGATGTCACCGGTATCATCGCCAAGGTGGACGGCAAGCTGATTCAGTATAATGCCAGCAAGGGCGTCATTCTGTGCGGCGGCGACTATGCAGCCAACGCGGACATGTGCTGGGCTCTCCTGAATGAATACATGGAGGAGAACGAGCGTCTGGGCGGCTCGAAGGAGAACTTCTTCTCCTTCATGGGCGGACGCAACGGCTCTTCCGTTAAGATGGGATGCTGGGCCGGCGGCTTCGTGGACCCGGCTCCCCGTGGCACCATGATCCTGGGCGGCGGCGTCAGCAGTCCCTGGGGAACCAACAGCTGCCTGTGGCTGAATTCCAAGGGCAGGCGCTACTGCAACGAGGGCAATATCATGGCGACCAACCGCGCCACCTACCTGCAACAGGCGGGAATCGCCGTCATGCTGGTGGACGGCAACTGGATTAACAGCGCCTGCGGTTCCGGCATGGAGCACTCCGGTCCTGATTTCGGCCGTCCTCAGTTCTGGGCCGATATGGCGGAGGGCATGAACAGCGAGCCGGATGAAAACGGACAGATCACGATTCTGACCGGCACCATCATGGAACGCGGCTATGCGAAGATGTATAAGGCCGACAGCCTGGATGAGCTTCTGACGCTGTGCGGCTATGACGATGAGGCCAAAGCCGTGGCGCTAAAGAGCATTGCCCACTACAATGAAATGTGCCATGCCGGTGTGGATTCCGACTATGGTAAGGGCGCCATCGCCATGAACCCCATCGAGACGGCCCCGTTCTATGCGACGGTGGGCTCGATCCGCCAGTCGGCTCCGACCCCGTCCATGGTGACGATGAGCGGCCTGATGACAGATGAAAATCAGAATGTACTGCGCAATGACAACAGTCTGATCAAGGGCCTGTACGCAGCCGGCAACAGTCTGGGAGGCCGCTATGGTCTGGGATACAGCTGTCCGTCTGCCGGCAACTCCATCGGCATGGCCTGCACCAACGGCTATGTGGCCGGCAAGATTGTGGCCGAACTGTAAAAAAGAGCGGCGCAGAGGGCCGGCGGCAGATATTATTTGACGCCGGGCCGTGGGTATGAGACGATACACAGGGGCTCCGCTCTCTCAGGGACGGAGCCCTTTTAGACGAATTTCACCGGCGGGAGGAGAGAAGATGGAACTGGTAGAACGGGTGGAGAAATATAAACAGGATCAGGAGGAGACGTACCGGGAGCTGAGGGAGAATCCCATGGACCTGGACGCTCTGTTTCAGACAGTGGTGAAAGCGGTTCATTATGATTATGTGGGATTTGAGGCGAAGAGGCGATACTTTATGCCCGGAGAGTATCATACCTATGTGTTTTCCCACTTTCGCTTTGATTCGCTGACCATGGAGATGCTGGTGCGCAGCCTTCATCAGTTTGCCGGGGATATGCATGACCGTCGTCTGCGGTTTCACTGCGATGACTGGATCGACTATCGGAATCTGGCCATGAAGTACCGGGTGAGGGCTTATGGGGATTCCCTTTATGTGACCTGGGCGGCTCCCGAGACCGGGCTCGTGGCCGGGGATCGGATCCTGACGGTTCACCGTATGACGCCGGAGAAGGTGCGCTCTTTCATGCGAAAGACGGCATTTTACAGCGACGTGCCGGAGAGGGAGCTGTGGGGCGGGTATCTGCGGATGGCCCGTTCTCTGGAGGTCATGCATGAGGACGGCAGCCGGGAGAGAAAGACGGTAGAGCTGTGGCCGGCACAGGAGGAGGAATACGAGATTTCTTTTCGTATGCTGGATGCGGATACGTCTTATCTGCGTCTGGAGCGGATGGACCGGGAGGCGATGGGACGGATTCTGGCGGAGCATGGAGAGGAGATCGCCGGCAGCGGGAAGCTGATCCTTGATCTGCGCCGCTGCGTGGGGGGAGACGAGGACGGCTGCTGGGATCTGTTTCCATGGCTGGTGGACCGGGAGTACGATATCCGCCGGCTCTTAAACGACGAAGGAAGCTATGTGCTCTTTACAAAGAATAACTGCGACCGGCGCTACGGGACGCTGAAAGTCTTTCGGGAATCGCTTGCCGATCCCGCTCAGATCGCCCTGATCGAAGAGGAGATGGAGATCTGGCGTCAGAACTATGGGAAGGGACTCGTCTATCAGCCTCCGGCGCCGGCGGAGGAGCAGTACATCGTTCCGGCGCAGCGGGCTCCCGGGAAGGTGGTGCTGCTGACAGATACATTCTGCGAAAATGAGGGAGAACAGTTTGCGGCCATGTGCCAGCGATGCGGCTCTAAGGTGGTTACCATAGGCCGCCCTACCATGGGGACGCTGGATTATTATGATTGTGTCCATCTGGCTGTCAATGAGCATATGACGCTGTCCTACCCTATCCGCATGACAAAGGCGGCTTATGAGGGCCGCGGAATCAGCGAAAAAGGGCTGCCGGTGGATGAATATATTCCGTGGACGCCCGAGGAGATCCACGAGGACCGGCTGCTTAACCGGGCCAGACAGATCTGAATAAAAAGCAGGCTGCGCGGCATGACAATACCGGCGCAGCCTGTTGCGTGAAGGAAATCATGGTTGTCTCAGTGACCGGAGATAAATTCCGCGATATCGAGGATAACCTGCTTATCCACCGAACTCTTTGCCACGTAGTCGTCGGTATTTTGAAATCCCCGGGTGGGCATCATCAGATGGTTTAATCCTTCGTAGAGGTGGAAGACCACGTTATCTCTGTCAGCCAGCGTATCCTGCCAGAGGGTATAATCCGTGTCAGGATAGACCTGAAAATCGGCATCTCCCTGGAGGATCAGAATGGGAACGGTGATATGGTCGATGATGTCTTTACCGGCATTTCGCTCCAGGGAGGACCAGTAGGTGAGGGGAATGCCTAAAAGCAGAGTGTCCGGCTCAAGGGGCTCCGGGAGACTGTCCGGGTCTGAGAGAACTCCGTCGGCGGACAGCTGTCTCAGGGTATCCACATCCGATTCCACCGTGGCCAGCTGTGAGGACAGGCGCTCTCCCTCCTCCTCGCTTAAAGAGGGGAGCAGGGCGTCGGCCAGATCGCGGTTCTGATCCCAGGAGATCTCCCACAGAGGTCGCAGGCTGCCTGCCATGGAAATGATACCGGCCAGCTCCGGATGAGCGTCGGCAATGGCCGGGGCCAGCATACCGCCCAGGCTGTGTCCCAGCACATAGACACGGTCGTGATCCAGGCGGGGGTCGCTCATGGCCAGGGCGATGGCAGCATCCACATCCTCCAGGACCTCATCCTCGATGGTGACGGCGGCGGGATCCGTGATGGCCTCCGGATAGGCGTAAAACCGCTTGTCATAGCGGATGGAGGCGATGCCTTCCACAGCCAGACCCCAGGCGATATCCTGAAACGGCGTATTGCCGTAGAGCGTTTCGTTGCGGTCGGAGGCGCCGGAGCCCTGGACCAGGATGACCACCGGGGGCTTGTCCTCCATATCCTCCGGGAGGGTCAAAAGACCGGAAAGAGGCAGATGGGGATCTCCCAGGATCGTGATGTCTTCCTCTTTGACCTGACTGGGAGGAGTATCGCCCTCGGGCTGGTCGGAGGATACCGTGGGCGCTTCTTTCCCCGGCTCAGCCACATCCATGCCGGAGACATCCTGATAGGTGAACCACAGTCCCTGAATCTGGCCGGAACTTTGGAAACTCCACTGGATCAGCAGCCCGTTCTGCTCGTATTTCTCCAGTACGGTGACGGTACAGGCGCCGTCCAGGGTCAGACCCTGGGAGGAGATGTGACCGATATAGGCGCCCAGAGGAGCGACGGTACTGTCCCATGCCGCCTTCAGCGCTTCCTCGGAAAGACCTGCGGACATCTGCTCGTCAAAGAGGGCATACACGCCGGAGAAATCGCCGGCTTGCATGGCGGCAGTCAGCTGTACGGCCTGCTCCTCGAAAACGAGGGCAGACAGGTCGGAGGCGGCCGAAGAGTCTGAAGGCGCAGTGGATTCTGCCGCCGTGCCGTCCTGAGCCGGCGCGGCTGTCGTACCGGAGAGGGTGTCCCCGGAGGAGGCGCAGGCGGCCAGGGTCAGAAGACAGAAGGTCAGAAGAAAAAGAATGTTACGCTTCATTTACGGAGCCCTCCTCTCTGCCAGCCATATAGTTGATGAATTGCTGTGCGGTCCGTCCGGAGATGCCTCCGTGGCGGATCTCCCATTTATTGGCCTCTGCCAAGAGCGTTTCGTGGGGCAGGGCGATGCCGTGTCTTCGGGCCAGGGAGAGAACCATTTCATTAAATTCCTGCCTGGACGGCTTGATGTAGCAGATCATGCAGCCGAAGCGATTTGCCAGGGAAAGCTTTTCCTCCAGCGTATCGGAACGGTGGATATCGTCGCCGTGCTCCATATCGTCCCGGTCCTTCCATGTCTCCTTGATCAGATGGCGGCGGTTGCTGGTGGCATAGATCAGGATATTGTCCGGTTTTGTCTCCACGCCTCCCTCGATCACTGCCTTAAGGAATTTGTACTCGATCTCAAAATCCTCAAAGGAAAGATCATCCATATAGATAATAAAGCGGTAGTTTCGGTTTTTGATCTGGGCGATGACATTGGACAGATCTTTAAACTGGTGCTTGTAGATCTCGATCATGCGCAGCCCTCTGTCGTAGAACTCGTTGACGATGGCCTTGATGCTGGTGGATTTGCCGGTGCCGGAATCGCCGTAGAGCAGAGCGTTATTGGCGCGCCGCCCTTCCACAAAGGCCAGCGTGTTATCCACCAGGAGCTTTTTCTGAGCTTCGTAGCCGATCAGATCGGAGAGTACCACGGTGTCCATATTATTGATCGGGCAGAATTCCACACGGCTGCCCGTAACTGAGGCGATGCGAAAGGCCTTATTGAGTCCGAACATGCCTACGCCGTAGTCCCGGTAAAAACCTGTGACACAGTCAAAGAACTCGTTTTCGTCCCGGGTCTTTTCCAGTGAGGCGCTGAGGGTACGGACTTTTTCGCTGACGTTTTTGTTATACATCAGCTCCTTTTTGCTGATGGCCCGGTAATGGCAGATGCGCCGGAAGCAGTCAATGTCCAGCTTGTTTTCCATGGGAGTGAAGTCATAGAGGAACAGCTCCCGGAAGGCGGCGAAATCACTGCGGGCAAAGTGATTTACACTGCCGTCGTTGGCGCCTACCTTTTCACAGGTCAGGCTGAAGGGATTTTCGCTGGCGATCAGCAAAAAAGTCAGATAGTTATGCCACAGGTTATCGTCGAAGCCGTAGTCGGTGCTGACCTGTAAAAGATGCCGGATCTGGGTAAAGACCCGGGCTGTCAGCTCCTCCTTTGTCTGGGAGCCCGCCTCCATCTGCCTGGAGATGTCGCCCAGCTCCGTGAGGATAGAGCTGTGAGGCATATCGCCGTAAATAAGAAGTCTTGATAAAATTCGATACATGGTTTTCGTTCCGCCTTTGATGGATTTGCCCGTCGTAAGCTGTTTTTTATGCGGGCACTATGTCCAGTCTAACATAAAAAGCAGAAGAGATAAAGGTTTTTTTGTCCGGACAACCGGTTGACTCTCACCGCCGTACTGCGGTAGAATGGAGGAGAACAGAAAGAGAGGACGAGTATATGATACGTTTATTTGCCTGTGATCTGGATGGGACGCTGTTAAACGCGGCACATGAATCCGATGAGATCATACGGGATGCGGTGGAGCGGATTACGGCGGAGGGGAAATATTTTGCCGTGGCCACCGGCCGCCAGATGAATGCCGGGCGTATTGCCGAGCTGGGGTTTGACAGGGAACACATGTACACGGTCTGCTTAAGCGGAGCTCTGATCTACGGAGACCGGGGGGAGATTCTCTATCACAGGGGAATAGAGGCGGCGTTTGTCAGAAAGATCATCCGGGCCTTTCCGGATATCGAGTTTCGCTTTCATGGGGTGGACTGTACCTATGCCCGCTATTCCAGGGAACGGTTTATCGAGGATTTTATGAGCCGTCCGGACCCGTCGGCGGATATGGGACCCGGCGGGCAGGAGAAGAGAATGAACATGTTCATGAGCGACAGCCGTTTTGACCAGAGCGAGGAGGAGATCGCAGGTCAGGAGATCCTGAAAATCACCTGCCGCCTCACGGAGCCTGACAGGCGCAGGAAGCTGGATAATTTTCTGTATGAGCACAGAAAGGAAGCGGTCAACGCGCCCTTTGATGACGAGAGCTATGAGATTACCCACAGAAGCGTGGACAAGGGAGAAGGGGTGGCCTGGCTGGGGGCGCGGCTGGGCGTCTCGGAGAGCGAGACAGCGGCGTATGGGGACAGCTTAAACGATCTGGCCATGCTGAAGCGCTTTTGCCATTCCTACGCCATGGCCGGGGCGGTGCCGGAGGCGAAGGAGGCCGCAAGAGAAATTCTGGGGCGGTATGAGGACTACGCAGTGCCGGCTCATATCCTGAAAACGCTGGAACAGGAGAGATAGCTTTTGACAGCGGTCGAAAAAGGCTATATAATGCAATAGAAAAACGAGATCAGACAAGGAGGGAAACCGGTGGAACGAATAAAGATGACGACCCCTTTAGTGGAGATGGACGGGGATGAGATGACGAGGATTCTGTGGCAGACGATTAAGGATGAGCTGCTGATTCCTTTTGTGGAGCTTAAGACAGAATATTATGACCTGGGCCTTATGCACAGGGAGGAGACGAAGGATCAGGTGACGGTGGATTCGGCCATGGCCACGAAGAAGTACGGCGTGGCGGTAAAGTGTGCCACCATCACGCCCAATGCGGCCCGGGTGGAGGAGTATCATCTGAGCCAGATGTGGAAGAGTCCCAACGGAACCATCCGCGCGCTGCTGGATGGCACGGTATTTAGGGCCCCTATTCTGGTGAAGGGAATCGAGCCCTATATCCGCACCTGGAAGAAGCCAATCACGCTGGCCCGCCACGCTTACGGAGATGTCTATAAGGCCACGGAGATGAAGATCCCGGGGCCGGGCCGCTGCGAGCTGGTCTACACGGCCGGGGACGGCAGCGAGACACGCAGTCTGATTCATGAGTTTGACGGTCCCGGTATCGTGCAGGGGATGCATAACAGAAACGCTTCCATAGAGAGCTTTGCCCGGTGCTGCTTCCGTTTCGGGCTGGACACGAAGCAGGATGTGTGGTTTGCGTCGAAGGATACGATTTCCAAGCAGTACGACCATACCTTTAAGGATATCTTTCAGGATATTTTCGATGCCGAGTACGCGGAGCAGTTTGAAAAAGCGGGGCTTACGTATTTTTATACGCTGATCGACGACGCGGTAGCCCGGGTGGTGAAGTCGCAGGGCGGCTATATCTGGGCCTGCAAAAATTATGACGGCGACGTGATGAGCGATATGGTGGCCACAGCCTTCGGCTCTCTGGCCATGATGACTTCCGTGCTGGTATCTCCGGACGGCAAATATGAATATGAGGCGGCCCACGGCACGGTGCAGCGCCACTACTACCAGCATCTGGAAGGGAAATCCACCTCGACCAATCCGGTGGCCACGATCTTTGCCTGGAGCGGCGCTCTGCGAAAGCGCGGTCAGCTGGACGGTCTGAAAGAGCTGGAGGAGTTTGCAGGAAAGCTGGAGCGGGCCACCGTCGAGACGATCGAGTCAGGCAAGATGACAAAGGACCTGGCGACGATCAGCAGTCTGCCGGATGTGACGGTATGCGACAGCGCTGCGTTTATCACAGCGATCCGGGAGCGGCTGACAGAGCTTAATGAGGAAGGATGACGGAAGGACAAAATAGAATCGCCGGCGGCGATGAGATTGATAGAGTGAGGAGACTGTTATGAGTAAAGTGAGAACACGTTTTGCACCCAGCCCCACGGGCAGGATGCATGTGGGAAATCTGCGCACAGCGCTGTATGCCTACCTGATTGCCAGGCATGAGGGCGGAGACTTTCTGCTTCGCATCGAGGACACGGATCAGGAGCGCTATGTGGAAGGCGCGGTGGATATCATCTACCGCACGCTGGAAAAGACCGGCCTGCATCATGACGAGGGGCCGGATAAGGATGGGGGATGCGGTCCCTATGTCCAGAGTGAGCGCCAGGCGGCGGGGATCTATCTGAAGTATGCCAGAGAGCTGGTGGAGAAGGGGGAGGCCTACTACTGCTTCTGCGACAAGGAGCGGCTGGACTCTCTGCGCACCGAGGTGGCTGGCAAGGAGATCACCGTATATGACAAGCATTGCCTGCATCTGAGCCGGGAGGAGGTGGAGGCGAATCTGGCGGCCGGTAAGCCTTATGTGATTCGTCAGAATAATCCCACCACCGGAACCACCACCTTCCACGATGATATCTATGGAGATATTTCGGTGGAGAACGCGGAGTTAGACGATATGATCCTGATTAAATCCGACGGTTATCCCACCTATAATTTCGCCAATGTGGTGGACGACCATCTGATGGGGATCACCCATGTGGTGCGGGGCAATGAATATCTGTCCTCCTCGCCCAAATACAACCGTCTCTATGAGGCTTTTGGCTGGGAGGTACCCACCTATGTGCACTGTCCGCTGATCACCGACGAGGAGCATAAGAAGCTGTCCAAGCGATGCGGCCATTCTTCCTTTGAGGATCTTTTAGAGCAGGGATTTGTGACCGAGGCGATCGTGAATTTCGTGGCGCTTTTGGGCTGGAGTCCGGAGGATAACCGGGAGATCATGTCCATGGAGGATCTGATTGCGAAGTTTGACTATCATCACATGTCGAAATCGCCGGCTGTCTTTGACTTTACGAAACTGAAGTGGATGAACGGAGAGTATCTGAAGGCGATGGACTTAGAGACCTTTTATGAGATGGCGGAGCCATACCTGAAGGAGGTCATTCACAGAGACCTGGATCTGCGCGCCATCGCCGGGATGGTGAAGACCAGAATCGAGATCTTCCCGGATATCAGAGAACAGGTGGATTTCTTTGAGGAGGTTCCGGAGTACGACTGCTCCATGTACAGGCATAAAAAGATGAAGACGGACGAGGAGAGCTCCCTGGGACTTCTGGAGGAGGTGCTGCCGTTGCTGGAGTCGGCGGGAGATTATTCCAACGACGCGCTCTATGAGATGCTAAAGAGCTTCGGCGATACCAAGGGCTATAAGGTGGGCTTTGTGATGTGGCCTGTGCGTACGGCTCTCTCCGGCAAGCAGATGACGCCGGCAGGCGCTACGGAGATCCTGTCGGTGCTGGGCAGGGAGGAGTCTCTGCGGCGGATCCGGGCTGCCATCGAAAAACTGAGAGACCGTTAAAGCAGGGAAGAGGAGATGGACGCTTTTTCCTGGCTGCTTTATTGCAGCGAAACCATACCGGAGGGGTTGGGCTTTCCACTCTTTGGAACGGGGCATCGGATCTGGCTTTTGGCGATCGCGGCTGTCTGTGCCGGCGTATGTCATTGCTACCGGCGAACGGATGGCGGTGGGAGGCTGCGGACCCGTCGGATCGTATCGGCTCTTCTGCTTGCGGATGAACTGCTGAAAATAGGGGTACTCTGTGCCACCGGCTGCTATACGGCGGAATATCTGCCGCTTCATGTGTGTAGCATCAATATATTTATCTGTCTGTGGTATACGCTGAAGCCGAACCCAGTGGCGGCGGAGATTTTGTATGCTTTGTCGCTGCCGGGAGCCATAGTGGCGCTGTGCGCGCCTACGTGGGTCAGACTGCCCTTCTGTAATCTGATGTCCTTTCACAGCTTTTCTGTCCACGGACTGCTGCTTTTGTATCCTTTGTTACTTCTGACAGCGGGGGAGTATCGGCCAAGGCTGAAGCGGATGTGGATACCGGGACTTTTTGTGGCGGCGCTCAGTCCGGCATTGTACTGGTTTAACTGCCGCTTTCATACGAACTTCATGTTTCTCAACGGGACGGAAGACAATGTGGTGTTAGAGACCGTCTGCGAAATCACAGGAGAACGTTTCTATATTGCGGGGCTGGGAGCGCTGGTCCTGCTTGTCTGGCTTTTGTTTTATCTGCCGTGGGAGGCAGGTAAGCGGCGAAAAAAAGAAATCTGAGAAAATCTTATGAAAAAACAATTTAATGAAGCACAGCGTCAGGCCATCGCCCATTACACAGGGCCCTGCCTGACGCTGGCCGGCCCCGGCTCCGGTAAGACCACGGTGATCGTGGAGCGGATCTGCTCCCTCATAAAGCGGGGAGTGCCGGCAGGAAACATTCTGGTGCTGACATTTACCCGGGCGGCCGCCGTCGAGATGCGGGAACGGTTTGTGAAACGCATGGAGAGTGAGAGAGGGACAGCGGGATGGCGCCCCGGCGACGCCAGGCAGGTCCTCTTTGGCACGTTTCATTCGGCCTGCTTTCAGATCCTGCGTTACAGCGGAGGTTATGACGGGGGAAGCGTCCTGCGGGCAGCGGAGAAGACGGCGATCCTTGAGGAGGTATCCCGGGAAACAGGGATCTGTCATGACCGGGAAGGGTGGTATCAGGAGGTCTTAAAGGAAATCGGAGATGTGAAGGGCGACGGCACGGAGCCGGAATGCTACGCTCCTCTAAGCTGCACAAGGGAAGAATTTATGGTGCTGTACCGGGGATACGAAGCGATTCGGAAAAAAAGGAGAAGGCTGGATTTCGACGACATGCTGTCTGGCTGTATGCACTTATTTGAAGAGCGTCAGGATATCCTGTCCGTCTGGCAGGAGCGGTGTCGTTTTATCCTGGTGGATGAATACCAGGACAGCAGCCGGACCCAGTGCCGTCTGGCAGAGCTGCTGGCCGCGCCTGAGAATAACATCATGGTGGTGGGAGACGACGATCAGTCGATCTACGGGTTTCGCGGAGCGGCGCCGGAGCGGATGAAGGATTTCCTGAGGGTATATCCGGATGCCGCACAGTATTTGCTGAATGTGAATTACCGCTGTCACCCGGATATTGTGGCGGCGGCAGGACGTCTGGTCAGGGTGAATGAGAATCGTCTTCCCAAGGAAATCCGGGCGGCGAAAGCAGAGGAGAGGGGCATCCCGGTTCGGGACAGGGAGTACAAAGAAGGACCGGCGGCAGGGGGAGCCGTGACCTGCAACGAATATGAAACCCTTAGCCAGGAAAATGAGGCGGTCATCGCCAGAATACAGGCTTATTATCAGGAGGGGATGCCCTATGAGGATATGGCGGTCCTGTACCGCACCAACCGCAATCCGGCGCAGCTGATCCGCCTGATGGAGAGCAGGGGGATCCCGGTACAGGTAAAAGGAGATGCCCGGGGTCTGTACGGTCACTGGATCTGCCATGATTTCTGCGCGTATCTCTCGGCGGCGTGCGGCGGTACGCGGCGTGCGGACTGGCTGCGGGTGGTGAGCCATCCGGAGCGGTATTTCAGCCGCAGCGCCCTGGGACAGGAGCCGGTGAGTCTTGACAATCTGTTTGATTTTTATGCGGAAGACCAGCGGAGACTGGATATTCTTGATCGTCTGTCCTATGATCTGACACTTTTGAAAAGGGTTCCTCCCTATGCGGGTATCAGTCATCTCCGGCGCTATATGGGATACGACGATTATCTCTCGGACAACGATAAGACAGGGGAAGGACGGCTTACGGAGATCGCAGAGCAGCTCCAGGAGACGGCCGACGGCTGCAAAAATGCGGAGGAATGGCTTCGGTATGTGGCAGGAATGAGGGATAGGAAGGAGGGGCTGGAAGCAGGGGAGGCAGATCCGCAGCGGCCGGCGTCCGGCGTCCGCTTTATGACCATGCACGGGTCAAAGGGACTGGAATTTCCTGCGGTTTTTCTGACGGATGCCAATGAAGGAATGACGCCCTATAAGCGTGCTGATTCGCCGGAGGGGATCGAGGAAGAGCGTCGGCTCTTTTATGTGGCCATGACGCGGGCCAAGAAGCATCTGCATATCAGCTGGACAAGAGAACGGTTTCACAGACCTCAGAGCGTGTCGCGGTTTGTGAAAGAGGCGATGGGAGAAGGCGCAGGCGGCGTACCTCCCTGTGCGGGAAAATAAAAACAGCGTCCGTATCTGTCCGGCAGTCGGGATACGGGCGCTGTTTTGTAAGAGAGGGCTTCTGACGGTAAAGGCGCTACAGGTCTTCCCCGGGGACGATCTCGTCGTACTCGCTCTCTTCCTCGTCAAAGAGCGTGTCGAAGGCGTCGATGACCTTCTCCAGGACAGCGTCGTCCTCGATATATCCCAGAACCGGTTCGCCGTCTTCATTCTCATCGTACTGGTACAGATAACAGCCGCCTTCTTCCTCGTCCTCATCATCTTCCATGGGAAGCAGGGAGATGTAGCTCTTTCCGTCCACCTCCACAAAGCCCCAGACAATGCATTCGGCTTCTGTGCCGTCGTCAAAGGTCAGGGTGATGGTGTCGTGATCTTCGTTCTGACCGGTCTCCTGTTTGGAATTTTCATCGTATCCCATTTGTCTGTTCCTCATTCTTTCCTGAGCAGTATCCTCATGTGCCTGGCAGACTGGGTCTGCCGGTGCCCTAAGGGGCATGTATCAGGGAATATCCCTTGAGACCACTGTAGCAGATATGGGGAAAAAAAGCAAGGGTATATTGACTTTACCGGGAAATATGGATAAGATGATGGGGAATCGGCTTTCATGCCCTGGCGGTGCGCCGTCAGGCGTGTGGGATTATGGACGGAGAGAAAGGCGGAGGAAGGATGGTTCAGGAGAATTACAGGGAGATAGAAAGGCGTGTGGCGGCGGCCTGTGAGAGGGCCGGAAGAAGCCGGGACGAGGTGACTTTGGTGGCAGTCAGCAAGACAAAGCCGGAAGAGAGAATCCGGGAGCTGATGGAGATCGGCGTTCGGGATTTCGGAGAGAATAAGGTGCAGGATCTGTGCCGGAAAATGGAGGATATCCCGGGGGATAACCGCTGGCATTTTATCGGCGGCCTGCAGCGCAATAAGGTGAAGTATCTGGTGGGGAGTCCTGTGGCTTTGATTCACTCGGTGGATTCTGTGAAGCTGGCGGAGGCGATCCAGAGAGAGGCTGAGAAAAAGAGCGTGACAGTGCCGGTACTTCTGGAAATCAATATCGCAGGGGAGGAGAGTAAGGGGGGAGTGAGGCCGGAGGAAGCAAAAGAGCTTCTTTGTCAGGCGGCGGCTCTGGACCGGCTGCGGATCCGGGGGCTTATGACCATTGCGCCCCCCGGGGTGGAGGAGGCGAACAGGAATTATTTCCGGCAGATGCGAGCGCTTCGGGACGAGCTGGCGGCGCTTTCTCTGCCCGGGGTGGAAATGAAGGAATTGTCCATGGGTATGACCGATGATTTTGAGACGGCGATCGCGGAGGGAGCCACCATTGTGCGGGTGGGAACCGCGATTTTCGGAACCAGGGCGCCGGGGGAACCGGAGTGGAAAGCATGAGCCCGGAAAGGAAGAGAGGAAAGAGATGAAATTATTGGTGGATTATGCCGGGATTGAGAAAATCCGGGAACTGTATGACTATTATCCTCTGGATGGCGTGACCACGAATCCGTCGATTCTGGCGGCGACGGGAGCGGACCCCTATGAGACACTGACGCAGATCCGGGCTTTCATCGGGCCGGATGCGGATCTTCATGCGCAGGTGATCTCGCCTGCGGCACAGGATATGGTGGAGGAGGCTCACCATATCCTGTGCCGTCTGGGACAGAGTACCTGTATCAAGGTCCCGGTGACAAGGGAAGGGATAAAGGCCATAAAACTGCTGGCGGCAGAGGGAGTGCGGGTGACGGCGACAGCCATCTACACGCCGATCCAGGCCATTGTGGCGGCCCATGCCGGAGCCGCCTTTGTGGCGCCTTATGTGAATTCCATCGACAGCGTGGGAATCGACGGGATCGGGGTGGCGAAGACGATCCAGGAAACCTTTGAGAATCAGGGACTTCATACCCAGGTGCTGGCGGCCAGCTTTAAAAACGCATATCAGGTACAGGAGTTGTTTGCCTTCGGGATCCCGGCAGTGACCGCGGTTCCGGATGTCCTGGAGGGGCTGGTAAAGAACGATTTATCGGCTGCCCGGGTAAAGCGGTTTCAGGCGGATTTTGAAGGGCTGTGCGGAGAGGGAAGAACGATGAAGAGATGAAATGATAAAAAGTTGAAAGGATGAAGAGAGGGACTTATCGGGACAGGGGCCTTTGGCATATACTGTATGAAAGGTTTTCTGTGGAGGCAGGGGTTGGAAAACAGTCAGAAGCTTGAGAATCTGCTGAATCTGGCGCTTGATACGAAAGAAGAGGAGAGAGAGAAAAGCCAGGCATTGCAGGTGGGATATGACGAAAACAGCGGAAAATGGGAGCTGATCGTCCGCTACCACGGGAGCGCGGATGGAATGCGCAGTCTGCCCGGGACACAGGTGGAGACGCTCTTAGGCGGGTATGCCGTGGTATGGACGCCGGAAGAGCAGATCGATGTGCTGGCGGCACTCCCTGAGGTGGAGTATGTGGAGAAGCCGAAATGGCTTTTATATGAGGTGGAATCCGGGAAGGCGGTATCCTGTATCGACGTGTTGCAGCAGGATCTGCCTTCCCGTCTCTTTCCGGGGGACGAGACAGGAGGGGAAGGCGGTCTCGCCTCCCCGGTGGGGACTTTGTCAGGCCGGGGGGTGCTGGTGGCAGTGCTTGACTCCGGCATTGATTATACTCTGCCGGAGTTCAGATGGGCGGATGGAAGCAGCCGGATCCTGGGACTGTGGGATCAGACACTTTCTCTGGAATTTACAAAGGAACAGATTGATGAGGCGCTGGCGGCTTCCGATCCGGAAAAACGCTATCGTCTGGTGCCCAGCCGGGATCTGTCAGGCCATGGGACAGCCGTGGCGGGGATCGCGGCAGGCGGCGGGCAGACGACAGGGGGAGAGACAGGATCACAGGGACAGACAGGCGGCGGCATACCCCGCTATCGCGGGGTGGCTCCGGCCAGTGAGCTCTTAGTGGTAAAGCTGGGAACGCCGGGAGAGCGGTCATTTCCGCGGACGACGGAGCTGATGAGGGGGCTTGACTATGTGCTGCGAAAGGCTCAGGAGCTGAACCGGCCGGTGGCAGTGAATATCAGTATCGGAAATAATTATGGCTCCCATGACGGGACAACGCTGTTGGAAACCTTTGTGGACGAAGCGGCCGGTTTCTCGCCGAATTGTATCGTGATCGGCAGCGGAAACGAGGGAGGAGCCGCCGGTCACAGTTCCGGGGTGCTGGAGCAGCCGTTACCGGGGACAGACCGTTCGCAGCTGGTGGAGCTGTCCGTGGGGGTCTATGAGACGGCTCTCAGCGTACAGCTGTGGAAATCCTATGTGGATTCTTTTGGCGTGGAGCTGAGCGCACCGGACGGGGTGAGCGTGGGCCCCTTTCGCCCGGAGCAGGGACCGCAGCGCTATGTGCTGGGCGGGGCGGAGGTGCTGATTTACTATGGAGAACCGAAGCCCCACAGCCGCAGCCAGGAGATTTTTCTGGATTTTATTCCGCGGGCCACGTACCTGGAGAGCGGCGTCTGGAAGTTTCGGCTGATTCCGGAAAAGATCGTGGAGGGACGCTATGATTTCTGGCTGCCGGGGACTTCGATTCTGAACCGGGGCACCCGGTTTTTGCGGCAGACGCAGGATGTGACGCTGACCATTCCCTCCACGGCGGCGCGGGCGATCACGGTGGGAGCCTATGATTCCAGACGGGACAGTTACGCGGAATTTTCGGGACGAGGATATCTGCGGAATCTGGATTTGGTAAAACCCGAGCTGGTGGCGCCGGGGGTGGAGATCATGGCGCCCAGGGTGGGCGGCGGATATGGGCCCCAGACCGGGACGTCTTTTGCAGCGCCCTTTGTGACGGGGAGCGCGGCGCTTCTCATGGAGTGGGGGATGGTGAAAGGGAATGATCCCTATCTGTATGGGGAGAAGGTGAAGGCGTATCTGACCCGCGGGGCCAGGCAGTTTGGGGGCGGAGGGCTGCGGTTTCCGAATAATCGGGTGGGGTATGGGGCGCTGTGTGTGAGGGGGAGTTTGCCGGGGTAGAAATGTGTGGGATTTTGGGATAAAGTGTATGTTATTTTATGGTATATAGTATCGAATAAAGTGTTTATTATGCGTTGTATGAAATAGGTTGGCATGTTATACTGATTTTAATAGTTTGACGATATTTAGGAAATTGTTGGTGTAGGCAAATTGGGTTATAGGCTAGAATATCAATTGAAATAGAATTATTGGAATACGAAATTTTACAATACATTGTCGTCGGATTATGATGGTTTACTAATTTGGAAAAGATAGATGAAATTCTGCCACCGGTGGTGGCAGAATTGGAGAGGATGTATATGAAGAATATTGTTACAACACAAGAATTTAGGAAGTTTGTTTCAGATATAATTCAAAAAATTAAAGATGCCCAGTATGAATCTTTGAAATTTGTTAATTATAAATTGATTTGTTTATATTGGGACATAGGCAGAGAAATTTGTGTGAGGCAAAATGAATACGGTTGGGGTAAAGCTATTGTTGAAGAACTGTCAGCAGAATTACAGGAAGAATTTTTTGGGAAATCCGGTTTTTCTGCAAGGAATTTATGGAGAATGATAAATTTTTATATTACATTTCAGGATAACAAAGAAGTGCCAC
>JAAVZR010000028.1 GCA_022791755.1 Lachnospiraceae bacterium
CTGGAGAATTTTGAGAATCTCTCATACCGGCAGAAAAACGAACTGATAAAGAAGATGGTAAAGACCTGCGCATTGGACGGAGATATTCTTGATATCACCTTTTGACTGTAGTCAATATTTTATTTGGATCGGTACACCAATCATCGCCGTCGAATCCGGCTATGTCGAAGCCATCGGCTGGAATCAGTACGGAGGCTGGCGCCTGGGCATCCGCAGCTTTGACGGAATGCGTTATTACTACTACGCCCATCTGCGGCAGAATTTTCCCTACAATCCGGAGCTTACCCAAGGCAGCGTCGTCACGGCCGGCGACGTCATCGGCTATCTGGGACGCACCGGCTACAGTGCCAGGGAGAATACCAACAATATCGACACCCCTCACCTCCATTTCGGCATCCAGATCATTTTCGACGAATCGCAGAAAGAGGGCAATGGAGAGATCTGGATCGACTGCTACCAGATCATTCGCTTTCTCTACCGCAACCGCAGCGAAACGGTCCGAAATAACGAGACGAAGGAATGGTATCGCATCGCGGATATGATTGATCCGGCAGAGGAGGAATATCTCCGAAGGTCACGCTGATCTTGCATGGTCACTGTCTCCATGTCTGCTCCTCCTGATCCCAGCAGATGAGGTGAGCTGACAAAGCTTTGGCCTCCTCCATATGATGTGTCGTAAACAGCAGCAGGCGTCCATTTCTCCTTTTCTTCACATACTCTATGGCCTCCTGCCGCTTTTGCATGTCCAGCCCGTTGAACGGCTCGTCAAAGAGCAGGATTTCCCCGGTACTGAGCATAGCCCGCAAAAGGCTGACACGCCGGCGCATCCCGCCGCTGTACTCCGATACCGGCTTTGACCATTCCTCCCGCGGCAAAAGTAAAGACAGCTCCCGCATCAGCTCCTCCCCTGCGCAGACCGGTCGGATCAGGCGGATATTTTCGGAGGCATCCAGTTCCGGACACAGACGGTCCTCCTGAAAAACCGCGGCGATCCGACGGCCTTCGATTCCCGCTATCCTGCCTGTGTCCTGCCGCTCCAACCCCATCAGAATCCGCAGAAGCGTCGTCTTCCCTGCGCCGGAGGGAGCCGTCAGACAGTAAACGCCGCCTTCCTCCAGTCTCAGATTCACATTTTTAAACACTGTCATACCGCCATACGCTTTGCTCAGCTCAGTGATTTGTATTGTCATCTTTCACGCCTCCTCAGTCCCGGACCGGCCTGCATTGCCCTGCCTCACATCAAACGGCGCAAAAGCAGCAAAACCGCTTTTTCAAACAGAAAGCTCAGAAGAATCACCGCTGCTGTCCAGGCAAACAGATTCTCCGTATCAAAAAAAATCTTAGCCATATACAGCTGCTCCCCTATGGAATGGTCCGGAGTGCCTATGACTTCCGCAGCGATACCGGATTTCCAGCTCATTCCCAGCGCCACCTGACAGGCGCTCAGAAGGAAGGGCCTCAGAGCCGGCCGATAGATCTGCCGGACCCGCGACAGAAGAGGGACGCGAAATACCTGAGCCATCTCCAGAAGCTGACGGTCCGCAGCCCGCAGCCCGGCCAGCGTATTCAGATAAATCATCGGAAATACCACCAAAAAAGATACTACAAGAGACAGCCTTCCGGCACCGGCCCAGATCAGAGCCAAAATCACAAACGATGCCACCGGCACCGTTTTCATCAGAAGCACCGGCGGTGATAAAAGTTCCTCCAAAAAAGGAAAGCGATATGACAGGCTGCCCACCAGCAGGCCCAGAAGGAAAGCCAGCCCAAAGCCGGCGCCGATTCTCCCCAGAGAGACCATAGCCGCCTGCCAGAAGGGCCATTCTCCCGCCAGCTGAAGGAGGGCCTGTACCGTCTCCCACGGGCCCACCAGAAAAACGGGCCTGTCGATCCGCCAGGCGATAAATTGCCAGACAAAAATCCAGAAGCAAAAGATCGCCGCCTGCCTGAACCACCTGCATAAATATCTGCGGGAATCCGCCCTCCGGCTGTCCTCCCTCTTACCTGTCATACTTCTCTTCCCTTCCTCAGCTGTCTAAGGCTGATAATAAAAATCTTCCGCCGGAAGACTTGCGCCCACCGCCTCCGGATTCTGTCCGGCCAACACCTCCAGATAGCCTGACAGGAGCGTCTTCATCTCTGCTCCGGTGATACAGGTAATATTACAGTAGGGAATCGCCTGTACGGCGATTGCCGCCTTAGGCACGATCTCCAGCTTTGCCGTCAGCTCTGCTGCCTCCTCCACATTTTCATTGGCAAAGGCGGCCGAACGGGCATGATCCTTTAAGAAGCTTTGTATGGCCTGCTCATTTTCTTCCAGAAACGCCCGGCGCACCACGGTCACTCCCGTCACCAAAGCGCTGTTTTCGCTGACCTTATCCCATTCCGCCGTCAGATCAAGAGCGATATGCAAGGCTTCATTCTGCATGCATGCCGTGGAAGCCGCCGGCTGGGGCAGCAGTCCTGCCGCCTCCGGATTTTCCGTCAATGCCGCAATCACCTCGGCGGCCTCGGATTTATACTGCAAATCCACATCTGCCTCGGTCAGATCGTTCTGTGCCAGCACATATCTGAGGGCATAGTCCGGCGTAGTGCCTTTGCCCGGCAGATATATGGTGCGTCCCTTCAGATCCGCCACCTCCCCGATAGCCTCCCCGCTCTCCAAAAGGTATAAAACTCCCAGCGTATTGATGTCCAGAACTACCGCCTCTCCGCCTGTCTTATTATACAGAACACTGGCCACATTGGCCGGAATCAGGACGATATCCAATTCTCCCTTGATAAATGCCGCATTGATCTCATCCGCCGCTGCCGCCATCGTAAATTCATAGGCCAGCTCCGTCTCCTTCTTCTCAGCCCGCTCCATCAGCTCCGCCAGTCCCATGGACGTCGGTCCTTTCAGGGAACCGATCCGGACTGTCCCAGGCTCCTCTGTCCCTGTCTGACAGCCGGCGGCAGCCGTTATGATCATGATTACACTCAGAATCAGCACCCATACCATTTTCTTCATTGCAAATCCTCCTCTGTTTTCTGGCTCAGTTTTGCATAGATTGTCTTCGTACTGATTCCCGGCAGCATACCCAGGCGGCCTGACAAGGCACTGATCGCCTCCTGCGGCGCATCCACCACCACACTGATAACGGAAATCCCTCTCTCCCGGCAGGGAAGCCCCATGCGTCCAATGATATGGCGGCTGTTTTCATGCAGCAGACGGTTCAGACGCTCCACTGAGTCCGGATTCTCCACGATTATCCCGATCAGCGCTATTCTTCTCTCCATCTGGAACTCCTCCCTGAATCATGATTTTCCCATTCCCTGCGCACCAGGCATGACTGCTTTT
This sequence comes from Lachnospiraceae bacterium, assembly GCA_022791755.1. Lineage (GTDB taxonomy): Bacteria > Bacillota > Clostridia > Lachnospirales > Lachnospiraceae > RGIG7193. Next base: position 3,341 of record JAAVZR010000028.1, read on the forward strand.
TCTCCTTCGCCCCGGCGCACCGCTTTTTGGGCGTTGCACCAGGACACGCAGTCCGCCTTCGTCTACGCTTTGACACACGGTCTGTTCATTGCCTATGCGCAAAAAAGCCCGGCGGCAGCCGGACTAAATGGAAGTACGAAACATACGCACAGCCCATGGCTGTCCGCATTGTCTCCTTCTGTTTTCTGCTGCCTTCTCCCTCCGGTCGGATCCCATCGGGGTCAGTACGTTTACATCTCTAACAGATCTATTTTAACCTGATTCACGGATAAAATCAATCAGATTTTCTTTATATTTATACTCCTTCAGGCCACCTTAACTTATATCCCTGCGCAATCGGCGGAGTTCGTGCAATAAGATTATCATTACTTATTTCCAAATCCTTCTGCCCAGGCAGCCATCCAAAAGGGGCCCTGAAGAAATATCTCCCCAGAGCCCCTCTTATCAGTGCCTCCTGCTATACCGCAGTTATGTCCTTACTGTCTGTTCTTATAATGCTTTTTATTATTCAGATACGCCTGCGCTGCCGCCAGACGGGCAATCGGCACCCTAAAGGGTGAGCAGGACACATAGTCCAGACCATTCAGATGGCAGAACTCCACGGAAGCCGGATCGCCGCCATGCTCACCGCAGATGCCTAACTTCAGATCGGAGCGCACCCGGCGTCCTCTCTCCACTGCCATGCGGATCAGCTGTCCTACGCCGTTCTGATCCAGTTTGGCAAAAGGATCGGACTCATAGATCTTTGCCTTATAGTAGGCATCCAGGAACTTGCCGGCATCGTCGCGGGAGAAACCGAAGGTCAGCTGGGTCAGATCGTTGGTGCCAAAGGAGAAGAACTGGGCCTCCTCGGCGATCTCGTCCGCCAGAAGCGCCGCCCGGGGGATCTCGATCATGGTGCCGATCTTATACTGAATATCGGACCCCATCTCTTTTTTTACCTTCTCCGCAGTCTCCACCACCACGTCCTTGACATATTTCAGTTCCTTCTTATCGCCTACCAGAGGAATCATGATCTCAGGAACGATCTTATATCCCTTCTCATTGGTCACCTCAATCGCCGCCTCGATGACCGCACGGGTCTGCATACGGGCGATCTCAGGGTAGGTGACTGCCAGACGGCAGCCTCTGTGGCCCATCATCGGATTAAACTCATGGAGCTCCTCGCAGGTCGCCTTGACATGCTCCACGCTCAGGCCCATATCCTCTGCCAGCGCGGCGATGTCCGCCTCATTGGTGGGCAGGAACTCATGCAGCGGCGGGTCCAGATAGCGAACCGTCATCGGACGGTCTTCCAGCGCCTCGTACATCGCCTTGAAGTCTGCCTTCTGGAACGGAAGCAGCTCCATCAGCGCCGCCTCTCTGGCCTCCTGTGTCTCGGACAGGATCATCTTGCGGATCTTCGGAATACGCTCCGGCTCAAAGAACATGTGCTCAGTGCGGCACAGGCCGATGCCCTCAGCGCCCAGCTTCACAGCGTTTCTTGTGTCAGCCGGATTATCCGCGTTCGTGCGAACCGACAGGCTGCGGAAATCGTCAGCCCAGCTCATGATGCGGGCAAAATTGCCGCCCACAGAGGCCTCCACGGTCTTAATGTCGCCCAGATAGACCTTACCTGTGCTGCCGTCCAGCGAAATATAATCGCCCTCATGGATCGTCTCGCCGCCTAACTCAAATACCTTTGCCTCTTCATCGATCTTGATCTCGCCGCAGCCGGATACGCAGGCCGTACCCATACCGCGGGCCACCACGGCAGCGTGGCTGGTCATACCGCCGCGGGCCGTCAGGATACCCTCTGCCGCATGCATGCCCTCGATGTCCTCAGGGGAAGTCTCGAGACGTACCAGGATCACACGATGGCCCTTATTGTGAGCCTTCTTCGCATCCTCGGCCGTGAAATATACCTTACCGGCGGCAGCTCCGGGAGAAGCCGGCAGCGCTGTACCCAGCACCTTACCGGCGGCCAGCGCATCCTTGTCAAATGTGGGGTGTAACAGCTGATCCAGGCTCCTGGCCTCGATACGGCAGACCGCATCGCCGGGAGTAATCATATGCTCGTCCACCAGGTCACAGGCGATCTGAATGGCGGCAGCGGCCGTTCTCTTACCGCTGCGGGTCTGCAGAAAGTAAAGCTTGCCCTCCTGGATGGTAAATTCCATATCCTGCATATCACGATAGTGATTCTCCAGCGTCATGGCCAGATCCATAAATTCCTTATAGCACTCCGGCAGATCCTCCGCCAGCTTCGTAATGGGCTGCGGTGTGCGCACACCGGCCACCACGTCCTCGCCCTGGGCATTAATCAAATACTCGCCATAGATCCCCTTCTCACCGGTGGCAGGATTACGGGTGAACGCCACGCCGGTGCCGGAGGTATCGCCCATATTGCCGAATACCATGGCCTGTACATTGACCGCGGTCCCCCAGTCGCCGGGGATGTCGTTCATCCGACGGTACACGATGGCGCGGGGATTGTCCCAGGAACGGAACACAGCCTTTACCGCCTCCATCAGCTGTACTTTCGGCTCCTGAGGGAATTCCTCTCCCTTCATGGCTTCCTTATATACAGCCTTGAAGCGGGCGATCAGCTCCTTTAAGTCCTCCGCCGTCAGCTCCGTGTCATATTTCACGCCCTTTGCTTCCTTCACCTCATCGATAATCTTCTCAAAGAAAGACTTGGGTACCTCCATGACCACATCGGAAAACATCTGAATGAATCTTCTGTAAGAATCGTAGGCAAAACGGGGGTTTCCTGTCTTCTGCGCAAACCCTTCCACGGCCACATCGTTTAATCCCAGATTCAGGATGGTATCCATCATACCGGGCATGGACGCCCTGGCTCCGGAACGCACCGATACCAGAAGAGGGTCTTCGTTATCTCCAAATTTCTTGTTCTGTATTCCTTCCAGGACCTTCAGCGCGTCAAAAATCTGCTTCTGGACCTCTTCCGTAATCTGCTTTCCATTGTTATAATAATCTGTGCAGGCCTCCGTGGTAACGGTAAAGCCCTGCGGAATCGGCAGACCCAGATTCGTCATCTCAGCCAGATTGGCCCCTTTTCCGCCCAGAAGGTTGCGCATATCTGCGTTTCCTTCCTTGAACAAATAAACCCATTTTGCCATGTTTGGTTTCCTCCTAAAATTATTCTGTCCATTTCTCTCACAGGGTCACGCAATTATTCCCTGTGATGAAATTTAATGTATACATTATAAACAAAAAAAGCCCATCCGTAAAGGATTTTTCGGGCTTTTTCCGCAATTTTTTCCGCTAATTCCTTATCAATCTCCTGGGGCCCGTATTTCCCTCGTTATAATGCCTGCGGCACAGAGAAATGTACTTATCGTTGGCTCCCAAAACCACCTGTTCCCCTTCCTTCACCATGTTTCCTTCGCTGTCGATTCTGGCATTGCAGGTGGCCGCATGACCGCACCAGCAAACCGTCTTGATCTCCTCCACAGCATCCGCCCAGGCCATGAGCCAGAGGCTCCCCTCGAAGAAGCTGTGGGTAAAATCCGTGCGCAGTCCGTAGCAGATCACAGGGATCTCCAGATCGTCCACGATATGCACAAAAAAACGGACCTGCTCCTTCGTACAGAACTGGGCCTCGTCCACAATCACGCAGTCATAGCGCATCAGATCCTCATCGCTCATCTGCACCAGATCCTCGACGAAACCGCAGGGCTTCTCCAGCCCCATCCGCGAACGCATGATTCCCTCTCCGTCCCGGTCGTCGATTTTGGGCTTCACCAGAAGCGCCTGCTTGCCGCGCTCAAAATAATTATAATCCACCATCAGAGCATTGGCCGTCTTACAGCTGCCCATGGCTCCATGGCGGAAATAAAGCTTTGCCATATCCCATCTTCCTCCTTACTTCTGTCCGGCCTCCCGAACACAGCGGACGCCATGCCGGACTTATTATGGGGTAATTCCCAAAAATTTATCATGAACTACCCAGAGCAGCTCCTGGAGAATGCGATGAGGCCAGAGCCAGGCCGCCGTAGGCGCCGCAAAACCCCTGGCGTTGCGCATCCCCAGATTTCTCGCAATGCGCATTGCACGGTACGTGAAATAGTCACTGGCGATCACCCCGATCTCCGCCTCCGGACCACCGGCAATGGACATACTGTAGCGCAGATTCCCCACCGCATTCTTTGAATGAGTCTCCCAGATAATACGATTGCTGCCGATTCCGCAATGCAGCAGATACTGATACATGGTGTGAGCGCGGGAGGAGCCTTCCGCCGGATCCCATCCCCCGGATACGATCACCATCGTCTCCGGATTTTCATTCAGATACTCCACCGCGCAGTCCAGACGCTCTCTCAGCTCCTCTCTGGACTCTCCTCTGTTTTCCACCTGGCTCAACACCACCACATAGGGAAGTCCCGGCGGCAGGGACGACATCATTCCCACGACGATCCGCCCCCACACCACCGTGCAAAGTATGAGAAAAAGCAAAAGACTGGTACCTGAAAAGGTTCTCCACCACAGCGGCAGCTTCCGTTCGGATGGGTGGCGCCTGCGATATCTCCGCCACAGCCCCGCCGCCAGAAAAAAGAAGCCCAGAACAAGCCAAGCCACCGTAAGCTGTTGCCCTCCCGCACCATACGTAAGCACCCCGTAATACAGCATGCATAAACCGCCCAATATCATCCAGAACATGCGCCAGTCCCCTTTTGGAGTCTATTTTAACAGTACAAGTATAGCACAAAAAATCCTTTATGGGAATCATCTGATTGTAAGAACACGGAATTCATGCCCTTTCAGGGCAGACAGGCTTCGCCTGATAAGGTATCCCCTTCCGGGGACCCCTGATTTTATTACCCCTTCGGGGTAGACAGGCTTCGCCTGATAAGGTATACTGATACGGAAATGACACCCTGCGGCCAGACACATGAAAGGACAGACTTGATTATGAAAAAGAATATCCAGGTAAAAGACCTGACCCTGACCGGCATGTTTGCAGCCATCGCCGTCATCACCTCTCTGATATCCATTCCTCTCCCCAACGGTGTGGCTCTGACGCTTCAGACTTTTGGAATGGCTTTCATCGGCTATGTACTGGGGCCCGGCGGCATATGGTCCACGCTGATATGGATCCTTTTAGGACTGGTGGGCCTGCCGGTCTTCGCCGGCTTTCGCGGAGGCTTTGAGGTCCTCTTCGGCTTCACCGGCGGTTTTATCATCGGTTTTCCCTTTATGACGCTTCTGTGCGGACTGGGACAGAAAAACAGCCGCCCGCTTTCTTCCCTGACTCTGGGAATGTGCGGACTGGCTGTCGTTCATCTCCTGGGAATTTTACAGTACATGTACCTGACCGGCTTAAGCTTTCCGGCCGCGGCTCTTGTCATGTCTGTTCCCTATCTTCTGAAAGACATCGCTTCGGTTGCGGCAGCTTACGCCGTCGGATATGCCGTCAGACGCAGGCTGCCGGTTGCCGCTTACTGATTGCACTTACGGATTCTGCCCCGCGCCCGCCTGTTTCAGGCAGTCGCTCACTGCTTCGATGAAGCGCATAGAGGTCAGAGTCGCACCGCTCACAGCTTCAATTTCTATCGAATTATTGTCCGTCACCATAGTGGGGAGGCTCTTCAGGGCCTCCGCCCCGATGGACGGCGTCTCATGCTGCTCTAAAACCGTTATCCCGGAGATCTTTCCGCCTTCAATGGTGACCTGGATCTTCATAATGCCCTCCTGGCCATCCACCGACGCTTCATATGTACCGTCTGACACGCCTTCCAGGAGACTGTCATCGCCCAGCGTCGTGGATTCTTTCTCCCACAGCGACAGCGGGAAGATGTTGGTCGCATTCTTTGGCGCATAGCCTTCTGCCATCGGTTCCGCATTCATGATAAATCCGCCGGCCAGACGTCCGAAGGTAATCGCGCCGTTCACGCCGCAGCCTCCGCTGAGCCAACGTCCCCACACGGCCACACACTCGCCTGCCGCATAGAGTCCCGGAATCACTTTCCCATCCTCTGTCAGAACCTGTAAAGACTCATTGACAGTGATGCCTCCCAGCGTGTTATTATTCATGCACTTCGTAACCACTGCGTAGAAAGGCCCATTCATATCAATCTTATCAATCGCCGCGTTATAAATATTATCCGTAGGCTCGTATACTCTGCCAAACTCGTCTGTTCCCTTTGAATCCACGAAGCTGTTGTAGGCTTCTATGGTCGCCTGAAGCTCTGCCTGCGGCACGCCGGTCAGCTCCTCAAACTCTTCCAGGGTATCTGCCTTTATGATATCCGCCTGACCGGCTTCCGTGGCGAAATACATTTTCCACATGCCGTTGTGCGTATCACAGTTTAACAGATTCTCCACCACGTTCTCCGTAAAGAACTCATACTGCTTTCCTTCGGTCTGGCGGGCCAGGGCATTCTGGCGGTCCACAGGAACCGAAGTCTCATCTACGAAACGTTTTCCTTCCTGATTAATCAGGATACCGCCGCAGAAGTATGTCTTTGTAGACATAATCCGCCCGGTTCCGGGAAGGCTCTTGTTCTCCAGTCCAAAGGGATTGAAAGGGAAGTACATCCGATCCGTATTGACATAGCCTCCCACCTCCTGCATCATCCGCAGGCCCCAGCCATCGGTGGTGGGGAGGTTACCCGTGACGCTTCCGTTCAACGGAGAGTACGCTGCCACCAGCGCCGGATTTCCCGAAAAACCGCCTGTGGCCATCAGAATTCCTCTGTCGCTCTCCAGCAGTATGCTGCTTCCGTCGGCGCCCACGGCTTCCACGGCTGTGACCTGCCCCTTCTCATTGCAGACCAGACGGCGCGCCTCTGTCTCGAAAAGGATTTCTATGGACGTCTGTCCCTCCAGCAGCCGATCCAGCATCTCGGCAGCCGCGCTCTTATAGCGCTCCTGATTCTGAGCCTTCGGCTTATAGGAGCGGGGATAGGAGTACAGCGTATGCTCCGGCGCAAATACCGCCTTATGTCCGTCGCCGTCCACCTGGAATTCATATTCCGACAGACCGTTTTCCCACAGCCAGTTTATGGTATTGCCCGCCTCTTCCGAATAGAGCTTAATCAGATAATCCGTGGGCACGCCGCCATCCTTGCTTCCTTCTTCCATCAGGTCCTCGTAGTAAGACTCATAGGTGTCTTCCGTCAGGCCATCCAGCTCCTGAATCACCGTTCTGGCTCCGGACAGGGTTCCCGCCGTCGTATTCAGCGCACCGCCTGTGGTCGCCGTTTTCTCCAGAACGATCACCTTCTTTGCTCCGTTTTCCACCGCAGCGAGAGCCGCCGATATGCCGGCGCCGCCAGCGCCTACGATGACTAACTCCGCGGACAGCGTCTGATCATAGGACGGCTGGTCCGCCGCCTGTGTCTCATCCTGCCCCTGTGTCGCCGCCTGTGTGGTGTCCTGTACGGACGCCTGTGTTGTTTCCTGCTGTGTTTCCTTTCCTGTCTCCTGCCCTGTCACCCCTGCGGCAGGTTCTTTTCCACAGCCTGTCATCCCGGTAAGTAATGCCAGGATCAAAAGCCATGCAGATATTCTTTTTATTTGTTTTTTCATGCATCCTCCTTGCTGTTTTCACATATTATGCCTTCCCATGCCGGACACGGCAGGAAAATGCTGTTTTATCAGTTCCCTTCCCTCATGAGGATATATTTATTGTATAAAAAAATTCTGCTTTGGGAAATACATGAACAGTGATATAATATGTACAATTCGGTACAAAATGTCATCATCATCTTTTCATTTCCAAAAAACGGGAGGAGAAACGCACACATGTATAACGATATAGGCCAGTTTGTCAAAAAAGTAAATAATGACCCCCTCTCCACCTATTTACAGCGCCTGTCCTTCACCATCAATGGTTTCGGACGTTTTTCCCAGCAGGATATCTCCTCCTTCTGCCAGTTTTTCAGCGGCGACAATGAGCTGATTCTCTTTGTCAGGGGCAATTCCATCCTTCACACTAACGACGGGCAGTTCCTGTTAAGCCCCGGGACACTCTTACTCCTGCGTCCCTTTCATATCTATACGGCCATCTGTCAGCCCGGCGAAAAGCTGTATTATTACTATATCCATTTTGACGTGTCTCCCCCTCATATGACCGACTCCTATCTCCAGACAATCACCAGAGGCGAAAACACACTGATCGTCCCTCCCCAAACCCTGCCGGACCTCATCCCCAGCTTCGCTTCCATGCTGGAAGACTGGCGCGCCGGTAAACCCGGGCTTATGACGCTCCTTCACTCCTACCTGTACATCCTGTCCGTACATCTGGCCAGGCTAAACCATGAAAATCCCCTCCTCGTAAGGGCGGAGGGGAAAAAAATCAGCTACGAACTGGATCTGGTCTCTCAGGCGCTAGACTATATCGTCACCCACCTGGACCAACCCTTAAAGCTCTATGACATCAGCCGCGAATTAGGCGTCAGCTCCAGTGCTCTGTATAAGCTGTTTCGCCAGATCCTCCATACCAGCCCCAGCGATTACATCGCAAAGACCAGGCTCCGCCAGGCCGAACTGCTTCTGCGCTCCAGCGGCTGTACCATCGCAGAAGCTGCCAGAAGATGCGGCTTCTGCAATGCCAGCCACTTAAGCCGTCAGTTTAAAAACGTCCATGGAATGTCCCCCTCCCATTTTCTGAAGGAGAACCCCCGCGACAAGGAGCTGGTGGAAGACTGATTCCGGTTTTATATCCTTTAAAGTCCTCATTCGCTTACGATCCCATAGTAAGCTCCGGAGGTAATCCGGTACACCGCCACATACAGCAATGCAAATCCCAGATAACAGCCGCCGGTCACCATAAGCAGCAGACTTTTATTCATCACGTTAAAAAGGATCAGCATCTTATAGATCATCGGAAAAGCAAAACAAAGGTGAAGCCCGGCCAGCAGAAGCGGGAAGAAGAATACGATCAGAATCTGAGAGTTGATGCTGCTGCGGATATCCTTCTTCGTCATTCCCACCTTCTGCATGATCTCGAACCGGGACTGGTCCTCATAGCCCTCCGCTACCTGCTTATAGTATATAATCAGCGCGGCGGCAAAGAGGAACGCAATTCCCAGAACAATCCCCAGGAAAAACAGACCGCCGTACAGGCTGTAGAAATCCTGGCGCTCCTGAGCCACGCTCTCACATGAGAGAGCGAGCACCTGATCCCCTCCGTCTTCCCTGCGCTGCCGCAGAGAGGACCGCAGCGCATCCGCCAGATCCATCTGCTCCTTCTCAGAACCACTGACATCAAACCCGTACAGCCAGAGGTACGACATCGTATCATAGCCGTTTGCCTCCATCATTTCTCTGAGACATGCGGTCTGTGCCTCGAAATCCGGCAGAATCAGATACATCGACGAAAACATCTGTCCCATATCATCACCGCCTGCGGCGAATTCCGGCACTCTCTCCCGAATCCGGAGCGTCCGGCCCTCACTGAGCGTTATGGTATCATCCGGATATTCGCCTTTCGCCGTATACAAAAGTGTTTCACCCTGATTCAAAGTCTCATTCCGGCCTGTCATCCGGTTATAATCCTCCAGGGGCACCAGATAAATTTGCCACGTATATTTCGTCTGTCCGGACTGAAAGACAGATCCGGAAGACAGATTCAGCGAAAAACGACCTTTCTCCACATATCCGAAAAAACCGGCCGTCCTGTAGTCCAGCACATTGGTCAGATCCAGGCCTCTTTCCTCTACGGCTTCTTCACAGAGCCGGCGCACCGCATCCCGTTCCTCCTCATTCAGCCGTCCGGGATCCTTAACATGGGCGCTGAAATTCAGATCCCTGGGATAACGGATATGCAGGCTGTCTTCCTCTCCGATGTAAAGGCACATGGTGGAGGACAGCATGACCAGTACCATGGTACTCAGAATACAGATGGAGGCTAATCCTGCCCCGTTTCGCTTCATCCGAAACGCCATGGAGGAGACCGATACAAAATGATTCGTCTTATAATAATATTTCTTCTTTTTCTGTAACAGGCGGCAGAGCGCCACGGAACCCGTAATAGACAAGATATATGTGGCCAGAATGACCAGAATCACTGCCACGAAAAACCAGAGCAGCGTCTCTATGGGATCCTGTATGGACACAGCCAGCCAGTAAGCAGCCCCCAGCAGCAAAATCCCCAGAAGTGTCAGCAGCCATCGGGCTTTCGGCGGCCTCTCTCCTGCACTTTCGCTGTGAAACAATTCGATCGGGCTGGCCAGCTCCACCTGCCGCAGCGTATTGAAAAAGATCACCATAAAAATCCCCGTAAATAAAAGGATACTCTGTCTTACTGCCCCCCACTCTACCGACAGTGCGAAATCCACATCCGCATGCAGAATGTTTACCATTCCCAGCTCGGCAAATTTGGAAAACGCAATTCCGGCTGCCAGTCCCGCTGCCAGAGAAACCGCCGCTACAATGACGCTCTCCCACCACAGGACTCTGGCCAGATTTCCCTTTCCCATCCCCAGAATATGATACAGGCCAAACTCCTTTTTTCTTCTGCGGATCAGAAAAGAATGGGTATAGAATAAAAACAGAAGAGAAAAAATACCCATAATCCCGCATCCCAGAGCCAGTATCTCTGCCATCAAGCCCCCGCCGCGCATATTCTTCAAAAACGCGCCGAGGCTCAGGGAAGACAGGATATAGTACATACCGGCCATTCCCGCGCATGTCAGAATGTAGGGCAGGTACAGTTTCCTGTTTTTACAGATTCCTGTCCATGCTATTTTTCGGTAAAATCCTCTTTTCATCGCCGTTCACCGCCTGTCGTCAGCATCGTCAGAGCATCGGAAATTTTCTGATACATCTGTTCGTTCGTACAGTCTCCCCGGTATATCTGATGAAATACCTCTCCGTCCCGGATAAACATCACTCTGCCGGCATGACTGGCAGCCTTCACCGAATGGGTCACCATCAGAATGGTCTGACCGCCTCTGTTAATTCCGTTGAACAGGCTCAGAAGCTCATCGGTGGCCCGGGAATCCAGCGCCCCTGTGGGCTCATCAGCCAGAATCAGCTGAGGATTGGTAATCAGGGCTCTGGCCACAGCCGCCCGCTGTTTCTGTCCGCCGGAGACCTCATAGGGATATTTTTTCAGGATATCGCCGATCTCCAGCTTACGAGCGATGGGCTGAAGGCGCTTTGGCATATCCTCCGGCCTCTCGCCGGCCAGCACCAACGGAAGATAGATGTTGTCCTCCAGGGAAAATGTGTCCAGCAGATTGAAATCCTGAAACACAAAGCCCAGATTTGCCCTGCGAAACGCCGATATGGCAGATTCCCTGATCTGGGAAAGATTCTGTCCGTCCAGCCGGACAGTACCGGCGGTGGGACGGTCCAGAGCCGCCAGGATATTCAAAAGCGTCGTCTTGCCGGAACCCGACTCTCCCATGATCGCCACATATTCCCCTTTTTCCACGCTGAAGGAAACATTTCTCAGCGCTTCCACCTGATTTCCTCCCAGGCGGGTCGTATAAACCTTTTTTAATCCGTTTACTTCCAGTATACTCATACAGGTTTGCCTCCTTACTTTCTGTCTGATGCTGTTATTGTAACAGAAAAGGGAAATGAAACGCCATCGAACCGGCTTACATTTCCCTCCGTAATTCAAACACTTTTGTAAGAACCTCACAGCACTACCGAAACCGAAGCCGCACCACCGTTCCGCTGCCCGGTGAAGAATTGACGCCGATCTCATGTCTCAGGTTATTGCAGATCCGCCGGCACAGATACAGGCCGATACCGCTGGCCTTCTTATCGCTTCTGCCATTATATCCCGTATATCCCTTCTCAAAGATCCTGGGGATATCCTCCGGCGCAATCCCGATCCCCGTATCCCGGATGCACAGCATCCGCTCCCCCTCCATGTCGATTGTGACCGTACCTCCCTCCGGCGTATACTTTAACGCATTGCCCAGGACCTGCTCCAGCACAAACAGAAGCCACTTTTCATCTGTCACCACGGACACTCCCACCGGCTCATATTTCAATGATATCCTCCTGCCGATAAACTGCCCCGCATAGCGGCGGACCGCCTGCTTTATGATATCATCCAGAGCATATTCCCGTATGACATAGTCCGTGGAATCGGAATCCAGGCGCAGAAACGTCAGTACCATCTCCACATACTGCTCGATGCGCAGCAGATCCGCCTGTATCTTTCTGGACAGAGGGGAATCCTCATTCTGCAAATTCAGCCGCATGGAGGCGATAGGCGTCTTGATCTGATGTGCCCATATGGTATAGTAGTCCACCATATCCGAGTATCTCTGATTCATCTGATCCTTTAGCTGCTTCTGGGCGGTGCGCAGACTTACGATCAGACGCTGGTAATCCGCCTCCTCCATGCTGGCAGCCTGCGGCAGAGAATCTATCAGCTCTGCCGGCAGCTTAGTCAGTTCTCTCAGATACCTGTGACGGCGAATGCACCTTATCATATCCAGAAGGATAAAGACGGATCCCAGCAGTCCACAGATTAACACCGGATACAGCACGGCTTTCAAGGGCAGATGGTACAGAGCAAAGGAAGAGAAAAAAATCAGGGAAAACAGTACGAACACCCCGGCCCCGGCTTTGTGCTGTCTCCAGTATAAGGATATTTCGTCCATTTTCCCTTCCTCCATCGTCATCCTATGAGATACCCCACTCCGAACTTTGTGGTGATAAAACCGGACAGTCCCGCCCCATCCAGCTTCTTGCGCAGACGGTTTACATTGACTGTCAGCGTATTCTCATCGACGAAACTGTCGCTCTCCCACAGCCTCTCCATCAGCCGCTCCCTGCTGACCACCTTTCCTTTATTCTCCATCAGCGCGGCCAGGATCCGGTATTCATTCTTGGTCAGATCGATTTTCTCTCCTCCATAGGTCAGCGTATTGTCCCCGGTATTTAAAAGCGCCCCTCTATGCTCCAGCACCGGCACCGCCGCCGCAAAATCGTAGGTGCGCCGCAGCATGGCCTGTACCTTGGCGATCAGGACATTCTGGTCAAAGGGCTTGGCTATGAAATCATCCGCCCCCATATTCATCGCCATCACGATATTCATGTTATCCGAAGCAGATGATATGAATATCACCGGCACCTTGGATACTCTTCTGATCTCGCTGCACCAGTGATAGCCGTTAAAGAACGGCAGGGCGATATCCAACAGTATCAGGTGCGGCTCATAGGAAGCAAAATCCGAGAGGACATTTCTAAAATCCTCCACACATCTGGCATCCAGCCCCCACTGCACGGCCTGCTCCCGGATGGCCTCTGCAATTCCTCTGTCATCCTCCACGATTAAAATCCTGTACATAGTGAAAAACCGGCCTTCCTACTCTGTCGGAGATTCTTCGCTGTCTTCTGCCGTTTCTCCGTCTTCCTCTCTCTCCTTTAGAACCTCATGATAGATCTTCATGAATTCCTTTCCGGTAATGGTCTCCTTCTGAATCAGGAATGCCGCTATCTTATGCAGGGAATCAATATTCTGAGACAGAAGCTCCTTGGCCTCGGCGTACGCTCCCTGCAACATATTCTTCACTACTTCGTCAATCTGAGCCGCCGTACGGTCGGCGCAGTTCTGCACAGGACGGCCGTCCAGATACCGGCTCTCGATGGATTCCAGACCCATGAGGCCAAACTCCTCCGACATGCCGTACTGCGTCACCATGGCCCGGGCGATATTCGTCGCCTTCTCAATATCGTTGGCCGCGCCGTTGGTCACCGTATCAAAAATCAGCTCCTCTGCCGCGCGGCCTGCCAGAAAGCGCACCAGCATTCCGTGCAGCTCCGTCTTGGTGTTCATGAACTTCTCTTCCTCAGGCACATTCATCACATAGCCCAGAGCACCCATGGTGCGGGGTACGATGGTGATCTTCTGTACCGGCTCCGCATCCTTCTTCAAAGCGCTGATAAGCGCATGACCCACCTCATGGTAGGCCACGATGCGCCGCTCCTCCTTGCCCATGATGCGGTCCTTCTTCTCCTTGCCCACCAGAACCACCTCCACGGCCTCGAACAGATCGCTCTGGCACACCACTTCCCGGCCCTTCTTCACCGCCGTGATGGCCGCCTCATTAATCATATTGGCCAGATCCGAGCCCACTGCACCTGAGGTGGCCAGTGCAATGGCCTCCAGATCTACGGTCTCATCCATGCGAACGTCTTTTGCATGAACCTTTAAAATATTGACACGGCCCTTCAGATCCGGCTTCTCCACGATGATCCTCCGGTCAAAACGTCCCGGACGCAGCAATGCCTTATCCAGCACCTCCGGCCGGTTTGTGGCTGCCAGGATAAAGACGCCCTTGGCCGAATCAAAACCGTCCATTTCTGACAAAAGCTGATTCAGCGTCTGCTCCCGCTCCGAATCGCCTCCGCTGTAGCGGGTGTCGCGGCTCTTGCCGATGGCGTCGATCTCATCAATAAATATAATGCAGGGCGCGTTCTGCTGCGCCTGTTTGAAGAGGTCGCGCACACGGGAGGCTCCCATGCCCACGAACATCTCCACGAAATCCGATCCTGACAGGGAGAAAAAAGGCACCTTGGCCTCTCCGGCCACGGCCTTGGCTAATAACGTCTTACCTGTGCCGGGAGGACCCACTAAGAGCGCGCCTTTAGGCAGCTTTGCGCCGATCTTTGAATAGCGGCTGGGATTATGCAGAAAATCCACGATCTCCACCAGGGATTCCTGAGCCTCGTCCTGGCCGGCCACATCCTGAAATGTGACGCCGGTCTCCTTCTGCACATAGACTTTTGCATTGCTCTTACCCAGGCCGCCCATCATGCCGCCTCCCCGCTTCATCATATAGGCATAGAAGCCGATCAGAATAACAAAGGGAAACGCATACAAAAGGATCTCCAGCAGCCAGTTGTTCCCGGACGGGATCTCCCCCTTGATCTCGATTCCTTTTTCATACAGATAATTCTTCAGATTCTCCTTGTCGCCCACCATGCCGGTATAGTAATCTGCCCGCTCACTGGCGTTTACCCACTGTCCGAACAAAGAGCTCTCCGGCAGGTCCTTCTTCATCGTTATATTGATGACATAGTTGGAAATCACGACGGACTTTACCTGATCCGCCTCCACATACTCGATAAACTGATTATAGGATATCTCCTCCGCAGCGCCGGAGGAGGTCATGCCGCTGAACAGATTCATCACCAGCATGGCCCCCAGAATCAAAAAGAGCAGAGCCAGTATGGACTGGTTGCCGCCTCCCGGTTTTCTCCCGTTATTATGATCGGGCTTTTTCCTAAAATTATTTCCCTCATTCATACGTATATTCTCCTATCGTCGCGAAGAGGCCACGTCTCATGGCGCGTCAGCCCCCTTCATATCATTATAATGAAGCGACGCTGAGAAATCAATACGAACTTTGTGAAATTGGTGTTACCATTTGCCCCCTGTCCCATGTTTTTTACCTGAAGAGAACTGCTGGAACAAAAGTTTCCGGAATTGACCGTCATTATCGCCCCGCAGCAGGCCCTGCGGTATCCGCGTGATCCGTTTTCCGGGACAGGATGCTGCCAAATCACTCCACAGGCAGACGATAACATCGTTTCGGTTCACTTTCTCCCATGCCGCAGAGAGTTGGATGTAAAGCAGAAATAATCGGGACGGTGCCTGGACTGCGTATACTCAAACATCACGCCGCCTGCATTAAAAACCCTGCCGGTTACCACAGCCAGAAAATCATATTCCTTCAGATCCAGCAGATCTTTATCCTTCTGTGTGGCCCTCTCCGCCGTAATGGATCTCTTACTCAGCGTAATGACCATCCCCAGCTCTTTCTCGATATACTCATAGATCGAATTTTCCGCGATTTCTCTGGTGAGACCGGGAACCTCTGATTTCAGATATATATTCGTATCCAGTATCAGAGAAAGTCCGTCGATCACCCGGATTCTCTCGATATAAATTAATTCACTGCCCCTGTCAAATTCCGTAATCCGGCTCAGCTCCTCATCACAGACCATCTCTTTCAACACCCGGACCTTCGTCAAAAGCTTTTTATTGCTGCCGCGGGCCAGCTCCCCGAAGGTCTCTATACCATCCATGGTAAAGATATTCTGCTTATTGGGCTGGTCATAAATGACCGTCACTCCTTTTCCCTTGACAGGCTGCACATAGCCATCCTGAACCAGCAGGGCAAATGCTCTCCTGACCGTGTTTCTCGCCACCTGATATCGTGATGCCAGCTGGTTTTCAGAAGGAAGCATATCTCCTCTGGAATACCGTCCCTTCTGAATATATCCTTTTAAATCCACATAAATCTCCTCAAACCGCGAATTCATTACTGCCAGCTCCCTTCTTTCTTAAACAATCCCCAAAACATATACAGGTCGTAAAAAGTTGTTTAACATGTTTAAACAAGTATTGTGATTTTTTCTTTTATCCATTATACTATACATATCTTGTTTAAACAAGCAATGTTTTGGCCAATATTGCAACCTGGACTATTATCAACCTTTTCATGACCATTCAGGAGGGATAGAGATGACAAGCTACACAGAATTTGCAAAAAAAGTAATTGAACTTGTCGGCGGACCGGATAATATTCATAAAGCGTCCCATTGTGTATCTCGATTACGGTTTGACCTTAAGGATATGTCTGTCGTAAAGGAAGAAGACGTCAAACAGATGGAGGGCGTACTGGGTACGCAGAAAGTCAACCGGCAGTTTCAGGTGGTCGTGGGCCACGCTGTCGGGCAGGTCTTCACCGAAGTGGAAAAGCTTTTACCGGATATATCGGACCATGACCTGGTGAAAGAAGACGCCGAGAAGCCGAGGGGGAATAGAAGTCCCGGCGACTTTTTCATGGGGCTCATAAGCCACATGGCAGGCTGCATCTATCCGGCGCTCGCCATCTTTGTCGTGGCCGGCCTCATCAAAACCATTCCCACCATATTCGGCCCCGGAATGCTGGGACTAATGTCCTCCGACAGCGATCTGTACAGGATTTTCTTCTTTATTTCCGACGCCTGTTTTTATTTCCTGCCGGTCTTTCTGGGATATTCTTCCGCCGTACATTTTAATTCAAATCCCTTTATTGGTATGATATTGGGCGCCGTATTACTGGCCCCGGGATTTCAGACTCTCATCGTAAACGGGGAATCCCTGCGGTATTTCGGTGTTCCGGTAGGGATGTACGACTACTCCATGACCGTACTGCCTGTCATCCTGATGACAGCCGCAGAGTCTTATCTGGAACGATTCCTGAAAAAACATATTCCGGATAAGCTGCAAATGATGTTAGTGCCCACGATTTCCGTGCTGGTCACCTCCTTCATCGGCCTGTGCTTCTTAGCTCCGCTGGGACAGTATCTGGGCGTGTATCTGTCCTCTCTCCTGTTCTGGATTCATGATACTCTGGGAGCTCTGGGTACCGGTATCATGGCCGCCCTCTACTGCCCTCTCATCATGACCGGTATGCATCATACCGTAAATATGGTGGCGATCACCGCTCTGATGCAAAACGGATATGATACCTTCCTGCTGGTCGCCTTCGGCCCGTCTCTCATGGCCACCCTGGGGACCGCCCTGGCCGTCGGCCTGAAAACCAGAAAGCCGGAGGTGCGCTCCATCGCTTTTTCCTCCGCTTTCTTTAACGGGGTCTGCGGATTGAGCGAGCCTGTAATCTACGGAGTGCTTCTCCAGTTCCCGAAGGCCATGGCGGCCTATATGCTGGGAGGATTTGCAGGCGGCCTGCTCATGGGCATTACAAACGTAATCGGATACGTGCTCTTAGGCAGTAATCTCCTGGGACTCCTGGCCTATTCCGGCGGAGCCTCCATGAATTTTGTCTTTGGGATCGCCGGCTCTGTGCTCGCCTTTATCGTGTCCTTTGCCTTTATCTGGATCCTGGGCTACGAGAAGAAAAAAACCGTCTCGTAAAGGCGCCGGATCAAAGCAGGCAGATCATCTGTTACAGAAACATAATCGGAGATCAGAGAGAGTAAACCTATGCATTTTGAAAATAAGACTATATACGAAATTTATATAAAATCGTTTCAGGATTCCAATGGAGACGGCATCGGGGACATCCCCGGCATTACCTCCCGGCTGGATTACCTGCGCGATCTGGGAGTCGACTATATCTGGATTACGCCTTTTTTCATGAGTCCGTTAAAGGATAATGGTTACGATATTTCAGATTACTATACGGTCAATCCCATGTTCGGCACATTATCCGACCTGGATCGGCTCATCGCAGAGGCGGACCGAAGAGGCATTGGCATCATACTTGATATGGTATTTAACCACACCTCCACGCAACACCCCTGGTTTCAAAAGGCATTGCAGGGAGATCCTGAATATATGGAATACTACTATTTCAGAGATACCCCCACCAACTGGCATTCCAAATTCGGAAACAGCGCCTGGGAATATGTGCCCCAGCGAAACAAATACTATCTGCACTTATTTGACAAAACCCAGGCAGACTTAAACTGGTCCAACAAAAAGGTCCGGGATGAGTTAAAAAAGGTCCTCCTATACTGGAAAAACAGGGGAGTCAAGGGTTTTCGCTTCGACGTGGTCAATCTGATCTCCAAGCCAACAAGCTTCCGGGATGATGAACAGGGCGACGGAAGACATTTTTATACGGACGGGGAAAACGTTCATGCCTATTTAAGGGAGCTGGTGACCGATACCGGCATAGAGGAATATCTGACGATCGGAGAAATGTCTTCCTCAGACCTTACCAACTGTATCGGATATTCCCGAAAACAAAACCGGGAGCTTTCCATGGTTTTCCATTTCCATCATCTGAAGGTGGACTATAAGGATATGAACAAATGGGAACTGATGAAGCCCGATATGGAACGGTTAAAGCAGCTGCTGATCCAATGGCAGACCGGAATGCAGGAAGGCGGCGGGTGGGACGCTCTGTTCTGGTGCAACCATGACCAGCCCCGCGCCGTCTCCCGCTTCGGCAATGACAGGCAATATTGGAAAGAGTCCGCCAAAATGCTGGCCACCGCTCTGTATCTGATGCGGGGTACGCCCTGTATCTACCAGGGAGAGGAGCTGGGGCAGCCCAACGCCGGTTTTACCGATATCCGCCAGTACCGCGATGTGGAATCGGTCAATTACTATGACATCTTACAAAAAGAAGGCAAGAGCCGGGACGAGGTACTTACGATACTGTCGGAGAGGTCACGGGATAACGGAAGAACTCCCCTATGCTGGGACGCCAGCCAATATAACGGCTTCAGCACGGTCAAACCGTGGATTATGAGCAACAGTCACATACCGGAGGCAACGGTAACGGCCGAAGAGTCGGATCCGGACTCGATTCTGAATTATTACAAAAGGCTCTTAAAGCTGCGAAAGGAATCCTCTGCTCTGTCAAAAGGCTCCATCACCTTTCCATATCCCCGGTGCAGAGATGTCCTGGCTTACGAAAGGACATGGGGGCCAGAGAAAAAGCAGATTCTCTGCAATATGACCGAAAACACAGTCACGTTCCGGCTCCCTAAACCCATGGGGACCATCCTGCTTCACAACCGGCCGGATATCCATATCCAGGATGAGATCCTGACCCTCGGACCCTTTGAAGCCATTGTATATGAGGAGGAGACATAACATGGAAATTCTGAAAATGAAGCTGATTATCAATGCCGATGATTTCGGCTGTACGGTCCCGGTAAGCCTTGGCATCATCGAGGGGATGAGATACGGCCTGGTCTCCTCCACCAGCGCCATCGTCCCTGCACCGGACTTTCTCTACTGCGCCAAGTATGCTCTGGAGCATGGCTTATGTCACATGGGCCTGCACAGTATGCTGACTATGATTTCTCCCACGCTTCCGGTCTCCCAGGTGCCTTCGCTGGTCGATGAGCGCGGAATGATGTATGACAGAAATACATTTCTGAAAAAAGAGGTAAATATCCATGAGGCGGAGGCTGAGCTGGAAAATCAGATCCGGATCTTTCGAGAGACCGGACTGCGGCTGGATCATATCGACACCCATCACGGCCTGATGCAGAAAAACGCCGCCTTCACAGAGCTTTTCTTACATCTGGCCCATAAATACCATGTGCCGCTTCGCAACGAATTCAGCCGCCGTCAGGGAACGAATACTTCCCGCATCCTGAAAGAGGTAAAAAACAGGAACATTCCCATGACGGATATCCTGTATTTTAATCAGGGAAAGCCTTACCACACCACAGAGGACATCATTCTCTTTCTGGAACAGGCCAAAAGTCGGTATGAAGCTGTCGAGATCGGCTGTCATCCGGGACACAGCGACGATTATCTGAGATCCGTCTCTGTTTTGAATGACGACCGCGAAAAAGAGCTGGACGTGATGCTGGATGTACGGTTACGAAACTATATCAGGGAAAACCGGATCGAGGTCATCAGCTATGACCAACTGTAAGGATGAACTGAGGGTCAGGCAGATTGATGACGGTACATGGATGATTACCGATTTTTTTAACGATCATATGTATCTGCTGGAAGGCAGCCAGGAAGCGCTCTTAATTGATACCGGCATCGGAAGCCTGACCCTCTCAGACCGGATCCGTGAGCTGACCGGTAAGCCTCTGCGTGTGGCTCTGACCCACGGACACGTGGATCATATCGGAGCCGCCGGCATCTGCGAGCGCACAGATGCCCTGGGAGTCTTTCTCTCCTCACAGGATTTTTCTCTGTATCAGGAGCACTCCGGACCGGAATGCAGAAAGGCTTACTGTGAGAAAAAATTCGAGCGATATGGAGCAGATCTTGTGGATTCGGAAAAGAAGGAGTATCTTCACCGCCTGCTCTCCATAGAGCCCTGCGACCGGCTCTGCCCGCTTCCGGATCATTTTAATCTGGGGGATCGGACCATCCACGTAATCCGGACTCCGGGACATACCCTGGGAAGCGTGTGTTTCCTGGATGAAAAAACACAGATTCTCTTCAGCGGCGATACCGTCTGTGATGTCTGCGTACTGCTGGATTTTGAACACTCAGCTCCCCCGGAGGTCTTTCTGTCCTCCCTGCAAAGGCTGAAATCCTATCCCATTGTAAGAATTTATTGCGGTCATCACCGCGGATGGGTTGCAGCCGGTATCATAGACCACTATATCTCCCTTTGCCGCCATATTCTGCACATTCCGGAAAGAGAGCGAAAAAAGCTTTATCTCTACCAGGAGATTGCGGCGCCGAAAGAACAGACAGAGATCCCGCGCCTGGCACTCTGTCTTCCGATATCCGGTATGCGCTCGTAAAAACAGATCCCGATCCGGCGATACCAATCAAATAAGCAGGAGACCGATCGAATTTTTCGTCTCCTGCTTACCCTGTTTTCTATTCTGTTTTCGTTTCTTTACGGGTCATCCGGTTCCACAGCGCCCAAACGCTCCCGGCTTTCTCACTTCCAGCGCCCTCTCTCGTCGTAATCCTCCGGATTCTTGCTGGAGGCCTGTATGCATTCCCGTTTATTGACCTTATAATTCGGGTATACCGGCAGCTCTCCTTCCAGGATCGGATCCTTTGTCCTCTTCAGGTGTTCGTCAAGAAGCTCCGCCAGCTCCCTTCTGATCTCAGCCAGCTGTGGATGGTCTATGAGATTATTTGTCTCCTCCGGATCATACAGACAGTCGTACAGCGCCTCCATGGGCTTCTCTCTCTCTCTGAGCCCGTTTTCCATGTAGATATCCTTAGGCACGGATTCATCCATGTTGGAGAGATTCCACTTCTGCCACTTCGGATCGTAGAAGCGCACATATTTGTAGCGGTCTGTCCGCACACAGCGCACCGGCTCATAGGAGGTATGGAAATTAATCTCGCCAAAGACCGCCCTGCGCCCGATCTTCTCCTCCCCGGTCATATAACCGGCAAAGGACATGCCTTCCAGCCCTTCTCTCTTCTTCACTCCCAGCAGGTCGCAGATGGTGGGGAAGATATCAATCTGTGACACCAGGCCGTCGCACACCTCGCCTGTACGGCCATCGGGGTGATGGAGGATCAGGCTCACGCCGATACCATGATCGGACAACGTACATTTGTGAAAGGGCATGGCCAGCCCGTGATCCGTGGTAAAGAGAATCACCGTATTGTCGTAGAGGCCGTTTGCCTTCAGAGCTTCCAGGACAATCCCGATATTATCGTCCGCATGGCGGGCGCTGGTCATATACTGGGCATAGTCATGGCGGGCTCCGGCGTCCTTTTCCACACAGAAAGGAATTCGCACATACCTCTCGTCGATCCCCTCTGCCACCGTCTCGGGGAAGGGCCGGTGGGTGCTGTGCAGGCCAAAGCTCAGCATAAAGGGCCTGTCTGCCTCCTGCTTCCCCAGCCAGGCAGCGGCAGCCTGCGCGTTCTTACGGTCCCAGTCGCACAGCTCCGTCTTCTGATAGCCATCGGCAGGGGTCGTCAGAACCTCCTCATACCCCAGTCCATGGAGCGCTTCTTCGTCGATATCCAGATACCAGCCCACCTCGTGCTGAATGCCGCTGATGGCTGTTCGAAAGCCGTTTGCCGCCAGATGCGCCGCCAGATGCTCTTCGGGATGATTCAAACCAAAGCCCCGCTGAGCCAGTCCCAGCATCCCGTTCTGATGAGGATATTTCCCCGTCAGCATGGCGGCACGGCTGGGGGAACAGGTAGGGCTGCAACAATAGGCGTTGGTAAATAACACCGAGTCCTTTGCCAGTTCCTTTAACCCCGGCGTCGGCACCGCATAGCCATAGGGAGAAATCATCCTGCCCGTATCATGGGTATTAATATATAAAAAATTATACATCTGCGGCTCCTTCCTCAAAAAAGACAGGGGATGACCAGGCCGCGGCGCCATTTCTCTGCCATACGCGCACCCGCACCTGCTTACAGTCTGTCGTATCAATCTCCCGCTCTATGGTTCTCTCATAAGCCTTTGCCGGGACGGCCCGGCCGATCTTGATCTTATAACAATTATGCCACCAGGGATCGGAACGGTAATACTCTGTGAACCCAAAGCGGTCCTTTAAGAGCTGTCTGGCCTCCTCTTCCAGAGGGATCACACGGCTGCTCTCCAGCATGTCGCGCACGGACAGTTCATAGCGGACTCCGTCTACAGTCAGCTCCACTGCCGAATCTATGTCTGCCTCCACCTCGAAGATAAATCCTTCCGTGGTCACAGCGCTGGGGCCCATCCACTTACCGGTGGCTGTGGTCTTATAGGTCGTGAGGTCAAATTGGCAGGAATTCTCTGTCACATCATAGAGCTTCTGGCCGAAATTACTCCAGCACTTTTCCACGCTTATGAGCTGCCCGCTCGTCTTCAGGCTTCCGTGCCAGCTTCGCTTCTCAATGTCAGGAAATACCCGCCGGTCCGGTCCCCAGCCGAATTCCACCTGAAACTTGACCCGAACCTGACCCGCCAGTCTCTCCTGCTCCCAGGTAGACGTATGAGGAATCATTTCACTGGCCACATTGTCCCGGATGATCTCGATCCGGTCAATGGCATTGCTGCCTGTCACATCAAGACGCAGCTTCGCTTTCGGCGACGGCGCCGCCATATCGCCCATGGGGTGGCCATCCACCGTAAAATCCAGCCGGATTCTGTCCCTGGAGACGCCATAAACCCGCCGGTGAATAAAAGCGTCCCAGATGTCCTCTTTCGTCCGGCCCTTCGCCAGGACCGCCGTGTAGCCGAAACCGTACACACCGGGACAGCT
This sequence comes from Lachnospiraceae bacterium, assembly GCA_022791755.1. Lineage (GTDB taxonomy): Bacteria > Bacillota > Clostridia > Lachnospirales > Lachnospiraceae > RGIG7193. The sequence continues at coordinate 26,939 of JAAVZR010000028.1, forward strand.
GTGATTATCTCCGGCCGCAATCACGCCGAAGCGATGCCCCGCTTTCCATCCGCTCTCCGCCGAGCCTCCGTCCGAGCGGGGGCCCATATGGATATGACGTTCCATAGCAATGGGGCCGGCGTCGTTCTCGCTGGAGCCATGGGAGGAGTAGATCTCCGCAAAAGGGGAAAAAGCGTCGTCGTGAGTCGCCCAGTTCTTACCACGGTTTGCCAGCTGATATGCCGTGTGATGAGGAATTCCGATTGCGTCCACACCGCCGTAGTGCCGGATCAGATCTTTGTAACGCAGAGGAAAGGCCATATCCTGTCCGTTATCCCGGAAAAACACATTGTGATCCCCGTCCAGACCGGCTCCCTGCCATTCATATCCCATAAACATGGGAAAGCCTGCCCCGTTCTGCGCTTCGGTGATCCGCCTGATATATTCCCAGTCTCCCTGTATCTCCTTTTCTTCGTACACGTCCTCTACGCCAAGGCCGCATTCGTCCATTCTCATATAATAGGGATAATAGGCAATCGGCCAGAAGTCCATCGTCTGCCTTATCTGTTCCAGCCAGGCCGGCAGCTCATTGATATCCTCATGATGCAGATTGCTGTGCATATCCGTCCATAAAATCATGTAATCTCCCATAACCCCTCCTTCAGTATAACAGACTCCGGGTCTCAGGAAACCCGTTCATATGATCGTAAAACCGCCTCGCCGTCAGATGCGGCCTGGTGATGGCGCTTCCCACCACCACGGCCAGCGCCCCATAGTGGAGTGCCCGGACCGCGTCATCCGGCGTCCATACCTTTCCTTCCATGAGCACATATCCCAGGTCCTTACAGTCCCGGCACATCCGCGCAAACATCTCCCAGTCCGGTACGTCGGTGGATTTGGCATTTTTTTTGAATCGGTAAAAAGTGGGAGCCGCAAAATCCGCACCCAGCTTCAGGGAACGGACTGCATCCTCCTCATCTCTTACATCGGCCAGAATCGGGATATCCGGATATTTCTCACGGATCTCCGTAATAATATCATGGGCCGGATGGCCGTCGATCAGGCGGTCTGTGCCGTCGATGGCCAGGATATCCGCCCCGGCCTCTATCAGCTCCTCCACACATCCCATATCCGGCGTCATAAACACATCCGTATCCTCCCGGAATATCTTCGTCAGACCGATGATCGGGACATCCGTGAGGGCCCGGATTTTTCTTACGTTTTCCGGTGTATTGATGCGCAGAGCGCAGGCTCCGCCCCACAGCGCCGCCTTCGCCATGATTTCAATGATATCCTCCGTATAACAGGGGGCATGACGTTCCATCTGACAGGAAACGATCAGGCCGTTTTCTATTTTTTTCACTATCTCCTGCTTGGTCATATTACTCCCCTTTCTGTTTTTCCAGCAGCACTTTTTTGAGAAGGGACCAGATTTACGAAAACCTGGCCCCTTCTTGCGCCGCCGTCCATCCTGTGTCCGGCAGCCTGTACTCTTCCCTTTTATGCAAGGATCGTCGTAAAATAACCGACGACAGAAATAGCGAGCATCGCAAGCATCAGTACAATCACGTTTACACGCTTCTTGGACATCAGCCAGTATACGATAAAGGCTCCGATCAACACCAGAACCTTGGGCTGGATGCTGTTTAAGATACTGTTCACATCCACCACCAGCTCTCCGCTGGTAAAGCTTAAACCGGTCTTGATATTACAGGTCGAAGCCGTAACCGCGCCGATCACCGTCAGACCTACGATGTTGGCCGCACTGATGATGCGGTCTTTGATTCCGGTGGCCAGGATCTGCTGTACTCCCATGGCGCCCATCTTATAGGCATTCCAGAATAAGAACCAGCTGACCGTAGGCACGATAGCCCAGAAAAGCAGGATGTATAACAGGGGACCGGCCACCGATCCGTTCTGTGCCGAAATGCCGATGGCGATAGCCAGGATGATCGGGATCAGCGTGGACTGGAACAGGCTGTCAAACAGACCTGCGCAGGGGCCCATCAGGGCATTCTTGATGCTGGAGGACAGCTCATCGGGCACCTCGTCGGGATGCTCCGCCTTCTCCTCCTCGATGGCCAGAACGATACCTACCGTCAGACCACCCCAGATCGGCTCCGTGTTAAAAAACTCCATATGACGGTTCATCAGATCCTGCTGCGCTTCCTTGTTGTCCGGATACAGCTTATCCTTGGCCGTCCACAGCGAGCGCACCAGAGCGGGCGCCTGCATACGTTCCATGTTCTGCGTGGAAAGATTTAACCACATCCAGTTAAACCACGCCTTCTGTACATCTTTTTTTGTCAATAAGCCTTTTACTTCTTCCGCCATTCTTACGCCCTCCTTACGACATCGCTGGACTTGAAATCGATCAGCGCCAATACCAGGGCAACCACCAGGATAGCGATTACGCTGACATTAAAGCAGGTAAACAGGATAAATCCCAATACGAAATATAAAAGCTCCGCATTTTTCTTTACGCAGGTCTTCAGGATAATGGCAAAACCGATCAGAGGCAGCATACCTCCGAAGATACCGATGATCGCAGACAGCTGCGGAGGAATGGCATCCATCACCTTCGTCATCACCGAAGGTCCCAGAAGACAGGCCAGGAAAATAGGCGTAAAACGGAAAATGAACAGGAAAATATTGCCATACAGCGGAACGGCGGCAGCCGCGTCCAGCTTCCCCTCGGCAATCTTGCGATCCATCACATGTACCCAGTACACGTTGATGATCTTTACAAAGTTCCAGATAAACACGCCCAGCGCGCCCAAAAGAGCTGCCAGCGTCAGTGCCTCCTCCGTCGTCGCGCCGGAAGTCATGGCCAGCGGTATGCCTATGTAAGCGGCAAAGTTGATATCATTGGCCGCCACGCCGCCCACGGTGATGCTGCCCAGATACAGGGCGTTGATCGCACAACCGAAGATAATACCCTGGGATACGTCGCCCAGGATCAGACCGATCAGCATACCTGCAACAATCGGACGGCCTATGGTCCACCATCCGCCCATGTCGCCCCACAGAGGTACTGCCCATTTGGCTGCACAGTAGCCAAGCAGGCCGATCAGCAATGCTTGAATAAATGACATTTTGTTCCCTCCTACATTTGTATTATACTATAACCTCTTTGCTACACTGCTCCACTCTGTCACCGCGCCCGTGGCGCCAATCGCATTGAAATATACTCTCACCCCTTTTTGCGTCAAGGTCTTGCAGGCCTCGATATCCTGAGGATGCAGTGTCGAGTAATCCGTGCATTTGACCCCGCCGCGGGCCATCTGCGGTCCCACATTCAGCTCTGCGGGAAGTCCCTCTATCTTTTCCATCAGAGTCAGAAGCGTCCTGGGGTTCTTCATCAGAAGCAGGGAAGAGCTGTCATCGGTCAGCGCTTTCTTAATTACCTCCACTGACTCCTCCACCGTAAACACATCCGCTGTCAAAGCGGCAGGCACGGCATTCTGAAAAATAGACCGCAGCAGCGGATTCTTCGACGTCATGTCATCGACCACAATGATATTGCGGATGCTGTAATCCGACACAATAAACTGCATACACTGGCCATGGATCAGACGCTCGTCACTTCGAATCAATCGAATCATTTTTAAATACCTCCTGTTCTAATCAGTAAACACATCCCGGGATCTCTTCATGGAAACAAAGCAGGATTGCAGCGCCAACACTCCCGTGACAAGCTCCTCCGGCGTACCGGCAAAACCCGTGCGGGCTGACAAAAGCTCCAAAAGCATCGGCATGGACGCTCCGGAGAGCACTACGCTTTCCGTGTAGGCTATGGCCATCAGCGATGCGTTAAACGGAGTCGCGTTCTCCAGATCCACCACAAACACACAGCCATCCTCAAATTCTTTCGACTCCTCAGCAAGTCTTTCGCCCAGCTCCGTGATCTGCTCGTCACCCATAAAACATACGGCCTTCAGCGCCTCCTGGGGACCGGCAATCATCTCGCAGGCATTCTTAAGCCCCTTAGCAAAGTCCGAATGAGTACAGATAATCACACCAATCATACTTTCCCCTCCCTTCCTGAACTGTAAATCCGTCCAAATCCTATCAAATACATTTATTATATTATAACATTTATTTTTATATGTCAATACATTTCGATGCATTATACAAAAAACTTTTTTGTTTTTGCCGGTTCCCCGGTGTTTTAGACAACGTTTTTCCTCTTCTCCTGATTTCTCTTGTAAAAAAAAGGGATCTGGTATATACTGAAAAAGAATACAAATATGTATGATCAGCAAACAAATCACATTGGTACGTCACAGAAAAATCCGGATATTACAGATGAAACGAGGCCTTAATACCATGAGCGGAAAGAAAATTCCCCAGTACAAATTGATAGAAAATGAGCTGGCCAATCAGATCCACATCGGCGATTACAAAAAAGACGACATCATCCCCACAGAAATGGAGCTGGCCAAAAAATACGGGGTCTCCCGTGTCACTGTCCGTACCGCTCTGGATAATCTGGTCCAGCTGGGTATGCTGCGGCGGGTGCCCGGTGTCGGAACCTTTGTACAGGAACCCACGACGCGGGAAAAATATCCTCAGATCATGGGCTTTACCAAGGAGATCCTCTCTATGGGAATGACTCCCCGTACCATCGTCACCGACTTTCAGGTCCGGCCCGTGTCGGCCAACATCGCCCGCATCCTTGAGCTACGGCCCGGCGCTCCCATCTACTATTTTACCAGGCAGCGCTACGCCGGCGAAGAGCTCTTTGTCCTGGAGACTTCCTATATGTCCGCCGAACTCTACCCGGAAATCTCTTTGCAGATCCTTCAGGGCTCCAAATACGAATATTTTGAAAATGTCCGGGGGGAAAAACTGGACCGCAATGAACATACGGTGATGGCCATCCACCCGTCCGCCGAGGTGGCCGCCCTGTTCCATATCACAGAGAATACGCCGATTATAAAGCTTGCCAATGTCTCACGCCTGGTAAATGGCAGAGTCCTGGATTATACGGTGCAGATGCAGTCCCCGAAATTCCAGCTGCATTATATCAAACAGTAACTCCCTCCATGACACCTTACTTATGCGTTTGTTGTGGAGTCACCTCGAGTTCAAATCCCGGCCCAACAGTCCCATCTGTTTAGGATCTCTATCGCCGCCGCCCTCGCCTATGGGCGACAGACAAAAGACTATTATCGAATTTATGCCCTTCTTGTGCCAATTAGACAGGAATTTAACCCAGATACCCATTATGAATAGGCAGTCTGTCCAAAAAATGATATAATATTCTCCGAAATAACATCATAATTTCCAATTTTCATCCTGTCGATGTGCTAAAATGCGCAGCAAAAAATAAAAAAGGAGGAGAATAAATTCATGAAAAAAGAGATATCTCGGAGAGATTTTCTCCGTGGAGCCGCGGCCGGCGCTGCCGGCCTGGCTGCCATGGGTGTCCTGGGCGGCTGCTCCAATAATGCATCAGCATCTACGACCGGTTCTGCTGAAACTGGCAGCGAAACCATCCCCGACACCACGACCGTCGCCCCTGAGACCACAGCGGTATCCGAACCGGCCACCACGGCAGCGGCAGCCCTGTCAAATCAGGACACCGTCTCCGGCGCCCGTTACGCCAAGGACTATGAAAATACCGCCTCCATCGGTATCGTATCCGAGCAGGTGACCTCGGAAGAAAACGCCGATATCGTCGTGGTGGGATCCGGCATCGCCGGTTTCATGGCTGCCATGATCGCCAAAGAACAGGCCCCCGACCTCAATATCATACTGTTAGAGAAAAACGGCCTCTATGGCGGCAGCACCCGCCTGGCCGAATGCAACGGCCCCGCAGCCAATGCCACCGAGGAAGCCGCCCGGGCCAGCGCTGCCCGGCATGCTTCCGGCACCGGCTATATCGCGGATCCCATGCTAATGTATCACATGAAGTTGGAAGCCGGCTCCAACGCCAGCTGGCTCTTTGGCAAGCATAAGGTAGGCTACACCCAGGGCGGCGGCCCCGCCTTCTACGAGGGCGGCAACGGCTCCATTCCCGTGGATAAGAATCTGACTCCCGACTGTGAAGCTCTGGGAGTGGATATGCGCCTCAACAACCGGGCCAAGGCACTCCTGCTGAACGACGATCACACATGCACCGGCATTCAGGTATATAATCCGGACGGAGAGCTTTATAACATCCGCTGTAAAGCCGTTATTCTCTGTACCGGCGGTATGAGCACCAATCAGAAGCTCTTATCCTACTATGCAAACCAGGATATGGAAAAAATCATTCCCTGGGGGCTGGGTCAGGACGGCGACGGCCATATCATGGCCGAACAGACGGCTCACGGCAGAGCTACCCATCTGACCGTATCCTCTCTGTTCAATAATGTGCAGGGCTTCGCCTACGATTCTGCTCTGGGCTGCTGCGCCACCATGCAGTACACCAATGTGTGGGTCAATCAGGATGGCGTCCGTTTCATGGATGAATCCGGCGGCGGCAGTCTGGGGACCTCCGAAAGCGGCAAGGTCATCGAGTGCCAGGGACACGTCTATTCCATCATGGATCAGACCCATATCGACAACTATGCCAGAGGCGGTGCCACCAGACACTATTCCGGTTTTGCGGACCTGATCGCCGGCGCCGAGACTCCTGCCATCTACGATGAGCTGAAGGAATATGCATCCAATCCCAACGTCTATACCTCCGATACTCTGGAAGGGCTGGCGACAGCCATCGGGGTGGATTCTGCCGTCTTTACGGCCACCATCGATACCTATAATAAGAGCTGCGAAACAGGGACGGACAGCGAGTGGGGCAAGGATGCCAAATATCTGTGGCCTGTGGTGCAGGGACCGTTCTACGCTTTCCGGGTATCCTCCGGCATGCTCAACACCAACGGCGGAATCCGCATCAATACCAATGCACAAGTCGTGGACGCCCGGTATAATCCCGTCACAGGCCTCTATGCCGCAGGCGTATGCACCAGCGGCTGGGACGGCGAGGTATACGGCGGCGGCACCTGCCAGACCGTAGGTATGTGGGCCGGCTCCAAGGCAGCCCGCCATGCCCTGGCCACGATCTTCGGCAAGACCGTAGCCGGGGACTGGTACGGAGAGCTCATGGAAGTCGCCTCCGGCGGTCCTGGCGGCGGCCCTGCTCCCGAAGGGGGAAGCGAAGGCGCTCCTCAGTAAATACTTTTTGATATCAGGCGGTGCGCCCCTTCGGGCGCACCGTTTAAAAGCGGCGCCGGTATCTCCAACCGGCGCCGCCCATATCTTTATCTATTTTACTATTATCTATACTGCGGTTCCTCTCACCGCCCGCTGTCCGTCTGCTTCTTTTCCTCTCGCAATCCCGGACAGTTATCATTTCAGATAATCTGTATCTCCGTTTTCGCTGACCGGACATCCATGGCTTTACTTGATGTGCTTTCTCCGGACATCATCCAATGCGTTATTGGTAATACAGCCAGTGTGGTCATTACGGATTCATCATGAAATCAATCAAATAATAGTCGTCCTTTATATTTATTTTACTTCTTTATTCTGCTTCTTTCTCTTATCCTTTGCAATTCAGACTGCCTTGCGCTTCTTAGTACATGGGACTCACCCCTTTCCCTGTGATTTTTCTTTTCTTTCGTTGTTTCTTATGGCTATATAATGCCATAAATCAGGAGGCTTGTCAATACCTTTTTCTGATATTTTTAAAGTTTTTCTTTTATATTTGTTGTATATAGAAGTTAAAACTTTTTATTCTGTTTTGACAACCAGATCTTTTTGGTTTTTTGCTAAATTTTTTGGTTTTTACAAAGTATATTGTCATATTTCCGCAATCAATTCTGCGGCAGTATGTACAATTTTACCATTCCAGTCCCTTCTCTGTATTCGGCTACCGCTCGATATCCTTCAAGAACTGATTCCATGCCTCCTCATTCTGCACGAAATATCTGGGGCATTCCTTCCCGGTCACATCGTAATGACGAATCACATTCTCCGGCTTCAGATCATACTCCTCCTCCAGCCACTTCACTAACTTGACCAGGGACATATAGGTGGCGTCGTTAAACTTGCCCGTCTCATCCTCATGGCAGCATTCTATGGAAATCGTATCCGCATTCCGCGAGTTGGATGCATAGGCGATCTCATTTAAGGGAACGCACAGAATAACTGTACCGTCCAGATCGATGATGAAATGACTGCTGGCGCTCCTGGCGTCTTCGCCCTCCTTCTGATCTGCCAGACTGTCAAAATAGTTTCTGTTATTTTCCGCCGTGGTCCCTGCATTCCCTATATAGTGGACCACAATGCCGTTTACCTGCTCCAGCGGATCTCCGGGCCTGGAGTAGGGATTCTTACGGATCAGGTTCTCCACCACATAATCCGGCAGCCGTACGCTGCTCTGGGCCGGATCCGCGCTGTTTTGCTGGGTTCCCGGCGTCTTTCTGCCGCCGCGTTGCAGCAGAACGCCTATGACGGATATCACAATCAGGGCCAGCATTACGCCGGAGCTGACTGCCATATGCTTCAGTTTCCTGAGCTTTTTCTCCCGGATCCTCCTCTCCCGGTATGCCCTCTTCTCCTCCGGCGGCAGCTGCGCATAGTAGGCACGCCGTTCCCGCAGTTCCCTTTCTCTCTTCGTCTCTCTCTTGCTTCTGTCAGCCATCTCGCTTCTTCTGCCCCTTTCGCCCCTTCTCAGGCCGGTATCTTTTGTGTCTGCTGTCCGGATACGGCGTCATCTGGCGTTCGCACCGGCAGGACATTGACTCAGGGATATTATATCAGATCTTTCGCCAAATTTGTTTTAGGAAATCTTACATTTTTCTATCGCAGCAAAAAAACGTAGTCAAATGGAGCAACCCCATAAGAAAGTTGCCCCAAGAACGTTGTCCGTAATTGAAAATCATGGAATCAGAACGGTATGGCGTTCACTCCCCCTCTTCCTCCTGTGCTTCTGTATGGACTTATAACAGTTCAGATACTCCTGTTCCGGTGTTTCCGGCTCCGGCGCTGTCCAAAGATCGGCTGTGTTATAGAACTGACTTAGTGTAAATGCAGCTTTCAAAAACTTTTTCACTCTGTTAAATTTGAACTTTTTGTAAACTACTGGAATAGTGTTGACAAATCCACACGACTGTGATAGTATGTGCATCATAAACTATTGCAATAGTTTGAAAGGAAGTGATTGAAATGGTCGTCAAGCTCTTTGACTCGGAGCTGAAAGTCATGGCTGTGCTCTGGAAAGAAGGTGATATGCCAGCAAAGCAAATCTCGGACATACTGAAAGAAACCACCGGCTGGAACATGAACACCACCTACACTGTCATCAAGAAGTGCATCGCCAAGGGCGCCATTGAGCGCAGAGAGCCGAATTTTCTGTGCCATGCCCTGATTACCAGGGATGTGGTGCAGGCGGCGGAGACGGAGGAACTGCTTCACAAGCTGTTTGACAGCTCCCCCGATCTGCTGTTTGCGTCCCTGCTGGGCCATCAGAAGCTGTCAAAGGCCCAGATCGACAACCTGCGGCGCATGGTATCCAAATTGCAGGCCCAGGAGGAAAGCGAATGACCCTTATTCAAATGACTGTGTCCGGAGGAGTCTTCATTCTGTTCATCGTAGTGGTGCGGGCGCTGGCTTTCCACCGCCTGCCCAAAGGGGGATTTCTGGCTCTGTGGGAGATGGCAGCGCTGCGGCTTCTCCTGCCCTTCACCATTTCTCTGCCGTTTAGCGTGTTTGCTCCCGCAAGGAATCTGCCGGTGGTGGGCGAGTATCTGGCAGTGGGCGAAACCTCCTCCCCGGGTACACAGGCTGCGGGAATACCCGCCGATACACTTGTCCCGGCTGAATCAGCCTCCAGCGCAGTTTTGCCTATGGTCTGGCTGGCTGGCACGGCGCTGATAGCGGCATATTTTATGATATCTTATGTGCGGGCCAGACGGCGGTTTTGCTGCTCCAGCCCGGACACTACCCCCGCTGTCCAGAGGTGGCTGGCAAGCCAAAAGCTGCGCAGGCCGCTTAAAGTGCGGCAGTCAGCCCTGATATCCTCGCCGCTGACCTATGGCATCCTGTGCCCGGTTATTCTGCTCCCGCAACGGATGGAACGGGGCGATGAAGCCGCCCTAACCCATATCCTTACCCACGAGTATATTCACATCCGGCGCTTTGACAGTGTGGCAAAGCTGGTGTTCGCCGCTGTGCTGTGTGTCCATTGGTTCAACCCTCTGGCCTGGGTGATGTACGTCGTGGCCAACCGCGACTTGGAGCTGTCCTGCGACGAACGGGTGATAGACACTCTGGGCGGCAGGGAAAAAGCCCCTTATGCGCTGACTCTGATTAACATGGAGGAAACCAGGAGCCGCTGTTTTTCCCCCTACACCCATTTCAGCAAACTTGCCATCGAAGAAAGGATTGAAGCGATTATGAAGTATAAAAAAGCGTCTGTGTCAGCGCTGATCCTGGCCGTTGTCCTGGTGATTGGCGCAACTACTGCCTTTGCAGACTCCGCAAACCCTGCCTCCAATGAGCAGCAGGATCGGCAGTTGAATACGGAACCTATTATCGACGAGGGCACCCTGATGTCCTACGTTAACCCGGTTGACGGAAAGACCTACTATAGCTTTGACAATGGAAAAACCTTTGAAGCTATGACAGATGAGGAGTTCGAGCAGCGTTTCCCAGTCCCTGACGTGGAGTGGTGGACATATGAGGAATACGCCGCATGGCTGGAACAGGAGAAGGTAAATCTCCAATCTATGCTTGGGGAAACAGGCTCTACCGGTGGGCGGGGCGAGTTTACCTGGACTCAGGAAATCATAGATGAAACCATCGCCATGTATGAAGGTATTTTGCAGGAAATCAAGGAGGGCAAAATGTACTCGAAATCCGTTGACGGAGACGATACCTTGATGATGAGCTATGACCCAGCCGACATTGCCATGAATGCAGAGGCAGAAGACACCGTTTCATGATATGTACCTCCCCGAAGCGCTGTCTTTCCCCGCAATTCAGTCACATTTGGCTGGCTATAAAAATTGTGGGAGAGGTAACTTCCTTATGTTACCTCTCCCACTGGGCCGCGGCCGTCTTTCCAACGTCGTCTCTTTCTTTTCTACCGGATATAGTCCAGCGGGTCCACCGGATCCTGCTGATGACGCATCTCCAGATACATATTCGGTCCCTCTACCACATAATATTTGGTCGGCTCTGCCACATAGCCCAGGACCTCTCCGGCCTCCACCAGCTGATCCACCGATACGGTCACATCCTTCAGCTGGCCATAGAGAATGGAATATTCTCCGCCCAGATCCATCACGACAAAATTTCCCAGCTCCTCATCGGAGCCCACAGCTGTCACCACGCCGCGTACAGCCGCCTCCACAGGCAGGCCCACTTCGCTCTGAATCAAGATACCCGGATTGCACTTATACTGCTTCAGAGTGGGAAAATAGATTGTGGAATCCATGCTGTAATCCAGTATTACATTTCCTTCCACAGGCCACGCGATATGGCTTCCCTCCTGAAAATGAAGTGCGGCTCCTTCCACATCCACCGGCTGATTGGCGTCTTCCTCATTCTCAGGTTCATACACCACGGCATCCTCCGCATCCACCAGCGTCTCCTCGTCGGTCTCGTTCTCATCCGCCTCTTTCGTGCTCTTGTTATCGTCCTTCTTTTTGTCAGAATCCTTCTGGGGAAGCACCGCATCCACCTTATCGGACTGTACCGCCTGTTCCGACGGGTCAGGCTCTGCGGTATCGGCGTCATCGAAGATGTGAGCCGGATCATCCACCTGCGGCGTCGTCGGTGCCGCCAGCTGCTCCCTGTCCGCATCCTTATCTTCCTGCGTCTCAAACGCATATCCGGACTGATCATCCCCTGGCTTTTTCTTCGACTCCCCGCTTCGCATCGCTATGACGCCTGCCACAGCCGTACCCGCCATCAAAACGATTAACAGCGCTGCAAGAACTGTTTTATTTTGCAGCCATTTGGTAAATTGATTCTTCTTCACGATTATCACCTCGCTAATAGTCTTACCCAAAAGCAAGGCATTATGCAGGTAAATTTTTCAGGTTTTATCATCCGGACAAACGACTTTTTCCGTACGCAAAAAAGCGGGCAAACATGCCCGCTCCTCTGTCAGAATCCTATCTTTTTCGTATCCTTTCCTACGCCTCCAGCAGAGCGTCGATCTCACGGACATAGGCGCACTTCGCCACCTTATCCGCGATCTCCTTCGCCTGAGCATAAGGGGTGCTGCGAAGCTCCGCTTTGACCTCCGACACCGCACCGGCCGACATACTGAACTCATCCAGTCCAAAACCCAGAAGTACCTTCAGCGCTTTGGGATCGCTGGCGAACTCTCCGCACATGCCCACCTTGATTCCGGCCGCATGGCCTGCGTCAATGGTCCTCTTGATATTGCGAAGCACTGCGGGATGGAAAGAATTATACATATTGGAAATCTTCTTATTGCCGCGGTCCACCGCCAGGGTATACTGCGTCAGGTCATTCGTACCGATACTGAAGAAGCCCACCCGGCTGGCAAAATCCTCTGCGCAGGCTACGCTGGCCGGCGTCTCGATCATCATGCCCACCACGATATTTTCATTAAATGTCTTTCCCTCCGCCTTCAGCTCCTTCTTGCACGCCTCCAGAAGCTCATTGGCATGGTCCAGCTCCTCCACCGAGATAATCATCGGATACATGATCCGGATATTGCCATAGGCTCCGGCCCGCAAAAGAGCCCTCAGCTGCGTCTTAAATACGTCTTCCCTGTCCAGGCAGACACGGATGGCGCGATAGCCCAGGAAAGGATTTTCTTCCTGGCCGAAGTCAAAGTAGGACAGCGCCTTATCTCCGCCGATATCCAGTGTGCGGATGATGACCTCTTTGCCCTCCAGAAGCTCCGCCGCTTCCTTATATACGGTAAACTGCTCCTCCTCAGTGGGGAAATGATCGTTCTCCATATAGAGGAACTCCGTACGGAACAGGCCGATGCCGTCGATATGGTGCGGCAGGGCGTTTTTGATGTCTTCGATATTACCCACATTGGCAAAGAGCTCCACGGTCTTGCCATCCGGCGTCTCGGCAGGCAGGAGGCTGATCTCAGCCAGCTCCTTCTCTCTCTTCCAAAACGCTTCCATCTTCTCCGTATACTCTGCCACAGCCGCCTCATCGGGATTTATGATGATCGTTCCGCTCTTGGCATCCATGGCGATCTGGTCGTTCATGGCCACCTCGCTCATGATTCCTTCCACTCCCACCAGAGCAGGCAGGTTCAGATTGCGCGCCATGATGGATACATGGCTGGTCACACCGCCCTCCTGCGTGATAAAGCCCAGCACATATTCCAGATTCATCACCGCCGTGTCGGAGGGCGCCAGATCCTCGGCCACCACGATCACCTTCTCGTTAATTCCGCTGAGAGCACTGTCCTCCACGCCTTTCAGTTTGCACATCAGACGCTTTCCCACATCCTTCATATCGGCGCCGCGCTCCCGCATGTATTCGTCATCCATATCCGCAAAGATCGCGGCAAACATGTCTACCGTCTCCTCCAGAGCCAGCTCGGCGTTTTTCCTCTCGTCCTTAATCTTCTCCAAAACGCCGTCGTACAGAGTCGGATCCTGCACCAGCTCCAGATGGGCGCCAAAAATCTCGTTCTGCTCTGCCAGCACGGCCAGGTCTGCCTTCGCTGCCTCTATGGCCGCTTCATACCTGGCTGTCTCCGCCTCCACGGCGCTCTCTGCAATCACAGTGCGGTCCGCCGACAGATCCGGACGTTTTACCACATAGGCCTTTCCCATGACGACGCCCTTGGATGCCGTGCGTTTTACATTGATCGTTTTCATAATAGATACCCTCCAGTATTAATTGTTTTTCTATCATATAAAGCCAACGCCTTATAGTACGTACTTCTCCAGGAAAACAGCTACTCCGTCATCCTCGTTGCTCTCTGTCACCTGACTGGCTGCCTCCTTGGCTTCCCGACAGCCGTTAGCCATGGCCACGCCTGTCCCGGCGGCACGCAGAAGCGTCACATCATTACCGCCATCCCCGAAGGCCAGCACATTCTCCATATCGATTCCCAGATGGCCGCACAGAACCTGCAAAGCCTGGCCCTTATTGGCTTCCTTAATATTCACTTCTATATTATTTGATATGGAGCTGGTCACCGCCGTATCCGGAAACTCCTCCTGCAGCTCCCGCATCGCCCTGATCCGAAGATCCAGATCAATAAAAAACATCTGCATCTTTTGAACATCACCGCCGCTCTCCAGAAACTCTATCAGATCCTTAACCGGCGTCCGGGTCTCCCGGATCATGGGCCGGTACGCTTCCAGACAGTATGTGCCAATCTGATCGTAATAATACTCTTCCATATAACCCCGGCCGCCGGCGTAGCAATCGTACATGGTCCCATAGCGGCGCATGAAATGAGCGATGGCAATCGCCCGCTCTTTTGGAATCTCCGCCCTGTGGATGACCTTATTCTCTGCCAGATCCCACACGCCGGCTCCATTGACCGTGATCGCATACCTTCCGATGGGAGGCGTCCGCAGCTTCTCTGGCAGCGCATCCGGTATACGCCCCGTCACCGGGACGAACAGGATTCCTTTCTTTACCGCACTGTCTATCGCCTTCCAGGTTCTCTCGCTTATGTTCTTACGGTCATCCAGCAATGTACCGTCCAGATCTGATGCTATCAAGCGGATATCCATATCGTTCTCTCTCCTGTCTTCAGCCAGGGGGTTCCCTGTTCTTTGTCGTATCTGCTACTATTTTACTATCTCCTCCTCTAAAAGTAAAGTGTCCTGCACAAATTTACGGATTCTTCATAATTATAATTAGGCAAAATTTTAGATTTCTTCTCTTTGATACTTGAACGGACGGACAGAATATGCTAAAATAATGTCAGCAGGTTTCCAGTATGCTGACGCACTGGTATCATGACCGCACATCCATTGAAAGAAAGGCAAGGTAACTGTTATGTACGAGAAAACGACCACTATCGTCAATAAGACCGGACTTCATGCCCGCCCCGCTTCCGTTTTTGTAGCTGCCACCAAGGGGTACAGCTCCAAGATCACCATCAAGAACTTAAAGACAGGCAAGTCCGCCGACGCCAAGTCCATTCTGATGCTTCTGACCCTGGCTCTGAGCAAAGACACCGAGGTTTCTCTGTCCGCCGAGGGTGAGGACGAGGTGAAGGCTGTCGACGAGCTGGTTGCCCTGATCGAGAGCGGTTTCGGCGAGGCGTAAGGACACATACCCCTTTTCAGAAATGCAGATCTAAAAACAGGCCCCTGATTCCTTCTGAGGAAACCGGGCCTGTTTTTAGATCATTTTTATTGCTCCAGCTTATCAACAGCAAAAAACAGCCGGGCCCGGGAACTTTTGCCTCTCCCGGGCCCGGATAAAGCTTTTTGTGCCTGACGTCTATCCGGCTGCCATTCTTTGCAGCCTCCGTCATGTCCGTATTGATTTATGCTTCGTCCATATTGACCGTGACCTTCTCCAGATGCCAGATATCATCCACATACTCCTGGATCGTGCGGTCCGAGGTAAACTTACCGGAGTGCGCCACGTTGAGAATAGCGGCCTTCGCCCACCACTCCTGATCACGGTATGCCTGGTCCACACGCTTCTGCGCATCGGCATAGGAGCGGAAATCCTCCAGGATAAAGTAGCAGTCCGGACGGCCGCCGCCCCAGCTGTTCAGCAGAGACTCATACAGCTCCCGGAACATCTCTTTGTCGCCGTCGGAGAAGGTTCCGTCGATCATCTGATTCAGCACCTGGCGCACATCCATGTCATGATTATAAATCTGCATCGGATAATAGCCGCCCTGCTGCTCATAGCGGATTACTTCATCGGAAGAAAGTCCGAAGATAAATGCGTTCTCCTCGCCCACCTCCTCTACGATCTCCACGTTGGCGCCGTCCATCGTCCCCAGTGTGAGAGCTCCGTTTAACATAAACTTCATGTTGCCCGTACCGGAAGCCTCCTTGCTGGCGGTAGAGATCTGCTCGCTCACATCACTGGCTGCAAAGATCAGCTCTGCGTTGGATACACGATAATCCTCGATAAATACCACCTTGATCCTGCCGTTGACCTGAGGATCGTTATTAACTACATCGGCCACTGAGTTAATCAGCTTGATGGTCAGCTTGGCCCTGCGGTAACCGGCCGCCGCCTTAGCCCCGAAGATAAAGGTGCGGGGCAGCATATCCAGCTGCGGGTTCTCTTTGATCTTATTATACAGGTACATGACATGCATGATATTCATAAGCTGACGCTTATACTCATGAAGGCGCTTTACCTGCACGTCAAAAATGGAGTCCGGGTTTACATCAATACCGTTATTCTCCTTAATATAAGCAGCCAGACGCAGCTTATTCTCTCTCTTAATCCGGCGGAACTCCTCGCGGCAGGCCGCATCATCCGCAAAGGGCGCCAGCTTTTTGATCTGGGCCAGATCTGTGATCCAGCCGTCCCCGATCTTTTCCGTAACCCATTTTGCCAGCAGAGGATTGCCGTGAAGCAGGAAACGTCTCTGCGTGATTCCATTGGTCTTATTATTGAATTTCTCCGGCATCATCTCATAAAATGCCCGCAGTTCCTGCTTTTTCAGGATCTCTGTGTGCAGACGCGCCACACCGTTGACCGAATTGCTGCCCACGATCGCCAGATACGCCATGCGTACCTTTCCATTATAGAGAATCGCCATCTTCTCTACTTTCTCCTCATCGCCGGGATAGCGCCGGCGGATCTCCAGCTCAAAACGGCGGTTGATCTCATCTACGATCTGATAGATGCGGGGAAGCAGGCGGGAGAAGAGGTCAATGGGCCATTTCTCCAAAGCTTCCGCCATGATGGTATGATTCGTGTAGGCGCAGGTCTTTGTGGTGATATCCCAGGCTTCCTCCCAGTTCAGTCCTTCCTCGTCGATCAGTACCCGCATCAGCTCCGGCACCGCCACACTGGGATGGGTGTCATTCATCTGAAAGCACACCTTCTCGTACAGCTTATGCACATCGCCGTCATGGAGCTTCTTGTAACGGCCCACCGCGGCGCGCACGCTGGCGGAGATGAAGAAATACTGCTGCTTCAGACGCAGCTCTTTGCCTGCGTAGTGGTTGTCATTGGGGTACAGGACCTCGACAATATTCTGAGCCAGGTTCTCCTGCTCCACTGCCTTACGGTAGTCGCCCTTGTCAAAAGACTCCAGACAGAACGTAGTCACCGGCTCCGCGTCCCAGATCCGCAGCGTATTGATCACATTGTTGCCATAACCGATGACCGGCAGATCGTAAGGCACCGCCAGCACCGACTCGTATCCTTCATGAATATAATCGTAGGTACCGTCAGCCTGCTGCTCCGAGCGGATATGACCGCCGAATTTTACTTCATACGTATACTCGTCACGGCGCATCTCGAAAGGATTGCCGTTCTTTAACCAGTTATCCGGCACCTCCACCTGGTAACCGTCGCGGATTTCCTGCTTAAACATGCCGTACTTATAGCGGATGCCACAGCCATAGGCAGGATATCCCAGAGTCGCCAGGGAATCCAGGAAGCAGGCAGCCAGACGGCCCAGGCCGCCGTTACCCAGCGCGTAATCCCGTTCCTGATCCTCGATCTCATTCAGGTTCAGCCCCAGATCTTCCAGCGCCTCCTTCACCCCTTCATAGGCTCCCATGTTAATCAGGTTATTGCCCAGGGCGCGCCCCATAAGAAACTCCATCGACATGTAGTAGACAATCTTGGAATCATTGTCACAGAACGCCTTGTGTGTGGCGATCCATTCATCCACGATCTCCTCCTTGATCGTAGAGCATACCGCCTGAAAGATCTGCTGCTTTGTGGCCTCTTTGATCGTTTTCCGGTACAGGGATTTCACCTTCACCGCCACCTGTGCTTTAAATTTTTCCTTGTCAAATGTCTGCATGATCTTACCTTCTTTCCTCATACTTCTCGTTATCATTTATTGGCTGGTTGTTGCTTTTCGTTTTCATTATGGAGAAGCGCCGTGTCATCCGCCGATCTTCTCCACTCCCAGGACCGTATTCTCCCCGTTGATATTCCATTCTTTCACATAGCCCTGAGTCCGTCCGGTGACGATATCCTCCGCCATTACCTCGGCGCCGATTTCTTTTTGGTTTCTGATGAGCAGATCCCTGATCACATCATTTCCCTCCTGATATACCGTGATGTGATCCATGACTTCAAAGCCAGCCTCCTTGCGCATGGTCTGCACCTTGCTGATTACTTCGCGGATCATCCCTTCTTCCAGAAGCTCCGGTGTCAGATTCGTATCCAGAACCACCGTCAGGTCCCTGTCACTCTCAGAGACAAAGCCTTCCACCTGGGCCGCATCGATCAGCACATCCTCCTTCGTCAGCACCACCTGCTGTCCGTCGATCTCAAAGGACAGCTCCCCGGTTTCACCCAGCGTATCCATGGCGGCGTTGCCGTCCACCTGTGACAGCCATGCACGAATCCCGTTTAACAGCTTGCCATACTTAGGTCCCAGCGTGCGCATCTGCGGCTTGAACGAATAGGAGGTAAAGGCCCGCACATCGTCGGTCAATTCCACCTTCTTCACATTGAGTTCATCCTCGATAATCTCCCGGTAATATCCGGAAAGCTCTCTGGCGCCTTTTACGAACATCCGGCCAATGGGCTGGCGGTTCTTGATATTGGCGGTGTTGCGGCAGGCCCGGCCCTGCACCACAATGCGCAGCACCTCATCCATATCCGCCTCCAGGGAGGAGTCGATCCAATCCTCTCTCACCTGCGGGAACTCGCACAGATGCACACTCTCGGGAGCCGAAGCATCCACATGGCACACCAGATTGCGGTAGATGCTCTCGGCCATAAACGGAATCATGGGAGCGCTGGCCTTCGCTACCGTTACTAATGCCGTGTAGAGCGTCATATAGGCGTTCACCTTATCTTCCTCCATACCTCCGGCCCAGAACCGCTCACGGCAGCGGCGCACATACCAGTTGCTCATATCGTCCACAAAGGACTGTAACGCCCTGGCCGTCTCCGGAATCCGATAGTTCTCCAGATTCGTATCCACAGCTTTCACCATGGAATGCAGCTTGGACAGAAGCCATTTGTCCATGACGGAGCAGGTCTCATAGTGAAGCTCATATTTCGACGCGTCGAACTGGTCAATATTTGCATACAGCACGAAAAACGCGTAGGTATTCCACAGCGTACCCATGAACTTACGCTGTCCCTCCACCACCGCATCGCCATGGAACCGGTTCGGCAGCCACGGCGCACTGTTGACATAGAAGTACCAGCGAATGGCATCGGCGCCGTAGACAGCCAGAGACTCGAAAGGATCCACCGCATTCCCTTTGGACTTACTCATCTTCTGGCCATCCTTATCCAGTACGTGCCCCAGCACAATGACATTTTCATAGGGGGCCTTGTTAAAGAGAAGGGTGGAGATGGCAAGCAGAGAATAGAACCATCCTCTGGTCTGATCCACCGCCTCCGAGATAAACTGAGCCGGAAACTGCTGTTCAAACAGTTCTTTATTCTCAAAGGGATAATGGTGCTGGGCAAACGGCATGGCGCCGGAATCAAACCAGCAGTCGATGACCTCCGGCACACGGTGCATCTCCTTCCCGCAGCAGGGACAGGGAATCGTCACATCATCGATGAAGGGGCGGTGCAGTTCGATATCCTCCGGGCAGTTTTTGGACAGAGACTTAAGCTCTGCGATGCTGCCCACCGACAGCTGATGGCCGCACTGACACTCCCAGATATTTAAGGGGGTGCCCCAGTAACGGTTACGGCTGATGGCCCAGTCCTGCACGTTCTCCAGCCAGTCGCCGAAACGCCCCTTTCCGATGCTCTCAGGGAGCCAGTTGATCGTATTATTATTGCGGATCAGGTCGTCCCGCACCTTTGTCATCTCAATATACCAGGACTCTCTGGCGTAATAGATCAGAGGCGTATCACAGCGCCAGCAGTGCGGGTAACTGTGCTCAAACTTCGGCGCGTCAAATAAAAGCCCGGCCTCATCGAGGGCCTTTAATACCATGGGATCGGCCTTCTTCACAAACACACCGGCAAAGGGCGTCTCGGCTGTCATATTGCCGGCTCCATCCACCAGCTGTACGAAGGGCAGGTCATACCGGCGTCCCACCTGGGCGTCGTCCTCACCGAAAGCCGGCGCAATGTGAACCACGCCAGTACCGTCAGTCAGCGTCACATAGGAATCACACACCACATAAAAGGCCTTCTTGCGCTGTTTCTCGCAGATGGCCACAGCGCAGTCAAACAGCGGCTCGTATTCCTTATACTCCAGTTCCCGGCCTGTAAAGCGTTCCATGATCTCATAGGCAGGCGTCTGAGCCTCTTCACTGCCCAGCTTTCCCAGCACCGTATCCAGCAAAGCCTCGGCCATATAGTAAGTATAGCCGTCGGCCGCCTTCACTTTCGCATAGGCCTCATCGGGATTGACGCACAGCGCCACATTGGAGGGCAGCGTCCAGGGCGTGGTGGTCCAGGCCAGAATATAAGCGTCCTCGCCCTTTACCCGGAAGCGGGCCACAGCGGAGCGCTCCTTTACATCCTTATATCCCTGAGCCACTTCCTGGCTGGATAAAGGCGTCCCGCAGCGAGGGCAGTAGGGCACGATCTTAAAGCCCTTATATAAAAGACCCTTTTCCCAGATCTCCTTAAGAGCCCACCACTCCGACTCGATATAGTCGTTTTCATAGGTCACATAGGGATCGTCCATATCGGCCCAGAATCCCACCGTACCGGAAAAGTCCTCCCACATGCCCTTGTATTTCCATACGCTCTCCTTGCAGTGAGCGATGAAGGGCTCCAGACCGTATTCCTCGATCTTATCCTTACCGGACAGGCCCAAAAGCTTCTCCACTTCCACTTCCACCGGCAGGCCATGGGTATCCCAACCGGCCTTACGGGGCACCTTATACCCCTTCATAGTGCGGTAGCGCGGGATCATATCCTTGATTACACGGGTCAGCACATGGCCGATATGGGGCTTTCCGTTGGCTGTGGGCGGCCCGTCATAAAACATGTAGGTCGGACAGCCCTCCCGTTTTTTGATGCTTTTTTCAAAGATGTGGTTCTCTTTCCAGAAACGCTCCACTTCTTTTTCTCTGTCTACAAATTTCAGATCCGTTGAAACCTTGTCGTACATTGCGTACCTCCTGTCTTCTTCGATGGCAGATGGGAAAGGCCCCCGTCCCAAACAGGACGAAGGCCATGCTTCGCTGTACCACCTATCTGCATCATACTTAGCCTTCGGCTGCATATCTGCTCCCCGCTAACGGTGGGAATCCGTCTGAGCCTACCGGACCTGGCCTCACGGCTGGTCTTTCGGTCAGAGACTCCGGAGCGATCTTCGGTCTCTTCCCCATCCTGCACCGGCCTCACACCGCCGCCGGCTCGCTTTTGCATCGGGAAAGCCTACTGTCTCCTTCGCTGTCTTTCCATGTATATACTGTCTTATTATATAAGGGAGGTTCCGGGGCTGTCAAGAGGGTTTTCAAATATTTGACAGTCCCCTTCAAATATTTACAGCCTTCTCCCGTTTTACCGCTTTTTATGTAAGTATGGGCAGGACGAAGAAGGCTTCCGTCCTCATCTGCTGCCGTCCATGGCCTCCAGCAGGGCAGCTTCGCCGGCATATTCTTTGCCCCGGAAATAAATGGTACTCAGATTCCGGCAGTCCCGGAAGGCTTCCCCGGCCACATAATCCACAGAGGAGGGCAGGGAGATCTCCCGCAGGCCGGTGCAGCCGGCAAAGGCTTCCCCGTCAATACCGGTTACGGTCCTGGGAAGGCTCACATCCTCCAGAGACCGGCAATCGCGGAATACGCCATAGGCAAGCATATCGATCCCGGACGGCACTTTCACAGAGCCAAGAGAGGTACAGCCGGCAAAGGCCTCGCTGTCCAGCGTCTCCAGCTCAGACGGCATGGCGACGCTTTTCAGGCTGCTGCATCCGCTGAATGCTCCCAGGCCGATATAGACGATACTTTCCGGAAGTTTGATACTCTCCAGGCTCTGACAGTTTAAAAAACACCACTCGTCGATATGGGTCGCGCCGTTTTTGATCGTTACTTTTTTCAGGCTGATGCAGTTGGCGAAGGCTCCCGCCGTGATATCTGTCACCGTGCCGGGGATCGTTATCTCCTCCAGAGCCGTACAGCCGGAAAAACTGTTATAGCCAAAGGTCGTGATACCCTGGCCAAAGACGAGCTCCGTAAGGCCGCTGCAACCGGCAAAAGCGGCGTCGTCGACGGCCCGGACACTGCCTGGCAGTTTCATCCGGGTCAATCCCGTACAGCCCTCAAAGGCCCCCATGCCGATTTTCCCCGTACCGCTCAGAATCGTGACCTTTTTCAGATTCTCACAACCGCCAAAGGCATTGATGCCGATCTCCCCCACATCCTCGTCACCCACGCTGCCGGGCAGTGTCAGCTCTTTCGCCGTGTCGGCATCGGGATGACCGGTAAGGATGCCCTGCGAAAACCACTCTTCGGTGAAAAATTCCGGATCGCCGTCACGGCAGCCATCCTCCAGGCAGATCCCTGTGTCCGGATCGTACTCGTGATGCCCGGCGGCAATGCGGCGGGACTCCACATGACCGCAGTCTTTACAGGTTCTCTCTTTATATCCCGGCTGGTATTTGGTGGAGTCGGCAAGGACGGTCCATTCACCATAGGCATGGACGTGCTCCGGATCCGTGCTCCCGTTCTTCTCCACCAGCAGCCCGTCCTCCCATACGAAGGAAGTATCCTCCAGACCGGCAGATGCAGAAGTTTCCGGCGACGCCGACGTTTCTGACGCGGAGGGCGCTGCCGAAGAGGAGGCCGCCTCCGAAGATACAGGTGCGCCCGTTTCCTCGTAATCCGCGCTTTCCCTTCCCCTGGCTCCGTCACCACAGCCTGCCGCCAGAAGCAGGATGACCAGAACTGCCGTTTTCAGATATATGCCGTGTTTCATTTGCTGCCTTTTCCCCCTTCTATAAACGCTTGACAGGGTTTATTAAACTTTTGTTTGTTTCATGCCCCTATGTTTCATCTGTCACATATCGTCTGTCCACCCTACCTGGACGCTCTCTTAAGACTTTTCAGATATTCTTTCTGCTCCGGCGTGATGCGGCTGCTTTCCACGGATTTCTGAATCGCTTTATTATGCGTCCATACATCCAGCTTCCTTTCTTCCATAAACGGCAGTACGGCTTCGTACTGCTTCGCCAGCGCCGTGGCAAAATACCAGGCAATCATCATATTGACGTAATATTCCTCTGACCGGAGCCCTGCCACCATCTCAGGATACTCTCTGTCAAAATCTTCGGACAGGAAATGTTCCATCAGCATTCCGACGGCAAACCGCACCGTATAGGTCCGGTCCGAAGCAATCCATTCCCTAATCTCTAAAAGCAGCTCTCTTCGATGCTTCTTAAATACCTTTGGAGACATCTGGTCACATGTCGCCCAGTTATCTACAAAGGGCAGAAAGCGGCGCACCTCCTCCCGGCATCGCTCATAGTCTTTTATCTCTGAGATCATAAACCCATGGAGCTGATTCTCATCGAAGTATACGTGTGGCAGCTGCCGCAGAAAATCCCGGGAATCCGCTCTCTTCGCCATCTGCTTCGCCAGTCTTCTGAGCTCCGGCGTCCGCACGCCGATCATCGTACTTTCGTCTATCGTGGGAATCAGCCTGCTCTGGAAATCACGGTATTTTTCATCCTTCAGCCGGAACAATTCGCTTCTTAGCTCATCTGTAATCATATGCGCCCCATTTCCAAATGACGGGTTTTTAAGCGTCCTGTCTATTTTAGCAGAACAGGACGGCGGCGGCAATACAAATTTTCAGGACTTCGTCCGATGCGGTATCCCCTTCGGGGACCCCTTAATTTATTACCCCTTACGGGGTAGACGGACTTCGTCCGATGCGGTATCCCCTTCGGGGACCCCTTAATTTATTACCCCTTCGGGGTAGACGGACTTCGTCCGATGCGGTATAATAGCAGGAGCAAGGGCTGGGGCCTGCGCGACAGAAGAACGCATAATAAGCATATCGCGCCATCTCAGGAAGCCGGTGGCGCAGAAGAGAGGTAA
>JAAVZR010000029.1 GCA_022791755.1 Lachnospiraceae bacterium
ACATGTAACGGAGAAAAGATGGTTATCGTTAGCCATCTTTTTTCTCTTTTTTGACAAAAATCTCAGAGGAGGGGCAGTGACATGCACACGTCACCATCCCTCCTCTGATTTTGTTGGACTATCTATTTCCCGACAGCCCCATTTGAAATGGCATGAAAATTGGATTTTGAGGGATTGTATAGAAAATAAGTCAGGTATATAATTGAAATGTATATAGTTTGTGAACTTTAACCTATGCTAAGAATTTATCCTGAAAAGTACTTAAGTGAATTAGGAGGAAATATGGATAACAATGCTTTTGATGGAATGAATTTCGCAGATATACCTAAAATTGATCTTTCATATGCAACAGATATGGTATACAGTATTCAATCCCAAATTGAGGAAGATGGAAGAAGAACTCGACGAATGGCTGAGGAAGCTTATAATAACCGTCAAAAAATGCAAAAAGCTATTGAGCAAACAGCGGTAAACACTGGTGAAACTAATATTCAGTTGCAAAAGGTCGTAGAAAACCAAAATGCATATATTGATATATTGAAGGAGCAGTTATCAATACAT
Organism: Lachnospiraceae bacterium; assembly: GCA_022791755.1. Taxonomy (GTDB): domain Bacteria; phylum Bacillota; class Clostridia; order Lachnospirales; family Lachnospiraceae; genus RGIG7193. Next base: position 562 of record JAAVZR010000029.1, read on the forward strand.
AAAAAACAACTTGAACTTGATGAGCAACAGTTGATGATTCTCAGAAATATCTTTGCGTCTGAAGAAGATGGGGTAGCTGTCGAAAAAGAAATCATGAAACTTATTCAAGAACAAATAGATGCAAGTCATCCATTATGGGAATATATAAAGGATAAGGGTGGAGATGTTGCAGTAGCAGGAGTTACAGCTGGAATACCAGTTATATATAGTGCAATAAAAGTGTATTTCCTATCGAAAGGAATACAATTGCCTTAAGTAATATTTATATCAATATTTTGGAAGAGAACGATGAATTCCCGTTTGTGGGACAAAGGAGGAGGAGTTCGATGAACGATTTAAAAAAGTTGGGGAAACGGATGAAAGAGTATCCTGTTATTATTGTTGTAACATTGGCAGCCATTCTCTGTATGGGATGTGCAGGAAAAGAGAAAACCGATCAGAGTCCGCCTGTACTGGAAACCGATTATGAAACATCTCGTCAGACAGAAACGCAGACAAGATCCGATATGGAAGAGGGGTCACAGAAGGATCCGGGGATTGCAGAGGAAACGACAACAGGGGACGTATTCGATGAGCCGGAAGCATTCGGGCAAATACATCTTTCTTTGGAAAAAGCGGTTATTCTGCGTCTGGAGGATCGTCAGAGACAGATCAGCCAAACAGAAGGTTTCCTGTTTTTGACAGGGGCAGGAAAAATTATTCAGGTGGATCCGGCCTCGCTTGAAGTTTTGGCGGAGGGGACTGCTCCGGCGGAAGAAGATTTTTTCCGCTGGGAGGACTGGGCAGGAATTTATGTCTGCGACGGAGGTTATGTCGCAGCAGGAAACGAAGCACGATTTGCGGACGCGGAACTACTGTTTCTTTCAGAGACGTTCCAGATACAAAACCGAGTGAATTTTACGGAACTTTCAGGGGCAGAGCAGCCGATTCTTGATATGGCGATTTCAGAGGACGGAAAAAAAATTGCGTATTGCTGTGTGGGAACCGGCCTGTTCCTGTATGACTTTACGGAAGAAACAACGACGCCGCTGATCGCGTGGGGGCTTTTGACGAAGAAAGAGGAGATGCGGGAGGATGGCCTTCAGACGATTTTTAACTGTGATTTTTGGGAAGGGGATGAAAAGATTATTTTTACGGGTGAACGGCGTAAGGGAAGCGCGGAACAAGGGGCAGACAATACCTATTCCACATGCGGAACGATTGGTACGGATGGTAAGGGGCTGGTACTGACAGACGAAAGCCCCTATGAATGGGGAGATTTCCAGGCGTTCCGGGATTTTGCAATCATAAAGGAAGGCGACAAGGAAGAGGACACAGAAGGTATGGTTTTTCGATATGACGAGACAGACGGGCTTTCGGCATTCCCCAGGGAGAAGGGGGATACAAGCCGGACGATTTCGATTTCGGATCAGGGCGGCATGTATTTGACGGCAAACAATTCGGAAACAGAAGATAAAACCCTGCTGCGGCTGTATCGTTCTATGGACGGCCGTCTGGTGCAGGAAATCACATTCTCCCTGGATGAATGGGCTGGTTTCCTGAAAGTTGAAAAAGAAAATCTTTCTTTGGCGGGAAATTATGTATTGGAAGAGGCAGGGCGCCTCGTTTTCCTGCTGAGGGACATGGGGGAAGAAGGCGCTAAAACCTATTTAGCGAGTTTTCAATGGCCAATCCCATAAAATACATGCGGTTTTATGTGCGAAAGAATATCAGAAAGGAGCCGTGTGCCAATTTGGCTGGCAAATGAAGGAGATAACACATGAAAAAGGGGTTAATCTGTCTGCTTTTTCTTTTTTATATTTCGTCGGCGCTCTTGTCTGCCGGATGCGGCTATGGAAGGGAATCTGAAAGTAATCTGCCGCAAAATCAGGCGTGGACTGCTTCCGCAACACAATGGAAAAGAGAAGGAATCTCTTCTGTCGTTCTCTTTGAAGGAAATGTGGCGCTTTACCCGGTTTTGTCAGAGGAACCAGGCACAGGCGGCTGGGCTCTCAGTATTGTTTCAGAGGTCCTGGGCAATGATAAAAAGGATATATTATATCAGGAAAACAATCAGGAGAGGCAAAAATTGCCTATGTTTATGACCGCAGCAGGCGACGGGAAAATCGTCTTGCTGAACTATATTTCTGGCGGGGAAGGAGAGGAAGCCGCCTATGAGCTTTTCGTTTTTGACCGGGAAAACGGCGCTGTTTGTTTTGACATCACACAGCCCCTCCAAAATATAGATCAGATGGAAAATGGGAAAACGGCGGTTCATTTGGCGGCGCTGGAGGCAGACAATGCCGGAAATATTTATCTGGCGGTAAACGGGACGGAGGCCGCGTTGCTCACATTTGATATCCATGGAGCGTTTCTGAGTAAAACGGAAACAGAAGGAAAGATCCTTGCGCTTTGCACCCTGGAAAACGGGTCCTGTTTTTTTGTCTGTTCCGAACGAAGCGTGGAAGGGGAAGCGATATATCTCCAGGAAATAGATCCGGAAACGGGCAGACCGGGAAAACGCTATGACAATTTCCCGGATCAGACGCCCGGTTTCCTGATTAGCGGTTGGGGTGCAAATCAAATCCTCGTATCATCAGGGGATACATTTTATCGGTATGATACGGAGAACGAGACGTGCCGCGAAGAGGGCAGCTGGCTTCGTGTGGGCATAGACGCAGGCGCCATCCGTGAGCTGGCCGTACTGCCGGATGGCCGGATTGTTGCATGGGTGAAGGGTGGTCAGGAAGAGGAGAGAGACGAACTGGTATTTTTAACGCCGGCCCAACCGGAGAAAAATGTTTCTTTGCCTTCGGATGGAGGGGCAGAAAACGCAGCTTTGCCGGAAATGATCGATACCACAACGTTGATCTATGCTACACAAAAGCTGAATAACGAAATGCGTTCCTGGATCGTGGAGTTTAATAAAAGCCATCCGGATATAAAGATAGAAGTAAGAGAGTATGGCCAAATGGACTATGAGACGGGGATTATGCAGCTAAATGCAGATCTTGTTTCTGGTCATCCGCCAGATCTGATTGCTCTGGATGGGCTGGACGTAAACGCTTATATCGCAAAGGGAATTTTGGAAGATTTGTATCCGCTATTGGACAAAGATGCGCATCTGTCCCGGGACAGCTTTACACCGGGCCTTCTGTCACTTTATGAGCAGGAGGGGAAGCTGTATGGGATCGCGGCGGGAATATCCATGGAGACATTGATGGGAAGAAAGGTGCAGATGGGTGAGAGGGAGGACTGGACGCCTGAAAAAATGCAGGAATATCTTCTCGAACTGCCGGAAAATGAAGAATTGATCGAAAATCTGTCACCGATAGGCCTCATGCGTATTTTTCTTGAAATGGAGATGGATTCTTTTGTAAATTGGCAGGATGGCGTCTGCTCTTTTGATGGGGAGAAGTTTATGCAGCTTTTGGAATTGGCGAACGAGATCCGGTGGAGAGAAACGCAAGAAAGCACGGAGGAGAAGATTGCTTCCGGAAGTTTGCTGCTGTATCGGGCGTATTTGTATGATTCCAGCGATTACTTTGCCGCTGTGGCTCTTTTTGGCAACGAAGAGACCGTGTGTATCGGATATCCTTCGCCGGACGGAGGACACGCTGTTTTAAATGCCTTTCTTCCTGTGGGGATCACCAGTACATGTGAAAATAAAGAAGCGGCATGGGAATTCGCAGCTTCTTTATTAAGCGATGAATTTCAAAATACCTGTCTACCGCCGGGACTGTTTACGGCGAACCGGGATATGCTGCAGAAAGAGTTTGACGAATACTTTTCCGGAATTCGTGAAATAGCCGGCGTCGTAGTGACAAAAACGCAGCTGGAGGAAATTTACGAGGTAATCCGTACAGGCGTGAACGGACAGGGATTTGACAGAACAATTTGGAATATCATTGAAGAAGAAGTAACGCCGTATTTTAACGGGGAGAGAGAGGCAGAGGATGTGGTAAACATGATCCAGCGCCGCGTAAGCTTATATCTCAGCGAACAGGAATAGCGTAAGAATACAGTCTCCGTCCCTCCCGGAGCGGTCTTGCAGAAGCACGTTCCCCGAAGAATAAAAGAATGATTTGAACCAAAAGATACAACTCAGAAACATAATGTTAAAGCAAACGTAAGACATACTCTATCCGAAATTTGATATAATAAATAAAAATCCCGTATCCTGTCATACGGCATGGGGATTCTCAAATGTACGGAGGAGGAAAAGCAAAAATGAAGCGTGTGCAAAAAGGGCTGGCGGTCTGGCTGTGCCTGTGTCTGGCTCTGTCTTTCACAGGGTGTGGAAAAGAAATGAAGGAGACAGAAAGCCAAAATCCAGACGTGTCACAGAGCCTGGCCGATACGCAAGAGGAACATACCACGGAGGGCAGTCCGACGGAACCGGAAAAAGATGAATTTATGTATGTGCCGTCATTTCAGACGGTGGAGGGGTTCGATTTTTTGGGACCGGACGCCTCCCTGTGCGGGAATGTGCTCTATACGGAGCGCCGGGTTCGCCAGCCTGAGGGGGACGGCTTCCGGTACGAGCTCTGGTCGCTGGATCTTAACACACTGGAGACCGAACAGCTGACGCGCAGTCTGGGAGAAGAGGAATATATCGAGAAGCTGGTAAAGCTGTCGGATCAGACCTTGGTCCTTCTGACCAGGAACGCAGGAGAGCTGTCGGAGGGCGACAGGCAGTTTTTCTTTGTCTTTTGTGATGAGAGGGGAGAGGAAATCCGGCGGCAGGATATCACGATGGCGCTGAGCGGGGACGGCAAACGGGCAACCGGCGAACTCTATGCGGAGGATATGGAGGCGGACAGTCAGGACAACATCTATGTTATGCTGGGAGGTATGGACACAGCCATCCTGGGATTTGATTCCCGGGGGCAGCTGCTCTTTACCGAGGAAGAGTCCGGCCTCGGCAGCGGACTCTATCGGAACGAAAGCGGTCAGGTATTTTGCATCGGAGATAAGCGGGGCGCCGGAGGGAACAGCTGTGTTCTGCGCAGACTGGACGCAGCCTCGGGCGGTCTTGACGGAATCTGGGAAGGTCTGCCGGACCAGGTAGATAAAGCCTGCTTTGCGGGAGACGACACGCTGCTTCTTTCTTCCGGCAATACGCTGTACCGCTATGATATGACGGCCCAGTCTCGTGAAGAGGTGCTGAACTGGATCAATATGGATATTACGGCGGGTGATATCCAGCTGCTTTCCATGCTGCCGGACGGCCGTATTCTGGTGCTGGACAGGCAGTACGATGACGGGGGCGACCGGCTGGAGGCGGCATACCTGACCTGGACGCCGGTATCCGAGGTGACGCAGAAGACCATGATAACCCTGGGCGGACTGAGCATAAACTATTATATTTCGGAGCAGGTGATTGCCTTTAATAAGCGCAGTGATTCCTGCCGCATCCTTTTGAAGGAATACGGGAAAGATGAGGCCGGCCGGCTTAAGCTACAGGCGGATCTCCTGGCAGGAAAAGGGCCGGATATTCTGGATCTGGCAGCAGTCAATGGGGATGCCATGATCGCCAGAGGCTTTCTGACCGATCTCTATCCGCTGATGGAAGGATGCCCCGATACGAAAAAGGAGGATTTCCTGGAAAATATTCTCTCCATATATGAGCGGGACGGGGCGCTGTATGGGATCGTTCCCGGCTTCCATATCCTGAGTCTGATGGGAAAGGTATCTGTGGTCGGAGAGGAGAGCGGCTGGAGCGTGGCGGATGTGCAGACGCTTATGCAGGAGAGGCCGGAAGCACATCTGTTCTATGCGTCCAGTCTCCAGGAGGCTTTTCAGAAGACGTTGATGCTGAATATGGGGGAGTTTGTGGACTGGAGCAGCGGAACCTGTTCCTTTGACAGCGCCGGGTTCGAGAGTATGCTGGAATTTGGCAGTATGCTGTCGGCAGAAGAGCAGGTGCGCAGGGAAGATGATTTTATGGAGAGACTGGCACGGGACGAGGTGCTCCTATTGGAGCTCAGGCTCTATGATACTGAGCGGTATCAGCTGCACTGCGCCTTTTATGAGTATGAGCCTGTGAACTGTATCGGTTATCCCTCGCCGGACGGGAGAGGGACGGTTCTGGAGCCCTGGCTTTCTCTGGGGATTCTGGAGTCATGTTCGGATAAGGAGGAGGCTTGGGAATTTATCAGCTGGCTGCTGGCCGACGAGTTTCAGCTTTCCGGTTCCGGTTTTCTGCCGGTGCGGGAAAGCTCGCTGAAGAAGCAGTTTGACGCAGCGATGGCCAGAGAGGAAAGCAGATACTCCTATAACAACATGGGCTTTGATATTCCGCCGGCCACTGAGGAGGATGTTCGGGTGATGCGGCAGATGATTGATACGGGCCGGGGCGTTTCGCCGGCGGACAGGATGATCCTGCAAATCATTGATGAGGAAGCGGCGGCTTATTTCGCCGGACAGAAGCCGGCGGCGGAGGTGGCGAAGATCATTCAGAGCCGGGTGCAGCTTTATATGGACGAAAATCGTTGAATATGAAAGAATTTCGGAGGTGACATAGTATGTGGCTGCTGTTTGCTCTATTGTCTGCGATCTTCGCCGCATTTACATCCATATTGGCTAAAATCGGTATCGAGGGCGTGAATTCAAACCTGGCCACGGCCATACGCACAGTAGTGGTGGTTATCATGTCATGGGGAATGGTCTTTCTGACCAATACGCAGAACGGGATAGCGGAGATCAGTAAAAAGAGCTGGATTTTCCTGATCCTTTCCGGGCTGGCCACCGGCGCGTCATGGCTGTGCTACTATCGGGCCTTGCAGATAGGAGAAGCATCTAAGGTCGTGCCGGTGGATAAGCTGAGCGTTGTGATTACCCTTATACTGGCTTTCCTGCTCCTTCACGAGGAGTTTACAGTGAGATCACTGATCGGCTGCATCCTGATTGGCGCAGGGACTCTGGTTATGGTTCTCTGACCGGTTTGAAGCCAAAGCTATTTTGACAATACGCTCAGGATCGGTTTGATATATTTTTTGTCCGAAATATCGTAGGACGAAGAGATGATCTGGATCATTTCCTCATCGTCTCTGGTCTTATTCTTCTTCGCCTGAAGCGTCTTCACAAAAAACTTCATCATGAGCCTGGACAGGACGGACATTTTTTCATAATTCAGTCCGCCCGGACAGTAAAAGAGTTGTATTTTTTGTAATTCCGTCTCCTGGAAGTTGCTTTTGAGGGCCGGTTCGATCTCCGGCCGGTCAGCTGGATTGGCGCCCACGCAAAAGACAATCAGCTGTTTGCCGTTCCATTTGTCCATATTGCCTTTAAACCAGCTCAGCCCGCTGATACGGCCTGCATAGGCCCCACCTCCGAAGACGATGGCTTCATAGGCATCCAGGTTTTTCTTTCTGGCCTTTGATAATTCGACACATTCGGCTCCTGCGGCTTCTGCAATCCATCGGGCATAGCGTTTTGTAAAGCCGGTCTTTGAACGATAAATTACGATTGTTTTCATGGAAACCTCCCTATTCAGACTTTTCTGCCGCATCCCTGACAGCTTTTGCTTCCAGGTTTTCTATCCCTGCGTACAGCTTTGACAGGAGAGTATATAATGTTTCGATTTCCTCCACGGTATATACCTCAAAAAGATACCGCAATTCATCCTGATATTGAGAAAATTCATTTTGAAAATAGCTGTCCGCCTTTTTCGTCGGACAGATACACAGCGCCCTGCTGTCCTGCGGACTCTGCCGAATGAGGACAAAGCCTTTTGTCGCCAGAACGGAGGCTATTTTTTTTATATTTTGCCGTGAGCAGCCCAGAATGTTTCCTAATTGAGTAAAGGTTAAGGGGGCGTCCGATTGTCTGGCGACAGACAACAGCATAAACTGCTTTAGTGACAGCTCCGGAATATGATTATCAAAAAGTGTCTGGAGCCTGTTTCCGGCGATAAATAAGGTGCTGAAAATGGCTTTTCTCTGTTTTTCCGTGGTGTCTGAAAATCTTGTAATCAAATCCGCTACATTCATAAGCTCTCCCATGCGTAACTTGTTACGTGTTGAATTATAACAACAAATTATCTGTATGTCAACAGAAAAAGAGGAGATGAGGTTTTCAATTCTCCTCCTCCTTCTCTTTTCTCTGTTTCATCTGTTCATCCATCCAGATTACTCTGTTGCGGCCGTTCTTTTTGGCGTCGTAGAGCATGGAGTCTGCCACTTTTAAGTAAAAGGTATAGGGGTTTTCCGCTTTGGGAGTGACCGTAACGCCGCCGATGCTGACGGTGACCCATTGGGACACGGCCGGGGCGTGGGGAATATGAAGATCTTCCACCGCCTGCCGGATATTTTTCATATGTTCAAAAATCCGGTCTGCGCTGTCACCCATAAAAAGAGCCACAAATTCCTCCCCTCCATAGCGGGCCAGAAAGTCCGTGCTGCGCTGTAAGTAAGAAGAGGCTGTCTTCGCCACCGCAGCGATCACTTTATCTCCGGCAGGATGGCCAAAGGTATCATTGTATACCTTGAACCGGTCAATGTCGAAGATACAGATGGAGAACGGAACGCGCAGGCGGATCGCCTCCTTCCACTTTGTGATACTGTAGTGGTCATATCTGCGTCGGTTGGCGATTCCTGTCAGCTGATCGGTCATGGATTGCTGCTCCACCTGCCGGCGGTACTGATAGAGCTTTACATGTGTATTGACCCGGGCTTTTACAATCAGGGGATTAAACGGTTTCGTTATATAGTCTACCGCCCCCAGGACGAACCCGTACTGTTCATTTGCCACATCCGAAAGACTGGTGATTAAAATGACCGGAATGCTCTGCGTAATGATTTCTTCCTGTAATTTTTTCAGAAGCGTAAAGCCGTCCATCCCCGGCATCACCACGTCCAGCAGAATCAGGGAGAAGGCTTCTTTGCTTGCGCGGCGCAGCCCTTCCTCCGCCGTATGAGCCAGGGAGATATCATACTCATTTTCCAATATAGATTTTAATTTGGCAGCCTGCAAAACACTGTCATCGACGATCAATATTTTTTCCATACCTGCACTCCTTTTAGCTGCGAAAATACGTTCAACGCAGTAAATAAACGTTTATTTTTTTACGGGCTAAAAACAAACCGCTGTCCGGCGGTATATTTTGTGGCGCTGATTTTTCTTATTTATTCTCCGGTTTCAGATAGCCGCTCAGCCCTGTGGCCAGTAACTGAAACACCGTATCCTCTGTCTCCTGACTCTCAGGAAGCACTCCTTCCACCATATATTTGGCGTACATTACGGTAGACGTGAGAACATGGAGCCACAGCAGATCCTGATTAATCCGGGAAAGGTCCGGAAACGCATTCATAAAGGCGCGGACCATGTTACTGAAAGAAGCAAAATAGCTGGCATCCCTTTCCTTGTCATATTTCGGAAAGGCAGCGCTGTCCCGAAAACGATGATAGAAGATTGTGGCGTCCGGGTGCGCCACCCAAAACCGGAAATAGGGCAGCCAGAGTTCCTTTACCGCTTTGATGGGGTCTGCCAGCATAGCCTCGGGTGAGAAGTTCAAATGTTCAAAAATCGCCGCAGCCTGTCTGTTCACATAGGTGAAACATTCTATCAGCAGATGTTCCTTGCTGTCAAAGTAACGATAAATCGTTCCGGGAGAGATATTCGCCAATGTGCTGACGTTCTGAATGCGCAGCCCTTCTAAGCCGTATCGGCGTACTGCCTTTAGCGTTGCAAGGATAATCCGCGTCCTGGTATCATCCAGAGTGATCACTTCCTTACCAATAATACTTATTATGATGTCTGTCTTCCATGTGTGTATTATATACTAATTTATTCCATCCCGCAATCCCTTCTTTCATCAATCCGGATTTGACGGACAGGGAGGTTTTTGGTATGATTGGCTGTGACGGACCGCTTTGCGGCAGATAAAGGAAAGGAGAAGAAATTAAATGAATAAAAAGGAATACTTTGAGGAAGAACAGGGCGGTCATGGGCCGAAGAAAAGCAGTATTACCCGTGAGGAGGCGTGGGAGCTGCTCAGAAAATATAACCGGGAGCCCTTCCATCTTCAGCATGCGCTGACTGTGGAAGGAGTGATGCGCTGGTATGCGAAGGAACTGGGATATGGGCAGGAAGAAGAGTTCTGGGGCATTACAGGGCTTCTCCATGACATTGATTTTGAGCGTTATCCCGAAGAGCACTGTAAGAAGGCGCCGGAGCTTCTGCGGGCGGCGGGAGTGGGCGAGGATATGATATATGCCGTCTGCTCCCACGGCTATGGGATTTGCAGCGATAAAGAGCCCCGGCTTGAGATGGAAAAGGTCCTTTTTGCGACCGATGAGCTGACTGGCCTGATCTGGTCCTGCGCGCTGATGCGTCCCTCTAAGAGCACGATGGATATGGAGGTAAAGAGCCTGAAGAAGAAATTTAAGGATAAGAGATTTGCGGCAGGATGTTCGAGAGATGTTATCTCCCAGGGGGCAGAACGGCTTAACTATGAGCTGGATGAGCTTTTTGATAAGACCATTCAGGCCATGAGAAGCTGCGAGGCTTCTGTGGCGGAGGCCATGGAGAAACTGCAATCTTAAGAAAATCCTAAACATTTTCCCACGTCGTACTTTATGAAAAACGGTTATGCTGATAGAAAGGAAAGAAATTTAAATCGGATCAGGAAGCAAAAACAGGAGGAAAGCCTATGATACGAAACGCTTCAGGCCGGCGGATGACGGCAGTCATTGCCGTGTTTGTGTGTCTTCTTATTTGTCTGGGAGGCGTAGCCTACGCCGCGGACGGCGAGGGTAGCGAAAGCGGCCTGTCCGGCGATGTGGGACTTCTCAGGACGGACAATGGCCACTATGTCATGCAGGTCACGGTGGAGAATGAGGGGGAGGACTTCTCAGGCACGGTGCAGGTGATCTTTGCCGGCGGTAATACCTATAATTGCGCCTATAATACGGAGCTGACGCTCCCGGCTCAGGGCAGGAAGCAGTTCACGATCACGGTGACCGGTCGCGCGGCGGAGACGGCGCGGGGCCTGTGCGCTCTGAATTTTCTGAATGAGCAGGGGGAGCTGCTGGAGTCCCTTTCTCTGAAAAATGTGTTTGGCGGTGACTGGACCGGTATCCAGGTGGGGATTCTGTCAGACCATTATTCACAGCTTACGTACCTGGATGCGGGAGGGGTGGATTTTGACCTGCGTCAGCTGAGCGGCCCTCTAAATCTGGTGGAATTGAACGGGGAGAATCTTAGGAGCAGTCTGGACGGCCTGTATTTCCTGGTGATCGACCAGTTTGATCTGTCATCCTTAAGGGAAGAGGATATCCGGGCCGTGGAAGACTGGGTGAGAGGCGGAGGCTGGCTTATAGTGGGAACCGGTTCCTACGCAGAGAAGACGCTTTCCGGCTTTGATGAGGACTTCATCGGAGTGGAGGTCTCGGCTGTGAGCGAACCCGGTGAAACGAACGGGCTTTTGGCAGATGCGGAGAAATATGGATATTATTACGGTTACAGGGATGCGGATGTGGATTTCACCCGGATGGCCATCGCCGACCTGGACTATCGCAGGGGGAGCGGAGATTATTATGAGAGCGTAGAGCATCCCTCCGTCTGCTGCCAGGTGGGAGACGGGGCTGTGTCCGTTCTGCGTTTTTCCCTGGCAGAAGAGGAGCTTAAGAAGCTTCCGGACTATGCGATCCGAAATCTGTATGACGAGCCCATGTATCAGTCGGAGAGCTATCGTTTCAGCGGCGGATATATGGAGATGGAGTATGTGGGACAAAGAGCGCTGAACCTGATCGACGGAATCCACACCAATGTGGATTTCACATGGCTGATGGTACTGATCGGAGTCTATGTGGTGATCGTGGGACCGGTGCTGTACCTGATCTTGCGGGGCAGAAAAAAGAGCGAGTGGTACTGGGTGGGAGTCCCGGTGCTGGGGCTGCTCTTCATCGTCTTCGTATTCTTCTTCGGACAGGGAGCCAGAGTCAGCGGAACGAGAGCCTACTCGGTGACGGTGCAGCAGGCGGAGAGTACCTGGACCGACACATATTTTCTGGCATACCATCCCGGCGTGGAGCCCTGGGAATTCCGGCTGAACGACCGCTTTGCTGTGGCCGGTCCCGGCTGGGACGGAAACTATCGGGGAAACAGCACCAACACCACGGATTATTACTATACGGTAACGTCCGGCAGCGACGGACTGTCGGTGGGGATCTGGCCCAGAGCAAATTTTGATAACGGCTTCCTCTATGCAGGAGGCAAGGCGGAGGCTAAGGGCAGGCTGTCCGGCGAAGAGATCCGGCTGTCGGATACGGATCCGGAGGGGACCGTCCAAAATGAGACCGGCTGCGATATGATGTATCTGGCGGTGTGGAACGGTTCGGACATTATGGTTTTTTCCGATGTGAAGGCAGGAGAGACATTGGACATCGGACAGGCTGCGGCTGACGGCAGATGTCTGTATCAGATGACCGGTCTCTACTTTGACAATCTTCTGTATGACATGGTAGGCTTATACAGGGGGCCCGCCTGGTACGACTTTGAACAGGACGCCATGGCAGCCCTCCTCATCGGTCTGGGAGCGGCCTGTGAGGCCGGTACGGAAGATGCGGGAGTTATCGTCGGTGTCGTGAAAGATTATGAAAAGGCGGCAGCCGACGGATGCCATGAAACCGCCTATGGATGTTTGTACTCTTACGCGGAAATGGAGGGAGACAGCCATGCTTCAAATTGATCACTTGTATAAAAATTACGGTAAATTTCAGGCGGTCAGCGATCTGACGCTGCATGTGCCCAAGGGAGAGTTATTCGGCTTTGTGGGTCCCAATGGGGCCGGTAAGACGACCACGATCCGTATGGTCTGCGGGCTGATGCTGCCGGCTGCCGGGAGCATCGCCATCAACGGCGTGGATGCGCTGACTCACAGAAAGGCGATCAAAAGGCAGATCGGTTATGTGCCGGATTTCTTCGGGGTGTACGACAACCTGAAGGTAAAGGAGTATATGGACTTCTACGGGTCCATGTACCGCATGAATTCCGGAGAAATCGCCAGGATATCCGACGACCTTTTAGAGCTGGTGAATCTGTCCGATAAGAAGGAGGTTTTTGTGGATACCCTCTCCCGGGGGATGAAGCAGCGGCTGTGCGTGGCCAGAGCCCTGATCCATAATCCGGGGCTTTTGATCCTGGATGAGCCGAACTCCGGCCTGGATCCCAGAGCCAGAGTGGAGATGAAGGAACTGCTTCTGAATTTAAAGAGCATGGGCAAAACGATTGTGATCAGCTCCCATATCCTCTCGGAGCTGGCAGAAATGTGCAGCAGCATCGGGATCATGGATCATGGCCGTCTGGTGGCGGCCGGTCACATCGACGATGTGATGGAGAGCGTGTTTGGAAGCAATCAGCTGATTATTTCGCTGGATGAAGGACAGGAGACGGCTGTCCGCATAGCAAATGAACATGCCGGGGTGAAGGTGGATTCGGTGGGCGAGCACGAGATCCGCCTGTCCCACACGATGACGAAGCAGGAGATTGCCCGGCTGATCGGAACTATGATCGCCAACGATGTGGTGGTGACCGGCTTCCACAGGCAGGAAGGAAACCTGGAGACACTGTTTATGCGTGTGACCGGAGGCGATACGGTACGGGAAGGAGGGAAAGAATATGCGGCTGAATCCGATCGTTAAAAAGGATATAAAGGTGCAGGCCCGCAGTATGCGGATCTGCTGGGGTGTGTTTGCCTATGAGCTGATACTGGCGCTGGTCTTCTTCCTGGCTATGTCCATGATACAGCAGGAGAGGCGGTATACCGACGGCAATCTGTATGCCTCCATGGTTTGGCTGTATCCGGTTCTGGGAGTGACCCAGCTGGTTATCTTAGGCGTGGTGGTGCCGGTTCGGACAGCTTCCTCCATCTCAGGGGAGAAGGAGAGGCAGACCTTTGATATCATGATGACCACCGGCATGACGCCTTTTTCGGTGATTATGGGTAAGGTCATGACCGCGGTGGTACAGAGTATGCTCTTTGTGGTGGCCAGTATGCCGGTCATGGCGCTTCCCTTTATCATAGGGGGAATGTCCTGGAGCTATCTGTTATGGTTTCTTCTGGTGGCGGTTCTGGTGTCGTTTTTTACGGCCAGCATAGGGATCTTCTGCTCCTCCTTCTGCAAGAGGACCATCAGCGCCGTCATCCTGTCCTTTGGATTTTATGTGGTTTTCTTTCTGGGAACGCTGCTGCCTTTCATCCTGTCCGCTTTGTTCGGGATGAACAGCAGCTACTACAGTACGACCGGTTACGGCGTCATAGAGAATATGTATCTTTTCTGGCTGCTGAATCCGGCCGTCTATCTCTGTGAGTTCTACGCCAGAATCATGGCAGGCGGTTCTGTGATGAGCGAGCTGGTAAGTCTCACGGGAACGACGCAGGTTCACGGTCCGATCCGCTATGTGGTCACAGGCAACCGTTGGCTGATCCTGTCCACACTGTTGTTCTTGACGGTGTCTTTCCTGCTTTTGTGGCTGGCCGCCAGACGTATCGATCCCATCAGAAAGCGGGTGGAAAAACGTGGACGAAAGAAAGTATCTGACCAGGGAGATTGAGCGGTGCCGGCGCCGGATGAATCTGGCGGAGGTGCTGGAGCAGGGAATCTTATTTGCGGCCGTGGGAGGCATCCTGGGAGTCATCTGTGAGACGGTATCCCTGCTGCTGCCCTTTTACCATGTCCATCTGGCGGCAGGGCTGTGCTTTGGGGCCGGGCTGGCGACGGGGGTGATCCGTGGGATATGCAGGAGGGCGGACCGGAGGCAGGCAGCCAGAAAGCTGGATTCCTTCGGGTTAAAGGAACGCATGATTACGGCCTGGGAACAGCTGGATATGGAGGGGGAGCTGGTCCGGCGGCAGAGGCGGGACGCTGTCCGGTTCTATGAGCAGGCGCAGGATCAGATCCGGATTCCGCTTTTGCCCCGGCGGCGGTATCTGCTGGCGCTTCTTACGGCAGCTGCGGCAACGGCCGGGCTGGGCTTCATTCCGTCTCCGGCACGGGAGCAGGCTGTCCTTCTTCATGAGGTGAGGGAGGAGGCCGGCGAAGAGAAGGAAAAGCTGGAGGAGCTTTTAGAAGCTTTGGAGAAGGTGGACGGGGAGAGCCTGACAGATGAGCAGAAAGAGAGGCTTAGAGAAGTGGCGGAGGCCCTGGAGATATCGAAGGAGGAGCTGGCCCGGGCGGATTCCAGAGAGAGTCTGGCCTCCGCGCTTCGGCGGCTGGACTATAAGTATGGTCAGACGGCATGGAGTCTGGAGAGCCTGGCCGCAGAGCTGACGGACCCGGAGTCTGCGGGGGTCGCCGGTGCGGAGGCTCTGGCAAAGGCTGCGGCGAATGAAAACAGGCGGCAGACAGCAGGCACAGGAACCGGATCCCCCGGTGCAAAGGGTGACGACGGTTCCGACAGTAAGGAGGGACCAGGCTCTGAGACAGGAGACGGCAATGGAAGCGGCGACGGGAGCGGGGAAGGCTCCGGTGACGGAAGCGGGGATGGAAACGGCGACGGAAATGGGGATGGGAGCGGGGATGGCTCCGGTGATGGAAATGGCGACGGGAGCGGGGAAGGCTCCGGCGATGGAAGCGGCAACGGAAGCGGGAACGGCTCCGGCGACGGCGGCCCGGGCCGTGGGACGGGAAGCGGCGCAAACTCCCATGACTATGTGAGCATTCCCGGCAGGCTGGGGGACGACGCGGGACTGACCGGAGATAAGACCGGCAGCGCGGATTCAGATTATTACCGGGAGCAAAACGGTCTGGCCTGGGAGGGCGAGCATGTGGATTATGGCACAGTGATCGGCGAGTATACGGACAGCGCCTATGAAGGGATTGCCAGCGGGCGGTATCCGGGCGGTATGGAATCGGTGATCCGGGACTATTTTGAGAGCCTGAATCAATAAAAACAGAGTGGAGACGACCGGGAAAGGGGATGGCAGCGAGATGGAAGACATGGAATTTTATCAGCAAAAACTTCTGGAGTGTGAGATGGAGATCGGCAGGGGGATCATCGGACAGAGGGAGGTGATCCGTCAGGTTATGCTGGCCCTTCTGTCCGGAGGAAACGTGCTTCTGGAAGGAATGCCGGGATTGGGCAAGACCATGCTGGTGCGCACGGTCAGCCAGGTGTTCCGGCTCTCCTTTAAGCGAATTCAGTTTACGCCGGATCTGATGCCCAGCGATGTGACAGGAACCAATATCATGGTGAAAGAGGAGGGTAAAAGCACCTTCCGCTTTGAACAGGGTCCTGTTTTTGCCAATCTGGTGCTGGCGGACGAGATCAACCGGGCCACGCCGAAGACGCAGTCGGCTCTTTTGGAGGCGATGCAGGAGCACACGGTGACGGTGGGAAATGAGAGCCACTGCCTGGAGGAGCCCTTTTTTGTGCTGGCGACCCAGAATCCCATCGAGCAGGAGGGGACCTATCCGCTGCCGGAGGCGCAGCTGGACCGGTTTTTGCTAAAGGTGCTGGTGGGCTTTCCGACGATGGAGGAGCTGCGCGGCATTGTGGGGCTCACGGAAGGGCAGGAATCTCTTGCGCTTCGCTGCCTGTTAAACGGGGAGGGACTTTTGGAGGCCAGAAGACAGATCTCCCGGATTCCCGTGGCGGAGCCGGTGATGAACTATATTCTGGAGCTGGTGATGGCCACCCACGGGGAGAACGTCCATATCCGGGAGGGAGCCAGCCCCAGGGCGGCCCAGGCGATGATTCGTGCATCCAGGGCCAGGGCGTTTCTGGAGGGACGGCTGAACGTGTCCTTTGACGATGTGAAATATGTGGCCTATCCGGCGCTGCGCCATCGGATTCTGCTGAGCTTTGACGCGGTCTCCGAGGGGATCTCAGAGGATGACGTGATCCGGCAGATTATAATATCCCGGGAAAAGAGTCTGTATGCTTGATGTGAAATTTTACGACGCCCTCTCCCGTCTGCAACTGCGGGTCAATCATAAGAGTAATCGGAATATGACCGGCAGCCGCAAATCGGTGCAGAAAGGGCAGTCTGCGGAATTTTCGGATTTCAGGGAATATATGCCGGGTGACGATCTGCGCCGCCTGGACTGGAATGTGTACGCCCGTCTGGATAAGCTGTATGTCCGGGAGTATATGGAGGAAAAGGAAGCGGTGGTTTCGGTGCTCGTCGATACCAGCGCGTCCATGGACTACGGAGAGAAGAGTAAGGCGGAGCTGGCAAAGGAGCTGGCGGCGGTGACGGGGTTTCTGGCTCTGAATAATCTGGACCGGCTGGCTCTCTATGATATGAAGGCCATGGGCCGGGGCCTGTCGGTGGGCGGAGGAAGAAACGCCTTTCCTCAGGTGTTAAACTGGCTGGAGCATCTGGAGTTTGACGGTCAGACGGATATGCTCTCGGCGGTGAGGAAGATGCCCTTTCGCGGGCCGGGAGTGACGGTGATGATCAGCGATTTTCTGCACCCTGACATGCTTTCAGGGGAGACAGGCGCCTATGAAAAGGTGCTGCAATACCTGAGCTTCTGTCGGCAGAGACCGGTGGTACTGCACACCATGGCTGCTGAGGAGCTTCATGTTACACTGGAAGGGACGTTAAATCTGATCGATGCGGAGGACGGCTCGCGGCTGCGGCTTACGGTGGATTCCCAGGCTGTGAAGCATTATGAGAGGATCCTTGGCCGTTTTCTGGAGCGGATGAAAAAGGGCTGTGGGACGGCCGGAGGCGCCTATGTGCTCTGCGATACGTCGCGGGACAAAAACCAGCTTGTATTTCAGGACTTAAGGGTGATTTATGATATTTGAGAGCTTATGGCCGCTGGCGTTTCTGTCCGCCATACCGGTCGTGATCATTTTATATTTGCTGAGACCAAAGGGGAAGGATTACAGGATCTCTTCGACCCTTCTGTGGGAAAAATGGTGCAGGAATCAGCAGTCCAGGACATTTCTGGAAAAGTTTATTCATAATATCCTGATGTATCTTCAGATCCTGATTCTCCTTCTGCTGGTGCTGGCGCTCATGTCGCCTTATCTGCGCCGGGAGGGCGACAGCCGGGAGCATGTGGTTCTGGTGTTTGACACCAGCGCCAGTATGCAGCATGACGCGGGAAGCGGCAGGACACGGTTGGAAGAGGCGGTGAGAGAGGCGAAGGAACTCATTGCCTCATCGGAGGATACGGCGTTTTCCATAGTTACCTGTGATATTCACAAGACCGGCCTGCTGGCAGTGGGAGTGAAGGACCGGGCAGGGCTTTATACGGCGCTGGAGCAGATCGAGTGCAGCGACGCTGCCGGCGATCTGCAGGCGGCAGAGAGTATGCTGGAGGCACTGCGCCATACCGGCGGGGAGGCGGATGAGGAGACCCCGGACGCACAGGTGATCGTGTATACGGACGGAGAAGGCGCCGGGGAGGCGATGAACGCTTCCGGATACCGGAATGCCGGGATACGGGTGATGGGAGATGCCGTCAGCAATGTGGCCAACGGCTTTCTTTCCTATGCGGATGTGGAGACCGGGGAGGACGGACAGGATCAGACTGCGGCACAGAGCGGCAGAATGATTCGCTGTGCCTGCAGCCTTACAAACTACAGCGATACGGCGGCGTCGCTGGAAGTGAGCCTGTACGACGGAGAACAGCTGCTTCAGATCCGGCAGGTGGCACTGGAGGCAGGAGAGACGGCGCTGTGCTTCTTCGATCCGTTTGTATGGCAGGGAGAACCGCTTCGCAGCGAGGTGGGAGCCGTTCGTTTCGCAGGGACGCAGGAGAAGGATTCTCTGGCGGAGGATAACGTGGCCTATGCGATTCCTGAGCAGGCGAGCCGGACGGAGGCCGTTCTCATCGGGGGCGGTAATCTCTATATCGAAAAGGCGTATCAGGCGGCTACGGGAAAGAGTCTGCCCAGGCTGGGAGACGACGGCGGGCAGGAGGACCCGGGGACGATCCGGATCTTCGACGCGGAGGCAGAGGGCGGCTCCGATGACGCCGCCAGAAGCATGGTCTTCCTCGATGAGACAAACCTGTCAGGGACTGAGAAGAATGTCCTCCTCACAGTCACGGACTGTGACCTAACGGCGGGGCTTTCCGCCTTTTCCATCGGTGTCAACGAGACGAACCTGTATGAGGTTCCGGACTGGGGAACAGGATTTCTCTGGGCAGGAGAGCGATGTGCCGGCTACTACGGGGAACACGATGGTGTGAAAACCGTGGTGGTGGGGTTTGATATCCGGGAGTCGGACTTTCCGCTGAAGGCGGAATTCCCGGTGTTTCTTTCCAATGCCCTTCATTTTCTGGGAGATACCTCCCTTCTGGCAGGTAATGTCTATACCGCCGGCGATACGGTGCTGTTTCATCCTCAGGCGGGTCTGGATGTGAACCGGCTTGAGGCGCCGGCCAGAAAGGCCGGACTCTACGAGGTGGATCCCGGCGACAGCGGCTGGGAGGGAGAGGCCGAGGCTTATGTGGTGCGTTTTGCGGCGGATGAATCGGACGGACGGATCACAGCCCAGGGAGTCTCATCCGCAGCCCCCGGCAGCCGTCCGGTGAAAAAGCAGCTTCGCAATCTGTTCCTGGTGCTGGCGCTTCTGGCCCTGGCCGCGGAATGGTATCTGTACGTGAGACAGAGCCGTCACCGGGGATGGTTTTATCCGGGGGTGCGGCTCATCGGTGCGGCTATGATCCTGCTGGCTCTGCTGGGAGTGACGGTGAGCCGGAGAGATGCGGTTACCACCACGGTTTTTCTGGTGGATCTGTCAAACAGCAATGAGCAGAATATTCCGGCCATGGAGGAGTATCTGGCCGGGGTGCTGGATGAGATGCCCGGAAAGAATCAGTATGGAATTATTACCTTTGGAAAGGACTCGATGGTGGATCAGTTTCTGACCCGGGAAGACAGCTTCACAGGTCTTTTGTCTCTGCCGGATAAGACGGCCACGGATTTCGAGACGGCCATGTCCCGGGCGTTAGCGATGCTTCCGGCAGACGGAGGCGGGCGGGTGGTGATCCTGACCGACGGCAGGGAGACCAGGGGAGAACTGGCCGGTATGGCGCCGGCGCTGAGCGCGGGACAGGTAGAGCTGCTGGCGCTTGTCTATGATACGCAAAAGGGCCAGGATGCCTACGTGGAGAATGTGGAGCTGCCCGGCTACCTGTATCAGGGGGATGCCTATACCATGACCGTGACGGTGGAGAGCAGCTATGAGACGGCTGCGGAGCTTCAGGTCTGGATGGGGACGGCGCAGACGCAGGCTTATGCAGTCCATTTAAACCGCGGCGTCAATCAGTTCCGGTTCCGGCAGACCGTGACGGGAGAAAATATTGAGAGCTTTGAGGTCCGGGTGGCGGCAGAGGGAGATACGTGCAGGGAAAATGACGGCTATCATGTCTATTCGGTGGTGGACAGCGCCCCCCGGGTGCTGCTGGTCACAGGCATGGGCGAGGACAGCGCACAGTATGAAAATCTGCTTCGCAGCGCCGGCTGCCGTTATGAGAGAGTATCGGCAAGGAACGCGCCGGATACGCTCTCAGAAATGCTGGAATTTAAGAGTATCGTATTAGAAAACGTATATATGGCCGATCTGCCTTCCGGTTTTCTGGAAAATATCGGAACCTATGTGAAGGATTATGGCTGCGGTCTGGTGTGCTGCGGCGGGGAGGACAGCTATGCGCTGGGAGGCTACCGGGATAGCGTGCTGGAGACGGTGCTGCCGGTGGATATGGAGCTGCGGGGGACCGATGAGATCCCTGTGACGGCGATGATTATGGCCATCGACCACTCCGGAAGTATGAGCTCAGATGTGGGCGGAGGCGCCACCAGCCTGGATCTGGCAGTGGCCGCCGCCAAGGCGGCTGTGGACCAGGTACGTGACACGGATTATGTGGGCGTGATCACATTTGACGATACCTGCCAGTGGGTGGTGGAGCCCACCGTAGTTTCTGACAGAGAGGCGATCAAGGCGCAAATTGATACGATTGCCTCAGGGGGCGGGACCACGATCCAGCCCGCGCTTCGGGAAGCCTTAAAGGGGGCGGCCGGGTGTGAGGCGGGGATCCGTCATGTGATCCTCCTGACAGACGGACAGGGAGAGAGCCGGAATTACCAGGAGATCATATCATCCTATCAGGATGCCGGAGTGACTCTGTCTACCGTGGCGGTGGGAGAAGGCTCGGATGCCGGGCTCCTGGAGCGTCTGGCGGATCAATGCAGCGGCCGCTATTACTACTCGGATATGGCGGAGGATATCCCGAAGATCTTTGCGCAGGAGGTGTTTCTCAGCGGAGACACCTATCTGCAAAACGGCGAATTTGATCTGTCGGTGAGAGGAAACAGCGAGCTTTTGAAGGGGCTTTTTGAGGACGGATGGCCGGTGCTCTACGGATATGTCAGCGCCACGCCAAAAGCGGCCTCCCAGGTGCTCATCGCCTCTCAGAAGGACGACCCGGTGCTCACGGTGATGCAGTACGGTCTGGGTCACACGGTGGCCTGGAATACGGATGTGACAAACCGGTGGACGGCAGCCTTTGCCGGGGAGGAGGATTATGCGCAGCTCTGGAAACGGATCCTCGATTACAGCGTGGGGAATGCAGCCATCGGTGAGGACACGGTGGATGTGACGACAGCAGGCGGAATCACCAGCCTGGTCTATCACGCGGTGGATTACACAGAGGGGACTAAGGTGGAGGCGGTGTATACCGATCCGGAGGGCAATACCCGGACAGAGCCGCTGCCGGCCACGGCTCCCGGCCGCTATGAGGCCCGGCTGGAGACAGACATGACAGGGATCTATAATCTGAGTGTGAGGAGGATCGAGGACGGAGCCATGGCAAATGCCGTGACCACGGCAGCCGCCATACAGTACGCGGATGAATATAAGTTCGGGATCAGCACGGCAGGCTTTATAAGCTTTGTGGACCGCTACGGCAGGCAGATCGATCCGGAAGAAAACTTCTGGAGTCAGAGAGAGAACCGATCGAGAGAGCGCTATGAGCTGGCCGGATGGCTGATTACGGCGGCGATCCTGTGGTTTGTCATGGATGTCGCCATGCGCCGCTTCCGCTTCCGCCCTCAGGATACGAGACTGTACCGAACGGTCTGTGAGTATCGGGAAAAAAAGAGGGACATGGGAGCCGGCCGGACTGTGCCGGAGCCTGTAGAAGTTCAGGAAAATGGGAGGGAGGGGCAGGAAGAAGATCGTGCCGCCTCAGATAAAGCAAATAAAGAAGAAAGGCAAAAGGGGCATAAGAAGAGGCGGGATGGGGGAGTAAACGGGAAAGAAGGAAAGAGCGAGAAAGAACAGACTTTGGATACCTCGGCTCTGTTAAAGAAGAAGGACCGCAGGGATCACGGAGGGTAAGCTTTGGGGAGAAAAGAGGGGACGCCCGGCATCAGCGCCATTGTACCGGCCGGGCGTCCCCTCTTTTATATAGAAACGAATTCAACAGGCCTTATCGTATGGCCTTTAGATACCCCCATTTATCGCCCTGCTTAAAGCTGATAAAATTACAGGACAGAAAGCCCAGATCGTCATAGACGACGCTGCTCCAGCTTCCGTCTGCCGTGTGCAGAGTCAGGTCCCGGATTTCCCATTCGTACCGATCTTCCAGAAAGGTCACCTGATCCGCCTGCTTATAGAGGTTATTGCCAATGAGCGACAGTCCTGCGGCCTCCGTCACCTGCACGCCTTCCTGCCACAGAGAGATCGGACAGGTGATATCGATGGCTCCTCTCAGAGAGGATACTGTATTTTCTGTCAGAATCTGCTCTGTCAGAAGTTCCTCCGGCCCGTACAGATTATAGTCAAGATACTGTTCATACTCGGCTTTCGTGAGAGTCGGCCGTCCATCCTGCTCTTCCAGATACGCAAAATAGCTCTGATAGATTCCGCTCTCCTGTTCTTCGGCCAGGCGGTAGTGGTACAAGGGCTGACCGTCTTTTTCATACATCGTCTGGTACAGATCCACGATGCCCGAAAGCAGGGCCACCTCCTGTCCGTCCAATCCATAGAGAACAGCCTCTTTCTTCCGCTGACGGATCAGATATTGTTGTGATAACACCGAGAGGCTGCTTCCCTCCTCATGCGTCAGCAGCGTCTGACCGGAAGCGTCCAGAATATCTCTTCTGTAATCAATGCTGTTTTCATGTGCCACCGTATAGCTGCGGTAGAACAGGACAGCCGGCATCTGCGGCAAAACGGCATCATCCACAAATACTGTCATATCGGACTGATATCTGATCTGTGAAATATCTCTTGCCTGTGTGGTAAATATCGGATTCATATTGCGGTCTGTCACAGTGAAGTTGCGTTCCTCCCCGTTTTCCCCGGAAACGATAAAACCGCCGGACCATTCGGACAGAAAGACATAATCCTCGCTGAGCCGTTCTCCTGCCTGTGAATACAGCGCATAGTACAGGACGGCGTATCCGTTTTCATCCTGAGGATCCGCGAAGCCCAGGATCAGGCTGCCGTCTGTGGTTACCTCCACAGACTGTACATTTTTTGCCAGTGTCTCGCCGGCCTCGTTGACCAGTGTTCCTTTTTCCCAGGCATCTGCCACGGAGGAATATCGCATATACAGGCCTTCCGCATTATAGATCTCATCGCGCCAGCCCTCTTGGGATCCTACGACGGAATAATCCTGTGCCAGCCAGAAGGTTGTGGCGCCGTCACAGACCTCTACCGGGAAAGCCTCATCCCCTCTCAGGCGGGCATACTGTACCGAATTCCAATAATAGAAGTCGTCCTCCTCTCTTCCCGTAAGATACAGAATGCGGCCGTCCGACCAGTCCTGGCCATAGCCTCCGTATCCCATATCCACTGTCTGCAGGTCGAAGGGCAGGATCTTAGTGCCCTTCTGGTCAATCAGATTGGTACAGACAATGTCACTGTTGGGTTCATACCAATAGATTTCGGCCAGTCCCTCATAGAAGGAACAGCCATATACCCCCTCTTCCAGAGAGATGACCTCTTCACCTGCCGGATTGATATAACAGTACCGGTATGTTTGCATATACTCGTCATCGGAATCCTGTAGTCCCGCCAGTGCCAGGCCTTCCTGAAAATCGTAGAGAATGTCGTATTCTCTGCTGACGGTCCGGCCGTTCTCGTCTATGAAGAAGTATTTCATGGTACCGTCTTCCAGAAGGCGTCCCACACGGGCATAGCCTTCCCGGAAGGGGGCTGCAAAGTCAAACTGGGCCGGAATCGCTTCCTCCATACCGTGAATGGACGCATCTGAACGGGGATCCTGTCCCACGTCGGCTTCCGCTTTGGGACCATTTCCGTTCTGACCGTCGGAAAGAGCGGGAATCGAACACGCCGGGTACTGTTCCTTCAGTTTTTCCAGCCGGGAGAGAAGCTCTTGCGCATCTTCGGCAGCTTCCAGACCCCGGGACAGAATATCTGCGGCCTTCTGAGGCTCATCCGTGGCCAGATACACATCAGCCAGACTCTGATAGGCATCCGGCCTTTTCGGGTCGATTTCGATGGCTGCCAGAAATGCCATAATTGCTTCCTCATATTCTCCCTCTTCCAGCAGCCGGATCCCCAGATCGTACTGGGACTGCCAGTTCGGACTGTCCTCCTGACTGTCCGTCATGGTCTCGGTCCGGGTGTCGCAGCCGGTGAGGCTCAGACATACGGCCAGCAGGATGGTCAGGATCAGGCAAAGCCTCTTTGGGACAGTTGGTTTACTGTCTCTCATTTTTATAATCCTCCTTCTTGTGTCATACGCCAATTATAGCATCCGAACGATTGACGTGCATATCGGGAGGGTGTTCTACTATAGTTAAATTCATGTTTCTTCACAGATAATTCAGACTTTAATTTTATTAAACAAATGTAACAAAAGGGTTGACAAAATGTCAGAATTGTTGTATGCTTTATGTATAAATAAAAAGCTGGTGACAGCCATATAATGTCCATACTGACGGACTGTTTTGAAAACAAGTTTGTTTAGCAAAATAGAGCCAGTATTCTATCGAACAAGGTAGAATGCTGGCTTTTTATATGCGAAAAACCGGCAGAAACAGGAGGAGAGCATGTTTGACGTAATTGTAATATCTCACGGCGGCTTTGCAAAAGCTATAGTGGAGTCGGCAGAACTGATTGTGGGAGAGCAGGAAGCCGTGAAGACTTTTGGCCTGCAGCTGGGAGACAGCGTGGAGCTGTTCAGGGAACAGGTGGAAGGAGAGATCGGCAGGCGGCTGGAGCATGATGAGGTCCTGGTGCTGACGGATATGCAGGCAGGGAGCCCGTTCAATGTGACAGTGGCGGCGATGGACAGTCACCGGTTCCGCCACATAACCGGGATGAACCTGCCCATGCTGTTGGAGGTTTTCAGCAGTCGTCCCCACGCATCCTTAGATGAGGTGTGCGATCGTCTGGTGGAGAGAGCCAGAGAGACTGTGTTGGATGTAAATGAACTGATAGCGGCCATGGACGCGGAAGAAGGGAGGTGAAAAAGATGAAAAACATGGTGTTGATCCGGATCGACGACCGCCTGATTCACGGTCAGGTGGTGACTCAGTGGATCAAGGATACCGCAGGAAACAGGATTCTCATTGTGGATGACAAGCTGGTGAATGACCGGCTGATGCAGCGGATTTTAAAGGCAGCGGCGCCGCCCGGTGTGAAGGTGGAGGTGATGACAGTGGCCGACGCGGGAGAGGAGCTGAAGAAGGACCCTCTGCCGGGCGAGAATATCGTCATTCTGGTAAAAATCCCGCAGGTTTTAGAGGCACTCATCGACGACGGCATCCCGATGAAGAAAATTGTACTCGGGGGTATGGGACTGACGCCGGCGAGAAAGAAGTTCAACCGGAATGTGGCGGCCTCGGAGGAAGAGGTGGCCTGCATGAAACGCATCGTAGCTAAGGGAGTGACGATGGAGTATCAGCTGGTGCCGGCGGAGAGAGCAACCAATGTGGAGAAACTATTTTAAGTGAGGAGGTATTTTTTATGGCTTTATGGCAGGCAATACTTTGTGGCATTTTTTACTATCTGAATGCCGGCCCGTGGGTGATCGGAATCGGTTTCTACACCTTCGGACGGCCTCTGGTCCTGGGCTTCTTCGTGGGCCTGGTGCTGGGAGATCCGATTACGGGGACCATCGTGGGCGCTACGATTCAGATGATCTATCTGGGCCTGATGTCCACAGGAGGCTCCTACCCGGCAGATTCGGCTCTGGCCGGTATCGTGGGAACCGCTGCGGCGATTACCACCGGACTGTCGGCTCAGGAGGCGGTGGCGATCGCGGTTCCCATCGGCCTGATCGGCACGATTTTTTATCAGCTTCGTATGGTCAGCGCTGTGCCCTGCACCCATCTGGCGGATAAGTACGCGGCGGAGGGCAAGACCAATAAGGTCTGGCTTGCCAATGTGGGAATCACCCAGGTGATTCTGGCGGCGATTTATGTGATTCCATGCACACTGGTATGCTATTTTGGCATCAACGCGGTTCAGGGGATCGTGGATGCTCTGGCCGGAAGCCGTGCCCTGGCTGTGCTTTCCGCCATCGGCGGAATGCTGCCCGCCATCGGTATCGCCATGAACATGAAAGCGATTTTCAAGGGGGATGCCAGATATTTCTTCTTTATCGGTTTTCTGTTGGTAGTGTATTTTAACCTGGATCTGATCGGAATCGGCTGCCTGGCCGCTCTGATGGCGATTCTGTATATGCAGTTAAAGAGTGATAAGGAGGTGTCTGAAGTATGAGTGAAGAGCGTAAAGTGAAAAGAGCATCAAAAAAGGCTGTGATGAAGAGCTTCTTAAACTGGATTTTTATGGCCCACGGCTGCTACAACTATGAGCGTCTGCAAGGCGTCGGTTTCCTGCACGCCATGTGTCCGATCATTGACGATATCTACGACAAAGATGATATCGAAGGCAGGAAAAAGGCGATGCAGCGCCATACCGCTTTCTTTAACACGGAACCCCGCCTGGGAAGCATGATCGTGGGACTGAGCGCCGCGATGGAGGAGAGAATAGCCTCCGGTGAGGAGGAGCTGGCGGGAGAGGCCATGACTTCCATCAAAAACGGTCTCATGGGCCCGATCTCCGGTATCGGCGATACCTTTATGCAGGCGATTCTGTCTCCGTTACTTCTGTCCATGGCTCTGGGGCTGGCGGTCAGCGGCAATGTGCTGGGTCCGATCCTGTATATGGTACTGTTTATCTCCATCGTGGCCATTCTGGGGTATGAGTGCTTTATGCTGGGATACAAGAGAGGCGACGAGGCGATCCTGAACTTCATTGAAAGCGGTGTGATCAATAAAATCATCTCCGGCGCCGGCATCATGGGCTGTACGGTCATGGGCGCGCTGGTGGCCAATTTTGTCAGCATGAAAGCTACGGTGACCTTTGAGATGACTACGGGAATCTTTGACCTGCAGACGAACTTCTTTGATGCCATTATGCCGAAGCTTCTGCCTCTGGCTCTGACTCTGTTAGTCTATCAGGGAATGAAGAAAAAGGATATTTCAGCTTTGAAGATGATGCTGATTCTGATCGTGGCAGGCGGTATTCTGGGCGCATTGGGAATCATCGGTTAAGAACCGGTTAGTAAAGAAATGGAGGAAAAAAGCATGGGGCATAGACCAAATCCTTATTTTGTGATGGAGGAGAAGGGCTTGACCGCTCACAAAAGCACACCGAAGGTGACGATGGGGGCAGGGGCGCTGGAGCAGCTTGGAAATTACACGGAGGGAAAAATCGCCATTGTGCTGGATACCTACCTGTTGCAGTCGGAAGTCTGTGAACGGCTGACGAAGGAGATTCTGGCAGGGAGAGATTACAGGGTGATCTGCGATGTAAAGGAGGAGCCCTCCTATGAGGCCATTGATCCGTTCATTCCGGTGATACGGGAATATGCCCCGCGTTATATCGTTGCCATCGGCGGAGGCTCCACGATGGATACGGCCAAGGCACTGTGGATGTTCTACGAGTGTCCTCAGCTGACCTGGGAGGATACGGCCAAGAAGCTGCCGCCCTTTGAAGGCAGGGCCACACTGATTGCGGTGCCTACCACCAGCGGTACGGGGGCGGAGGCCACAGGAGCCGCTGTGTATAAAAAGTACGACGGCAGCAAGGCTCTGGTGATCGACGAGGCGATCCGGCCGGGAGAGGCATTTCTGGATTACAGCCTGTTAGGATCGATTCCGCCGAAGGTGGTGGTAAACGCCGGAGTGGATGCATTGGCTCATGTGGTAGGCGCGCTGTCCTGCGAGGCCTGCAATCTGCTGGATCATATGATCTGTACCCAGACAGCGGTGAGTATCTTAAAGGCATTGCCGAAATCCTACCGGGGCGACGGGCAGGCCAGAGCGCTCATGCACGTATGCGCCTACCTGGCCGGCGACGAGATCAATAATGCCGGAGGCGGTCTGGATCATAAGCTGGATATGTTTGCCAAGGCGTATCATCTGCCCCACGGGCAGGTCATCGGAATCTTCCTGCCCTATACCATGCTGTATCTGATCCGGGAGAATCACTATCTGGATATCGCAGAACAGATGGGGATGCCGGGAGAGTCCGCCTATGACAAACAGAGAAATCTGATCGAACATATCTGGAATCTCTATGATGAGGTGGGTATGCCCAAGACGCTGAAAGAGACGGGGATTCCGGAGGAGGAATTTCTGGCTGCAATTCCATCTTATATCGAGATGGTTAAGGAAATCGGACATATTTACTGGATCAGAGGCTATCAGGGAGACGAGACGCTGAAGGATCTGTACCGTCAGGCCTACTATGGTCTGACCGAATAAAGAGACCAGTACCGCCGTGCGCCGGCGACGACGCACGGCGGTATGTCAGAAAACAGAGAGGAGACGTTAGACAATGAAAGTAGTGGCGATTGTAGAAGAGAGAAAGACGGGAATCTTTGAGATCGAAAAACCGGTCCCGGGCCCCGGGCAGGTGCTGATCCGCATCCATGCCTGCGCCCTTTGTACCTTTGAGCAGCGTGTGTTTACCCAGGTGACGAAGAAGGCGCTGCCCTATGTGGGCGGCCATGAGCTGGCCGGCGTCATCGAAGAGCTGGGCGAAGGCGTGGACAGCGAAAGCTTTCCCGTGGGAGCCAAGGCGGCGGCCCGTGTGCTGAAAAACTGCGGAACCTGCTATTACTGCCGTCACGGTCAGGAAAATCTGTGTAAGGGAGCATACGCCAAATCGGCGGCGGCAGCCGGTACGCTGACTCCCAACGGCCTGGGAGAGTATATCGCAGTGGATGCAGGGCAGGTCTTTCTTCTGGCCGATGACACCGCTTACGAGCAGGCCGTATTTGTGGAGCCCTTCGCCTGCGTGCTCAACAGTATCGAGAGAGGCCAGATCGAGCTGGGGGATGATGTGGTGGTCATCGGAGGCGGCGTGATGGGCCTTTTACATGTGATCGGAGCCAAGATGTCCGGCGCCAGGGTCATCTTAAGCGAGCCGGATGCGGCCAGGGCGGAGATGGCGAAGAGATTCGGAGCGGACATCGTTCTGGACCCGACGAAGGCGAATGTGGTGGAAGAGGTGAAGAGGATCACTGGCGGCGGCGCCAATGCGGTGTTTAACACCACGCCCATCGCAGCGCTGGCTTCCCAGGCCATCGAGATGACAGGTATGATGGGACGCATGGTGCAGTACAGCTCAATGCATCCGGATAAGCCGGTGGAGGTCAGCCCCAATTATATCCATAATACGGAGATAATCATCACCGGTTCCAAGAGTCCCAGCATAAAAGCCTTTGACACAGCGGCACGGATCCTGTCCAAAAAGATCGTGGATCTGACGCCTCTTTTGAGCGAAAGCTACTCCATGGAAGAGGCGGATACGGCCTTTGAGCGGGCTTTAAGTCCTGAGACTTACCGGGTCATGATCCGATTCTGATCAAAACGCTGTGAGGCGGTCTTTCTGCCTGGAAAAAGGAATGCCTTGCCTGTGTCTTAAGTCGTGTTATAATACTAAGATGATACCAGAGTCAAGATGCCGGAAGTTTTTGATACCGGTATGTTTCAGGCAGAGGTGACAAGACATGGGAAAAAAAGGTAAAACATATCGAAAAGAGCTGATGATCATCATCTTTCTTTTGAACATTCTGTTTCTGGCGTATCTGATTATGAAAGTTTATGCGCCGGCGTATCAGGGACTTCTGACACAGACGGAGGCGCTTTCTGTGGCGGGCGGTCAGGAGGCGGTGAAGGAGATCGGGCATTATGGCTGGGTCAGCGCCGCCTGTCTGGCGGCTGTCTGTGTGACCAACCTGCTGATGGGAGTATTGCTGGCGCTGTTTACCACATGGGACGAGTGGGACAGGGAACAGACAGAGAGGAATTACGCGGCGGTTTTGACAGAAAAAGATAATGAGATCATGCAGTATGCAAAGCTCACGTCACTGGGGCGTGTGGTGACAGATATCATTCATCAGTGGAAACAGCCGTTAAACAGTCTGATGCTGATGATTTCCAACATCGAGGAAGCCATACGGGAGGACGGGGAGAATACGGCGGAGGTTCTGGAATTGTCCGGGGAGGCCAAGCGGACGATCCGTCTTTTGTCGGATACGATTTCGGAATTTCGCAGCGTGCTGTCCCATGAGGGCAGCGCCAGCGTGTTCGACCTGAAGGAAGTAGTATCCTATGTGACAGGAATATTTACAGGCAGAATTCATGAAAACAATATTGAATGTACGGTGAGCTATGAAGGAAATGTAAGGGTATCCGGAAAGAAAAATATGTTGATCCAGGTTTTGATGAATCTGGTGGATAATGCACTGGATGCCATCGAAGACAGAGCGGAAGGAGAAGAGGAGAACGCACAGGCCGGGCGGTTGTGGATCGTGTGCAAAGAACAGGTGAAAGGAATCACGATATCCATCCGGGATAATGGCGGAGGAATCCAGGAAGCGGATCTGGAAAAGATATTCCGTCTGTATTATTCCAGCAAGGGAGAGAAGGGGTCCGGACTGGGCCTCACGATCTCCCGGAACGTCATTCGCAAGGAGTTTGACGGGGAACTGACGGCTGGAAATGCGGGGGATGGAGCTGAGTTTGTGGTCTTTCTTCCGCGCTATGGGGGGAGAGCAGATGGATAAAATGAATTTTCTTTCAAATCTGACGGTTCTGCTGGTGGAGGATGACGCGGACGCGCTGCGCCAGATGGAGATCATGCTGCGCAGAAGATGCGGAAAGACTTATCTGGCCAACAACGGCATGGTCGGCTTCAAAACCTGGGAACGGGTGCGGCCGGATGTGGTGGTCACGGACCTGAAGATGCCGGTGATGGGCGGACTGGAGATGAGCCGGAGGATACGGGAAACGGACAAGGACATACCGATTATCATCACCACGGCTTTTGATGACAGGGATATCATTTTAAAAGCCATTGATGTGGGAATTAATAAGTATATCGTAAAGCCGATTGATGCCAGAGATCTTTTGGGGGCGCTCAGCGAGGTGTCGGCTCAGGTGCTCAGGTTGCAGGACGGGATCTTTACCGGCGGCGGACTGATCGTGGATCGGGAGGAAAAGCTGAAGAAGGAAGCGGATATTAAGCAGATTTTTGCGGCCATGCTGAAGGAGGAGACCGGAAAGGGTCCCCAGATCATCCGTTCTTTCATCCAGGGTGCGCAGATCAGGATCACGCTGGAATCCGTGCTGACGAAGATGGAACAGAGCCTGGTATCCAATGAAAAGAATTATCATATGGTCAATTATGCCCGGGAGGTTTTTTACCTGGATCGCCGGGAGAGTATGGAGGAAGCGCTGTCCGCTGTCCTGGATATGGAGGTCACGCTGAAGAAAGTGGGCTGCGATGCCAGAGCCAATATGGACACGCTGCAATTTGAACTGAAAATTTACTGACAGGGTAAGCAGAGAGGAGATAATTATGTTAATATCGATGATAGAACTGATGAAGAAGGCGAGAGAGGGACATTACTGTGTTCCGGCCATCGCGGTGGAGAATGAACACTCGGTTCGCGCGGCCATCGCGGCGGCGGAGGAGAAGGATTCCCCTGTGATCCTGATCGCTCTGTATAAGGTAAATCCGGATATCTGCTATTTCGGAAGGATCATATCGGATCTGGCGCTTCGCACCCATGTGCCGGTAGCTATCTGCCAGGATCACGGCGCCACCTGGGAAGAGGCCATGTGGGCGATCCGTGCAGGCTTCACCGACGTCATGGCAGATCGTTCCACCCTGCCCTTTGAAGAAAACATTGCCCAGGTCAAAGAGATCGTCCGTGTGGCTCATGCCGTAGGCGTAGGTGTGGAGGCGGAGCTGGGCCATGTGGGAATCGCCACTAACTACGAGGTAGACGGAACCAGCGGCTTCACGGTGCCGGAGGAGGCTGCCGAATATGTGGAGAGGACCGGAGTGGACGCTCTGGCCGTGGCAATCGGGACAGCCCACGGCGTCTATAAGGGAGTGCCGAAGCTGCAGTTTGAGCTGCTGGCAAAGCTGAGAGAGGCAGTCTCCGTACCTTTGGTGCTGCACGGCGGTTCCGGCACAGGAGACGAAAACCTGAAAAAAGCCTGCGCCATGGGAATCTGCAAGCTGAATATCTCCAATGATCTGAAGCGGGGAGCCATCGCCAATCTGAACGAGAACTGCAAGGACGGCATGGGCGCATACCGGATGTATCCGCTGCTGTATGAGGGCTATAAGAATGTGGCGGCCCGGTATATGGAGCTGTGCGGGTCTGCGGGGAAGCTGTAGAGAGAGGCTTTTATGGGGGTGGAAGGGAAGGGAGGCACGCCCGGGGCCTTGTAAGTGCCAGTGCCGGACGCGCTCTCGCTCCGTTACAAACGCAGCGGCACTAAGTTCGCGCTGCGCTGCCGCACACCGCTCACTAAGGGCCGGCGTTTGTAAAGGGTCCGGCCCCGGCACTTACAAGGCCCCGGGCTGGACCCTTTCCTCTTCCAATATAGAGCCACAGGCTTTTGAGCTTTGGGTGTTTTTTGCTTCTGTATCTTTAACTTCTGTTATTTCTCATAAACGATTCAAATTAGCCGGAAATATTCTGTTGATTTCTGCTTTGTTTCATAAAATGAAAAATCTTTAAAATCAGGTGAAATTCTCCAATACCTTGGCCAATCCAAAATCATTGGACTAATAAATTTTGATTTAGGCTCATTGGTTTTGATGAAATCCCAAAACGGACAAACATTAATGTGTCCATTTGCATTGGCAATATATTGTCCCTCTTTCCAGTCATCACTCATTCGTACGCTTATGTGGAGCATTGGAAGGAGATATACCGGGACAATACCGGCCTTCTGCTCTTTGGTGATGTGGGAACCGGGAAATCCTTTTTTGCTGGCTGTATCGCCAATGCCCTGCTTGACCGTGACGTGCCGGTTCTGATGACGAATTTTCCGTCTATCCTGAACCGGCTGACCGGCGTGTTTGCCGAGGTCAGGTCGGAATTTTTCGCCAGCCTGGTCGATTACTGCCTTCTTTTCATTGACGTTTTAGGGGTGGAAAGGAATACCGAGTATGCCATGGAGCAGATATTTACCATCATTGACAGCCGGTATCGGAGCAAGATGCCGCTGATTGTTACGACAAACCTGAAACGGGAAGAGATTCAGAACC
>JAAVZR010000030.1 GCA_022791755.1 Lachnospiraceae bacterium
ATCCGGTATTAGTTTATTTTTAACAATTTCCAAACTGAACCATCCCCATAAAATCAGCCTGTTTCGTTCTGCCATTTTCTTACTCTCACTTAGTTCTTAAATAAAGTCAACATACAGGTACACAATTTTGAAAAGGGAGTTTTCTTTTTATTATAGAACCTGAAACCGGAATGTCAATCCCTCTTCACCAAAAAATTGTCTGAGGGGGGTATTTTGTGGTCCCTGGGAAGAAAGGGATGGGACGCCAGGGGCGCTGTGTCTTTCCGGCCCGGGCGCGCTCTCGCTCCGTTACAAACGTAACGGCACTAAGTTCGCGCGGCGCTGTCGCACCCCGCTCACTAAGGGCCGACGTTTGTAAAGGGCCCGGGCTGGAAAGACACAGCGCCCCTGGCTGTAAGCCGTCCTCTCCCAAAGGAACCACAAACGATAGCGCTCCCCTTCTGCGCGCAGCATGGCTCGTCTTGTGGGAGAATGAATATTTGCGCTATTGCGCCGTTTACTGTTAATTCCACGTTTTCAGTTCGTGCCATAATAAATCTCTCTTTTGCACATATCAACGAAAATAAAGAAAACAACCACCAACCCGCCCCTCACACATCGGAGCCCAGGGATGCGATAAATGAGAGGGTGAGGGGAGCGCACAGCCCGGTTCGTTATCTATGCCCTGACCGGACCCTTTACAAACGCCGGCCCTTAATGAGCAGGAGCGAAAGCGACTGCGAATTTAGTGCCGCTGCGTTTGTAACGGAGCGAGAGCGGGTCCGGCCAGGGCATAGATAACGAACCGGGCGTCCCCTTCCCCTCCCCATTCCTCCCATCCCGCTCAATTCTTAAAGCTGTGAATCGGAGCCGGTATCCGTCCGCCTCTGTCTACGAAAGCCTCGCAGGAAAAGCGGTTGACCGGTATGATGGGAGCGTATCCCAGCAGGCCGCCGAACTCGACGATCTCTCCCACGCTTTTTCCGATGACCGGGATCACCCGCACGGCGGTGGTCTTCTGATTGATCATGCCGATGGCGGCTTCGTCGGCAATGATGCCGGCGATGGTGGCGGCCGGTGTGTCGCCGGGGATGGCGATCATGTCAAGGCCCACGGAGCAGACGCAGGTCATGGCTTCCAGCTTCTCCAGTGTCAGGGCGCCGTCGTTTACCGCATCGATCATACCCTGGTCTTCACTGACCGGAATGAAAGCGCCGCTCAGACCGCCCACATAGGAGGATGCCATGACGCCGCCCTTTTTGACCTGGTCATTGAGCAGGGCCAGGGCTGCGGTGGTGCCGGGGGCGCCGGCCCGCTCCAGTCCCATCTCCTGCAGGATCTCGGCCACACTGTCTCCCACTGCCGGGGTGGGGGCCAGGGACAGATCCACGATGCCAAAGGGGATTCCCAGACGCGCCGAAGCTTCCTGGGCCACCAGCTGGCCTACGCGGGTGACTTTGAAGGCGGTCTTTTTTACTGTCTCGCAGAGGACTTCAAAATTCTCCCCCCGCACCTGGGACAGGGCGTGCTTGACGGCGCCGGGGCCGCTGACGCCCACGTTGATGATGGCGTCCGCCTCGGTGACGCCGTGGAAGGCCCCGGCCATGAAGGGATTGTCATCCGGGGCGTTACAGAAGACCACCAGCTTGGCACAGCCTAAGGAGTCCCGATCCTTTGTGGCTTCGGCGGTGGCTTTTACAATGTCGCCCATGAGACGGACCGCGTCCATATTGAGGCCGGTGCGGGTGGAGCCGATATTGACGGAGCTGCAAACCCGTTCTGTCACAGCCAGGGCCTGGGGGATCGAGCGGATCAGCCGTTCCTCCGCCGGTGTCATGCCCTTACTGACCAGCGCCGAATATCCGCCGATGAAATTGACCCCCACCTGATTCGCGGCCCGGTCCAGCGTCTTTGCCAGGGTGACATAGTCTTCCGGGCTGTGACAGGCAGCGCTGCCGATCAGAGATATGGGAGTCACGGAGATCCGTTTATTGACGATGGGGATTCCGTACTGAAGTTCGATTTCCTCTCCCACCCGGACCAGATCTCTGGCATAGCGGGTGATCTTTTCATAAATCTTTTCATTGAGGCGCGCAAGGTCGCTGTCCATACAGTCTAAAAGGCTGATGCCCATGGTGATGGTGCGCACATCTAGCTTCTCCTGCTCAATCATCTGATTGGTTTCATGTACTTCAAATATATTAATCATTGAGACATTTCCTCCGGTTCGTGTCCTGATCAGATACGATGCATTTTATTAAAAATATCTTCGTGCTGGCAGCGGATGACGACGCCGATCTCCTCTCCGATCTGTCCCAGCTCGTTTACCAGTTCCGAGGTGGACTTTGAGGACTGGCTGGCATCTACGATCATCATCATATTAAAATAACCGTCGATGATGGTCTGGGAAATATCCAGAATGTTGATTTTATTGTTTGCCAGATAAGCGCATACCTTGGCGATGATGCCCACGGTATCGTGGCCCACCACAGTGATGATCGTCTTTTTCATAAATAGTCTCCTTTATTTGCCGGCCGTGGCCGGGCCGTTGTGTTCTTTCAGTATTATAGAGTCTGACCGGGAAATAATCAAGAGGATTTCACGGAATCCGGGAAAACGGCTCTCCGGGCTCCTCCCTCGCAATGGGGAAAGACAACGGTCAGTCGATATGGATGACATCGGAAGGGGTGTCTCTTCTGGCGATGGAGATCGGAAAATCGCCGGCGTCGTAGGGGTTATCGCCCATGGTGATCTCCAGGCGCACAGCCTCATAGGCCAGCTCCGGAAGATTGTTTTCCTTGCTCAGATGCCCCAGGAGGATATGCTTCATGCGATCGTGGAGGATTTCGCACAGAAGCCGCCCGCAGGCTTCGTTGGAGAGATGGCCGCAATCGCTGAGAATCCTCTGTTTCAGGGGATAGGGGTAGGGTCCGGCCTGAAGCATACGCACATCGTGGTTGGATTCCAGCAAGATGGCGTCAAGCCCCCGAAGCCTGTCGATGGTATACTGGCTGTAATTGCCCAGGTCCGTACACACAGCGACGCTTTTCGCGCCCTGATGAATGCGGTAGCCCAGAGGCTCGGCAGCGTCGTGACTGTTGGAAAAGGGCTTTACCAGCAGATCTCCCACGGAAAAATCCTCGTCTGCCCGGATGGGGTGATAGATCGATTCTTCCACCGGCCCCAGGGCTTTATTGGCTTTCAGACGGCTGATGGTTCCGGGGGAAGCATAGACCGGGACACCGGATTTTCTCGCGAGCACCCCCAGACCGCATATGTGATCAGAGTGCTCATGGGTGATGAGGATACCGTTCAGATCATGCCCGGAAAGACCGATCTCCTGAAGTCCCTCACTGATTTTTTTGTAAGCGATTCCTGTGTCTACCAACAAATGTGTAGATTCGGAACCGATATAGACGCAGTTTCCGCTGCTTCCGCTGGCAATGCTGACAAATCTCATAGGTTTCTTTCCTCTTCTGTTTCTCTGATATCGGTTTTCCTGTCAAAGGAAGTTGGTCTTTCTAAAACATGGAGAACGAGTGATACACCGTTGTATACATAATAATTTTATGTACACCTTATAGATGGCGGGAGCCTGCGGCTGACGGCCGGATCCCGGCCCGGTCACGTAAGAGCTGGCGCAACGTGTTCTCTGTCTCCTGCAATGTCCCGCTGTTATCAATGACCGCATGGCAGCGCTGTCTCAGCTCCTCTTCTCCCATCTGGCTGTTCATGATCGCCCGGGTCCGCTCCTTTGTGTAGCCGCGGCTGTCGGCCAGCCTCTGAAAACGCACATCGCGGCTGGCGTATATATACCAGATCTCATCACAGATCTCATCATAGCGATCCTCCCATAAAAGGGCGGCCTCTATGACGGAAAAGGGCCGCCGGTCTTCGCCGGTGCGTCGTCGGATCTCCTGCTTGACAGCCGGGTGGGTCAGGCTGTTGAGAAGCAGTCTTTTCTCTTCATCACTAAAAATAAGCTGCCCCAGATGCTTTCTGTCAATGAAGCCCTCCGAAGTCAGAATCTCCGTGCCAAAAGCCGCCGTGATCTTCTGATAGCACTCCTGCCCGGGCCGCATCAGCTCATGAGCCACCAGGTCTGCCTGAATCACCTGTGCATGATATTCCTGCTCCAGTATCTGAAGCACGGTACTTTTTCCGCATCCCACGCCGCCGGTAATGCCCAGAATCCACTTTTCCATGCGGTTCCTCCTTCTTTAAGCCAGCTTAAAAAGGCTGACCTCTGCTCTACGGTCTTCTCCCCGGATCTGTTTTTTCCATCGCTTTTAACTCCGGCAGCACCGTACAGAGCATCGTCGTATAACAGGCCACCCCTCCGATCAGGTTGGAGACGGGCTCCGCCACAAATACGCCGGTGAGTCCCAGACCCATGAAGCGGGGAAGATAAAGGGTCAGCGGCACCACGATGATGATCTTGCGAAAGATCGAGAAAAACACAGCCCGGCGGGCCTTCCCCAGGGCGACGAAGACGCTTTGTCCGGCACTTTGCAGCGCCATCAGAAACAGGCCGAAAAAGTAAATATGTATGGCGGATATGCAGGCCTCTATCATCGGAGGCTCATCGTTGAAAATCCGGACGAAAAAGGCGGGAAAGGCGATGATCAGGAGCCAGAAGAACAGGCAGCTGACGACGCAGAAGACAGAGATAAACACGATGGCCTGCCGTACCCGGGCGGCGTCTTTGGCTCCGTAATGAAAGCTGATTACAGGCTGCGCCGCGTTTGTCATGCCCAGAACCGGCATATTAAAAATCTCACGGATCGAGGTCATCACCGTCATGACGCCCACATACAGGTCTCCTCCGTAGGTCTGAAGCGTTTTGTTGCAGGCGATCTGTACCGCGCTGTTGGTGGCCTGCATCATAAAGCCGGTCAGGCCCAGGGCCACGATCCGTTTTAACCGGGGGCTCTCGATTTTCATCTGGGCCGGCCGGATTTTTAAGAGAGTCCGGGGGCCTGTGAGAAAGCGATACACCCAGGCTGCCGAGAGCATCTGGGAAAACACCGTGGCGATGGCTGCTCCCTTCACTCCCAGGCCCAGATAAAAAATCAGGACAGGATCCAGAGCAATATTTACCACGGCGCCCAGAAGGGATGTCATCATTCCGATGCGGCCGAAGCCCTGAGCATTGATAAAACCGTTCATTCCCAGGCTCACCATGACAAAAACGGTTCCGCACAGATAGATGACGGCATAATCCCTGGCAAAAGGATAGGTGGTATCGCTGGCGCCAAAGAGGTACAGAAGCGGTCTGAGAAAGATGAGGCACAGAGCCATCAGAACCGCTCCGGTGATGAGAAGCATGGCAAAGGAGGTGCCCATGAGGCGGCCAGCCTCCTCCTGATTGCCGGCGCCTCTCTCCATGGAAAACAGCGGGGCGCCGCCGGTACCGTAGAGATTGGCAAAGGCATTCAGGATCATGATGACCGGAAAACAGATACCCAGGCCGGTCAGCGCCAGATCGCCGGTGCCGGGAATCTTACCGATATACATCCGGTCCACGATATTGTACAGCAGGTTTACCATCTGGGCCAGGGTCATGGGCACGGCCAGGTCCAGGATGCAGCGGCTGACCTTTCCGGTGGAAAAGTCAGTCCGGTGGGCATTCACGGGCACAGCAGGGCGGTGCAGATGCCAAGAAGGGCTCCTGCCACGACCTGCGACGGAGTATGGCCGACGAATTCCTTCAGCTTCTCCTCGTTTGTCACATCCTGTCCCAGCGCTTCCAGAAGCTGGACGATCTCTTTGATGATCACAGCCTGTTTGCCGGTTTCCAGGCGCACGCCCATGGCGTCATGCATCACGATAATGGCCAACAGTGCCGTCACCGCAAACTCAAAGGAGCCGGCGCCGTAGAGGATACCGCTTCGCACAGCCATGGCTGTCACTGTGGCAGAATGCCCGCTGGGCATTCCGCCGTCACCAAAAAGACGGGTCCAGTCCAGCTTTTTATGAACCCGCCAGTGTATCAGCAGCTTCAGTACCTGGGCAGTGAACCAGGCCAGGCAGCCGCTGATCAAAATTCGATTTGATAAGAGTTCTCTGAAAATATCCATAGTTATTTTGTCTCAAACCAGCTGTTTCCCGTATTGACGTCCACCTCCAGGGGAACCTTCAGGGAGGCGGCCGCTTCCATCTCCTCTTTCAGGAGACGGCTCACCTGCTCCTTCTCCTCCAGGGGCGTTTCGATCAGAAGCTCATCATGGATCTGCAAAATGATTCGGGCCCGGTATCCGTCCGTCCGGAGTCTGTGGTCCACGCGAATCATCGCCAGCTTCATGATATCGGCGGCAGTGCCCTGGATCGGAGAATTCATGGCCACGCGCTCACCGAAATTGCGCTGCATGAAATTGGACGAGGTCAGCTCCGGCACGGGACGCCGCCGTCCATAGAGGGTGGAGACATAGCCCTGCTCTCTGGCCTCTTGCACCAGTCTGTCCAGAAAATGCTTCACACCGGGATAGGTGGCAAAATAGCGGTCAATGTAATCCAGAGCCTCCTGCCGGGAGATACTCAGATCCTCGCTGAGGCCGAAGGCACTGATGCCATAGACAATGCCGAAATTCACAGCCTTGGCATTACGGCGCTGCTGCTGCGTCACCTCCTCCAGAGGGATGTGAAACACCTGGGATGCGGTGCTTCGGTGAATATCCTGGGCCTGCCGGTAGGCTTTGATGAGTCCTGCGTCATCGGACATATGGGCCAGGACCCGCAGTTCGATCTGGGAGTAGTCGGCGTCCACGAAGACACAGCCTTCCTTCGGCACGAAGACACGGCGGATTTCCCGTCCCAGCTCCATGCGCACCGGAATATTCTGAAGATTCGGTTCCGTACTGCTGATGCGGCCGGTGGCCGTGATGGTCTGATTAAAGGTGCCGTGGATACGGCCGTCGGAGCCGATGAACGCGGCCAGACCGTCTGCGTAGGTGGATTTCAGCTTGGTGAGCTGCCGGTATTCCAGGATTTTAGCGATGACAGGAACGTCTCCTGCCAGCTTCTCCAGTACGTCGGCCGCGGTGCTGTAGCCGGTCTTTGTCTTCTTGCCTCCGGGAAGCTTCATCTTGTCAAAGAGAATCTCTCCCAGCTGTTTGGGGGAGTTGATATTGAAATTCTCTCCTGTCATCTGGTAGATTTCCTGTTCCAGCACGGTGATCTGGGAGGCCAGACGGTCTCCATATTCCCGGAGCTCCCGGCGGGCTATCTGTACCCCTTCTTTTTCCATGCGGTCCAGGCAGTAGGCCAAAGGCATCTCCATACTGCGGTAGAGAGAGGTCATGCCCACAGCCTCCAGCCCGGCGGCCAGCGGAGCCTGCGCCTGCAAACAGATATGCGCTTCCTGGGCCAGCGCGGTGCGCAGGCGCTCTTCTCTCTCCTCCTCCGACAGCTTACCGGCGCTTTTGCCGGTCAGATCGGCCAGGGAAGGGACGGTGCGGTTTAAATAATCTCTGGCCAGATCATCGTAGTCATAGGTGCTCTTTAAGGGATTGAGCAGATAGGCGGCGATGCCCAGATCCCAGATCCCATCGTTTTCAGGGAGGTCCAGATGCTTTAGCGCTGCTTTAATATTCAGGAGACTGACATAGCCCCCGGCTTTCTCCGGCGTCAGCACGGCCTGCCGGCTGACGGTCTCTGCCAGACGGCTCAGATAGTCGCTCAGATATTCGGAAGTGATAAAGCCTTCTGTCTCCAGGATATAGGTGTCGGAATCCTGAAAGGCCAGGGCGGCGCGATGTATCCGGCTGTCTTTTATCTCCAGAGCGACGGCCAGGCGCTGTGCCTTTTCGGCGTCCCGGTACAGGCTCTCCGCTTGGAGAAGGCCGTCGATGACATGGACAGCGGTTTCCTCCGGCGCTGCGGCGGGGGGATCTGAAAACCGGGTCAGTAAGGACTTAAACTCCAGCTTTTTACAGAGCTCATAGGCTGCCGGAGTGTACACCTCTTTCAGCCTGGCTTTCTCGCTGGAGAAATCCAGTTCGCAGTCCAGGCGGATGGTGGCCAGTACCTTGGACAGCCTGGCCAGCTCAAAATGCTCGCCCAGTGCCTTCTGCGCCCGGGGCGGTTTGATCTCGGACAGATGCCCATAGGCGTTTTCGATGGAATGATAGGTACGGATCAGGCTGATGGCCGTCTTTTCTCCGATGGAGGGGACGCCGGGGATATTGTCGGAGCTGTCTCCCATGAGAGCTTTCACGTCGATGAACTCCCGGGGGCTCACGCCGTACAGGGCTTTGACCCCGTCAGGATCATAATCCTCGATGACGGTCCCGGTCTTCTTCGTCTTGGGGATGCGCACCAGCACATGGGGACCGGCCAGCTGCAAAAGATCCCGGTCCCCGGATACGATGACCACGTCAAGATTCTGTCCGGCACAGCTGACAGACAGCGTTCCGATGACGTCGTCCGCCTCCATGCCGGCCTGCTCCACCGTCAGGATGTCCATGGCGGCCAGAAGCTCTTTTAACAGGGGGACCTGTTCGCGGAGCTCCTGGGGCATGGGCTTTCTGGTGCCCTTATATTCCGCATACAGCTCATGGCGGAAGGTCGGAGCATTCACGTCGAAGGCCACCGCCAGGTACGCAGGCTTTTCCTCCTCCAGGATTTTAAACATGATATTGCAGAAGCCATATACGGCGTTGGTATGCAGGCCGCTTGAATTGGTCAGTTCCGGTATGCCGTAAAAGGCCCGGTTCAATATGCTGTAGCCGTCCATCAGGACGATTTTTTCCCTCATCTGATTCTCCTCTCCGCTGTTATGCCAGCCAGAAGCGCACCTGAAACCACAGTGTGGAGAGCACGCTCCAGAAGGCGGCCGTAGTCAGGGCGTATTTGATGACGCGTCCCAGGGTGAAGTTGCGCACCCGCTCTCTGGCAAAATACAAACTGGAGTCCAGAGACATATGGGAAGCATTTCCCAGTCCGTCTTCACTGTCCAGCTGACGGATACCCTGCATGACGGTGTACGTAATCTCCAGCTCGTCGTAGCACTCGCTACAGCTCTCGGCATGATCCAGAAATTCCTGCATCTCTTCCATCTTCAGCTGTCCGGCGATATAGGCAGGGATTTTTGATTCAAAGGTACGGCAATCCATGGAAGAGAGGGCTCCTTTCTGCTTTCATACGGTATCGTTTGCTTTCTGAGTATAATTATACCATGGCATAATGGAATTTACCACCGTTTCCGCAAATTCTCTCTCTGACCGTCTTGTCAGTTTAACGGCCGCACAGTATACTGAAAGAAAAAGATGGGAGGATTTGCTTCATGAACATCGCGGTAGCCATTGATTCTTTCAAAGGAAGTCTGACGTCCATGGAAGCCGGTCTGGCCGTGAGCGAGGGGATTCTGCGCGCCATACCAAAGGCTCATGTGACCGTAAAACCTCTGGCTGACGGCGGCGAAGGCACGACCGACGCTCTGACGGCGGGACTGGGCGGAGAGAGCGTTTCTGTCACGGTGACAGGGCCCTGCGGCGCGCCGGTCACCGCCCGCTATGGCTGTCTGAGGGAATCCGGCACAGCCGTCATGGAGATGGCCGGCGCCGCCGGAATCACTCTGGTACCAAACGGAAAAAAAGATCCCATGAAGGCCACCACCTATGGCGTCGGCGAGATGATCCTGGATGCGGTAAAGAGGGGCTGTCGTCATTTTCTCATGGGGATCGGCGGCAGCGCTACCAATGACGGCGGAATCGGTATGCTGACGGCGCTGGGGTA
Organism: Lachnospiraceae bacterium; assembly: GCA_022791755.1. Lineage (GTDB taxonomy): Bacteria > Bacillota > Clostridia > Lachnospirales > Lachnospiraceae > RGIG7193. The sequence continues at coordinate 9,715 of JAAVZR010000030.1, forward strand.
TGAATTTCTCGACCGGGAAGGACGGCGTCTTCCCCCCGATGCCAGCGCTCTGGCCCGGGTGGTTCGGGTACGAACGGACCATGTCTGTCCGGAGCTGGCCGGGTGCCGTTTCGATATCGCCTGCGACGTCTCCAATCCTCTTACCGGGCCCCGGGGCGCTACCTGGGTCTATGGTCCGCAGAAAGGTGTGACCGAGGAGATGAAACCGCTTCTGGACCAGGCCATGGCACGCTTTGGGGCGGTGACAGCCGCCTGCACGGGTCATGACCACAGCCAGACGCCCGGCGCCGGTGCGGCGGGCGGGCTGGGATTTGCCTTTCTGAGCTATTTCCGCACGGTCCTGACTCCCGGCGCAGAACTGATTATAAGAGCCACCGGTCTGGACCGGGATCTGGAGCTGGCCGATGTGGCCGTCACCGGAGAAGGACGCCTGGACGGTCAGACGGCCATGGGAAAAGCTCCCGTGTGCGTCGCACGCCATGCCAGACGCCATGGCTGCACGGTGGTGGCGCTGGCCGGGTGTGTCACGGAGGAGGCCGCCGGATGCCACGAGGCCGGAATCGACGCGTTTTTTCCGGTTCTGCGGCAGGCGGTCACCCTGGAGGAGGCCATGGAGCCTGAACAGGCAAAGAAAAACCTGTCCGCCACGGCCGAACAGGTCTTTCGTCTGATCCGGGCTGTCAGGCATGACAGCGGGGGTCAGTAATTATCCAGGCTCTCCATCCGGCCAAACAGAATGGAGGCAAGGAGCGCCATGAGCCCGGCACAGGCCACGGCGATGAGGATCAGAATGAGGAAACCGGCCTCCACACCGGCTGCCGCCGTCCCGATGCCGGCTCCCAGGATGCCTAAAACCATGATACCGCCCTGGATGCCCATACGCACAAAGGAGAGCCCCACACTGCCAAAGAGAGGCTTCAGGATTCCGTCGCACACCATGGAGGTATAGAGACGGTTGGCCTGGAGGCAGACATAGACGACTACACACAGGAGGATGCGGATCGGGGACAGGCCCATGACAAAGCCTATGGGAACACACAGAAGCATTCCGTCCACCAGGGCCTTGATATGTTCCAGGAGCGTCGAGTACCACAGCTTGCGAAGGGATGTATCCGGCAGAAGGAAGGTGTAGGGATTGCTGAGCTCCTTGGTCCATTTGGGGGTGATGCTGCTGAAAATAAGGCTCAAGTAGGCGCTCAGCCCCGGCAGCAGGAAAACCACCCCTTCTCCCATATTAAGGTCCGAGAAGGAAAAGACCTGCATGACGATACAGACTACGGTGGTGACACTGATGGCCAGCATGACGAAGCTCATATAGTTGAGAAGAAAAAATCTGCTCTTTTTGTATTCCAGAAGCTGGCGGTAATAGATGGCTCTGGCGCCGCCGCCCCGGTATACGATCTGCGCTTTTTTATATTTCTTTTTGCGGCCGGAGGTCTCCGCCGACCCGCTTTTTTTGCGCTTTAACGCCTCCTCATACTCATCGGCAAAGGTCATGGCATCCTCAAAGTACTGACCGGTGCATTTCATACGCCAGACGATGAGGGGCGCCGCCACAGCCGTGGCCAGATAGAGAAGGGAGCCGGCCACATTAATCATGTCCGGTCCGATCAGAAGCAGGCGCACAAAGGCGATATTCCAGCCGATGAGAGGAATCAGCTGCAGCAGAGGGTGACAGAGGGCGGAGCCGATCAGGCCAAAGCTCAGAGGCTGCGTAAAGAGCTGAGAAAGCAGCAGGAGTATCATGGCTGCGATACAGGCCCAGACAGCCCCCTGAAGGACTTTTGTTCCCCTGTTTCCCAGAAATTCATTGCCGAATACGAGAAGCATCAGGGATCCCTCCACGATGTTCTCCACCAAATAGGTCACCATAAAAAAGGCGACTACCTTAAGAACCGGCACATGGAACCAGAAGGCGCCTCCGGCAGCGACCAGAAGATTCAATATCAGCGATACGGGCAGCGTCTTGCTCTGGGCGTAGATCAGGATCAGCTTGGGATCTATGGGAGCGGAAAAGACCAGATGGACGTCGCTGTGCTTAAAGGCCAGCCCCCGCTTCCTAGCATAGGTCAGCAGATTGACCGGGATGGACCAGACGATGAAAAAGGACAGAATCAGAGCGTATCCCTCCGGTCCGCCCATTCCCATATCGGAAAAGATAATATTAAAAGAACGGAACATCATCAGAAGGTACAGAAGGATACAGACAATGGAGACATAGGTCAACGGTTTGCGGAGCCGGGACCGCACCCTGTTGGCCAGACTGCGGACCGTAATATAGATGAGCGCTCTCATGACTGACGGCCCTCGCTTTCTTTTTGATGGCCTGTGATGTCAAAAAAGATGGCGTCCAGATCCTTATCTCCCGCTTCTTCTCTGGTGTAGGAGGCCAGAATATGTCCCTGGTCGACGATAAAGACCACATCCCAGAGCTCATTGACCATCTCCAGCATGTGGGTGCTGATCAGAACGGTGACCCCCTCACGGCGCAGCTTCAGCACGATCTCCTTTAACTCCCGGATAGCCTGGGGATCCAGACCGACCATGGGCTCATCCAGCATCATGACCTTTGGCTTCACGGCCAGAGCGCAGCAGATGCTGACCTTTTGCATCATACCCTTGCTCAGTTCGTTGCCCAGTTTATCCTGCTTGTCAAAGAGCTCGAAGCGCTGTAAAAGACTGTCAATCTCGTCGCCGGAGATATCGCTTTTATAGGCGCGGCGGATGTACTCGATGTGCTCCCGCACCGTCAGAGCGTCAAACAGCGCCGGGATCTCCGGCACATAGCCGAAGATTTTTTTGGCGGCCAGCTCCCTGGAAGGAATCCCCTGGATGGTGATGGCCCCGTCGAAACGCAGCAGCCCCGCCACGCTCTTGATGATGGTGGATTTGCCTGCGCCGTTGGGACCTAAGAGGATACCTACCTGACCGTCGGGGACGGTGAAAGATACATTGTCTACGGCCAGCGTCTTATGGTAGCTTTTCGACAGGTTCAGAATTTGCAGCATGGCGATGCCTCCTCACAGTATGACCGCCCCGAAAATGGGGCGTTTTCTCGGAAACGTAAAATCTGTTTACTATCGTATACCCGCAGAGAAAGAATGTCAATTTTATATTTACTTACATTTTCCTTACGGAGTGACGATTCCAACGATTTTTGGCGGAGGTCAGCAGTTCCATGTCTTACATAATTTTTTTCTTCATCCGCTTCATCAGGAAACCGGTGCCGATAAAGACCAGAAGGAGCAGCCCCCAGGTCACGACCTGGCCCAGGATTCCCGTCTTTTCCACCACCTGTTCCCAGGCCCCTCCGGCGATGACTCCCAGATTCACAAGGATCACGTTCCAGAGAAAGGACCCCGCAAGCGTAAAGGGCAGAAAGACCGTCATACTCATACCGGCCATACCGGCAGGGATGGAGATCAGGCTGCGCAGAATCGGGATGCAGCGGCAGATCAGGACCGTACTCTTTCCCTTTTCATTAAACCAGTCAAAGGCGTTTCGGACCTCATCTCCGTTAAAATGCAGAATGCGCCCGACCTTTCCGTTCAGAATGCGTTCCAGCTTATCGACAGAGAAGGCTCTTCCTGCCCCGTACAGCACCAGGGCTCCCAGCAGAGAACCGGCTGTGGCGGCCCAGATCACCCCCCATTTGCCCAGGGAGGTGTAGGTGGTGAGAAAGCCGCTGAAAGTCAGGATCACTTCGGACGGAATCGGAGGAAAGATATTTTCCACGGCAATCAGAAACAATACTCCCAGGTAGCCCCATCGCTCCACAAGCAGGATCATCAGTTCTTTCATTGCAGTCTCCTTTCTGATGAAATCACAGCGTACCGCGCCTGGCTTCGCGGCGTTCGCTTAAACGGTTACAGAGTTTCTGAAGCTCTGCCATGGGAATGGGTGCAAAGCTTAATCCCATGACAATCCCCCATTGTGCCCGATTCATATTCTGCACCTGGAAGACAGAGGCCAGAGAGGGTATGGATACCACGCTGATCTGCAGTGCCAGACAGATCAGAAAAGCGAGCACCAGCTTCCCGTTTGTGAACCAGCCGATATGAAACAGGGAGCGGTCGCTTCGGACGTTAAACACATGAAACAGCTGTGACAGGCTCAGCACGGAAAAGGTCATGGTTCTGGCCATGGGCAGGCCATAGAACCGACAGCCGATCAGATAGGCGTTTAAAGCCAGAGCACCGATTACGATACCTTCCAGAAGCATCTGGAACGCCAGGCCATCGGAGAAGATCCCCTTCCCTCTCTCGATGGGCGGCCTTTCCATAATGTCCTCATCTGCGCGCTCTACTCCCAGGGCCACAGCCGGTAAAGAGTCCGTTACCAGATTCATCCACAGGAGCTGTACGGGCAACAGAGGGGAGGAATGCCCCAGGATAATCGCGGTGAAAATCGTCAGAATTTCGCCGATGTTGCTGGAGAGCAAAAAGTGGATGGATTTGCGGATGTTATCGTATATGACGCGCCCTTCCCTGACGGCGGCCACAATGGTGGCAAAGTTGTCGTCAGTGAGGATCATGTCGGCGGAGTTTTTGGCCACGTCAGTGCCGCCCAGCCCCATGGCGCAGCCGATATCGGCGCCTTTGAGCGCCGGCGCGTCATTGACGCCGTCGCCGGTCATGGCCACCACCTGGCCGGATGCCTGGAGGGCTCTGACAATGCGTACCTTGTGTTCCGGCGACACACGGGCATAGACTGAGACGAAAGGAGCGGTACGGATCAGCTCCTCTTCGCTCATCTTTTCCAGCTGCGGCCCGGTCACCACGGAGGCAGAATGCAGAGAGGACGGTATGCGGGACGGCTCTGCGGCGGCAGACGGGCGGGAAAGTCGTGACCGCAGAGAGGCTGCCTGCAGGATCAGCCCGTTTTTCTGTCCCGGCGGATCTCCGGTCCGTCCGGAAGAGGAATTCAGGATTCCCAGCTGTCTGGCGATGGCGGCGGCGGTGGCCGGATGATCTCCTGTGATCATCACCGGCCGGATCCCGGCGGTCTTACAGGTATGTACGGCTTCATATACTTCGGGACGAGGCGGATCCATCATACCGATGAGGCCCAAAAAGGTCAGTTCGGAATTTCTCCTGGCTCCCACGGCGATGACGCGAAGTCCTTCGCCTGCCATGCTTTCATTTTCTCTCAGAAGGAGACGTCTGCGTGTCTCTGTCATGGCTTCGGCCTGACTCCCGTTCCAGACAGCGCCGCACATGGAGATCAGGATATCCGGCGCCCCTTTTATGATCTCCAGAGATCCCTGAGGCGTGCGGTGGATCGTGGTCATCCGCTTTACTGCCGAATCAAAAGGAATCTCCCCGGTCCTGGGATATTTTGTCTCCAGTTCGTCTTTGTAGAGCCCTATGGCAGCGGCGGCTTCCACCAGAGCCTTTTCCGTGGGCTCTCCTAAGAGGGTAAAGGATTTGCCAGGCGCCGTATGACCGGCGGCAAAGGGGGATATTTTCGGATTTTTCCTTCCGTCCCGGCGCAGAACCGTATCGTTACACAGAGCGGCACAGGTAAAAAGCGCTCTGGCAAACCGGCCGTTCTTCTCTTCCCTCCCACGGGATGAGGCGATGCAGGTAACTGTCATGCGGTTTTGCGTCAGTGTCCCGGTCTTATCGGAACAGATCACGGTGGCGCTTCCCAGAGTCTCCACGGCCGGAAGCCGGCGAATCACGGCGTTCTTTTTCACCATGCGCTGTACGCCCAGGGAGAGCATGATGGTCACGATGGCCGGAAGCCCTTCGGGGATGGCGGCCACTGCCAGGCTCACGGAAGTCATAAACATCTCAAAGAGCGGCTGTTTCTTCCACAGGCCCACAAAGAACATAATGACGCAGATACCCAATGACAAGAGCCCCAGAATCTTACTGGTCTGGGCCAGGCGCTTCTGTAACGGGGTATCCTTACTTTCATCTGTCAGAATCATCTGGGCGATATGGCCCACTTCGGTATCCATACCTGTGGCCGTGACCACCATGGTTCCCCGGCCTTTGGTGACCACGGTGGTGGAGAGGGCCAGATTCCAGCGCTCGGACAGCGGAATATCCTCTCCTTTCAGGGTGGCGGTGTGTTTTTCCACCGGAAGGGATTCCCCGGTCAGGGCCGATTCTTCGATTTTTAAGTTGACCGCTTCTAAGAGCCGTCCGTCGGCCGGGACGAAACAGCCTGCTTCCAGATAGACGATGTCGCCGGGGACTACCAGGGCGGAATCAATGCTCTGCCGCCGTCCGTCCCGCAGCACCATGGCCGATGGAGCGGAAAGCTTTTTGAGCGCATCCAGAGATTTCTCTGCCTTCGTCTCCTGCACCACTCCCATGATCGCGTTTACCGTGATGATGACGAAAATAATGATCGGATCAGTCAGATCCCGGTCTCCGTTTAAAAAGGAGACTGCCGTAGAGATCACAGCCGCTCCGATCAGGGTCAGAATCATGAAGTCTTTCCACTGTTCCAGAAATTTGACCAGTATGGAGGTGTGTGGTTTTTCTTTGAGGAGGTTTTCTCCTGTCTGCTTCAGTCTCTCAGCCGCCTCCCTGCCGGACAGTCCGGATTCTCTTGTCACATGCAGGCGGGTAAGGACCTGCTCTCCTGTCATCGTATGCCAGTTCAAGCCTGCACTCTCCCAGGAATATCTTTTATCACATCTTACGCACAGGCTTTTTGGAATATGCAGAAAACGGCATGACCGAAGCCATGCCGTTTTGGGATTGTCTGGTTTATCGTTTGAGCCTGCCGATCAATGCGTCACCGGTTTTCGCTGAGATAGATACCGGCGCGGCTCTGGATGATATCTGCCACCTCTCTGGCGGATTTCTGTCCGGAGAAATAGGCGGCGGCCTCCTCCGTCACGATATTCATCAGCGAAGAATCATAGATTCCCACCTCACTTACCGTGGTCACGATGTCCATAACCTTCTGAATTTCTTCGTCGGAGATGATCGGAAGAGGGAACTCCTGGTCATTGAGCCAATAGGTATCTTCATAATATTCCCGCTCTCCGGTCACAGGATCCTCCCAGAAGGGTTTTTCCTTGGAAGCAGCTTTTAATTTCTCGATCTGATCCAACCGCAGAGGCCAGTTATAGGAAATTTCTTCCTGATATTCCGGAAGCAGATAGCCTCGCATAAATGCCCAGGCGCCGTCGGGATGCTTGGACTGAGCGGAGATGGCCATGGTCCACTCCGTCTGGATCGTGGAGCCGTTGCCGGGGGCGGAGGGAAAACCGATCAGTGTGATATCCTCGCCAAAGGAACCATACTTCATATCGCGGTACTGGCGGAAGCTGTTCAGATACAGTGACTGTAAGAGCGTCCTGTCTTCGCGGTACTGCGTCTCATAAGACTGCCAGTATCCTTCTTTCTCATAGACGCTGTAATCAAATTCCTCGGGGAAGGTATTGCAGAATTCCAGGAACTGGACAAATTCGTCGGAATTAAAATTACATTTTCCGGTATTCCAGTCCACGAACAGTCCGCCGGCCAGATTCATGGTGGTGTAGAGGAAGTTTTCCCGTGTGATCTCGCTGAAGACAGAGATCCCTTCCGGCAGAGTCTTCAACAGATTCTGCAGATCGGTCATAGTCCAGCCGGGAGTCTCTCCCACATATTTCGTCTTTCCCACTATGGTCTGAACGGAGAAGGCGGGGACCATCTGATAGAGCTTTCCGTCCACGCTGTAGGCATCCAGGATATTGGTCAGAAAGTCCTCCCGGCTCATCTCCTCATCCTTATCGATCAGGGGATAGAGATCGGCAAGGAGCCCTTTGCTGACATAGCTGGATATGGGCATTTCGCTGGTCAGATAGAGGATATCCGGGATATTGCCGGATACGATATCATTGTTCAGGCGGGTAATCCCCGCGCCGTATTCCCCGGAGGAATCGTAGGACTGGTAATCGGTGATCTGGATTCGGTATTCCTCATTGGTTTTATTGAAATCAATGACGCGGGAACGGATATTCCACAGGCCGCCATAGCAGGCCAGCTTAAGAACGATCTTATCCTTCACATCTGCCGGGTCCACCTTGGTCAGGCGGGATATGTAATACTGTCCTTCGCGATTATTGGCCTCATAGTCATACTGCATGAGCAGCATGTTCTCATCGTCCAGTATGACCAGGGCGTTCATATTGCTGTTGTCCAGGTCGGAATCAACATAATTTAAGATCTCCGTCTTATCCGCATCGCCCTCATTGTAGCCATATACCGCCATGGAGTCGTACAGATAGCAGTCATAGCTTCCGCCGTATACATTGGTGCAGAAATTCAGCGAGTAGGAAGCCATACCGGGAATGGACAGGGGATCGGACAGCGTCTTCGTGCTCAGATCCACCTTGCAGACAAGAGACTGCCAGGAACCGTCCTTATCGCCCCAGTACTGCAAGTACAGGTTTCCTTTGCCGTTCATAAAGAAAGTCCCGCTGTCCTGAATATCCAGCGTAAATTCGTCCTTCTTTGCTCCGGTGCTGTCAAAAAGGAGATAGCCGTTTCCGTTTTCGTTCTGGACGGAGCACAGAATGCCCTCGGGAGTCGCGATCAGGGAACTGGCATAGAAATAGGATGCGGAATCATTGCTGTTCTTTCCCAGCTCCTGCCGCCAGATCTCCTTTCCCTCCGCATTCACAGCCACCAGATAATAGGTCTCCTGATAGACCGGATTTTTTTCATCGGTATAGTCGTTATAGTATTCGTTGCACAGAAAGTACAGATTGGTATCGTCGCTGGTAATACTGTTGAGATTATAGTCATAGGAAACAGAGCCTCCCGGTATGACGGGGACGTCAACGGCAGGAAGGTCGGAAGGACCGGCCGTCTCGTCCTCCGGCGTGGTTTCCGCATCGCCGCCAGATTCCTCCGCTGTGCTTTCTGACGGATCGCCGGATTCGGATTCCATAGGATCCTGCGTGGAAGGGGCGGTCTCGTCCGGCGTATCGCTCTCATCCGGCGTCTCGCTGTCCTCCTCCGGCGCTTCCGTCTCCGGAACGACAGGCATTACGGAAGAAAGGCCGTCATATCTGGCCATACCGCCTGCGCCTCCGGATTCACTCCGCTTACTGTTGATCTCCAGATCGATGATCCTGGCATCGGAGCCGTCCATGGCTGTGCTGAGCAGGAAATTCTGCTGTCCTGTCTCGCCCCAGGCGATGCTGAGCATATACAGGCGGTCTCCCAGGCGGGTGATACCTCTGGTATTATTGATGTTTCTGTCTGCATTGACCGGCAGGTCCTCAGACCGGAAGACATGTTCTTTGGCAGCCGCATTGGCCGTATCGTCTTCTTTCCCGCCGCAGGCGGTCAAAGAGCACAGCACAGCCACGACCAGCAGCAGGCTCAGTGCCCGTTTCCATATTGGTTTCATTTTCTCTCCTCCTCATTATCCGGATCATAGGCCGGTATTGTGTTTCTTTCTTGCCTGTCTGGCCCAGTGGGCCTCTCTTCTGTCGGCGATCCAGTTTTGGACATCGCTGAAATGGAAGGTCCGCGCTTTAAAGCGTCTGTGAAGCCAGATCAGAACCAACACTGCCGGAAAGGCGGTCAGAAGCAGCTGCAACACCAGCAGGACTGCCAGAACGTCTTCCCAGCCTCTGGCGGCATTTTCCCAGTAGGGGTAGATGATGGCCTTGGAATTCATGGAACGTGTGCCAAACTGTCCCGCCACAGCCAGAAGATTCAGAAAGGAAAAGCGCCGGGAATTCTCCACCACCTGAATCTGCTCCTCGTCAAAGCCGATATTTTCCTCCACCATGGTTCTGGCGAAGCCGGTGACAGGGTTTGGCATTACGATCTCATAGGAATTGATGCCGCTGTGCCGTCCATAGGTATCTAACATCTCATAGGACAGATAGACCGTTCCTGCACTGGCTCCGGCCTTTTCGTTCATAAAGCCCGTTTCGTTTTCCACCACGCCGGCGACGATGCCGATATGAGCGTCGGGGCCGGCGCCGATGGTGATGGGCTGCCCGGCGATATCATAGGAACCATACAGCTGCCAGGCGGTATTCTGATCCAGAATCACCTTATCCTGCATGGTATCGTCGCTGTTAAAATACATGCCCCCCGGTTCCAGGGACAGAGGATGAAACATAAAGTAATCCCCGCTGACGCCGTAGGCGCCTACCTCGGTGCTTGCCAGACCGCTGGAGAGGGAGATCCGTCCCTTGGCGCTGTAAGCGCCCACCCAGAGTCTGGCGTGTTCGGACGATGCCTCGATGGAGGCTTCCTTCAGCTTGTTTCTCAGCGTATATTCAAAGGCCCGGATGGTATCGGGCACGACCTCGGCGCTGTCGGAAAAAAAGCAGCTGACATGGGCGGAGTTTCCCTCGCTGTCCCAGCGGCCGGCCATCTGCTGAGACAGCTGCCCGCCGCGGATCCGGGCTGATAAAAGAGTCAGGACCCCGGCCAGGACAAGGCAGACCAGCCCGGCGATGGCGAAAATCCGCTGCCTGCCGGCAGGCCATTTGATTTTGACGGGATGCTTCATGAATTTTTTCATGCTCTCCCTCCTTTAATTGGGCAGTCTGACCTGCTTACCCGCCTCAACCGGTTTGGTGGATGTGGTGATAACATATTCATAGCCGTACAGGCCGCCGCTGACTGCCGACATGGTATCGTCGGAGGCCAGGACTTCCACATCGACACGGGTCGCAAAGTAGCGGTTGCCCAGAGGGCTGCTCTTGGATTCCACGATCAGGATGAACTTGCCGTTATTGTCTTCACGGATGGCGCTGTTGGGCACGACGATATCATAGTTGGCGCTCTTCTGCCCCACGGACAGGCTCAGATTCTGACCGGCCTGCACATCCCCGGTGACATCAAAGACCACCAGACGGTTTTGGGAGTTGGAGGGGTCGGCCTTAAATCCGGACACAGTGGCCTTGATATCGTTGTAATACCAGGAATTCTGGATCTCGGCCACATCCCCCACGCTGATTTTCTTAGCCTGGTCCGCCGTGACGGAAAAGCTTAAGGTAAAGCCTTTTTCTGTCATGATAATCTGGGCCAGGGGACGGTCTGCGGAGGTGGTCTCTCCCGCCACATAATTCAGAGAAGAGATGACGCCGGATACCGGAGCGGTGATGACCGCATCGGTGGCGTTGGCACGCAGCTTTGCGATGATCTCCTCCTGCTGCCGGATGCGCTTTAACAGGTCCACCAGGTTGACTTCCTTGCCAAACTCAGCCAGAAGTTCCTGAAGATCATTCTCCGCCTCCGTTTTCTTCGTGGTGGCATTGCTGATCTGAAGACTCAGATCTGCCTTTTCGTTGTTCAAAGCGTCGCGTGCGGAGTTGTCCGGAGTGCTGGCTTGCTTGTTAGCCAGATTGCGCTCGGCCTCGGCCTTCTTATCCTCCCAGTATTTGCGGTTATTGACGGCGTTATTGTATTCTTTCTGGGCAGCGTCAAGCTTTGACTGAGCGTCGGCGCGATTGGCCTCCACGGTTTTTTCTGCCTCGACGACGGCGGCCTGGGCGGCCTGTAATGCCAGTTCTGCGTCTTCCTGTGCCTTGCTGGCAGCGGTTACGCTGCCCTCGCCGCTTCCGGTCAGACGCTCCAGTTCCGCCTCTTCATCCGGAGAAAGAGCAGATGCTGATGAGACAGCTGCCCCGGATGTGCTGTCTGCCGAAGAGGTGCTTTCCGCTGCGGCCGTGGCAGAATCGTTCTTTTTATCCTCCAGCTCTTTCTTTCTGGCAAGCAGAGCCTCATAGCGGTTCTTCGCATCCTGAAGAGCTGTCTGACAGGCGGCCTCGTTATCCTGAGCCATTTTTACCGCGCTGTTGACGGATTCCAGGGTAGCCTGGGCTGCGGTGAGCTTTTGCTCCGCGGCTGTCACTCCGGCCTCCGCGCTGGCTAAATTGGCAATGGCGTCATTGACAGCCCGCTGTTCGCCGGAGGTGTCCACCGACGCCTCCCCCATCTTACCCAGCTCGTTATCGATCTCGGCGATGCGCCGGTTATAGCTCTCGATGGCCTTCTCCAGACGGTCAATGGTAGTATTGTAGCCGTCGATGCGGGCCAGCTTTGAATCGGAAGAGGTGGTCTCGCCGTTTTCGACCCGGTCCACCAGGCTGGTGCTGCTGTCAGCGCTTAAGATGGCCTGCTCGTATTCCTTTTTCAGATCATCCAGCTGCTTGATCGCGTCGGTGAGCTCCGTGCTCTCCGCGTCCTCCAGCGTAAAGAGCGTGTCGCCCTTCTGGACGGTGTCGCCCTGCTTTACGGCCACGCTGGCGATGACACGGCTCTCCTTGATCTCCACGTTGTAGGGGTCGCTGGCCTCGATGGTGCCGGTGCCGCGGACCTTGGCTGTGATGCTGGCGGAGGTGGCGTTCTGTGTGGCGACCTCCGGCAGGGAATAATTCATGATGGTATTGGAGAAAAAGGTCAGAATCAGCATGATCGTCAGAAAAACGATAATTGCCGACTTGATCCACTCTCTCCTCCTTGTATTTGCACTCATGGCTTCTCGCTCCTTCCTTTCCTCTTAACCCTTGATTCCGCCTGCATAGGTGATGCCTTCCACCAGATAATCCTCTCCGTAGAGGAAAATCAGAAGGCTGGGCACCATATAGATCGTGGCCACGGCAAAGGCCAGCCCGATCTCACCCTTATTGATCTTTGATAAAAATACGGACAGCGGATGGGTCTCCGCATCCGACAGAAGAATCAACGGCTGTTCCACCATGTTCCAGTAGTCGATGAATACCAGAATCGCGATGGAGTACAGCGCCCCCTTACAGAGGGGCATACAGATTTTCATAAAAATCTGCCACTCTCCGGCCCCGTCGATCTTCGCGGCTTCCATGACGGACACCGGAATGCGCCGCATGAATTTTGTAAGCAGAAAGACGCCGAAGGGGGAGAAAATACCCGGCAGCCATATGGCCCAGTTGGTATCCAGTATGTGCAGCCAGCCGGATACCAGGTAATTCGGCACCAGCGTGACCTGATAGGGCATCAGCATCAGGATCGTGTACAGAAAGAAAATCACTTCCTTGAACCGTCCTCTGTAGCGGGTGAAGCTGTAGGCGGCCAGAGACGCCACCAGCAGCTGAAAAATCACGATCGGCACCACCAGGATCACGGAGTTCCAGAATTTCAGCAGATATTCCGGACTTTTAAACAGCACCGTAATATACTGGCTGAAGGAAACCATATCCGGAATGAATTTCAGATTTACCTTCTCGGCTATGTATACCTTACCGCCGGTGTCGGTGGTGGAAAACACCTTGCCGTAGTTGGCCGATATCTCCGAGGCCGACATGAAAGAGTTGGCGATGGTCAGTATCGTGGGAAGCAGGAACAAGACGGCGAAAAAGGCGGCGATCACGGTAATGACGGCGATCCGCGCCTGATATCCGGTTTTCCTGCGGGAGGGCGCCCCGTCGCCGGCCGGCTTCTCCCGGAACTTCTGTTTACGGACAGTCTCCGTTTTCCGTCTGCTCATCCTTCCACATCCTTTCCGAATTTATCTTCCGCTATGAAAAGGATACCGATCAGAATCACGATGACCACAGCCATGATAATGGCGGCCGCCGACAGCTTCTGATAATCCAGATTTTCAAAGGTATTGTTCATGAAATGCTGCAGCATATATACGGAATCGTAGGGATAGTCGTTGGTCAGCAGGTATATCTCCCGGAACACCTTAAAGGAATTGATCAGGGAGAATATGGTCACGAACAAGAGGGTCGCCGACAGATAGCGGATCTTGATCCTGAAGAAGATCTGCAGCGAGGAGGAGGTGTCCAGCCTTGCCACCTCCAGAATGTCCTGGGGGATATTGCCGAGAGCCGCCATGAAGAGGATCATGTTGTACCCCAGGTTTTTCCACAGAAACAATAAGACCAGCACGATCTTGCCATGTTCGGATTTCAGCCAGTCGATGGCCTGAATGCCGAAATTGCCGAGAAAATCGTTGACCACACCGTTATAATGGAACAGGACCTGCCAGATCAGAACGACCGAGGCCACCGGCACCATCATGGGGCTGAGGAAAAAGGTGCGGAACTGACTTTTAAAAGGAATTTTGCTCTCCAGAAGGATCGCAAGCCCTAAAGACAGCAGGACGGCCAGAGGGACCGCCACCGCCGAAAATTGCAGCGTGTTCATTGCCGCCTTGCGAAAGGCTGCGTTCTTTAGCACGTTGACAAAATTCTGAAAAAAGACAAAATTATGGCTGATGGGATTATCCACCATGGAATAATAGATTACCACCAGAAACGGCAAAATAAAAAACACCAGAACGCCTGTCAGGCTGGGCGCCAGAAAAGAGGCCGATGTGAGCCGGTCTTTCCAGGCATCCGTATTCTTCTGCTTTTTTTTCCTGACGGAATTTTTCTTGACGGAAAGCTTCATACAGACTCCTCTCTCCCGTGTTGCAGCAATTACGTTCATTATAAACGATTTTAGGGAATATGTCTTTAAGTTTTCCTTACGCTTTTTGACTGCTTTTTGTCGTAAATGGAAAAGACCGGCAGAGGGATTTCCCTGCCGGTCGAAAAGAAACAGGCCGTGCGCTAACGCCGGTCCAGAAACTTAGAGTATACCCATCCGGCGTGTTTGCCGGCGATACGGATCCGATACCACAGACGGCCGTTGGGCGCCGGACCCTCTCCGATCACATCGACTTCGTTGCCGGGGCCCAGTTTCGGCCATTCCTTCAGGATATCCTTATCCACACCGGGACCGATACGTACATTCACATCCCGCTCATTGCACCGGGCCGGCCATTTTTTGTAAGATAATGTGATAGCGTCGATCATACTCTCATCCTTGTCCGGAACAATCTGCAGATCCGCTGCCCGGGCCCAGCCCTGTCTGGCGCCCCCTGCCGTCTTTGCCACGCCCCAGCAGTAGGGATACCGGCTGCCTGCGTAGCCTACGACATACATGTGGGCGCCACGCTTGACGATACCGGGACCGGTGGCATTCCCGGTGCCGTAGATCGTGCCGTTTACAATGACCTGAGCTCCCACGGCCAGGTCAGAGGGATCCGTCGAGGCATCCGGCGGATCTTCTTTATCCGGAGGCGCTACCTCCTTCTTTGTCAGGCCCAGATCCTCCGTCATCCACCGCAAGATTCCTCTGACTGTCTTATCTGCGTGGGCCTGCGTGATGATAACCGGAGTATCCGTGGCGCTGTCCATAAAGCCGTTCTCCACCAGATAGCTGTTCATCTTTGTGTTGGCCAGTACATAGTATGCCTTTTTGACTACCTGGCTGCTGCGGTTGCCGGTCAGACCGGTGGACGCCACAATCTGTCGGTACAGTTTCTTTGCCAGGGCGACATGGGCGGTGTGGGAGCTGTCATGATATACCACAGTCCCTCCTCCGCTTTTGCCTCCGATACCGGCATTGTGGTGCATGCTCAGATACAGACTGGCCCCGAAATGGTTTGCAGCCGTTACTCTGGTAGAGAGAGCCACATCCTGAGCGCCGGTGGTGTCATCTACGCGCAGCACCTCACAGTTGTAGTCCTGTAGTTCTGCCTGAAGCTTATCCATAATGCGGTTGTTCAGCTGCCATTCCCTGGTCTGGGCCGGATCCAGGGAGGCCAGGCAGCGCCGACCGGCTGTGTGCAGGCCATGTCCGGCATCCAGCGCGATCCTCATGGGCTTTGTCTTACTCATTCTTGTCATCCTCCTTTTTCTGCTTTTCCTGGTTTGCCGCGGCAAGGGACGTTTCGCAGAACGGTTCCCACAGTTATCATATGCTTTGATTTCCCTGCTGACATAGCCAGACAGAGAAAATCAGCCTGTCCGGGGAACACAAAAAGACCGGAAGACAGAAAAGCTTCTCTGTCTTCCGGTCTGCGGCGGATGGCTGCCCATCCGGCCTGTTATGAATTTTCGCTGATATAAAGCTGTACGCGGCTCTGTATGATATCCACCACCTCGGAAACCGATTTCTGCCCGGCGAAGTAGGAGGCGGCTTCCTCACTGATGATATCCATGATTTCAGAATCCGCATGGATGCTGCCGCGGGAGGACAGGATGATTTTTCTGACCGCGTCCACCTGTTCCTGCGTGGCCGGCCGGGATGCATACATGGAGCCCCCGTCGCTGAAGATCACTGCGCTCATCATTTCGTTTTCTTCCATGGATCTGGCAAGTACCTTTTCCAGAGCCTCGCTGCGGATCGGGAAGCCAAAGCTTATGCTCTCCTGATTTTCCTCGCTCAAGAGCATGGAGATAAAGGCCCAGGCGCCTTCCTTTTGCTGTGATTTTTCGGAGATGCCGATCCCCTGGGAGGGCCGGAGGCGGGATCCCTGTGCGCCGTCTGCGGTGGGGTATCCGATACAGGTTATGGGCTCATTATAGAGGAACTGCTGGTATTGATAATCCTGCACCGAGTGCATGGACATGCTGGATAACAGCAGCCTTCCCTCGGAAAGCTTTTCCTGTATATTGGCGGTCCTTTCGCCGGTTTCGACAGTTTCCTGAGAAGGGAATTGGTTCACAAACTCCAAAAGCTCGCTAAATTCAGCCGAATCGAAGGAACATTCACCCTTTTCCGGATCCACGAAGCCGTCGAGACCGCCGGAAAGTAAAAGCGATAAGAGATATTCCTTGCTGGCAGACTCCAGAAGCTCGGTGCCGGCCGGACGGGAGGCCATGAGCTCCTTTACATCCTGGATAGTCCATCCGTCTCGCTGTCCCAGATCCGCCGCCTTCCCCACTAACGTGGAAATCCCAAAAGAGGGGGCGATTCCATAGAGCTTTCCGTCCCGTTCATAGACAGACACAACGTTTTCGATCAGGTCCTCCCGGTTCAGTGTACCGTCCTGCTCCAGGAAGGGGGTCAGATCCGTCAGAATCCCCTTAGCAATAAAGTTATCTACATAGATGCCGCTGTCGCCCAGGTCGATGAGATCCGGCGGATTGCCGGAGATGATATCCGCGTTCAGCTGGCTCAGACCGGTCTGGTAATCTTCGTTCCCATATTCCTTTACCTGGATTCTCCAGTTGGGGTTTGTCTTATTAAACTGAATGATCTTTGTGCGTAAATCATAATCCAAAAACATGGTGGCATAGGTCAGGACAGTCTTCTGAACGGCCTCGGAAGCCGGGATCCGGCTGAGATAGACGGCCTCTGCCTGTCCTTTATCCTGCTCGTAATCGTACCGAGAGACGATGGCCAGAATCCTTCCGTCTGCCGTCCGGACAAACGCCTGCATCTGACTGGCGTCGATATCGCAGTCCAGCCAGTTTAAGAGCGGCTCGGCGGACTGCTTCTCCATATCGTAGTGATAGAGGGAGTTACCGTTGCTGATCAGAAATCCATTGTCGGCGTCGGCCCTCAGAAGGACGTCTCCGCTTCCGCCGGGGACTCCCTTATAGCCGGTTCCGTAGCTCCTCTGTGCCATATCGATCTGCTGAAGCATGCAGGAGTTGCCGGACCCGTCAGAATCGTAGACCATCCGGTATACCTGACCGTCCGGGCCGGTGCACAGTCCTAAGGTCCAGGAAGAATCGCTCAGCTCAAAGAGCTGTTTTCCCTGATTGTCCAGCACCAGAAGCTTCTCTTCCATTCCGTTTATCAGAATACAGATATTGCCGTCCCGGCCGACTGCCATATACTGAGGGAAGCTGGTCATGACATCCTGGGATTCTTCTCCTGCGATGAGACTGGTGAGATCCTGCCGGAAGCTTTCTGCACCGTTATCATCAAAGCCGGCCAGAAAGAAGGATTGCCGAGCCAATGTCTCGTCCCAGACGCTGGTCAGGGCCCAGAGGGTTCCATCCTGGCCGGGCGCCAGACACTGGATCTCTTCTTCCGGAGACAGGGCGATGGGCAGCGGCGTTTTTTCCAGCGTATCCAGATCCAGACTCATGAGGCTGGACTGGTTCTCGCCGTCGGAGCCTGCCCGCCAGTCCCTGTAATAGAGCTTTCCGCCGTCTATGGCCAGGATCTTCATGAAAGAAATGCCGTCCAGGGTCTTATATTCCGGCGTATAGACAAAATCGCTGCCGCCGGTATTTTTGCCGTTTTCTCCCGCGTCCCTGCCGTCGCCGCAGCCGGCGACAGGGATTACCAGACACAGGCACATAAAGATGGCCAGAAGACGTTTGCAGGTGTTTTGAATATTCATTCAATGTCCTCCTCGAATGATGAATTAAGAAAAAAGGAGTCATGCATGACATGTAAGCGCTGATAACATTATAACGGCGGCGTCGGGAAAGTGTTTTACTTTTTTCATAAAAATCTGTTTCAAAAATGTGTTTTTTCTGAGGTGGATGATATATAAAAAGACCCGATATGGCGTTGCGTCCGCCATACCGGGCTATTCTGTCTTTCCATCGGACAGATTCCGTTATTTGGTTCCAAAGATGCGGTCGCCGGCATCTCCCAGACCGGGGCAGATATAGGCGTCCTCATTGAGCTCCCGGTCCAGATGCCCCACATAAATCTGAATGTCGGGGTGGGCCGCCTGAAGCCTCTCCAGGCCCTCGGGAGCGGCGATAATACACATGAATTTGATTTTCCTTCCGCCGTGCCGTTTGATAAAATCCACAGCCGCGATGGCGGAGCCGCCGGTGGCTAACATCGGGTCCAGAGTGACGATGGTGCGCAGCTCGATGGGATCCGGCAGCTTACAATAATATTCGTGAGGCTCGTGGGTATCGTGATCGCGATACAGACCGATGTGTCCCACCTTCGCAGAAGGAACCAGAGCAAGGATTCCGTTTACCATTCCCAGGCCGGCCCGCAGAATCGGGACGATGGCCAGCTTTTTGCCGGCGATCATGGGGGTCATGCAGGTCTCGATGGGGGTCGTAACCTCCACCTCCTCCAGCGGCAGATCCCGAAGGGCTTCATAGCCCATCAAAGTGGCGATTTCCTCGATCAGCTTACGGAATTCATTCGTACCGGTCCGTTGATCGCGCAGCATGGAAATCTTGTGTTGGATCAAGGGATGCGTCATAATCGTTACGTTGCTTTCCTTCATAATGGGATACCATCCTTTGTCAGATTTTCTACTGAAGATTATAGACAGTTTTCCCGGCGAATGCAATCTTTATTTGAAAATTATGCTTGCATTCAAAAAAAAAATGTGATAGAATGCAACTTGTGAGCCGGTGTGTCGGAATGGCAGACGAGGCAGACTCAAAATCTGTTGTGGGCAACCACGTATGGGTTCAAGTCCCATCACCGGCATGAGATCTTCGGAGCTCGCAAGCTCTTCCATATCAGGGGAGTTTGCGGGTTTTCTTTTGTTCTAACAGCGACAGAACAGATTATATCCGGCGATCACCAGCAGCACCGCCAGTAAAATCACAGACAGACGGGTAGGCAGGATACATTTGATTATCATGCCCACACCTACCCAAAATAAAATAAATCCAATTAGCCGGTTCATGTATCCCTGCCTCTCGGTTTTTGTTACATATTATGCGGAGGGACAGGGGATTATTACTGCCAAAAAGCTATTCCTTCTCTTCTCCATCCAGGATGGCGTCGGCGGTGGCTTTGGCGGCGTCGCCGGCCAGATCTACGGCAGCGTCCACCACCTCCTGGGCAAGCGGCTCTCCTTCGCCGGAGTCCTTTCCTTTGCCGGTAAATTTACTGATGATGCCGGGAGCCATATTTACCAGACGGCTGACCAGATCTTCCTTCTCGCCGGTGCGGATCAGATTGGTGCTGCCGTCCTTGCCGATAATCAGTACGGCGCTGGGTATAATCTTACCGCCCAGACCGCCGCCGTCGTTGCTTTTACCGTTTCCCGTAAAAGCGCCGGCGCCGATGCCAAAGGATACGTCTGCCAGCGGCACGATGGTCACATCGCCCAGCTTCTGGGCCTCTCCCACCACGGTCTTGGTGGTCACAAAGCTGTCCATGCCCTTAAACAGGGCGTCCACAGTCGCGTTGAAATTACTCTTGTCAGCCATTTTTATTCCTCCTGAATATTATCCTGCTATTGCCTGTTACATTGTGTCTCGGTTCTCATATCTCATTGCTGCCGTCTCTTTGTATGCCGCTCTTTACCGTCTCAGGACGACATCCTGCGAAAGTTTCGCAGTGTTCTGCGAAAACGGGAGTCTAAAAGGATCCGTCCTCCCAAGATCAGTAAAGACACGGCCCGAATCCGCCCTTTCAGATAGAAATCGCCCTCCAGACAGAATCCGGTAAATACCGGTACGACGGAGATATTTTTGCGGTAAAACAAGGGCATCATGCTGATGAATCCGGTCGCTTTGCCTGTCAGGGACGGATCGTCAAAGCCAAAACGGCCATGGACCCGCACGGTTCCCGGAAGAATGTGACGAAACAGGCGTTTCATCTGCTTTTTAAGCAGCGAAAAGGTTTGCTTTACTTCCTCGGATTTGAGAAATTCCAGCCACACGGCCGCCCTGTGCTTCATCTGACGGATTTGGCCGGTCAGAGCCCCGCATTTTTTTCGGATCCGTCCGGGGAAGGACAGAATTCGTTTCCATTTTTCCCGGAGAATTCGGTGCTTATTCCGGGGCCGGACGGTATCTTGGGTGTCTGGCGGCGGTTCTTCCCGGTCATCCCCGGATATCACAGATGGCAGAGCGCCGCCTGTGTTTAGCGGCTCGTCCGGTATCTCCTGCGTGATCTCCTCCAGCGTTTCTTTTACCGCTTCTTTCGTCTCCTTTACGGCAGCCTTCTTTCGTCTCAGCGGGATCCCCAGAAGCCGTACGGTCACGAAAAAGTCTTTTTCATAGCCGAAGGTTACGGAGACGGCGGACAGAAGCCAGCTGACCTTTCCCCTGACGGACACTTCCCTGCGGGCAGCGCTGCCGCTGCCCGAAAAGCGATAGCGAAGGGGCACAAACAGAAGAAGCATGAGCATCACAAAAAGCAGTCCAAACAGCACTGCCACGATAATTCCCGCGATCTTCAGAATCAGCAAAATGATATGCATAGTCACTCTTTCCCGCGCCGGCTGTCATAGAGATCTTCCCTGCTCAGCCGGCCGTGGCAGATATAGGCATCCCTTAAGATCTGTTCGCAGAGGCCGAAGGCTTCGTTCTTGTCTGCCGCCAGTCCCAGGATGAGCAGAGAGTCCGCCCGGTAATATGCCTGTTTCAGATGGGAGGCCGGTATCAGCTCCATCAGATTCTTCTCGTTGGCCGGCGCTGCGATGACGTAAAACGTTAATTCCCCGTATCCGGCTTCGGAAAGGCAGCCAAGGAGCCGGCGGTATTCCTTCAGATGTTGTCTGGCCTTCTGGCCGGTATAGATTGGTTCGCACCACTGCATGACATCTCTTCCCTTTCTTCATCGGGCCCGCAGACAGTAATATCCCAGTTGCAGGGCAAAGGCGGCAGCCTGGCTGCGGATTTCATCCCTGTCTCCTCTCAGATGGTACTCCTGCACCAGGGTACGGCCCCGGTAGAAGCATCCGATATAGACAAGCCCCACGGGACGTCCCGGCGTTTCGCCGCCGGGTCCTGCCAGCCCGGTCACTGACAGAGCCAGATCGGCCTGTCCCACCCGGGCACATCCCACAGCCATCTGGGCCGCCGTCCGGGCGCTCACGGCAGTCTCGGTACGCAGAGTATCCGGGTCAACCTGCAATATGCGGATCTTGGCTTCGTCGCAGTAGGTGATGAAACCGTTTTGAAAGACCTCCGAAGCCCCGGGAACCGAGACGATATGGGAAGCGGTCAGTCCGCCGGTGCAGGATTCCGCGGTGGCCACCGTCTGTCCGATGGTCCGAAGCGTCCTCACCAGTTCCTCCGCGCTCTTACGGGCAGGAACCATCTCGGAAAATCCCTCCTCACAGGACCAGCAAAACATCCGGTCCTGTTCCTGCTGTTCTTCTCTCATATCAGAAGCCTCCCTGACTCAGTACCTGGAAATTCTTTTTGATATAGTCGGCCAGGGACACCACGGTGAGGATCAGGGCAATCCAGTAAAAGAGATCCGTGGCCAGAGACAGGGCAGGAAGATCCAGAATCAGAAGAATAATCAGGATCATCTGGGAGGTGGTCTTGAATTTGCCCCAGTAGCTGGCAGCGATGACGATGCCGTTATCCGAGGCGATCAGCCGGAATCCGCTGATGATGAATTCCCTGGCGATGATGATAATCACATACCAGGCCGGGAGCCCGCCGGTCTGGATCAGACAGATCAGGGCGGAGCAGACGAGAAGCTTGTCGGCCAGAGGATCCATAAATTTACCGAAGTTGGTCACCAGATTATATTTTCTGGCGATTTTGCCGTCCAGAAGGTCCGTCAGGCTGGCGGCGGCAAAAAGTCCCAGGGCGATATAGCGGGAAGCGCCGCCGGCATAGTCCGTCAGCATGAACCATACGAAAAACGGAATCATGAGGACCCGCAAAAGAGTCAGCTTATTGGGTAAGTTCATCTTCGATCTCTCCTATCAAATCATATTCCAGAGCGCCCGTGACCCGGACCCGGACAAAGTCGCCTGTCATAAGCTCTTCTGCCGTATGGACAAAAATCAGTCCGTCCACACCGGGGGCATCCATGTAGGTGCGGCCAACATAGGCATTTTCGTCGGCGATCCTGCCCTCGATCATCACGTCCAGTATCCGCCCCTCCATGGAAGAGCATTTGTCAAAAGCGATCTCCTGCTGTAACTCCATGAGGCTGTCCCGCCGGCTTTCACGGACTTCATCGGGAATCTGATCCGGCATGGCGGCCGCCGGCGTGTTCTCCTCCTGGCTGTAGGCAAAGACGCCCAGACGATCAAACTCGCATTCGTCCACAAAGGCCATGAGCGCCTCATGATCTTCCTGGGTTTCACCGGGAAATCCCGCGATCAGCGTAGTGCGCAGACAGATATCGGGGATGGCTTTACGGATGGAGTCGATCTGGCGGATCAGCTCCTCCCGGCAGGTGCGTCGCCCCATTCGCTTTAGTATGGAGTCGCTGGCATGCTGAATGGGCATGTCGAGATAGTGACAGATCTTCGGCTCCCGCCGGATCACGTCGATGAGCTCTTTCGTAATCTCTTCAGGGTAGCAGTACTGCAAGCGGATCCAGTAGAGGCCGGGGATCCGGCACAGCCCGGTGAGAAGCTCGGGCAGCGCTTTATGGCCATAGAGATCTGTCCCGTAGAGAGTCGTCTCCTGGGCTACCAGAATCAGCTCCCGCACGCCGCCGTCTGCCAATTCTCTCGCCTGAGCAAGAAGCTGTTCCATGGAAAAGCTGCGATAGCGCCCCCGCACACCGGGAATCACACAGTAGGTACAGTGCCGGTCACAGCCCTCGGCGATCTTTAGGTAGGCATAATGGCCGCCGGTGGTCACCATCCGGCCGGGAAGAAGGTCCATGGGCCGGTCTACGCTCTCAAAGCGCTCGTAATGCTGCCCTTTCAGCGTCTGTTCCACCATCTCTGTAACGTAGTCGTAGCTGGCTGTCCCCAGAACGCCGTCCAGCTCAGGAATCTCCTTGCAGATCTCATCCTGATACCGCTCTGCCAGACATCCCGTTGCCAGGAGCACCCGGCAGCGGCCTTTCTTTTTCCAGGAGGCCAGTTCTAAAATCGTGCGGATGCTTTCCTCCTTGGCATCTCCGATAAAGCAGCAGGTGTTGACAACGATGATCTCTGCCTCCGCCTCATCATCGGTAAATTCATATCCGGCCCGGGCCAAAAGCCCGGTCATGGATTCGGAATCCACCAGATTTTTATCGCAGCCCAGAGATACAAACAATATTTTCATCAGTTCTCTCCCATTATCCGCGCAAAAAGGCGGCAAAAGGGCCTGTAAGCCCCTTTTGTACCTCTACTCCTCTTCCTCTGTATCGTCGCGGTCCTCCTCGTCCTCCTCCGGCTCGTCAGAGAAATCGCCGTCTGCGTATGCCTCGTCGTCCTCATAATCATCCGCATATTCATCCAGATATTCGTCGTCGTACTCCCCGTCGCCGTCCTTTTCCCCGCCGTCACCGGACTCCTCTTCCAGAAACACGCCGCGTACCGGTTTCTCCGGTTTTGCCGCGGCGGCCTCGTCGGGAGCCGCAAAGGATACTCCGGATGCCTCCAGCTCGGCGATCTCTTCTTCCGATAGAATCTTGACCCGCCGGTTATACAGCTCATCCACCGCTACGGACAGCGGCTTTTTCTTATCGTCCGCGTCCACTAAGGGCTCTTCGCCGGCCACCAGCTGCCTGGCGCGTTTGGCGGTGGCGATGACGATGGAATACCGGCTGTTTACCACAGGCTCCTCGCCGTCAGCCACTCCGCTGTTGACAGCGGAAATCAATTCCGAATAAGAAGGATGCAACATATTGACAGTCTCCTTTCCTGACCATACCTGTGTCAAAAGGCATGGTCCATACAAGCTTTCTATAATATTATTTTAATTCCCCGCAGAGCGCAGCGATCTCCTCTCTGTGCAGAAAGGCTCTGTGATGCTGGCATTGTATGATCTGGTGCAGCGTGGCGCAGCAGGCATCCAGCTCATCGTTAATCAGCAGATAGTCATACTGCTCCATTCCGTCGGCTTCCTCGGCTGCTCTGTGCAGACGGGCGGCGATGACCTCCTCGGTCTCCGTGCCGCGGCCCGTGAGACGGCGCTTTAATTCTGCCGCGCTGGGAGGCGTGACAAAGATGAGTACGGTGTCCGGAAATTTTTTCTTGATCTGCAAGGCGCCCTGGATCTCGATCTCCAGAAGGACATCCTGCCCTTCCTCCATCCTCTTCTCCACATAGGCCCGGGGCGTCCCGTAGTAACGGCCGCAGTAAGAGGCGTATTCGATCAGTTCACCGGTCTCGATCATGCGCCGGAACTCCTCCTCGGACACGAAATAATAGTCCCTGCCCTCGGCCTCTCCCGTCCGGGGCTTTCTGGTGGTGCAGGAGACAGAGAGGGCGTAGTTGGGATATCGCTCCAGAAGCGCCTTTATCAGTGTTCCCTTTCCTGATCCGGAAAAACCGGAGATTACAACCAAAACTCCTTTATTCTTCATCTTCATCCTCTTCCCTGCCTGCCGTTTCCCGCCCTGTCTGGCCGAATCGGGCTGCCAGCGTCTCCGGCAGCAGGGCCGACAGGATGATACTGTCACTCTCTGTAAAAAGCACGCCCTTGGTCTTTCGCCCCTGGGTGGCATCAATGATATGCCCCTGCTCTCTGGCATTTTGGACCAGGCGTTTGATCGGGGCCGAATCGGGGCTCACCACGGCCACGATCCGGTCGGTATTTACCACATTGCCGAAACCAATGTTTACAAACTTACTCAATATTCTGTACCTGCTCCCGGATCTTCTCGATCTCCGTCTTCAGGGCGATGGCCGAATCGGACAGCCGCAGGTCCCCCGATTTGGAGAGAGTGGTATTGGCCTCCCGGTTCATCTCCTGGGCGATGAAGTCCAGCTTGCGCCCCACGGCGCCGCCCCGGATCAGCTCTTCTTTCATGGTGTTGATATGACTGCGCAGACGGACCATCTCCTCGTCCACGCAGATCCGGTCCGAATAGATGGCCACTTCCTGGAGAATCCGGTTTTCGTCATAGGAGCCGTCGCTTAAAAACTCGCGCATCTTCTCTTCCAGCCGGGCCCGGTACTCTTCCAATACCTGGGGGAACCGCTTCTCGATCTCGTCCACCCAGACGGTCATGCCGTCCAGCTTGGCTAACAGGTCTTCTTTCAGCTGCCCGCCTTCCGCGGCCCGGGACGCCACAAAGCGCTCGCCGGCTTTTTCCACCGCCTGGGAGACGATCTCCCATAACGCCTCCTCGTCCGCCTCCGGGGAAGCCATGGTCAGAACCTCCGGAAAGCGTCCCAGCATGGAAGCCGTGATATCGTTGGGAATGCCAAACTGCCTGGACATCTGTTCAAAGGCGTCCATATATCCGGCGGCCAGAGCCGCATTGTATTTCAGGGAAGCGCTCTGGGCGGAATAATCCTCATAGGAAATGTAGATGTCTACCTTGCCCCGCTGCACACTGTTTTTTAACAGTCCCCGCAGAGCGGACTCGAAGGCATTGAATTTCTTCGGCATCTTGATGCTCAGATCCAGATACCGGTGGTTGACAGCCTTCATCTCGACGCAGATCTTGTAGTCCTCCGTCGTGTTTTCATAGCGGCCGAAACCGGTCATACTCTTTAACATGGCCTACTCCCTGTTATTTTATGGAAAGAGATTCCGTATGCTCCAGAAATGGCAGACTCAGGGAATCTACAGACCACATTATTATACGGCATGAGGGCAGGCAAGTCAATCCTCCAAATAAGAATTCTGGCCGGCCTAGCGGTTTGCCAGCTCATCGGTTACGTCACGCCAGGCCACTTCCTTTTGGGCCAGAAGCACCATGAGATGGTACAAAAGATCGGCGGCCTCGTATTTGATCTCCTCGGGATCCGGGTTTTTGGCCGCAATCACCAGCTCCGTGGCCTCCTCTCCCACCTTTTTTAATATTTTGTCCAGGCCCTTGTCGAACAGATAGCTGGTGTAGGAGCCCTCCTTGGGATGCTCCTTTCGGTTGGCGATGACGGCCTCCAGTTCTGTGAACACATTCCGGCCCATGGGGCTGCTGCTCTCTATAACCGGGCGAAAGAAGCAGGAGTAGGCGCCGGTATGACAGGCGTTTCCCACCTGCTCCACCTGCGCTAAGAGCGTGTCCCGGTCGCAGTCGGCGGAGAGGCTCTTGACATACTGGTAGTGGCCGGAGGTCTCGCCCTTGAGCCAGAGGCAGCTGCGGCTGCGGCTGTAGTAGGTCATGCGGCCGGTGCGGCAGGTGAGAAGAAAGGCTTCCTCGTTCATATAGGCCATCATCAGCACCTGTCCGGTGTGTGCATCCTGCACGATACAGGGCAGGAGTCCGTCGCTTCCCGTCTTGAACTGATCCCAAGACAGATTTATCTCCGTCTCATGGAGCGTGACGGTTCCGTGGATGTCTTTGGCCCCTTCTCCCTGCCGGAGCAGGCCGATGCGCTGTGGCCCGAAACGGCGTATCGCTTCATCGTAGACCGCCATTTCCACCGGGTCGTCCTCCCGCAGCAGGGCGGCTTTTGCCCCGGCGTAGATGTATTTTTTCACATCCTCCAGCCTCTTTGTCCGTCCTCCGGCCATCACCGGCAGGGTTCCCTCTTTCGTATAACGGCGGATCAGGCCGATGGCCGCCTCGTGGGAAAGCTCATCTTCCGACTCGTCCAGAAAAAATCCCATGGAAAAGCCCTCCTCAGCCCGGCTGGCAAACCAGGATATGGGATCTTCTGCCGGGGCGCCCTCCCGGGTATAGGCTTTCCCCCCTCTGATTAAAAGCGCCGGAGCGCAGATATATGTCTTTTCCATCTCTTGATCCTCGCTTCCCATATATGGATTCGGGGGCAGACCGTACGCCGCCCCCGCAGAACTTATTGATTTTGTTTTGGATTCTTCTCAAAGGTTTGCAGCGCTTCGGACAGATCAATCCGGTTTTCGTAGAGCGCCTTTCCGATGATGGCGCCGTGGATACCGGCCTGAGAAAGGCGAAACAGGTCCTCCATGGAAGAGACGCCGCCGGAGGCGACAACCTGGAGCCCCGTGGCCTCGCTTAAGGCCCGGGTGGCCTCCACATTGGGGCCGGTGAGCATCCCGTCCCGGGAGATATCGGTATAGATGACTGTCGATACTCCCAGCTCTTTCATCCGCAGAGCCAGGTCCATGGCGGATACCCGGCTGGTCTGTTCCCATCCCTGTGTGGCTACCATACCGTCCCTGGCGTCGATGCCCACAGCAATGTGTCCGGAACCGAACAGCCTCACGGCCTCCCCCACCATTTCCGGGTGTTCCACCGCCGCGGTGCCGATGATAGCCCGGGTCACCCCCAGATTCAGCGCCTCCTCGATATCTTTCAGGGAACGGATTCCACCGCCCAGCTCCGTACGGATATGTACGGCCTTCAGAATATCCCGCAGGCAGCCGGCGTTGACGCTGCGCCCTCTGAGAGCGCCGTCCAGGTCCACCAGATGCAGCCAGGAGGCTCCTTTGGCTTCCCATGTAAGCGCTGTCTTTGCAGGAGAATCGGAATAGACCTGTACCTGGCCAAAATGTCCCTGGCGAAGACGGACACAGCGGCCTTCTTTTATATCAATGGCAGGATACAGACGCATATCACAGCTCCCCCTTTGTCGAAAGTACGCCCCGGATTCTGTCGTCTCTTTGTACGGCCATATCGAGAGCCTTGCCAAAGGCCTTGAACATGGCCTCGGCGATATGGTGGCTGTTGACGCCGTCCAGCTGGCGGATGTGGAGATTCATTCCGGCCGAGCAGGCGAGAGCGTAGAAAAATTCATGTATGGTTTCTGTCTCCAGCGTCCCCAGGCGCTCTGCGCCAAAGTCAGCCTTCCATCCCAGATACGGACGGCCTGACAGATCCAGAGAGCACAGTATCAGTGTCTCGTCCATGGGCAGGATGCAGGAGCCAAAGCGCACAATCCCCTGTTTTTCTCCCAGCGCCTCCCGGATAGCCGACCCCAGAACGATGCCGGTATCCTCCACTGTGTGGTGCGTATCTACGGATAAATCGCCTTTCACCTCCACAGCCAGGTCAAAAAAACCATGTTTTGCGAATCCGTTCACCATATGATCGAAAAAACCGATCCCGGTCCGGACGCTGCTTTTGCCGCTTCCGTCCAGATTGATCGTGATGCGGATATCGGTTTCTTTCGTTTTTCTGGCCACCGATGCGGTTCTGTCCATCCTCTAGTCCTCCTCCTCAAAACGTACCCGCACCGAGTTGGCATGGGCAGTCAGTCCTTCGTTTTGTGCGAAACGCTCCACATCGCGCCATACGGATTCCAGCTCCTGTCTGGTGTAGGCAATGATGCTGGATTTCTTGACAAAATCGTCCACCGACAGAGGCGAAAAGAATCTGGCGGTGCCGTTGGTGGGCAGGATATGGTTGGGGCCGGCAAAATAGTCGCCCAGCGGTTCGCTGGAATACTCCCCGATGAAGATGGCCCCGGCATTGTGAATCTGTGGCATCAGGGAGAAGGCATTCTTTGTCATGATCTCCAGATGCTCCGGCGCGATGGCATCCACGGCTTCGACAGCCTCCTCCATGGAAGAGGCCACCAGGATATAGCCGTAGTTTTCCAGAGATTTTTCCATGATGTCCCGGCGCGGCAGACGGGAAGCCATGTCATGGATCTGTGCGGATACCTGTCCGGCCAGATCCCGGGAGGTGGTGACTAAAATCGCGCTGGCCAGCTCGTCATGCTCTGCCTGGGACAGAAGGTCGGCGGCCACGAAGCGGGGATTGGCCGTCTCGTCGGCTAAGACTAAGATCTCGCTGGGTCCGGCGATGGAGTCGATGCCCACGTAGCCGAACACAGCTTTCTTGGCCAGAGCCACGAAGATATTGCCGGGGCCGACGATCTTATCCACCCGGGGGATCGTCCCGGTGCCAAAGGCCAGGGCTGCCACAGCCTGAGCGCCTCCCGCTTTATAGATATGGTCCACACCGGCCTCCCGGGCTGCCACCAGCGTGCCGGAATTGACCCGGCCGTCCCTTCCCGGCGGCGTAACCATGACGATCTCCTCTACGCCGGCCACTCTGGCCGGAATGACGTTCATCAGCACGGAGGAGGGGTAGGCGGCCTTGCCTCCGGGGACATAAACGCCCACCCGTTTGAGAGGCGTCACCTTCTGTCCCAGGATCGAGCCTCCCGGCGTGGGGTCAAACCAGCTGTAGCGGCGCTGCTTTTCGTGGTAACAGCGAATGTTCTCTGCCGCACGGCGAAGCGTAGCCAGAAATTCAGGGTCTGTCTCCTGATATGCGTCCCGGATTTCCTCCTGTGTCACGGGAAGGTCTTCCGGGGATATCTCACAGTGGTCAAACTGCCTGGTATAGTCCAAAAGCGCCGTATCGCCCTCTGTCCGCACCCTTTGAATAATTTCGTTTACCGAATCCATGTAGGAGGCGTAGTGGTTGGGGCTGCGCTTTAACAAATCGTTCAGAATGTTTTTTTGATTCTCCGGGGTAAGTGTCAGAATTCTCATATCTTTTCCTCATTTCGGGCGGTGATCTGCTGCCGCATCTGCCGCACCAGGGCAGTGATCCGCTCATTTTCCATTTTCATGCTGACCTGGTTGACGACGACCCGGGCAGAGAGGGCGCAGACCTCCTCTAAGACCTTCAGGCCGTTTTCTTTCAGGGTGGAGCCGGTCTCCACGATATCCACGATGACCTCCGAAAGCCCCACCAGAGGGGCCAGCTCCACGGAGCCGTTCAGCTTGATGATCTCCACGGTCTGCTGCTTGCGGTTATAGAAATAATCCTTGGCGATCACCGGGTACTTGGTGGCGACCCGGATCAGCTCATGATGCTGCAGGTACTCCCTGGCGCTTTCTGGACCGCAGACGCACATCCGGCAGCGGCCCAGTCCCAGATCCAGCACCTCATAGATCTGGCGCCCCTCTTCCATGATGGTGTCCTTGCCCACCACGCCGATATCGGCGGCGCCGTACTCCACGTAGGTGGGCACATCGCTGGCCTTGGCCAGGAAAAATTTCATTTTATTGGTCTCGTCGGTGAAAATCAGACGTCTGGTGTCCGGGTCATAGAATTCCTGGCAGGAGACGCCCAGCTCCTTCAAAAGCTCCATGGTTTTGCGGGCCAGCCGTCCCTTGGCCAGGGCAAAGGTCAGATATCTCATAGCGTCACCTCCGAAAAAGAGCCGTCCTCCCAGAGAAGACACAGCTGCCGGAAACCGCGGGCTTTGGCTTTGGCCTGATATGCATGAAAGACGGCCTCTCTGGGAGATTCTGCCGGGGACTCTTCTTTCCCCCCGCTCTCCTCAGCCTTTTTGTTTGCTTCGATCCTCTCCAGCCATACGCTCTGTCCCTGTCCGCGCATCTGGCCGGCTTTCGTGACGGCCTCCCGATGCTGCCCGGAAGGATAGACTAACATGACCTGGGGCCAGTCGCATTTTACAGGGATCTTCTGCCTGGCCAGCGCCGCCATCACCGAATCCAGCACGATGGCAAAGCCCACTGCCTGGGCCCGGCGTCCAAACTGTTCCATCAGGTGATCGTAGCGGCCTCCCGTGACCACCGGCTCTCCGGAGCCGTAGGTGTAACCCTTGAAGATCATGCCGTTATAGTAGCGGTAGCGGCCGGCCATTCCCAGATCAAAGGATACGTAGCGCTCCAGGCCATAACAGCACAAAACGTCATATACCTGCTCCAGACGTTCGATGGCCTCCAGGGCCCGGCGGTTTTTGGTGAGAGTCCTGGCCTGACTGATCTTTTCTGCCGGTCCGAACAGCTCCGGAAGACGGATAAACAGTTCCCGCAGATCCTCACTGAACGGGCAGCGGCTGATCTGCTCCTCGATGCCGAAGAAATTTTTATTCTCCAGAAACGCCAGAATCGTATTTTCCACATCCTCGGACAGCCGGGCCTCCTCCAAAAGCCCCTTCAGAAATCCCACATGTCCCACCTCGATCTGAAACCGGGTCAGTCCTGATTCCAAGAGGCAGCGTATCGCCAGGGCCAGGATCTCCGCGTCGGCATCCGGAGAGCCGTCCCCCAGAAACTCCACCCCGGCCTGGGTGAATTCCTTCAGCCGTCCCTGAAGGCTGGTGCGGTTGATGAAGGCATTCTCAATATAGGAAAGGCGCAGGGGCATGCTCTCCTCATCAAAATATTTGGCCGCGCAGCGGGCGATGGCCGGCGTCATATCCGGGCGCAGCACCATGGTCTCCCCGTCCCGGTCAAAAAACTTGTACATCTCCCGGGACAGAACGCTGCCCTTCTCCCTGCTGAAAATATCAAAAAACTCAAAGGAAGGAGTCTGGATATCCTGATAGCCGAACTGATGAAATACACTGCGGATCGCGCGCCGTACCGTGAGTCTGGCGGCGTATTCCCGGCCATAGATATCCCGGACGCCTTCCGGGGTGTGGATATACTGATTCATGAAACCTCCCAAGTCGACAGGGCCCGCAGGATACGGGCACATGATACTTTAGTGTGCTACTATGTTAGCACATGAAAGGCATTATACCCCATGAAAAAGAGATTGTCAACAGGAAAACTCTGTTTTCCGGGTTATGCAAGCAACTTATGATTCCGCTTCATAGAAGGGATAGGTATGTTCCACGGCCTCCCTGGCAAAGGGATCGGACAGGGGAAGCAGATCTATGTACATCCTGCCCAGAAAGGGGATGGCGGCTTCGGCGATCTGGGAAAAAACAACCTCCTGGCTGCCGGTGTAATCGGCCACAATCAGATAGCTCTCCTCCTCGTCCCGCTCCATAACCCGCATCCACAGGGCATGGATATTGGGATTCATGCAGACGCGGTCGCAGATGGCGTTAATCATCTCCACCGGATATACGTCCGGATCTCCCAAAAGGATGGGGGTATCCTTGCCCACCCTGTGGCGGGCCTGACCGGTGATCAGAAGCTGTTTCTTGTCCTGGAGGGTTTCGATGCCCTCCCGGTCAATGGCAAAGCTGTCGCCAAAGGGATTGATGACCAGTCCTGCCGCCTCCTGTTTACCGGCGATCATGGCGGCGTAATCGTCAAAACTCAGAATCATGGTCTGGGGGTGCGCATCTTTGAGGCCGGGCCACCGGTTTACCTCATCCCAGTCCGTAAAAACCGGATAATACTGCCCTCCTTCCTCCGTATCCAGCATGGCGAAGCCGATACTGGCGCCTTCGGGCAGAGAAAGCCGGCCGTCATTTGTCCGGACCGGTGGCTGGGACAGCTCGACTATGGACAGAAAGCGGGCATTTAAGATCACTTCTCTCAGAAAAGCGCTGGTAGCCTGCTTCTTTTCCTCCGGGCTTTGGGCCTGCTTTCGTCCTTCACAGAGCTCCTTCAGCCGGGAATTTTCCAGGGACTCATTTACCACAAACTCCATGTTGCTCCTCCTCGTTCACAAAACGAAAATACTTTTTGTCTATTTTACAACAGATTTCCCGTTCTGTCACGGGTAAAATCCGGTCCGATGCTACCGGTTTTTCAGGTCTTTTTTGATACCTTCCAGATAGTGGATGAAAATACCGTTTTTTACGGGCAGGCGGTATGCATGATCGATTTCTTCCAATCGGAAGGATTTGCGTCCTCCGCTCTCCTGACGGTCCCAGAATTCTCTCAGTCTGGCAAAGGGCAGATAATATATTTCGTCGCGGTGGGTGTAATAAATCACCAGAAAAGCGATTCCGCCCTGCCGTTCAAAGGCCTCCATAAAGGCAACCTGATGTTCATGGACATTTTGCAGAGGAAAGGTGTCGGCATGACATTCCTTGGCATCGAAGCATACCGGGATTCCCTGTACGACGCCGATATAGTCCACGGTACTCTTCTGGCCGAAATAGGCCAGCGTGATATGACGGTTTTCCTTATCTATTTCGATGGGGGTAATGGGCGTGGGGATCTTCTGGATCAGAGCCAGTCCTCCCTCCCGGTAGCGCTCATTGGTGTGATTAATCAGGTCCTCCAGGGTAGAGCCCCGGAGGCCGCGGGAACTCCATGTACCCATTGGCAGCCTCCTGTTATCTGATGTGACGGCTTCTGTCGTCGGCCGCCGGCATGGTTTCAACGCGGGAAAAGATCTCCGGGAGAGGCGCTGTGAACTCTCGTCCTGACAGATAGGACAGCTCTCCTCTTATTTCCGGGAATGCCAGGCGCCAGGCGTGCAGAAGCTGATGGGTGAGCCCAAGATTTTTTTTATAGTAGTCATTGACCGGCCGCAGGCCGTATTTATAGTCGCCGGTGACAGGGTGACCGATGGAGGCCAGATGGGCACGGATCTGATGGGTCCGCCCTGTCACCAGGCGTACCCTGAGCAATGTCAGGGTATGGGAGCCGGAGCGGCCGACGGACAGGGGCGTGTACCAGGTCTCCACAGGCTGGCTGTCCGGACAGGCGTCAGGGACGATACGAACCTGGTTCTTCCGTTCATCCTTCATCAGATATCCCCGGATATGCTGCGGTCCGGTCACATGGCCGCAGACATAGCACAGATAGTCCTTGTGCAGGGATCGGTCCTTCAAGACGGCGGACATGGCCTGGAGGCCGGTCATGGTCTTTCCCACGATCAGGATTCCGCTGGTGTTGCGGTCCAGGCGGTTGCAGACCGAGGGGTGCAGGCGGCGATAGCTCTCCTCCGACAGAGTACCGCTGTGCGCAAGGTAGGACAATACATACTCCACGGCGGAGACATCTCCGGGCGCAGCCTTCTGGGACAGCATTCCGGCCGGCTTGTCAAAAAGCAGAATATGATCGTCCTCATAGAGGATCCGGTCCCGGGCCGGCGAGATGTGGCCGGCGGCCTGCGTGGCCTGGGAAAGGCTCTTTCCTTTAAATGTCCGGAGCGTCTCCTCGGACAAAAAAAGACGCAGCTCGTCGCCGGAGACCAGCTTTTCGCTGCCGTCGCATTTTTTGCCGTTTACGGTGATGTTTTTTTTGCGAAGCATCTTATAGAGAAAGCTTTTCGGGGCCTGGGGCAGATACCTGGACAGATATTTGTCCAGGCGCTGTCCGGCCTCCCGGCTCTCGATCACTAGGAGTTCCATGGAATTCTTCAGCCCCTCCCTTTCGCCGGTTTTTTCTTCGGCTTCGGCGCAGGAAGCGCCTGGCAGGTGACGGTGGCCAGCCTGCTTAAAAACTCCCGGTTCTCCACGTCCTCGACCAAAAAATAGTTTTTCGCTCCCTCATAGGGCGGCGCTTCGGGCAGGTCCGGATACTGCCGGCGTCCTTCGTCGGTGATCTTGACAAACAGCTGATCGTCGCAGACAGCGGCGAAATAGATTCCGTTGCAGTACAGGCCATATTCGCCAAACATTCTCCGGTATGTGACGGTTCCTGCGTCGCAAAAGTTACCGGCGATAAATTCCACCAGTTCTTTTTTGGATGCCATGTGGATGTCCCCTTTCTTCTTAGAATTTTGTCTCTGTTCCCTGGCGATCTATTATCATTATACATGGATTTGCGGGAGAAACAATACCTGTTTTCACCGGAAACGGGCCGGGAGCAGCAAAAGTTTTCCTCCTGCTGCCCCCGGCCCGCTCTTCTCTGTATATAGATGGTTTAGTTGGTAATGGCCAATTCCGTCTCTTTGTCAAAGACATGAATCCGGTCTGTCTTTAATACAAACTCTCTCTCGTCACCGGTACGCGCCGTGGTGCTGGCGCTGACTCTGGCTGTCAGAGCGTTGCCGCACATATCGCAGTACAGATAGACTTCCGCGCCTAAAAGCTCATACACGTTGACGGCTGCCTTTACCACAGCGCCGCTCTGCCCTGCTGCGGCCTCGCCCACATCCTCAGGACGAATGCCCATGATGACTTCCTTGCCGTCATAGCCGCCGTCGACCAGCTTTTTGGCCTTCTCCGGAGCCAGCTCGATCTCATATGCGCCCACCTGAAGAGATGCGCTCTGGCCCTTTACATGGCAGACGGCATTTAAGAAATTCATCTGCGGAGAGCCGATGAAGCCGGCCACGAACAGATTGTTTGGCGCATTGTACAGATTCTGAGGGGTATCGACCTGCTGGATAATGCCGCCCTTCATGACGACGATGCGCGTACCCAGCGTCATGGCCTCGGTCTGGTCATGGGTTACATAGATGATGGTGGCCCCCAGGCGCTCGTGAAGCTTGGCAATCTCCGTGCGCATCTGTACGCGCAGCTTGGCATCCAGGTTACTGAGAGGCTCATCCATCAGAAATACTTTGGGGTTTCTCACAATGGCGCGTCCCATGGCCACCCTCTGGCGCTGTCCGCCGGAGAGAGCTCTGGGCTTGCGGTCCAGGAGGATGTCCAGATCCAGGATCTTGGCGGCTTCGCGCACCTTGCGGTCGATCTCCTCTTTGGGAGCCTTCTTTAACTTCAGGCCAAAGGCCATATTATCGTACACGGTCATGTGGGGGTACAGGGCATAATTCTGGAACACCATGGCGATATCTCTGTCCTTGGACTCCACATCGTTCATCATCTCCCCGTCGATACGAAACTCGCCGGAAGAAATGTCCTCCAGGCCCGCGATCATGCGCAAGGTAGTGGATTTGCCGCAGCCGGACGGTCCCACAAAGATGATAAATTCCTTGTCTGCAATCTCCAGATTGAAATCATTGACGGCCTTAAAGCCGTTGGGATACTCCTTGAATATATGCTTTAAAGATAAGCTTGCCATTTTCTGTCTCCTCCTCGTTTATGCTGTTAATACCTTCCGGTACAGCTTCATTTCCTCTATAAATCCTTCATTCGGTTCTACGTAAATATACTCATTTCCGGTCTTTATGGTATATACAGAAGCCCGCTTAAGCCCGGATGTGTAATCGCGGGTGCGCCGGTTTTCGGCCGGGCAGCGGCCCTTTGCCACCTCAATCATATCCTTGCGGTCACAGCGGTAGAGCTCTTTGCGCTTTTCCTTGCGGATGATTTTGCTGATTTCCAGATCCCCGTTCACATAGGAATACTCGAATTCATACTTCCAGCTGCGAAGCAGGAAAAAGGCTGTGGCTGCCAGTATGAGCACCGGCACAAAGAAGATCGGGTAAAACAGGACGGCATCCAGCGTAAACACCAGAATAGATGAGAGCAGCAGCGCTTTGACCAGCTGCCTTTTCATGGACGGATAATAGGGCACCATCCATTCCAGCACAACGTCATTCATAGGTGTGTTCTCCTTTCGGCTCTGCGGCCATGATGGTAATTTCAAACTGTATGGCTTCATACTGCAAAAGATTTCCCGGCACCGGGATTCCGGCGCTCATGAGTACCTGGCCGGAAAAGCATCCCGGCAGGCCGCTTACACAGTATGTCTGTCCCGGATCCAGTCCCTTGGCCTTCACATAGCGCTGGGCATCGTTGGACTCCTTCTGTGTCAACACCAGGCTCAGCAGGGCGTGGGTTCTGTCCTTCGACACATGCTGCCAGGCCATATATTCGCCGAAGCGGTAGGGATCGGTCAGCCGGTAATAATCGCCTTCGGCGATCAGACCATAGAGCCTTTTGTAACGTGTAATCTGTTCCCGGCACAGGGCTTTCTCTTCCCTTGACAGCTGGGTGGAGTCCAGCTCATAGCCCAGGATTCCGTCCATGGCCACGATACCTCTGGTCTCCAAGGGCGCCACCCGGCCGGTCTGATGATTGGGGCAGACCGACACATGGGCCTCTATGGTGGAAATCGGATAGGCAAAGGAGGTTCCGTACTGGATTTTCAGGCGGCAGACGGCGTCGGTATTGTCGCTGCACCAGATTTCCGGCTGGTAGTAAAGCATTCCCGGATCGAACCGTCCGCCGCCGCCGCTGCATCCGCAGAACAGAATATCCGGATGGGTCAGAATGATCTGATCCATGATATGGTAAAGCCCCAGTATGTACCGATGATAAATCTCCCCCTGCTTCTCCTTTTCCGCGATGGCTGACCAGGCGTCGGTGATGAAGCGGTTCATGTCCCATTTTACATATTCGATCCGGGTGTGATCCAGTATGGCGTTAATGGAGCGGACAATATAATCACAGACATCCTGTCTGGATAAATCCAGAACCAGCTGATACCGCCCTCTGGCTGCGGGCCGCCGGGGAATCTGAAGGCACCAGTCGGGATGGGAGCGGTACAGTTCGCTGTTTTCCGATACCATCTCCGGCTCGATCCAGAGACCGAAGGAAAGTCCCAGCTCATGGATTCGCTCCGACAGGCCGTCCATCCCTTCCTTTATTTTGTTCAGATTGACAGTCCAGTCGCCCAGGGCCTGACAGTCGCTGTCGCGGCTGCCGAACCAGCCGTCGTCCAGGACGAAGGTATCTACCCCCATATCCACGGCTTCTTTGGCGATACGCAGAAGCTTCTCGTCGTCGAAATCAAAGTAGGCCGCTTCCCAGCTGTTAATCACGACAGGTCTGGGCTTATCCGCCCAGGGACTCACACACAGGTTTTTCTGGTAAATACGGTGATACAGGTGGGACAGACAGGTCAGCCCTTCTCCCGAATATGCCATCACGACTTCCGGAGCCGTAAAGCTCTCTCCTGCTTTGAGCTGATAGGAAAAATGCTTGGGGTGGATGCCCATGATGACGCGGGTCTGGTCATACTGATCTTTCTCCGCCTTGCAGACGAAATTGCCGCTGTAGACGAAGGAAAAGCCGTAGCACCGTCCGCGATCCTCCGTGGCCGTATGGTCACAGAGAATCGCGAAGGGATTGTGCTGGTGGCTGGAAGCGCCGCGGAAGCTGCCGATGGACTGTATGCCGTAGCAAAGCGGCGTCCGCGTAACCTCCCTTTCCATGGTGTGACGTCCGTCCAGATGGATAAAATCGTAATCCGAGTCCAAGAAATCCACGGTCATGGACATGATCCGGTTTAAGTAGATAGTATCTTCTCCCTCGTTGACCACGCGGGCCGAGCGGGTGATGATATCCTTTTCCTCGAATACGCTGTAGTTTAAGATCACTGTCAGCTGCGTCACGGAATCTGTCAGCCAGATCTCGAGAGTATCCACCGTGTCATCCGCCAGAGCCCGCAGGCACGGAAGTCCTTCCAGCTTGTTTTTTCCTCTGTAAATATGATGCTTCCTCACCTTTCCCACGAAGGCAAAGCTGCCGTCACCGTTTTTTACTTCGATGCTGCTCAGGCGGTAATCGCAGCTGCCGTCGCTGGAAAATTCCTGCGGGAGAACGTCCAGGGAGAAGGTACGGTCATTGCCGGCCTCATTGGGGTTCGGGGAAAAGCCCCGGTCCGTCGGGCACAGCAGGTAGGACAGATCCGTATCGGGGATACGCTCCCCGTAATACAGATGCAGTAGATAATCAAAGCCCGTGACCTTCATCTGGTAGGTGCTGTTTTTGGTCGTAAGCGTATAGGTTCTCGCTTTTTGATCGTAGCGGATTGACATGCGGCGTCCCTCCCTGTGTATCTTGCAATGTGTATTTTCCGAAAAAGTTTTATTTGCCGCCGGTCATGGCCACGCCTTCGATGAACTGCTTCTGGAAGAACAGATACAGTACCACCATGGGGATCATCGCCAGCAGGGAACCGGCCATCAGGACCGGGAAGTTGGTGCTGAACTGGCCTCTGAGTGTCGCCAGGCCGGAGGACAGCGTCATCATCTTTAAATCCGTGTTGGCAATCAGCGGCCACATCAGATCGCCGTAAGCGAACACGGCGGTGAATACGGCCAGTGCCGCCATGGAGGAGGTGGTCAGCGGCACCATGACCTTC
Organism: Lachnospiraceae bacterium; assembly: GCA_022791755.1. Taxonomy (GTDB): domain Bacteria; phylum Bacillota; class Clostridia; order Lachnospirales; family Lachnospiraceae; genus RGIG7193. Next base: position 48,812 of record JAAVZR010000030.1, read on the forward strand.
GTAAAGGTCTGCCACTGGTTGCAGCCGTCCAGATATGCGGCCTCCGAGATCTCGTCCGGGATGCCCATATAGGCCTGGCGCAGGAAGAAGGTTCCGAATGCGCTGACAAGGCCGGGGAACACCAGGGCGAAAATAGAGTTCGTCATGCCAAGCTTGGCTAACATCTGATACTGAGGGATGATGAAAATCTGTGAGGGCAGCATCATCTGTACCAGCACCACGCCAAAGAGCAGACCTTTGCCCTTGAATTTCAGTTTGGCGAAGGCGTATCCGGCCATGGAACTGAAGGCCACGGCACAGATGACGCGCCACACGATCAGCAGGATCGTGTTCTTATACAGCGCGCCGAAGGGCAGGCTTTTCAGAGCATCCTGAAAGCTGTCAAGCGCCCACTGGTGCGGCAGGATATCCGGCGGAATCTGCATACTTTCGGCCACGGTCTTGAAGCTGGTCAGGAACATCCACACGAAGGGGAAGATCATGACGATGGAACCGATGGCAAAGAAAATATACACGCCTGTATTTCTGGAACCCTGTTTTTTCTTTGTATTCATGATTCGTCTCCTTCCTTATACTTCGTAGTTGACCCACTTCTTCTGGCCCCAGAACTGCACGGCGGTTACCAGGCCGATGAGCAGCACGGTCCAGATGACGATGGCCGAGCCGTAGCCCTTGTTGCCGGCCACGAAGGATTCGCGGTAGAACAGGTACATCAGGGACTGGGCGCTGGTGAGGGCGGGATTCGATTCTTCCACCATCATGTAGATCAGGTCATAGACCTTCAACGAAGACATCAGACGCATAATCATAACCACGAAGAGCGTCGGCGATACCATCGGCAGCGTGATATGGAAAAACTGCTGGATCTTCGTCGCACCGTCCAGGCTGGCGGCCTCGTAGTAAGATTTGGAGATGTTTTGCAGGCCCGAAAGCAGCAGCACCGCGTCATAGCCGATGGAACTCCAGATGGCGATGATCGAACAGGTGATGATGACCAGGTTGGGGTTCGTCACCCAGTTGACGCCGTTGCCGATGAGGGTATTGATGATACCGTACTCGGTGTTGAACATCCATCTCCAGACCATGGTGACAGCGGCAGGAGCCACGACCATGGGCAGGAAGAAGATGGCGCGGAAAGCCGTCTGTCCTTTGATCTTCTTATTCAGCATGACAGCGACCACCAGGGCCAGGAATACGCCCAGGGGAACGGTCAGGATACAGAAATAAATCGTGTTCCAGTTGGCGCGCCAGAATTCAGCGCTGGTAAACATCGTTATGTAATTGGTAATCCCGTTGAATTTGTACAGGCCGAAGGGCTTTGTCTTGGTAAAGCTTAACTTCAGCGTGTCGATGAACGGATACATGTTTAACACGAGCAGGCCGATGATCGTCGGGGCCACCATGATATAGCCCCACATGCTTTCGGAGCGGCCGTGCTTCGTGGATTTGGATACCGAAGTCGTTTTTGCCATATTCCTTCTCCCCTCTTAATCGTCCAGTGCCGCCGTATCCACATATTCCTGCATATGGGCAAGCCCCTCTTCCAGGCTTACCTTGCCGGAATAAATCCGCAGCAGCTCATCGTTGACCTTCGTTTTCCACACGGAGCGGTAGGCGTTGTTGACGCTCTGTACGCCGTATTCAAACATGTCTACGCATTTCTGTACATCCAGCTTGTAGCCAAACTGGTCGAATACGCCGATCCAGGTATCTTCCAGGCCGTTGTAAGCCGGGATGGCCGCGCCGGATTCTCCCTGGATGCGCTGTCCCTCTTCGCTGCCGAAGAAACGCAGTACGTCGAGAGCGATCTCACGATTCTTGCCCTTGGCGCTGGTGGCGTAGCTCAAGCCGTTGGAGATCGTCGCCCGTCCGTCGCCGCTTTGGGGATTCGGGCATTTGGGCAGGACGGCCACGTCCCATTTCCCCTGCATGTCGGGGTAGTTTAACATCTCGTTTAAGAGGTTCCAGTTTCCTTCAAAGAACATGGCGCCCTGTTCGGAGAAAAAGGCGGTGCCGGGAGAGGTCTCGGCAAAGTAGTTCTGATCCGGGCACCAGTCTTCCTTCTGAAAACCGATGTAGACGCCCATGGCCTCCATGGTCGCCGGCTGGGTATAGCCGCCGGTCAGGTTGTCTTCTGCCAGGATGTATCCGCCGTTCTGGTAGACGAAATTCCAGTATCCCAGCTGGTCGTCGCCGTAGGCCATATAGCCGTATTTACCGGTGACGTCGTAGATCTGCTGCGAAGCGGCGATCAGGTCATCCCACGTCCAGCTCTCGTCCGGGTACGCGACGTTTGCCGCATCAAACATCTCTCTGTTATAAACCAGGCAGACCGTGTCCTTATCCTTGGGTACGCCGTACATCCGTCCGTCGCTGCCCTGGGAGTTGGAGCGGGAAACCTCCGAGAAATGGTCCTCGTAGTAGGTGGAGCTTTCATCGGCGTACAGGTCGGTCACATCGGCCAGCATCCCATAGTCGGCGTACTTGAGGATTTCATTGGTGTGCATCCAGAAAATATCCGGCATCTGGTTGCTGATGGCCGAGGCCTCCAGCTTCGTCCAGTATTCGCCCCAGCTGGTTACCTGGACTTCGATGACCACATCGGGATGCTGTGCCGTATAGGCGTCAGCGACTGCCTGCATACCGTCGCGCTGTGCCACATCCCAGATCTGGAATGTCAGATGGGTTTTTCCGTCATTGGAAGCGCCGCATCCCGTCAGTGCCAGGAGCATCAGACATCCCAGAAGGAGCACAGTCAGTTTTTTTAACCTTTTCACAAAATGCCCTCCTTACATATACGTTTTTGAAGAAATCTCTGAGTATACCAAAATACGTGGCAGGATTTCTCCGGTAAATGTTTGCTGCTTGTTTTCCCGTTCGGCCGATTGACGGAAAGAATTTGGTTATGTTGGTGAAAAAGTACCAAATTTCTAAGCAGATTATAACAATATGCCTATGAAAGGTAAATATCCTGCCGTGAAATGGATATACCATTATGTTGGATATGTACAAAATGTGAAAGACATGATAGAATTATGATATATGAGACCGGAACATATGAAGTACACCGTGCAAAGCAGTAAAAAGGCATCATGGGATCAGCTATAATACCAAGAGAGGATGGCAGCGAAATGGAGCGATTGGTTTTTAAGATTTTTCCCAATGAACGGTATATTGATTTGACTCTGTATCAGTACGGGTGGGAGCAGTGCCTGCCTTCCCACTCCTACGGGCCGGTGGCCCGCAACCACTATCTGTTTCACTATGTGTTAAACGGCACGGGGACGCTCTACAGTGACGACGAACACGGAAACACCCGGACCTACCGCCTGAAGAGAAATCAGGGCTTTCTCATCTGTCCCGGACAGATCAACACCTATATCGCGGACAGGGACGACCCCTGGGAGTATGCCTGGGTGGAGTTCGACGGACTCCGGGCCAAAGAATTTCTCGACACGGCGGGACTGGATCTGGAATCGCCCATCTATCACAGTCATCAGAAGGAGATCCGGGACGAGATGCAGGGCGAGCTGTTGACGATTGTACATAACAAAGACTCTTCTCTCTTTCAGATCGGACACCTGTATCTGTTTCTGGATCTGCTGATCCGGTCATCCTTTCACCATAAGACCATCAGGCAGGGAAAGCTCCGGGACTTTTATATCCGGGAAGCTATCACCTTTATCGAACAGAACTATTCCCATGCGATCACCATTGAAGACATCGCCTCTTTTTGCAACCTGAACCGCAGCTATCTGGGAAAGCTTTTTCGCGATGAGCTGAACCAGACGCCGCAGCAGTTTCTGATCTACTACCGCATGAACCAGGCCACAGAGCTTTTAAAATTTTCAGAGATGACCGTCGGCGAAGTGGGCAAGATGGTCGGTTACCCGAACCAGCTGCATTTCTCACGGGCCTTCAAAAACGTCCTGGGAATCTCCCCCAGCCAGTGGCGTGCAGAAAATAAACTGCTGCAGCCCAAAGAAGACCAGGAAGGCTAAGCCTTTTAAGTAAAAAGAGACGCTAAAAGCCTTTCTCTTCCAACAAAATGCTACGAAACACCCCATCCCTCACTTTTAAAATAAAAGCCGCCATCCCGACTTCAGACAAAAGTCAAGATGGCGGCTTAAAGCAATAGCGGAGCCCCCGGCTGTTCCCCCGCAGAATATGCGGAAGGGACGGCAAAGCAACAGCCCGGCGCGTATGGTTGCCCCGACCGGACCCTTGCCGGACGCCGGTACTTAGAGAGCGCGAGCGACAGCGAAGTGCGAACTTAGCACCGCTGCGTCCGGCACGGAGCGAGAGCGCGTCCGGCCGGGGCAACCATACGCGCCGGGCGTCCCTCTCCTCCCCCTTTCGCCCCTCTGCCAACAGCTCTTAATAGTTTTCACTCACATAAAGCTGCACGCGGCTCTGGATGATATCCGCCACCTCTCTGGCCGATTTCTGTCCGGCAAAGAAGGGCGCCGCGTCCTCAGCCACGATGGACAGGATCTCCTCATTATGGGAAGGTCTGGGCCTGGCGCTGTCAATGATAGCGCAGACCGTAGCGATCTCTTCCTCGGTGGCCGGCTTGGATTCGTATGTGAAATCATCCCAGCCCCAGGTGGCCGAGCCTTCTTCCATGGTCTTTGCCTCCTCCAGCTGTTTATCCAGAGAGCTCTTTCTGATCGGGAAATTCCAGTCCAGCGAATCCTGGAATTCCTCACTCAGCAGACCCTCGATAAACTCCCAGGCGCCGTCCTTATTCTGGCTCTTCTCCGAGATGCCGAGCATCATACTGGCATCGATGAGAGTGCCATTGCCGGAAGCGGACGGAAAACCGATGGCGGTCACCGGCGCGCCGAACATGGAGGCGTGGGCCAGATAGTCCGTGACATTTGACATAGTGATACTCAGCAGCAGTATCTTGCCGCTCGATATCTTGCTGTAGATCCCTTCGTCGTTCCCCATTCCCGCCTGTTCCGCACTGGGGAAGGTATTGATAAACTCCAAAAGCTCCACGAAGCTGTCGCTGTCAAAGGAGCAGGTTCCCGTGCTCAAGTCGATGTAGGAATCAATATCCATGGTCAGGAAGCTGGGCAGCAGGTATTCCCGATACGCATAATCGAAAAGCAGGGTTCCGGCCGGCTTTGATGCCAGCAGATCTTTTACGTCCGACACGGTCCATCCCATGTCCGGTCCCACATCGGAGGTCCGGCCCAGGAGGCTCTGTATGGAAAAGCTCAGAGGCATACCGTAAATCTTGCCGTCCTGCGCGCAGATGTTCAGTGCGGAGCTTATCAGCCCCTCCCGCCCGACGCTGCCGTCTATGTAGGACGTGAGATCAGCCAGAATCCCTTTTGAGATATAGGAAGAGATATCGCCGCCGTTATTCAGGTCGATGAGATCCGGCGGATTGCCGGACACAATATCGGAATTGAGCTGTGTCTGAGCCGTTTCATAATCGCCTCCGGCGCCGTACTCCTTCACCTCGATCCGGTAGGTCTCGTTGGTCTTATTAAAACGGATGATCTGGGCCCGCAGCTGATAGTCCAGATAAAAAGTGGCGTAGGTCAGAACCGTCTTCTGCTTCACCTCGGAGGCGGGCGTCTTTGTCAGGTAAACCGCCTCTGTCTTCTGGTTAAAATCCGCGTCATACTCTTGGGAAAAGGTCACCAGTCTTCCGTCTGACAGCGAGGCAACGGTATTGATCTGGTCGGAATTGATATCACAGTCGATCCAGTTTAAAATCTCCTCACAGGTCTGGCTGTCAAAATCATAGCGGTACAGAATACTGCCGCTGGAGATCAGAACGGACCCGTCGGAGCCCAGGGACATCTCCATGCTGCCGTTTCCGCCGGGAATCCCTGTGTAGCTGTCGCCCAGAGCTTTCGTCTTCGGGTCGATCTGCTGCAACATATAGCCGTTTCCCTGATCGGCATGGCATATGATGAATACGCGGCCCTCCCCATCCTGGCACAGCCCCTGGCTCCAGGAATTGACGGATATGTCAAACAGCTTCTCTCCCTGCGTGTTCAGCACGACCGCTCTCTGATTTTCCGCGCTGATCAAAACGAAGATATTGCCGTCCGAATCCACTTTCACACTGTCCGGATAGGTATACTGGCTGTCTCCGCCTCCCTGGGAGAGAATATTTGTGATATCCCGGTTCAGTATCTCATTGCCTGACGCATCCATTATGGCCAGATGCCAGGTCTGCGTATTGCTGCTCTCGTTCCAGCTGTTCAGAAGCATCACAAAGCTTTCGTCTTTTTGGACAGTCATGCGGGCAATGTTCATGGTATCCGGAATGGACAGAGGGATCTCTTTGATCTCCAGAGTATTCAGGTCCATTATGTTTATACTGTTGGACAGCGTCTGGGTCTCTTCATCCCAGTTACTGTTTTGATAGTACATTTTTTCTCCAACCACAATTCCATTGTAGGGGGATACGTTATCTTCCAATGTCTTATATTCCGGCACATAGACATAATCCTTGGCCGGGGTGGCGCTGTTATCGCCGCCGCTCTCCTTACTCCCGCAGCCGGCGAGAGACAGAAGCATGGCGAGACCAAGCACACAGGCTAACCATCGTTTCATTTTATTCTTCCTTTCCTGAATCGTTTTCTGGTTTCTTCACTATTATAAAACTTTTGTCCGGCGATTTCTTTACATTTTTCTTAAGATCGCCTGTCAAAACAAAGCATACTCTTACAGCGTTTTCTTTTTATGGACATGGCGGATGGTCTTTTTTTTCTTTTTTCCGGCCTGAGTGGATCTGCCCCGGGATTCCTCCTGCCCGGTCCGACCCGCCCGGGGACGGATCAGGCAGAGAGGGCCGTATCCGATCAGATCGGTGCGGCCGGCCAGCGCGAGCGCTTCTTCTATGAGTTCCCGGTTTTTCGGCTCCCGGTACTGTATCAGGGCTCTCTGCATGGCCTTTTCGTGAGGGCTGCGGGGGACATACACCGGCTCCATGGTCCTGGGGTCCACACCGGTATAGTACATACAGGTGGATATGGTGGAAGGCGTGGGATAGAAATCCTGCACCTGTTCCGGCATATAGCCCAGATCCCGCACAAACTCCGCCAGCTCCACGGCCTCCTTCATTCCGCAGCCGGGATGGGAGCTCATCAGATAGGGGACCAGATACTGTTTTTTTCCCAGCGTTTCATTGGTGCGCCGGTAGCGGCGGGAAAATTCCCGGAATACTCTGTTTTGCGGCTTACCCATACAGGCCAGCACCCGGTCGGATACATGCTCCGGCGCCACCTTCAGCTGGCCGCTGACATGATACCGGCACAGATCCTCCAGAAACGAATCGTCCCGGTCTGCCAGCATATAGTCAAACCGGAGCCCGGAGCGGATAAATACTTTTTTCACACCGGGAAGATTTCGCAGCTTTTGCAGCAGGGCCATATAGTCGCTGTGGTCCACATGCAGGCCGGGACAGGGCTTCGGAAACAGACACTGACGGTCAGGGCAGACGCCGGTCTTGAGCTGTTTTTGGCAGGAGGGACGCCGGAAATTGGCAGTGGGACCGCCCACATCATGGATATATCCCTTGAAATCGGGATCTTTTGTCATCTTTTGCGCCTCGGACAGAAGGGATTCATGGCTTCGGACCTGCACGGTGCGCCCCTGATGAAAGGTCAGCGCGCAGAAGCTGCATCCGCCGAAGCAGCCGCGGCTGCTGGTCAGGCTGAATCTGATCTCGGAGACGGCAGGGACGCCGCCCCGGGCCTCATAGGACGGGTGGCTTGCCCTCATATAGGGCAGATCGTACACGTCGTCCATCTCCTGTGTGGACAGGGGCTCGCCGGCCGGATTCTGCACCACGTAAAAGTCCTCGTAGCGTTCTGCCAGGCATTTGCCGTAATGGGAGTCCGTATTGATGTACTGGGTATAAAAGCTGCGGGCATAGGCCAGACGGTCTTTTTTCAGTTCCTGAAAATCCGGAAGGCGCAGGATATCCTCTCCTTCCGGCAGCTTCCGGCACTTGTAGACAGTACCGCGGACAAAGGTGATCTGGCCTGCCGAAATCCCGGCGTCGAGAGCTTCGGCGATGGCCAGGATGGAGCGCTCTCCCATTCCGTAGCTTATCAGGTCCGCACCGGAGTCAATGAGGACAGAGTGTTTCAGCCGGTCCGACCAGTAATCATAATGAGCCAGCCTTCGCAGGCTGGCCTCGATCCCGCCGATGATAATCGGGATATTCTTATAGACACGGCGGATCAGCTGGCAGTACACCACGGTGGCGTAGTCCGGCCGCAGCCCTGTCTGTCCGCCGGGAGAGTAGGCATCGCTTTTGCGCCGCTTTTTTGATACGCTGTAGTGATTGACCATGGAATCCATATTTCCGGCGCTGACGAGAAAGCCCAGGCGGGGCCGTCCGCATGCCCGGATGCTCTCCTCATTCTTCCAGTCAGGCTGAGAAAGAATGGCCACCCGATATCCGTGGGCTTCCAAAAGTCGGCTGATGATGGCATGGCCAAAGGAGGGGTGATCCACATAGGCGTCCCCGATCACATAGACAAAATCAGCCTGCTCCCATCCCCGGGCCGCCATCTCCTCCCGGTTCACCGGCAAAAACTTCCCGCTCATCCTCATCTCCTCCTGTCATGCCAAAAGTTCCGTGAAATCCCGTATCATAAAATCAGCCAGCTGCCGCTTTTCCTGTACACAGTATTGCGAATAGTCGTCCTCCACGGCGCAGACTGTCATGCCGGCTCTCTTTCCGGCCAGAATCCCCGCCGGGATATCCTCGAACACGACGCATTCCCCGGGAGATACCCCCAGCACCTGTGCCGCGTGGAGATAGATGTCCGGGGAAGGCTTTCCCGCCCGGACCTCGCAGGCTGTCACCACATAGTCGATGAGGCTCTCGATCTGTCTGGCTGTGACGGCCGTATCGATCAGCTCTCTGGAATTGCTGGTGCAGATGGCCGTCAGATAACCCTGATCTTTCAGCTGGCGGAGGAATTCTTTCGCTCCCGGCTTTAAAGGCACCTCGGTCCGGTACTTCTCTCTGGCCATATCGTTCCAGACCGCCTTGATCTCCTCCTCACTCTCTGCAAGCTGAAAGGTCTCCCTGAAAAAATGCGCTGTCTCGGAAAAGCTCATTCCCTCGATATCCTCCTGGAGCCGCGGGGGCATGGTGAGACGGCGGCTGCCTAAAAATTCCATGTCAATCTGGCGCCAGATCCACATGGAGTCCGCCAATGTGCCGTCCATGTCAAACAAAACGGCTCGTTTCTGATCTAAAATCTGTTCTCTGACTGTCATAGGTATCTCCCGCTTACTGCAGACGCCATCCCGGCGCGTATTTATTCTTCAGTGTGTCCTTTGAACGTTTGGCCCAGCCCAAAGGCAGCCCGGCCATAAGTACCAGGCACCAGCCGTCGCCTCCGCGCCGCAGGGCATAAGAGGCGTCCACCGTCTCTCCCTTCAGGTAGCGGAGCACCCTCTCGTCCTCCAAAGCAAACTCCACAGTGTTGGCAAACTGTTCCCCGGACAGGTACATGGCCAGGGCCTGGGAGGGTTCAAAACGGCCCCGGCGAATCTCGCCCAGATGGAGGCCTGTCCTGAGAAAACGGAGCTTCTGCCACGGCCCTGCTTCTTCCGGCCACTCATAGAGCTGGTCATTTTGAATAAACCAGCGATCTGTCCGCCAGGAAATACCGCTTATGAGACGAAAAAAGTCCGTAACCGTTTCGTTTCCTTTTTCTGTAAAATTCCCTGAGATCTGTGGAGGCGAATCCGGTCTTTCTTCTCCCTGCTTTTCCAGCAGTGCGGCGTACTGCCCTTCCCCGTGACAGAGGTGTGGCCACAGCTTCTCCTCTCGCAAAAGCCGCAGGTCTTTCCGGCTGTGGGTGAGCCAGGCGGCGTTTTCTTCGTCCTCCTGCCGGTTAAAGGTGCAGGTGGAGTACACCAGACGGCCTCCGGGACGCAGCATTCTGACCGCCTGGGTCAGGATTTCTCTCTGTAACGGTACGTACCAGGCCGGCCCCCTTTCCTGCCATTCCCGGCACATGGAGGGCTCCCGGCGAAACATGCCCTCGCCGGAGCAGGGAGCGTCCACCAGAATCTTATCGAAATACCCGGAAAAATACCCGACCAGCCGTTCCGGCGCCACAGCCGTCACCAGAATCTGTCCCACGCCGAAGCGCTCCAGGTTTTTTACGACGGCCTGGCCTCTGGAAGCGCTGATATCATTGGCCACCAGAAGCCCCCGGTCCTCCATGCGGTCAATGAGCTGGGTGGATTTGCCTCCCGGCGCCGCGCACAGATCCAGCACCCGCTCGCCGGGGCGGGCGTCCAACAGCTCTGCGGGCAGCATGGCGCTGGGCTCCTGGATGTACCACGCCCCGGCCAGATGAAACGGGTCCCGGCCCGGATTATCCCAGTCCTCCCGGTCAAAACAGTATCCTCCAAAACACCAGGGAACCGGACGGCTTTTCTTCCATGGCCCGACGCCTCTCAGGCTCGTTTCGTCCGGCTTTTCCATACTGCCGGCGACGGGCCGTATTTGTTTTACCTTCCTCTGGTTCAGCCGGATCCCGTGCCAGGCCGCCCGGGCATACTCTGCCAGAAACGCGGCCTGCCCGCTTCCCAGCTCACTTTGCATCTGCGTGATAAATTCTTCCGGAAGCCTCATCATCCGTACCTCAGCTTCTGCGCTTTTTTATCGGCGGCCAGCTTGTCTAACTTCCGCCCGAACTCCCGCAGCTCTTCCTTGCTGCCATGCTTGTAGATCTCGTAGAACTCCCGCTGAATACACAGGACGGCATCCTTGTCGGCGATCTGGTAGAGATTCTGGAGATTATTGAGAATATCGGCCACGTTGCCGGCGTCCCGGCGGAAAGCTCCCTGGCTGCCCACCACGTCCTCCCGGATCGAAGACATCTCCAGATCCAGCTGCTGTACGGCTCTGGCCGAGGCCATCAGGCGCTCTTTTACCACCGTGGGAATATCTCCGTTATATTTGTATTGCAGGGAATGCTCGATTATCGCCCAGAAATTCATGGCCAGCGTGCGGATCTGGATCTCTGCCCGGATCCGGCGGTGGCCGTATATGGTCTGTACGTGATAGAACACATTTACATGATAGCTGCGGTATCCGCTCTCCTTGGGCTCCCCCAGATAGTCCCGCTCGCTCACTACTTCCAGATCGGTCATCTGCCGTATGATGGCCACCACAGCCATAATGTCTTCCTCAAACTGACAGATGATCCGGATTCCTGCGATATCGTCGATCCGCTTCTCGATGTCTTCCAGCTCCACGCCCTTTCGATTGGCCTTATCCAGGATACTGGAGATGGTTTTGACTCTGCCGGTCACCTGTTCGATGGGAGAGTAGCGCCCGGCAGCCCGGTAATCGCTCATCATATGGCGGAATTTGATTACCAGCTCCTCCACCGCCAGTTCATAGGGGGCCAACTTCTCACGCCAGGCATATAATTCCATCTCTGCTCTCCTTTGCTGCACAAAATCTGTCTTTCTTTTTGTTCCATCAGACCATGTTTTCCATTGTCTGATGCGGATCAGTCTCCGCCTGATTCGTTCTGTGAGGAAGGCCACGGGTAAAAAGCCGTCCGCACCGCTTCCTTTTCCAGATATCGCATCAGGTAGTAGGGATTGACGCTTATGTCCTCCCCGCCGTCTACAGGGATGTAGATCCCCACATGCAGATGGACCGCGAACTTACCGCTGGTTCCCTCCACCGTGCTGTAGCCGGTGGAGCCCATGCGGCCGATCACCTGGCCCGGCTGCACCCTGTCCCCCTCTGCCAGTCCCGCCGCATAGGAGGCAAGATGGGCATAATAATAGTAGATCCCGCTGTCGCTGCGGATCCCGATCCTCCAGCCCCCCAGCTTCAGCCAGCCTAACTTTTCCACCACACCGCCGGTCATGCTGACGATGGGATAGGTACCGTCGGGGTAGAGGTCTCCCATGATATCGCATCCCTCATGATGCCGGTCGCCGCCGAAGGTCCTGAGATTGCCCCAGTCGTCCTGAAAGGACGGAAAGGCGCAGGCCGGGTCTGTGTTACGGGGAACGGGAAAGACCTGCAAATCCAGAAGAAGGCTGGTATAGATCTCCTTTTGGAGCTCATACCAGCTGCGAACCTCTTCATCGGCTTCTTCCGAGAGGAGCTGTTTCCATTCCTCATAGCGCTGCCTGGACAGCCCCTGCCTTGCCACGCCGCCCAAATCATAGCCCAGAGCCGTCATCCAGACAGCCAAAGCTTCCCCCGGCTCCTCATTCTGTTCCACGGCCCAGGCAAGTACTTCCCGTAGTCCGTTTTCACCGAAATCCATGGCGCGAAACGTGTCTTCTTTCATATCACCGACCTGCAGATTCCGGGCCGGCGGTTCTTCTTCCTCATAAAAATACTGGTGAAAAGAAAGGATCATAAGTCCCAGCACCACAATAAGGGACACCGTCAGCCACAGCGTACGTCTTTTTCGTTTCAATCCGTCACCGTCCGGATCTGTTTTTATTTAGTATATGCCGGGGGAGTCAGGCTTATTTCCGGGCATTCTCCTGAGATAATCTTCTGAGTACCTCGCAGATCAGCTTCCAGGTTCTTTCCACGGAGGCGATGGACAGTCTCTCCGCCGTGGTGTGGATATCTCTCATATCCGGACCGATGGATACCATGTCAAGCCCCGGCATCTTATCATCGAACAGACCGCATTCCAGACCGGCGTGGATCGCCATCACCTTCATCTGTGTGCCGGTCAGCTCTTCATAAGAGCGGCACAGCACGTCCCGCAGATGAGAGTTCTCCCGAAACGCCCATTCCGGATACTCCGATGTGGATTCGGCCTCTCCGCCCAGCAGCTCACAGAGAAATTCCAGCTTATCGCACAGCACATATTTGCGGGAGCGCACCGAGCTGCGGATGGAGAAATGGGCGATAAAAGCCTCTTCGGTCAGCTCCATGACGCCCAGGTTCAGAGATGTCTCCACCAGACCGTGGATATGATGGCTCATGGCCTGTACCCCGTTGGGGCAGGTATTTAAAAAGAAGAGAATCCGCGTGGTGGTGGCCGGAGTCACGGCCCGTTTTCTGGCCTCTCCCCGGTTTTCACACAGAAGCCTCACATCCGGATCCTGGACGTCGTACTCTCCCTTTAAAGCCCTCTCCACCGAAGCGACGATCTCCTCCAGGCGGGAGGCGCTGCCTTTCTCCGCCAGGATGTCTGCCGTGCACAGGCGGGGGATGGCATTGTCCTTTAAACCTCCCTTCATGGCGCAGATGGCCACAGGGATCTCCTTGCTGATTTCATACAGAAGACGGCCCATCAGAATCACGGCGTTGCCCCGCTCCTTATGAATCTCGGCGCCGCTGTGACCGCCCAGCAGGCCCGATACTTCCAGGTGATACCGCACCCCGTCTATTTCCGCCCATTCCACCGGAAGAGAGCAGTTCTTGCGCAGCCCGCCGGCACAGCTGGCCAACACCGTTCCCTCGTCCTCCGAATCCAGATTCAGCAGACAGCGGCCTGTGAGGACGGAGGTGTCTAAGGCCTGGGCTCCGTCCATGCCGGTCTCCTCCTCCACTGTAAAGACGCACTCCAGCGCCGGGTGGGGCAGGACATCGGACTCGAGAAGAGCCAGAGCATAGGCGATGGCGATCCCGTCGTCCCCGCCCAGAGTCGTATCCCTGGCACCGATCCACTCATCCTCCACGAACAGATCCAGCGGATCCGTCATGAAATCATGAGACGATCCCGGCGTCTTCTCCGCCACCATATCCAGATGTCCCTGAATGATGACGGCAGGCGCCGCCTCACACCCCGGAGAAGCCGGCTTAAAGATCACCACATTGCCGGTATCATCCTGAATGTGGCGAAGCCCTCTCTCCCTGGCAAAGGATGCGCAGTAATCACTGATGGCTTTCGTATTTCCGGAACCGTGGGGAATCCGGCACAGCTCTTCAAAATAGTATAGTACACGCTCCGGCTCCCGGCCGGTCAGTTTTCTGTCCATTTTCTTTTCCTCCTGTAACCTGTCCTGTGAATGGTATCTCTATTATTCTGACATAACTGTCCGAAAAAATCAATATATTGTGATATGAAAACCAAAGTTATCCGTATATCCGCTATTTTCTGCTTTCTTCTGATGCTTTTAAACCCGGCCGATACGTTAAAGGGGGCTGCGGCAGGGCTTCTTTTATGGTTTCAGACCGTCCTGCCCACGCTTCTGCCCTGTATGATCGGGGCTGATTATCTGATCCGCATCGGAGCGGACCGCTACATCAGCCGCATGGCGGTCCGTCCCCTGGCTCTTATGTTCGGCGTGAGTCCCTCCGGCGCTTATGCTCTTTTGACCGGGTTTCTCTGCGGCTATCCCATGGGGGCCAAGACCAGCGCCTCTCTGCTCTTTGAAGGAAAGATCTCCAAAAGGGAGGCCTCGTATCTCCTGTCCTTCTGCAATCAGCCCAGTCCCATGTTTCTGACAGGATTTCTCTGTCTCTCTCTCCTGTCAGGGCAGGGAGGCCGCCTGCTGATCGGGCCCATGTTAGCAGGCGTCTATGGCTCGGCCGTCTTCGTCAGTTTTGTGTACCGGGCTCTGAGGCGGATGAATCGTCACATGAGAAGGCTGTATGCTTCGGGGCCGGAAGAAGCAGATTCTGTCCGGTCCTCTCCTGTGGCACAAAAAACCACCGGTTCCTCCCCTCTCGCTCTGCTGGAAATCTCCATGATGACCAGTTTTGAAGTCATGGTAAAGATCGGTGGTTATATGATGCTCTTTTCTGTTCTGGAGGTGTTCATCGAAAAGCTATCTCTTCCGGGTCAGGCTGTGGAAAGCCTGCTGGCCGGATTTGTGGAAATGACCACAGGAAACCGCCGGATCGCCTCCGCTCTGCCGCTTCCCTGGTCTGTGGCCGCCTGCTGCGGGATCGCTGCCTTCGGCGGTCTGTCCGGCTTTGCTCAGACGGCTAATATTTTAAACGGCTCCGGCCTGTCCTGTGAGCGGTACTTCCTGTGGAAGCTCCTGCAAGGCTTTCTGGCGGCTGTCATCGCCCTCATATGGTGCATTCTGGCCGGAATCGCCCTGCCATGGTAACACGACGGCCTCTGTCCCGGAGCAGACATCGGATACTGCCATTACCGGACAGCCTGAAGCTCTGCCTCCATGGTCTGCGCCTCCCCGGCTCCGCTCTCCGGCTCCTCCTGCCCGGCCAGCTCCTTGCGGTTGGCAGTCACGATCTGATAGCTGGATTCTAAGGAATTACTGAAGGTCTCAAAACGGCTTCTGGCTCCGTCCAGGGTGTGGCTGATGATATTCTGCATACTCTTTAGCATATCGTCGGTATAGTAGATGGCTCCGTCCCGGATCGCATTGGCATCCTTCGTTGCCTGATCCACGATCTGCTGTCCCTGGATCGTGGCGGAGCGCACGATCTCGTCCGCCTTGGCATAGGCCTGCTGTAAAATCTCATGTTCGTCCAAAAGCTCTTTCGTCTGCTTCGTGGCCTGGGCTAACAGGGCGTCAGCCTGGCGGCTGGCATCGGAGAGAATCGCTTCTTTATTGCTGATGATCTTCTGATATTTCTTAATCTCCTCTGGTGTGCGCAGGCGCAGCTCCACCAAAAGCTCCTCGATCTGATCCTTATCCACGACAATCTTTTTATTATTGGTAAAGGGCTGGGCCTTACAGCTGTCTATGTACGCTTCGATTTCACTGATTAACTGTTCAATTCTGCTCATGGGACGCCTCCTTTGCTTCTTTTCTATTCACCGCCTCCGGATACTTTTCATACACACGGCGCGCCACCTGAGGCGTCAGAAAATATCCGATCTCTCCGCCGAAGCTGGCTACCTCTTTGACCGTACTGGAGCTTAAGTAGGCGTATTTTAATTCCGTGGTCAAAAACATAGTGTCAATCTCCGGAGCCATAATCCGGTTCGTCTGAGCCAGTTGCAGCTCATACTCAAAATCCGTGATGGCCCGCAGTCCGCGGACGATGTACTGGGCTTTGCAGTTTCTGGCGAAATCAATGGTCAGCCCGTCGAAGGTCCGTACCGTCACATTGGACAGCCGGGCCGCCGACTCCTCGATCATCTCCACCCGTTCCTTCGCCGTAAAAAGCGGCCTCTTCGCCTGGTTTGTCAGTACGCCCACATACAGCTCATCCACCATGGCCGAGGCTCTCTCGATAATGTTCAGATGCCCCAGGGTAATCGGATCAAAACTGCCGGGGTAAACCGCAATTCTCATAGATTATTCCTTCCTGATCCATATATGCTTATTGGTCTTGTATTTTTTATCTTTTTGTACAGTCAGGCCCATATCTTTCGTCCAGGAAATGTCCGTCGCTAAAGAAGCCTCCACAATGATCAGAGTATCCTCCTTTAGGAGCCTGCCGGCTGTGAGGACCTCCGCCACCCGGCGCTCCCACCCCATATCATAGGGGGGATCCATGAAAATGATGTCAAAGGGAGATTCTCCCGGCCGGTCAAGACGCCTGATTGCTTCCGTCGCCTCGCATCCGATTACCCTGGCCCTCTCGCCCAGTCGGGTAAAGTCCAGATTCTGCCGGATACAGGAAAGGGCTCTTTCATCGTTTTCCACAAATACCGCCTGCTCTGCTCCCCGGCTCAGCGCTTCGATACCGATGGCGCCGCTGCCGGCAAAAAGATCCAGAAAACGACAGCCTGGAAGATACGGTCCCAGCATATTAAAAAGCGTCTCCTTGATCCGGTCCGTAGTCGGCCGCGTATCCATTCCCTCTGTGGTTTTAAGCGGCAGATGACGCGCCGTCCCTGCGATCACTCTCATAACAGCTCCTGCTCTCGAAATTTTCCGTGTTTTTGTCGTCCATACACGCATAATCGGGCAAAATCCCTTTCCTTCAGAAATACGGATTACAATATGCCCGTGCTATAACTCGTCTTATTATAATATGAAAGTAACGATCTGACAAGCGTTATGACAAAATTTTCTATCGCACGAATGAAAAAGAGGAATGAAAGAAGGAAACGGACCGGCTTTCCTTACAAAAAGCCGGTCCGTTCCTTTTCATTTTCTTCTCAATATGGCAGTTTTACTTGCCAGCCATCTGCTTTTCCTGGGCTTCGATCATCTTCTTAACCATGTGACCGCCTACAGAACCATTCTGAGCAGAAGTCAGGTTGCCGTTGTAGCCGTTAGTCAGCGGTACATTCAGCTCGTTTGCCACTTCCATTTTGAATCTGTCCATAGCTTCTTTTGCTTCAGGGACCTCGATTCTACCAGTGCTAGAATTTGTAGCCATAATAGAACGCCTCCTTTTCTGAAATAATTTCTTGTTACGTTCCTAGTATGTCTTCTCCTTGCGATAATACACTGGCAAGTTCTGGTTTTATTTTTTGACGCCGGAGAGTCCTCTCAGCGTTTTCTGAATCACGGAGGAAGCCACCAGGATTCCGATGGAGATGGCGGCCGCCAGCTTCAGCGTGTGAAGTCCGGTATTTAAAAATCCGGCATAATCTCCGCCCACGGCGCAGTACATGGTATCATACAGGCTGCCGCCGGGAATCAGGGGAATTACAGCCGGCACTAAAAACAGTGTGGCCGGAGTCTTCTCTCTTCGGGCCAGCCATTCGCCGTAACAGGTGGCTGCCATGGAGGCCAGCGTAAATCCCCAGTAGATACTGTCCGTAAACAGACCGGTTATCAGATAGAAGATCCACACGGCCATTCCGCCCAGAGCGCCCAGCCATACTCTCTGGCCCCGGATGTGAAAAAGCATCGCATAGCCCAGGGAGCCGAAAAAAGAGGAAACGATCTGAATCCCGATCTGCCATTTTTTTTCATACCAGCCGTGCAGAATTCCGCCGGGGGCTTTCGCCGTCTCCTGCATCACGAGATCGTTTCCGAAAGCCGGAATGAGCCAGTAGAGCGCCAGCACCATACCGCCCGCGATGGCTACCGCCAGAAGCAGAGATTCGCACAGCCGCAGGATTCCCGACATAGTATCGCCGCTGAGCATATCGCGGATGGAGTTAGTCAGCGGAATTCCGGGAATCAGAAGCATGATATTGCCTATAAGGATCTTTGAAATCTGCTGTCCCAGTCCCAGACGGACCATCACCCCTGCTGCCAGGCCGGTGAACACAGCGCTGCACAGGGCTGCCAGCAGCCGGTTATGGATCCGCTGCCGGTTCTGCCGGACCACCACGCACAGAAGCGCACCTGTGAGCACCGAGGCCAGCCCGTCGGCGGGACCGCCTCCGAAAAACAGGGTAAACATGCCCGATACCAGGCAATAACACAGATACTCCTGCCACACCGGTTCCGGCGGAACGGTGAGAATACTCCGGATTTTGTCCTCCACCATGTCGGGGCTGATCCTGCGGGCACAGATCTCCCGGGAGAGGGCGTTGAGCTGTGAGAGACGGCTCAGATTCATCTCGTAGCCGGCGATGCGCCGGGTCTGGGTCACGATCTCATCTTTTGGCGTCTGTACGGTCACAATAATGCTGGAGGTGATGGTGAAGACGTCCACCCGCTTCATCCCGTAGGCCTGGCAGATTCGGAAGATGGTATCCTCCACCCGCCGTACCTCCGCTCCGCAGATCAGCATCTGCTCTCCGATATTCAGCGCTTCATACAGGATTTGGGAAACGGCAAAACTTTTTGCGTTGGATTCGTTTTTCATTCCAGCTCCGATGTGCAGCAGCGGCACCGGGTCGCTTCCAGCGGGATCTCGCCCACCGCCATGTCAAGCATATTGCCCTTGATTGCAAAGTCCTTAAATTCCTTCAACATAATATCTTTTGCCTTTTCCTTTCCTTTCATTAGATATGTCCGTCTTCCCAGGACATAGTGGTACACCCGAAGGGTGTTTCATTAGATATGTCTGTCTTCACAGAGAAAGCTTTTCCAGCTTTTGATCCATATAGCGGGCCAGCTTTCGTTTCAGAGAAGCGTGTGCTTCCTGTTCCAGGCCGTAATCCTCCTTAAGAATCCGGTCCGCAGCCTCCGAGGCCTGTTTCAGGATCCCGGCGTCGGTGTAGATATCTCCCAGAGCAAAATCCATCATGCCGCTCTGGCGCAGGCCGAAAATATCGCCGGGCCCCCGGAGCTTTAAGTCTTCCGAAGCGATGACAAAACCGTCGTTGGTGCGGTTTAAGACCTCCAGGCGTTTGTTTTTTGAATCATCGGAGCCATTGATAAAGATACAGTAGGACTGATGTTCTCCCCGTCCGATCCGTCCTCTCAGCTGATGCAGCTGGGCCAGCCCGAAGCGCTCGGCATTTTCCACCACCATCACCGTGGCGTTGGGAACGTCCACTCCCACCTCCACCACTGTGGTGGACACCAGGACGTGGATCTGCCCCCGGGAGAATTCCTCCATGACACGGTTTTTCTCCGCCGGCTTCATGCGGCCGTGCAGTGTGCCGATGGTGATAAACGGTGGCAGCTCCTCTCTGAGCTTCGCAGCGTAATCCTTTACGTTTTCTCCTTCCATCATACCGCTGTCCTCCACCATGGGACAGATCACATAGGCCTGGCGGCCTTCCTTTACCTGACCGATGATGAATTCACAGGCTTTTTTGCGCCGTCCGGCGCCGATGACACAGTTTTTCACCGGCAGGCGATTGGCCGGTTTTTCATCAATGACCGAGATATCCAGATCTCCGTACAGGATGATGGCCAGGGTCCGCGGTATGGGAGTGGCGCTCATGACTAACACATGAGGCGGCGTCTGCCGGCTCTCATCTCCCTTGGAGGCCAGGATCTCACGCTGCCGCACGCCGAAACGGTGCTGTTCGTCGGTGATGACCAGTCCCAGCCTGGCAAACTGAACCTTGTCCTGAATGAGGGCATGGGTTCCGATGATAATATCGGCTTCATGGGACGCGATCCGGGCATAGGCCAGCCGCTTTTCCTTCGCCGTCATGGAGCCGGTCAGAAGTTCTGTCTGAAAAGGCATATTCGCGTCCCGCAAAAATCCGGTGACGGTCTCGTAATGCTGTCGGGCCAGCACTTCGGTGGGCGCCATCAGCACCCCCTGCCAGCCGCCGGCCGCCATCTGCATCAGAGCTAACAGGGCCACTATGGTCTTACCGGACCCCACATCCCCCTGAACCAGCCGGTTCATGAGGCTGGGGCCGGTCAGGTCCGCCAGGATCTCTTCATAACAGCGCTTCTGGGCGTTTGTCAGCGCAAAAGGAAGGCTCTCCACAAACTTCCCCACCTGAGCGGACGCCTGGATCCGGCAGCCGTTTGGCTGTTCCTCATTGGTGTCCCGCAGATACCGTACTGCCAGGATAAAGAGAAAAAACTCATCGAAGACCAGACGTTTTCTGGCAAAGGCCAGCTCGGTTTTATCCGGCGGAAAGTGGATGGTCCGAAGCGCATAATTGTATTCTGCCAGCCGGTAATCCTTGCGCACTTTCCCCGGCAGGTATTCCGGCAGCTCCGGGAGCCCGCAGAGCGCCTCCCTCACAGTTTTGCCAAGCATGTTTCTGGTCAGCCCCGCGGTGAGGCTGTAAATCGGCTGAAGCTTCCCCACGAAAGCTGCGTAGTTCTCCGGCGTATATATGATCGGCTGTTCCATGACCCTGCCGAAGCGGCCTGCGGTGACGCGGCCCTTAAAGACATAGCGCTTTCCCGCGCCCAGAGTGTTCTTCAGATAGGGCATGTTAAACCAGGTCACCCGGAGACTGCCGCTTTCATCGCGGATCACAGCATCCACGATTTGCAGTTTCCCCACACGGCGTACTCCGGGCTCACCGGTGACAGTGGCGCATACCACTGCCGGTCCGTTATCCGGCAGAGAGGTCACGGAGACCGGCTCCGCAAATTCCTCGTAGCCACGGGGAAAATACCCCAGCAGATCCTCCACCGAGGCGATCCCCGCCCGCAAAAAGACCTGGGCGGTCTTCTCTCCGATTCCCTTTATCTTTGTCAGTTCATCGTTCAGACGCATGTCCCACCTCTGCCAAACCGCCTGTACAGAGAAGGGGCTGCCGCAAAACGCAGAATCCGACACTCTTTGTTTTGCCACAGCCTCTTTCTGATTTCAAAGCTTACTCCACACTCATCACATAATAGTAGATCGGCTGTCCACCGTCATGCATCTCGATATCCACGCCGTCAAATTCCTTCCGTACCCGGTCAAGCAGGGCTTCGGCATCCTCCTTTGGAACCTCTTCGCCATAGTAGATGCTGATCAGCTCGCTTTCCTCATCCACCAGCGCTTTGACCAGTTCAAAGCTGGTATCGTTAATATCTTTTCCCACTGCCAGAATGGCGTGATCGTCGATACCCATGATATCTCCCTGATGCACCTCCACCCCGTCCAGGCTGGTGTTGCGCACGGCATAAGTCACCTGGCCGGTCTTCACATGCTTCATCTCACCTGTCATGGTGGCCAGGTTCTCCTCCGGGGACACGCCGGGCATGAAGCTGATCAGTGCTGTAATTCCCTGGGGAATCGTCCGGGAGGGCACCACCACCACCTGTTTATCCTCGACCAGATGCATGGCCTGCTCGGCCGCCAGAATAATATTTTTGTTATTGGGAAGGACATAAACCACATCGGCGTTCACCGTATTGACCGCGTTGAGGATATCCTCCGTGCTGGGATTCATGGTCTGTCCGCCCTCGATCAGCGTATCCACCCCGAGGCCGCGGAATATCTCGTTCATTCCCTCGCCTACGGAGATGGCCACGAAGCCGGCTTCCTTGCGGGGAGCGGCCTTTGCCTCTTCGGCTGCCTTTTTTGCCATGACGGCTTTTTTCTCTGCCTCCCGGATCAGCTTCTCCTGGTGCTCTTCGCGCATATTGTCGATCTTCATGCGGGACAGGGGGCCGAAGGTCAGCGCCTTCTGGATCGCCAGACCGGGATCGTTGGTATGCACATGTACTTTGACAATCTCGTCATCGGATACCACCACGATGGAATCGCCGATGGATTCCAGATATGCCTTGAATCCGCGCTCCTTCTCCGGATCATAGCGGCTGTCAATATGGATCATAAACTCGGTGCAGTAGCCGTAACGGATGTCAAAGTCTTCCGTGGAAACCTCCGGCGCGGAAGTTGCCCTGGGGGCGGCTGCCGGAATCGAAGACAGATCGATCTCCTTGCCCAAAAAGGCGTCCATACAGCCCTTCATGATCTCCATGAGTCCCTGTCCGCCGGAATCCACCACACCGGCTTCCTTCAGAACCGGCAGCATCTCCGGGGTCTGACTCAGCACATGGTCGCCGTGGGCGATAACCGCCGCAAAAAACTGCTCCAGATCCTCTGTCTGGGCCGCCATCTCCTCGGCTCTGTCCGCCATTCCTCTGGCCACGGTCAGGATCGTGCCCTCCTTGGGCTTCATCACTGCCTTATATGCCGTCTCCGAGGCTCTCTGGAAAGCGGCGGCGATCACTGCCGTATTGAGGACAGACACCTTTTTGATCTCTTTCGTAAAACCACGGAGTAGCTGGGATAAAATAACGCCGGAATTTCCTCTGGCGCCCCGCAGCGAGCCCGAGGAGATCGCCTTTGCCAAGGCCTCCATGTCGGGATTTTCCAGAGCCTGCACTTCCCCTACGGCAGACATGATGGTCAGTGTCATATTGGTCCCGGTATCCCCGTCAGGTACGGGGAACACATTCAGTTCGTTAATCCATTCTTTGTTTGCTTCCAAACGCTGTGCGCCTGCCAGAAAAATAGTTTTGAGCTGGCCGGCGTCGATTGTTTTAGCTGCCACTATCATACCTCCTCGTAAAATCAGTCGATGACGCGAACGCCTTCCACGAATATATTAATCTTCTCCACCTCTATACCGGTAAACTGCTCTACTTTGTATTTCACGTTGGAAATCAGATTATCCGACACCGCGCAGATGCTGACGCCGTATACCATAATCACATGGAAATCCAGAGTAAGCTTGTTTTCATTCACGGTGACATTGATTCCGTGAGCCAGATTGTCCTTCAACAGAAGTTTCACGAGGCCGTCTTTCATATTAACCGCCGCCATGCCCACAATGCCAAAACATTCGATGGCTACGCTGCCGGCATACTTTGCAATTACATCTGAGTCAATCAGAATTGTGCCCATCTGATTGTTAATCCGACACTTCATATTTTTTCCTCCATTGCTGTTATTTTACAACCGGACGGTCATAATCATTCTATATTATAACCGCTGTATCGGAAAAATGAAAGTTATATTTTCGGATTTTGTGAAAAACTTTTAAAATTTTTGCTTGATTTTTTTATGGGGTTCTGGTATATTAGTCATGTTGTGAAGTCCGCAGAAAGATGTGGACTAATTGGATTCGAAGGAGGTGCGGCAAAATGGCAAAGTGTGATATCTGCGAAAAAGGTGTTCATTTCGGAAATAATGTGAGTCACTCTCATAGAAGATCCAACAAGATGTGGAAATCCAATGTGAAGTCTGTCAAAGTGAAAGTAAACGGCGCTGCGAAGACCATGCATGTTTGTACTTCATGTCTGAAGTCCGGATTAGTAGAGAGAGCCTGACGGGTTAGCACAGGGGAGGGAGAGCTGATGTTCTCCCTCCTCTTTGCGTAGGGATTCTGGCTTTCTATCCCGGCTCATTCTTCCGTTTCAGTTCTTTTAGCAGCTCTTTTGCCTCCTTTACCTGACGGCTGTCCACCTCTTTTTTCTCATCGTAGCGGGCTGCCAGATACAGTCTTCGCAGGGCTTCGGTCTGAGACGAATCCAGGTTCAGATGTGAACGGGCCTGATGCAGGATCTCCTGCGAGGTCTGGCAGGATTTTAATTTCACGCCCTTTTTACGAAGCAGCTTCAGAAATTCGCGGTAGCTTTGGCGCACCTTCTCCCGGTTGGAGGCGCCGAAGAGTCTTTTTTCCGGCCGCATCGCCGGCCGGTGAGCCAGATGGCCGGTCTCTCCCTCTTCCGGCGTCTCCCCGCCCCCTCCTTTCTTCTGGATCCGGTACATGAGTAAGAGAATCACGATCAGAATGACCGCCGCTGCCATCCAGGACAGATACCCGGACCGGGAGGCCGACGCCGGCTCTTTGCGGATGAATTCTTCGGTGGGTACCCCGAGAACTTCCGGAGCCGTCATGACCTCCCCGGTCAGCGCCTCCGCCGACGTCTCATAGTCGCCGGGCTTCTGCATGTCCAGAGGACCCTTGGGAATCAGCAGCCACAGAGGGGTGAGGATGAGAGTCAGAAACCCTCCGATCAGCTTATACAGCGCGCTTTGCAGAATGGTGAAGAGCCCGCGGCCCATCCACAGAAGGGAAGCCGCCCCGCCGGCCGTACCGGCCACCGCGGACAGCTCCAGCAGATTCACCGTCAGGGAGCGGTTCCCTCCGCTGCCCTTTAAGCGCAGCTGTCTTAAAAGAAAGATGCCGGACAGGGTATGGAGTCCTCCGTAAAAGAGCATTCCCGGGATTCTGGATTCCGTGCGGACGTCATAGTTCACATGGAGTATCTCATACAGCATGGCAGTGATAAGCAGAGCGGCCCAGAGAATCTCGAGACGTCCGAACATTTCCCGATAGGTCCAGTATTCCGTGGTCTGACAGTTTCTGAGAAGAAGCGACTCCGTGTAGATAAGAGGAGGCAGCAAAAACAGAAGCCCGGTCCAGGATCCGGCCCAAAAAAGAGACAGAGGAGGGAGCAGCAGCGCAAGGTGTGAAAGCAAGGGTTTTTTCCAGTGCAGCCAGGTAAAAATCCCTGCTCCGAAGGCGCACATGGGAGCCGTCAGGAGACCGGCGTTCCCAAGAGGGAAGAGCTTCCCAAAGAAACTGCCCACGGCAAAATAAAAGCACAGGTCTGCGAAGACACGGACCGTCGCAATCACGCTCATGATATTTCCTCCCCTCTGCCTGTCAGCACGCACACAGGCATTCCGCTGATCCGGCGAAGCTCATCGAGAACTCCCTGCCCGGAGGATTTCACCGGCGGCGTAATGAGCAGATAGCTCTGTCCGCGTTTGATCTGGCGCAGGGTCTGCTTCACCAGATACTCCAGGGAAAAGAAACAGGTATATCCCGCCTGCCCCAGTCCATAGAGAAGAGTATGGAGATGCTGTCTTCCCAGACCTTCCGACAGCCAGGCCAGCTGTCCCACCGGTCCCTTTACATCGCCGTTGGTCCGAAAGGCATAGGGAATCCCCCGGTCTTCCATCTCCTCGCACACGGTTCTGGTAATCCGGAAGCACTGCTCCAGATCCTCTGCCTGTCCTCCCTCCATATTCAGAAGAACCATCACGGTCTGTTCCGTAGTATGATCGTACTGTTTGACCTGCATACGCCCGGAGACGGCAGTGCGGGTCCAGGACACATCTTTCATCGGTTCTCTGCCGGTATAGTCCCGAAAGCCCGTGATCAGTATGGGGTCCTCCATCAGGAAACGGCGCACAGATATGTCTCCCAGAAAGCCTCCCAGGACCTGTAAAGACCGGGGATCCTGTGTCCGGGCCGGCATCACCACAATGCGCTGTTCCAATTCCTCCACCCGGGAAGTCTCCCGAAATCCCAGTAAATCTCCGCTGTAGAGAGTCCTCTCTCCGAAGAGATACCGTCCCCTGGCAGGCAGGTGAAAGGTCAGGCGGCAGGTATAGCTGCTCCGGCCAGAAAGAAAGAATGACTTTTCCACATAGGCGTGCGTCTTAAGCCGCCCCTGCGTCATATGAGAGGATTCTTTCTCATATTCCGGAACGGCTTCTTTCGGAAAGGTCTGTGTAAGCCGCACATACAGCGCCGGCAGAGAACTGTGGTTTTCTACTGTGGCGCTCCAGGTGACGGTGGTCTTTGGCTCCACCAGAGAGGCGTCACAGCCGCCATGGCAGGACAGGCGGGTCAGGGAAGCGCGGGCCCACCTTTTCTCCAGACAGACCACCAATGCCGCCAGGCAGATCAGGCACAGTATCGTCATAGCCTGCGCATTTCTTCCAGGGGCACTGCCACCTGGTCGATCAGCCGCGCCAGATAAGCTTCCGCATCCAGACGCTGGCTGGAGGCAGCGGCAATCCGGTGAGCCAGTACCGGTATCGCCTCTCTTTTCACATCCTCCGGTATCACATAATCTCTCCCTTCCATGGCGGCTGTCACCTGCGCCGCCCTGTACAGAGCGATGGCCCCGCGGGTGGAGACGCCGCAGGCCAGATCCTGGGCGGACCGGGTGGCCGATATGAGATCCATGATATAGCCGGCCACCTCCGGGCTGACCTGTACCTGATGACAGGTCTCCATGAGGCTTTTCGTCTCCGCAGGGGTCACCGCCTGGGACAGTTCCTCCACCAGAGACAGCGTCGAGGCGCGGGCGATGACCAGAAGCTCCTGCTCCCTGGTCATGTATCCCATCCCCAGCCGCATGAAAAAGCGGTCGATCTGTGCTTCCGGCAGAGGAAACGTACCGTAGGATTCGATGGGATTCTGAGTGGCCATCACGATAAATGACGAGGCCATCGGATAAGTGTGGCCGTCCACCGTCACCTGGCGCTCTTCCATGCTCTCCAGAAGAGCCGACTGGGTGCGCGGCGTGGCCCGGTTGATTTCGTCGGCCAGGATCACACCGGCGAAGAGAGGCCCCGGCCGGAATTCAAATTCACCGGTCTTCTGATTATAGAAATTGATACCGGTCAGATCCGAGGGCAGCAGGTCCGGGGTAAACTGAATCCGGCTGAAGACGCCGCCCACGGTCTTGGAAAACGCCCGTAAGAGCATGGTCTTTCCCGTACCGGGCACATCCTCCAGCAGGATATGGCCTTTGCAGAGATAGCAGACGGTGAGCTGACGGATCACCTCGTCCTTTCCCAGGATTACCCGGCTGCAATTTTTAATGATACGTTCCGTGTAGGACTGAAAAGATTCCGGATTCATGGCTCCCTCCCTCCGACAGAGTCCGAGTTCCTCTTACATCTCGTATGTGGCCGTCGTGCTCACCAGTCTGGGACGGTATCCCTTTTCCTCCAGGGCCTTCACGATCTGTTCCTTGTGCTCCGGCCCAAAGGCTTCCATGGTGATGCGAAGCTCCACCGACTCGCTGCGGTTCATATTGATAAACTGATTGTGATCCAGCTTGATGATACTGCCCTGTTCCTCGCCGATGATCTGAGCCACATTGGCTAAGGCTCCCGGCTTATCCGCCAGAAGTACCGATACGGTGAAGATACGGTTTCTCAGTATCAGGCCGCTCTGGACCACGGAGGCCACCGTGACCACATCCATATTGCCGCCGCTTAAGACCGAGACGATCTTCTTGCCCTTCACATGCTTCAGATGGCGCAGGGCGGCTACGGTGAGAAGACCGGAATTCTCCACCACCATCTTGTGATTTTCCATCATGTCGAGGAAGGCGACCACCAGCTCCGAGTCCTCCACCAGGATGATATCGTCGATGTTCTGCCGGATATAGGGCAGCAGCTTGTCTCCGGGGGTCTTGACCGCCGTGCCGTCGGCGATGGTATTGACCCGGGGCAGCGTGACCACCTTTCCCTGGCGCAGGGACTGTTCGATGCAGTTGGCCCCGGCCGGCTCCACTCCGATGACACGGATATGGGGATTGAGCATCTTTGCCAGGGAGGCCACTCCGGTGAAAAGTCCGCCGCCGCCCATGGGCACCAGGATGTAGTCCACCGTGGGGAGCTCCTTCACGATCTCCATGGCAATGGTTCCCTGGCCGGTAGCCACCGCCAGATCGTTAAAGGGATGGATGAAGGTCAGCTTCTGCTCCTCGGCCAGACGGTAGGCATACTCGCAGGCGTCGTCGTAGACATCGCCGTGAAGAATCACATTGGCTCCGTAGCTCTTGGTGCGGTTGACCTTGATAAGCGGCGTCGTCACCGGCATCACCACGGTGGCCGGCACACCGAAACAGCGGGCGGCGTAGGCCACTCCCTGGGCATGATTGCCTGCGGACGCCGTAATCAGCCCGTTTTTTCTCTCCTCCTCCGGCAGCGTACTGATTTTGTAATATGCGCCGCGGACCTTGTACGCGCCGGTATATTGCAGATTTTCCGGTTTGAAATAAATTTTGTTGCCGCTGAGTCCGCTGTAATACTCGCTGTAGACTAACCTTGTCTCCAGTGTCACCCGGCTGACGATCTCCGCCGCCTCTTCAAAACGCTCCAGGGTCAGTTTTTCCATATCTCTCCTTACCTCCTCTTTCTTTGGCGGTCTGCCATGGGTTTTTCTGCCTTTTTTACGAGCGGTCAAACAGCGCCCGCACAAACTGGCCGGCGTCAAACTTTTGCAGATCGTCAATCTTCTCCCCTACGCCGATATACTTGACCGGGATCCCCAGCTCGGACTGAATGGCCACGGCAATGCCACCCTTGGCCGTACCGTCCATTTTCGTCAGAATGATGCCGGTGACAGGCGCCGCTTCCATGAATTGTCTGGCCTGGACCAGCGCATTCTGGCCGGTGGTGCCGTCCAGTACCACCAGCGTCTCCTTGCAGGCCTGCGGATATTCCCTGTCGATGACCCGGTTGATCTTCTTCAGCTCTTCCATCAGATTCTTTTTATTGTGGAGACGGCCTGCCGTATCGCAGATCAGTACATCCACATGGCGGGATTTCGCGGAATTCACCGCATCGTAGACGATGGCCGCAGGGTCGGAGCCCTCATGGCCGCTGACGATGTCCACTCCGGCCCGCTGTGCCCACTGGATCAGCTGTTCGGCAGCGGCGGCGCGGAAGGTATCGGCGGCGGCCAGCATCACCTTTTTGCCGGAATCCTTCAGCTGGCCGGCCAGTTTGCCGATGGAGGTAGTCTTACCTACGCCGTTGACCCCCACCACCAGCACCACCGAAGGCTGCTTTTCAAAGTCATAAGCGTTCTCCCCCAGATCCATCTGGGTACGGATGCTCTCGATCAGCGTCTCCCGGCACTGGGCAGGATCTTTGATCTTCTCTTCCTTTACCCGGCGGCGCAGATCCTCCAGAATCTTTGTGGTCGTATTGATGCCCAGATCCCCCATAATCAGGGTCTCCTCGATCTCCTCATAGAATTCGTCGTCGATCTCCGAGTAACCGCTGAATATGGAGTCGACGCCGGAGACGATATTCGCCCTGGTCTTGGCAAGCCCTTCCTTGAGACGGCTGAAAAATCCCTTTTTTTCTTCGCTCATGCTTCCTCTCCTTCCTCGGTCAGATTTACGCTGACCAGTGTGGATACGCCCTTTTCCTGCATGGTGATGCCGTATAGCCGGTCAGCCCGCAGCATGGTGCCTCTGCGGTGCGTGATCAGAATAAACTGGGTGTGGCCGGTCAGCCGGCTCAGATATCCGGCGAAACGGTCCACGTTGCTGTCGTCCAGAGCCGCCTCGATCTCGTCCAACAGACAAAACGGCGACGGCTTCAGATTTTGTATGGCAAAGAGGAGGCTGATGGCGGTAAGCGCCTTTTCTCCGCCGGACAGCTGCATCATATTTTGCAGCTTTTTGCCCGGGGGCTGGGCGATGATCTGCACACCGGCGGTGAGAAGGTCTTCGTCCTCCGTCAGGCTCAGTGTCCCGTGCCCTCCGCCGAAAAGCTCCTTAAACACGGTGTCAAACTCATTCTTGATCTCCTCGAATTTCTCCGTAAACTGACGGCGCATCCCCTCGTCCAGCTCGGCGATGATCTGTTCCAGAGACTCCTTGGCCTCGGTCAGATCGTCATGCTGCCCCTTCAGAAACGAATATCTCTCATAGACCTCCCGGTACTCCTCGATGGCGTTGACGTTTACGTCTCCCAGATCCCGGATCTCCTTTCTGAGCTCCTGGGTGCGGGTCCGTATATGGGAAAGGCTGTCCGCTTCGCCCTCCTGCCGGCGAAACTCCCTGGCAGCCGCCGGTGTCAGTTCGTATTCGCTCCACAGATAATGAATCAGGCTTTCTTTCTGCTCTCTGTATTTCTCCAGCTGGCTCTCCAGCCGGTAGGCTTCCTTGTCCAGCCGGTTGACTTCCTCTAAAAGCACTTCCCGCTTACTGATAAAGATCTTCTGGCTCTCCGACTCCTTTTCCCGCCTGGCAGAAAGCTCTGCGGCTTCCGCCTCCAGTCCGGTCTTCTGCTCTTCCACTTCCTGTAGCTCTTTTAAAGCCGCCTCGATCCGGGCCTGCTTGTCCGCCGCGGAAGCTTTTGAGCGGAGGATCCCCTCCCGGATCTGTCCGGCCTCGTCATGGAGGGCTTCCATCTCCTTTGACACACGCAGGATGTTTTCCAGAAGAAAGCTGTCTTTCTGGGACATGGTCTCAAAGGACAGGCGGACCTGGGAGAGAATCTGTGCGTCCTGATCCCGTTTGGCTCGCTTCTCCTCCAGCGACCGGCCGTGTTCATGGATCTCTTCTTCCGATTCCCGGTTGCGCTCTTCCAGACTTTCTGACTCATCCCGAAGCCTGGAGCGGCTCTCCTCGATCTGAAGCTTCTGACGGTCGATCTGTCCGGCCTCCCGGCCGAGCTCATCGCAGCTTTTTTGCAGTTCCTGGTATTTCTCCCTG
Source organism: Lachnospiraceae bacterium (assembly GCA_022791755.1). Lineage (GTDB taxonomy): Bacteria > Bacillota > Clostridia > Lachnospirales > Lachnospiraceae > RGIG7193. The sequence continues at coordinate 79,217 of JAAVZR010000030.1, forward strand.
GCCTGGCAAAGATTCATATCCGCTGTGTTCAGGCGGAGACGGCATTCGCCGGCCTCTTCCTTTAGGCGGGCCGCCAGAGCTCTCTGCTCGTTCTGCCTGGCCACGGCCCTTTGCAGCTCGTCCCTCTTTTCATCCCGGACGGCTTCGCTGGCAGTTAAGGAAGCGGTGAGTTCGTCGATTTCGCGTTTGCGCCCCAGAAGATTACTGCTGTTTTTAAACGCGCCTCCCGTCAGAGAGCCGCCGGTATTTAAAAGCTCTCCTTCCAGTGTCACCATGCGGATCCGGTAATGATATTTTCTGGCGATGGCAAGAGCATGGTCGATATGATCCACCACCAGCACACGTCCTAACAGGTATCGGGCCAGCGCCTCATTTGCGCCGGCCACGCGCACCAGCGTGTCCGCCAGGCCGATGGCGCCCGGCTCTCTCAGGGCGCCGGTCTCCTTAAACTCCCCGCTGCTTCGGATGCTCTCCAGGGGCAGGAAGGTGGCCCGGCCGTATCGATTCTGTTTCAGATAAGAGATCAGCCCCTTGGCACAGATCTCGGTCTCCGTCACGATATTCTGGATGGATCCGCCCAGGGCTGTCTCTATGGCAATCTCGTATTTCTTATCTGCCTCGATCAGATCAGCCACCACCCCTACCACACCGGGATAGCGGTTTTTCGCCTCCATGACACGCCGAACGCTGTTGCCATAACCTTCATAGCGCTCTGCGATATTTTTCAGGGATTCCAGTCTGGCTGCGCAGGACTGCACCTGGCGCTCTGCCTCGCTCTGTTCTTTCTGGAGCCCGGCGATCTGTCTCTCGAAAGCCAGGGTCCTGGCGGAAGCTTCCCCGGCGGCGGCGGTGAGCTGCGACAGCTTCTCCTGCCACAGGGCCCGTTCTTCTTCCTGGGTATCTTCCGTCTCCTGCCAGGTCTCCATCTCGCTTCGGACCCGAAGAAGCTGAGCGCGGATCTGAGCCTGGCGCGCGGAGCTCTGCTCCAACAGCGTATCATACCGCTGCATTTTCACCCCCACGCCGGCCTTTTCATTCATGGTATCAATGATCCCTTTTTTCTTGTGTTCCACCTGAAATTCCAGGTTTCGGATCTCGTCATCCAGCGCTTCCAGAAGCGCTTGCTTCTCTGTCTGTTCGTCGTCCAGCCGGTCCAGCTCTTCATTGAGCTCTCCTTTTTGCCTGGTAAGCTCTGCTTTCTCCGCCTCATGGGCAGCCAGCTGCTCTTCGATGCTCTTCATCCGGCTGCCGTAGTGCTCGTCGCTCTGTTCCTCGCTGCGAATCTGCTCCCGCAGCAGGCTGATGTGTCCTTCCAGGTTCTCTTTGCGGATACCGGCCTGGACCCCGCGGCCATGACAGTCTTCGATCTGACGGTTCAGCTCCTCCAGAGCTCCTGCCATCTCTTCATACTGTTCCTTCCACTGTCCGGCCGTCTCTCTTGCTTCCTCCAGATGACCGCCCACGATCCGGGCATTTTCGGCCGTCTCCCCGATTCTTTTATCGTTGGTCTCGGACTCCAGGAGAAAATTCCGTATATCATAGAGCCGCAGATCATCCTTTAACCGCAGATATTCCTTTGCCAGGGCCGACTGCCGCTTCAGGGGCTCCACCTGCTTTTCCAGCTCGCTCAGGATATCGCTGACCCGCACCAGATTGGCTTCTTCGCTCTCCAGCTTTTTGAGGGTGACGGCTTTGCGTTTCTTGAATTTCACGATACCGGCCGCCTCATCCAAAAGCTCCCGGCGTTCTTCGGGACGGCCGCTGACAATGCGGTCGATCTGCCCCTGACCGATGATGGAGTAGCCCTCCTTGCCGATACCCGTGTCGTAAAACAGCTCATAGATGTCCCGCAGGCGGCAGGCGGCTCCGTTCATCATATATTCGCTCTCGCCGGAACGGTAGACCCGGCGGGATACGGTGACCTCGTCATATTCCAGGTTCAGACTGCGGTCCGAATTATCCATGGTGATGGCCACATAGGCTGATCCCTGGGGACGCCGGTTCTGTGTGCCGGAAAAAATGATATCCTGCATATTGGATCCGCGGAGCTGCCGGGCGCTCTGCTCGCCCAGCACCCAGCGCACCGCGTCGGCCACATTGCTCTTGCCGCTGCCGTTGGGCCCCACGATACAGGTGATTCCGTCGGTAAAATCCAGGTTGATCCGGTTGGCAAAGGACTTAAAGCCGGATATTTCGATTCGTTTTAAATACATATTTCATCCATTCCCTGTTCTTTTCTGAGGCGCAGTATCGCCTGGTAGGCAGCCTGCTGCTCCGCCGCCTTCTTGGTATGGCCGGATCCCTGCCCGATTTCCCTGCCATGGAAAAGGACGCGGACCTGAAACTGCTTATCATGGTCCGGACCGGTCTCTCCTGTGAGCTCATAGGACAGATGTCCGCCGCCGTCCTCCTTCTGGATCAGCTCCTGTAGGATGGTCTTGCTATCAAAAAAGAGTTTTTTATGCTCCAGATCATTCAGTACAAAGCGGCAGATAAACTCTTTCGCATTAGCAAAACCGCCATCCAGGTAGACCGCGCCGATCAGTGCCTCCAGAGCGTCGGATACCAGGGAAGCCCGCCGGCGCCCACCGGTAACCTCTTCTCCGTGTCCCAGGATCAGATACCGTTCCAGGCCGAAGGCCCTGGCACAGAAATCCAGCGTAGATTCACAGACAATACTGGCGCGCATACGGGTCAGACGTCCCTCAGGGTCCTTTGGATACCGGAGATACAGATATTCGCTGCTGACGATCTCCAGCACCGCATCGCCCAGAAACTCCAGCCTCTCGTTACAGTCTGTTTTTTGCATGTGATGCTCATTGATATAGGAGCTGTGAGTCAGGGCCTGCCGTAAGAACGCCCTGTCTCTGAAACGGTAGCCTATGGCCGCCTCCAGCTCCTCAAACAGTATCTTTTGGTCCATAAAATTCCTTTCTGCCCCGATGAGGGACAGAGGCTGTCGCAAAACACAGTCTAGCCGCCGTTTTGCCACAGCCTCGTTCTCGTAATGCAGCGATCTATGTTCAGTTAACCGCGTCCTTGATCTTCTCCAGTGCATCGCCCACCGTCGTGATGGATTCCGCGTCTTCATCGGAAATCTCGATATCAAATTCGCTGCCGATGGCGGAAATGATCTGATATACATCCAGGGAATCTGCGTCCAGATCCTCAAACGCCGTATCCACTGTCACCTTGTCGGGCTCAATCTGCAAAACTTCCACAATGATATCACGCAATTTTTCAAATTCCATTTTTTTATCCATCCTTTCAGATATGATTTGTTTGCCGGAACTGCCGGCCTTTTCTATACTGACGGGAAGGCTCCCGTAAGTCTCTCTATGGCGCCGGGCTCTCCTCTGTCTCCGGCTGACGGTACAGGCGTTCAAACTGCTCATGAATCCGCTGTTCCTTAAAGGTCAGGCACTGGATCAGCGAATTGCAGACCTCCTTGGCTTTGGAGCTGCCGTGGGTTTTTACCACCAGTCCGTTGAGCCCCAAAAGGGGCGCTCCGCCGTATTCGCTGGCGTCGAAACGCTTTAGCGTATCCTTCAGGGCCGGCTTCACCAACAGGGCTCCCAGCTTGCTGCGCACGCTTGACATCATCCCCTTCTTGATCTCCGAGATCAGCGCGCCGCCCACGCCCTCGTAGAGCTTCAGTATCACGTTGCCGGTAAAGCCTTCGCAGACGATCACATCCGCCCCGCCGTGGGGGATCTCCCTGGCTTCGATACTGCCGGTGAAATGAATGTCGGGACATTCCTTCAGAAGCGGATAGGCGGCCTTCACCAAAGCGTTGCCCTTCTCCTCCTCCACACCGATATTTACGATCGCTACCCGCGGGCTCTTTACTCCCATGGCGTTTTCATAGTACACCGATCCCAGCCTGGCAAACTGTAGCAGATGCTCCGGCCGGGCATCCACATTGGCCCCGTTGTCTACCAGCAGGGATACGCCCTTTGTGGTGGGGATGAAAACGCCTAAAGGCGGTCTTCTGACCCCCCGCATCCGTCCTACGATCATCTGGGCGCCCACTAAAACAGCGCCGGTACTGCCGGCTGAGACAAAGGCGTCGGCCCGCTTATCCTTTACCAGCTGCAAAGCCACCACGATGGAGGAGTCCTTCTTATGACGGATCGCCGATACCGGCGCCTCGTCACAGCCGATCACCTCCGTGGCATTGACGATCTCCATACGGGCCGTATCATAGGTATATTGTGCGCATTTCTCTCGCAAAAGCTCCTGAGGGCCGGTCAGAAGAATCCGTATATTCCGCTTTTTCTCCAGAGCCTGTACGGCCCCCTTTATTATCTCGTCCGGGGAGTGATCGCCGCCCATGGCATCCAGTGCCACTGTCAATATTTCTTCCATATATAATATCCTGTCCTTCCTGTACCGGCAAAGAGCATCTTCTTCTCTGCCTGCCATTACGAGTATACTTGATAATAATGGAGAAATCAATATTTACTTAAAAAAATTCACCGCTCCATTTTCCAGAACATGGCGCTGTAGGCCGGAAGCTCGAAGCCGCCTCCCAGATCGACGATCTGACCGCTCAGCATCTCCTGCGCCCGGGCGCAGCCGGCATCGAAGCGGGCAGGGAAAGGGGCGTCGCCGATATTGATGGCCACCAGCATTCTCTCATGCTCGGACCTGCGCTCAAAGATACACTGTAGATTCGTGAGCAGCACGGACCGGAACGCGCCGTAATTGAGCGATTCGCTGCTCTTCTTTACCTGCGCCAGCTTTTCGATCCATTCGGTCAGCTCTGTCTTAAGAGGAATCGGCGGACAGATGCGCAGAGCCTGATCTCCCTGACTCTTATGTCCCTCCTCGCCCCACTCGCTTCCATAATAGATGCAGGGAATGCCGGGCATGCCGAAACACAGCGCATACAAAAGCGGCAGATGGGCCGGATTCGTCAGGACGCTGGCTGCCCGGGTCACGTCATGGTTATCCACAAACGAGAGAAGGTGCTGTCCCTTATACAGCGTCCACTGTTCCGGACCGAACTGACGGTTCAGGGAGTGGATGATCTCGAACATATTACGGCTGTTCATACTGGACCACATGCCCTTATAGCACTCATAGTTGGTCACGGAGTGAAGCATCTGATTTCCCAGAAGGCGGTTGTAATCGCCATGAAGCATCTCCCCCACCAGGAAGAAATCCGGTTTCAGGCTGTCGCAGTAGCTGCGGAGCCTGCGCACGAATTCCAGATCCAGACAATAAGCCACATCCAGGCGCAGGCCGTCGATATCCCACCAGTCCACCCACATGCGGATGCTCTCAAACAGGTATTCCACCACGTCCGGATGATGGAGATTCAGCTTCACCAGGTCATAGTTGCCCTCCCAGCCCTCGTACCACAGCCCGTCATTGTACGGCGAATTTCCATGAAAATCCAGATAAAACCAGTCGCGAAACGGGGAAGCCTCCCGGTTTTTAAGCACATCCTGAAAGGCAAAAAAGCCGCGGCCCGCGTGGTTAAACACTCCGTCCAGAACCACACGAATCCCGGCATCGTGAAGCTTTTTACAGACTTTAGAAAAATCCTCCTTAGTCCCCAGACGTACATCCAGCCTGCGGTAGTCCCTGGCGTTATACCCGTGGGTGTCCGATTCCAGAAGCGGGGAAAAGTAGACCGCATTGGCCCCGGTCTCCAGGATATGGGGAATCCAGTCGATGACTTTTAAGATCCGGGGGTTTGTCTGCCCGTCGTTTTCAAAAGGCGCTCCGCAAAAGCCCAGCGGGTAGATCTGATAAAATACACTTTCATAAGCCCACATAAAATCCATTCTCCTTTGCAGTAAGACTACGTCGAAACGCGCGTTTCCTGGAATTATTATACTATGCCGGACGAAGTCCGTCTACCCCGGCGGAGGATAAATTTGGGGATCTTCCGGACGGAATATGCGGAATGCGTTGCAGGATTTGCACGGCTGTGTTAAAATATTGCTGCCAAAGGAGAAACAGAAGGGCGGTCAGAAGAGGGATTTATCACATCTGTGTATTCAGCAGTACATTCAGGGTAAAGACGCCCTCCTTCTTTTCCGTCAGCATGGCGCCGTGATATTTTCGGGCCACGGACCGGATATTGGAGAGCCCGGTTCCCATGGGCGGCAGCGGCTCGTGCGAACAGCTGTTTTGAAAGATCAGCATATAGAAATCCCCCTGCCGTTCTCCGCTTATGTGAATGAACCCGTCTTCCCTGACAGCGCGGCAGGCATGGATGGCATTGTCCAGGGCATTGGAAAAGATCACGCACAGGTCTACATCGTCGATCCCACAGGGAACAGGCAGAAGCAGCGACACCTTTGCCCCGATGCCGTCGGCCTTTGCCATCCCCAGCTTCTCGGAGAGCAGGATATCCACCACAGGATTGCCTGTCTGACAGGGAAATGACAGGGAGGATGAGACCGTTTCCAGTTTTTTTAAGTAGTCCCGGCTCTCGCTGAGCTGCCCTTTTTCCAGCAGGGCGTTCAGTACGGCCAGATGATTTTTGATATCGTGCCGAAAGGCCTTCGTCTGCTCGTAGCGTGTTTTCGCCTCGGCGATATAGGTTCTTTGCGCCTGGGTGGCCTGTGTCAGAGAGAGAAGGGCTGCCTGCGCCTGAAAACCGAGGCAGAGGTGCCGGTAAGCATACAGTGTGCAAAACAGCGCCCCCAGCCCCAGGCTCTGCAAAAACAAAAGCATGCCATGGCTTCCGGCTTCAAATGGCCGGAAGGCGGCAGAAAGCGGACTGTAGGAGGTGTGAAGAATATACAGCTCCGCCGTAAAGAAGAACAATCCGGGAAGCAAAACCAGCCCGATATAGGGAGTCTGGCTGTCCGCTTTCAGAGATAACAGCTTCAGGACGGCGGTATAACCAAAAGCGCATATGAAAAAGGCGGCTCCTGTGGACAACAGAAGCACCGCGTACAGAACGTATGTTCCGATCAGCGGAGGGAGTACCAGCATTTCTATGGAATTGATGATTCCGAAGGAGAGATGATAAATGTAGACAGCGAGAAGGGAGGCCACACAGGATGACGGGGGCCGGTTCCCAAATGCCAGGCGGTTTATGCCGTACAGGATAAGAAACTGCGCCCCGATCGCTGCGAACCCGGGAATGGAAAAGATATAACAGATAAAGCTCGTGAGGCAGACAAGGCACAGATAGACGGCGATATGGACCGTTCTCTGCCTCTGCCCCGTAAGACGGCTGACAAAAATCATGTGCATCACACTCTGAATTATCAGGCAAAAGGCGTCGAAGCACAGGCCGAAACAGTCCATTTCAGAGATTCCTTTCTTTCATATACTGTAAGAGCGCCTGTGTCAGATTTTGCTCCCGCAGGCGGGAGACAGGAATTCGTTCGTCCCGCGGCAGTACGATCTGACCGGCATTGCATCCCCGGATATACCCCAGATTGACCAGATAGCTTCGGTGGCATCGGAAAAACCGCCCGTCCACACGCCGTTCCAGTTCCTCCAGCCGGTCATAGTAGTCGATAACCGTGCCGTCGTTTTGATGAATATAGATTTTGCGGCCCTGTACCTCACAGTATACGATCTGAGCCAGGGGGATGATCTCACAGGAGTTTCCCCGCCGGATGAGGATCTGTTTCAAAGTCCGCTGCTTCAATGACCGGAGGGCACGGTCCATGGTCCGCCTGAAGCGATCGGTCTTTAACGGTTTGACCAGAAAGTCGTAGGCCTCCACTTCAAAGGAGTCGAACACATATTCCTTTAAAGCCGTCACAAAGATCAGCAGACTGTGATTCCTTTGCTTTCGCAGCATCCTGGCCGTCTCCATTCCGTCCGGCTGTGTCATCCTGATATCCAGAAAAATCAGATCATAATCGCAGCCGCTCTCCAGGAGAGAACGGCCGTCATAAAAGAGATCGGCGCAGTAGGGCGCGAGCTGCTTTTCCTTTATATAATCTGTCAGTTGTCCTAAGATCTGCCGGGCCATGACAGGTTCATCGTCACAAATCGCGAATTTCAGCATTTTCATCACCACGTTTTTTATCAGGATACCAGATATGGGACAAATAGACAATCCCATTGTCACAAAAAGTATGGATATCGTAACAGGATGTATGGAGGAAATATCATGGAACAGAAAATACAGCACACAGGCCCGGTGCAGGGCGCCGGTATCGGCGAAGCGAATAGGGATGCGTCGGACCGTGCAGGCGGCGCTCCGGACAGCCCGTACTGCTTTCGCGTGGGCAGCGTGGGAGTAAAGATCGAATTTGCCGCAGACGGCCCTTCTCTCCAGGAACTGCTGACCGCCTTTTTCATCCGCCGGAAAAAAGGACTGTAAACGACAGGTTTTCCTGTAGAAAAGACCCTGTCCCAAAGGCCGGAAGGCTCCGGTATGGAGACAGAAAGGAGAAGACATGACACGGACAAAAGACAGAGGATACCGGCAGACGTCATACGCGTCAGACATCGGACGGCGCTGGCGTCTGGGTATCTATATCCGCCTTTCCAGGGAGGATGCGAACAAGGGACCGACCGGCAGCAACAGTGTGAAAAATCAGCGCGATCTGCTGGTCGGCTATTACCGCCGCCATATGGACGAGTTTGAAAGCATGGCAGAGTATGCGGACGATGGCCACACCGGGACCGACGCCAGGCGGGAAGGCTTTCAGCGTCTCTTAACTGATGTGATGAACGGACGGATCACCTGTGTGATGGTGAAAGACCTCTCCCGCTTTTCCCGGAACTACAGCGACGCCGGGGCATTGATCGACAATCTGTTCGTACAGATGAATATCCGCTTTATCAGCCTGGCGGAGCAGGTGGACAGCTACAGGAATCCTGACAGCATATCCGATATCTCCATTCCCATCACCCATGTGATGAATGACAACTACTGCTATCAAACCTCCCGAAAGATCCGGCAGGTATTTGACTATAAACGAAAAAACGGTGAGTATATCGGTTCCCTTGCCCCCTATGGCTATATCAAGGATCCGCAGGACAAGCACCGCCTTTTGGTGGACGAGGAGGCGGCCGGTACGGTGCGGCAGGTGTATTCCCTGTTCCTTCAGGGCTCTTCCAAAAGGGCCATTGCCCTGTGGCTGAACGAACACGGCGTACCGGGGCCCACGGCCTACCGCCGCCAAAAGGGTCTGCCGGTATCCTCGGCCTCGGAGGAAGATCCCCTGTGGGGCCCCCGGATGATCCACACCATACTGACGAACCCGGTTTATACCGGGGACCTGGTGCAGGGCCGCCGCCGGGTAAAGAGCTACAAGGTACATCAGATCGAGAATGTGCCGAAGGAGGAATGGATCCGGGTGTCCCATACCCATGAAGCGATCGTCCCCCATGAGATCTTTGACCAGGTACAGGCTCTTTTGACGCGCGATACCAGGACATCCCCCGGAGGAAGAAGGGTCCACCTGTTCAGCGGCCTCTTAAGGTGCGCCGACTGCAAAAGGGCAGTCACCCGCAGCAGGAGCGGAAAACATGTCTATTATGCCTGTTCCACCTACAAAAACCGCTCCCGGTCCGCCTGTACCATGCATGCCATCCGCCACGACTGCCTGGAAGCGGCGGTCCTGTCCGCCATCCGTCATCAGATCGGCACGACGGTCTCCTGTGCCCGGATGCTTTCCCAAATCGACCGTGTTTCTCCGGAAAAGCCCCTCTCTCACTGCCTGGACAGTCTGATCGCAGCCAGGGAAAGGGAGCTGGCAAGAATCGTCCGCTATAAGCGGTTTCTGTACCAGGACTGGAAAGACGGGGAGATCACCCGGGAGGAATACCGGGATATGAAAGCAGACTATGAGAAACAGGCCGCCTCTCTCACAGATATACTGGCCCGGCTGAACGCGGAACGGACAGAGCGCTCAGACGCCATAGTCCCGGAGGATCCGCTTTTGTCTGCCATGAAAGAGACTCAGAATATCGATCATCTGACCCGCGACCTTCTCGTTGAGCTGGTGGATCATATCACGATCTGCGAAAACGGCGATATCGCCATCTCCTTTCATTTCGCCGGTCCCTTTCCTTCTGTCAGCTCTCCTACAGGGACAGAGCACGAAGGACAGGCAGCAGCTCCTTAAGGACCGCCTGATACCCGTCTCCGTACAGATGCATCCCCTCCACCGTATACTCCGCCTTAAGCTCGCCATTCTCGTCGGTGATACCGGCGTTTACGTCGTGATATTCGGCTTCAAACTCCTCCGCCAGACGGCGCACGGCCTCGTTGGCCTTTGCAATGCGCTCATTGGTGCGCCAGGAGAAGATGATTCCCATCCGCGGATCCCTCTCCCCCACCGTGCGATTCACCGGATAGTAGGCCAGCAGATGAATCTTTGTCCGGGGCAGATTCCTGCGGATGCCTGTGAGGATCTCACGGTAACGGCTCATGAGCTCTTCTTCCCGGTAGTCCGGCCCGTTCATATCGTTGGTGCCGATATTCAAAAACAGGTGGGCCGGATGCAGATCGTAGATACAGACATCCATCACTTCCAGGAGGTCACGGGTCGTGTATCCGCCGATTCCCCGGTTATAGACGGCGAAAGGAAGACTCTCTCCCTGTATAAGCTCATTGACCGGAAACTGTTCCATCAGGCTGGACCCGGCAAAGAGTACCTGCCCTGGCTTAACATAAGTATTGAGCCGCCGGTATCTCTCCACTTTGAGCTGCTGATCCCGGGCCCGGCGTTCGCTGTCCCTTTTTCTGAATAGCTCTTCCAGTTCCGCTTTCTCTTCCACACTGAATTTCTGCATTTCTTTCTCCTCTCCCATCATCCATGTCTTTTTGCAGCTTTACCCTCAGTGAACAAGGGGACACTCGCCCCAAGTACCGTCTTTTGGCGGCTGGCGGCGTTAACGTCAATCGGCGTACGTCCAGTACGCCTCATTCCGTTGCCTTGCCAGCCACCAAAAGACGGCACTTGGGGTCCGAAGG